>JBBDSS010000015.1:0-110205 GCA_040904805.1 Homoserinimonas sp. | reverse complement strand
ACCGGTACACCACCGAACCCGACACCCGCATCCGCGGGGCAACGGACAACGCTCAATCCCACAACCAGAACCCCGACCCCTGGACCGACAACGCCAACATCGCCTGACCGTTCACCCCTCTCACATCCCTTACGGTGCTCGCCCGAATGGCACCGCGACCGGCCCGGGATCGGGGTCGAGGAACGGTCGATCGACGGCCTCGCGCACCAGGAGTTCGGCCAGCCAATACGGTATGAGCGCACACAGCTGAAGCAGCACCAGGGGCGCCAGCAGCGCGACACCATAGCTCAACCAGAGCACCAGCAGGTATCGCCGCTTCCAGACCAATGCCGCGATCGCCGGTACGGCAATGCCGAGCAGCCACAGTGGTGACCCGAGAGCCAGAACGATGGCGGTGTAGATCAGGGCTACCCCAAGCAGTGCCTGCGAAAGCAACAGCACGCCACGAGGCCGAGCGTACAGCCAATACCGTTCCGCCGAGACGAACGCCCACATCAGCCAGGCACGAAGCAGGGGAACCTTCTGCTGGCGCAGCGCCACCCGGAAGACGCGGTCATCCTGCTCCGCCAGCACGAGGGCATCCGTCGCCGGGAGCTGGTTGGTCAGCGTGCGGCGGTGGTCGTGCAGGATGGCCGGGGCGGTCTGCCTCCCGTACGCCGCGATGAAACTGTGAAGGAACGCGGGTACGGATGCCAAATTCGTACGGTTGCCGCTCTGCGGATAGTCATCCGCAGTATGCGGCGGCACCAAGTAGGTTTCGCTCGAATCATGTTCTCGGAACCCGATCGACCGCGTGAGCTGGAAGTACGGCTTCGTGGTCGGGGCCTGCCTGAGCGGGATCACCTTGAGCGGTTCACCACTCGCATCGAGGAACGGCATCCTCACCCCTAACCAGTTGTGCCGACGATGCTACCTGCAGCGCAGGCCGAGAACGCGTGGAATGCGTCTCGCCGGGGGTCATCGTCTGAGGTGCCGGGCCGCAGTCTACACGTGTACCCCGAAATCGTCGCGTGTTTTGGGGCTTACTTGCACAGCAGCACGACAGCAGAATGGTCATACCCGACGCCTGTCGTCTACGCCGTCTTGGTGCATCAGACAACGGTGAGATCTCCTGCCCTCAGAATGCGACTTGCCTCGCAGTGGCGGCCAGCGGCCCGTGCCGCAATCTCCTCTTTCTCCGAAATGTTGCTAAAGGTTGTGTTCTCTTTGCTGCGCCAGATCGCATGTTCGTCCTCTGAACGCCAAGTACTCGCTCTCTCCGTGATCGCGCCCGCTTCGTGACCGGCCGACATCTCCGGGCCCGTCGCTGCCCGAACTGTGGCGAAAGCCTCGACACTGTCGGGAACGTGTTCTTCGGCGTAGGGCTGTCAACACACGAGTTCGTCCGCGTGTGCTCTGACTGCTACTGGACCGAGTTCGTCCCGGGCACAACCGAACCGGCTCCGATTCAGACCGAGGGTGGCCGCTGGAGGAAGCTCCTGGACCGCATCTTCGGAGCGCATCACGCGACTGGACAAGAATCATGAACCTTCCCACAGCTCCGGTACCGAGTGAGGCGGCGACTCCCGTCCGTGCCATCGAATCCGCGGGCGGTCGCCTGATGAGGCTGCTGCTACAACCAGCGATGCGGATCGCGCACGCACAGTTCAACTCTCAGCTGTCCTCCGCACCCCAACCTGCCGATGCCCCGCGCGGACATGGGCGTGGGCTTGACCCGGACCGGGTCCTGCTGTTCAGCTCCAGGGAATTCGCCGGGTCAGGAGTAGTGAGCCACCAACTGGCTTTAGCCGGCAGGTTGGCGGACGAAATATCCAAGGCCACACGGAGAGGTACTGATGTGGATCTCTCCGTGCACAATCGAAGGCGGATTCAGCGCGCATCAGACTCCATCCGCAGTAGCAAACTACAAACGTATGACGCGGTCGTTGTCGCCCTCGGCCAATCAGATGCGTTTGCCCTCACCCCGCCAAAACGCTGGTCATCACGGATGGAGTCCCTGCTCGACCAGATTCGGGCCAAGTCTGTCGCCGGCACACCAATCATCGTTGCAGGAATCCCCGTGATCACCTTCGCTGGCGGCGCATCCTCGACACTCGTACGGCGCGCGCAGAAACACGCAGAGCAACTAGACACGGCCACCGAGAAGCTTTGCGCCAAGGTGCGCAACGCGACATTCGTTCCCATCCCGCCGTCGGCCCGCAACGGAACTGGCCGCCCAGCATTTGCTTACACAGAATGTGCTCGCCACATAGCTCGCCAGTTGTCGCGACGGCTACCCAAACCCGGTCAGGTTTCCAAACCCGGTGAACGCACGGCACGAAGTAATCGCGCAATACCCCAGTCCAGCACGGGACGTCAGCAATCGTTGCTTGATCTGGGAATCACTCTCACCCGTTCAAACGATCAGCTGGATCGCACAGTGAACTTCGCACGAACCTACTTCCGTGCACAGCATGCTGCGCTGGTCCTGTTCGACGGCGATCGCATCAGCTTCACATCGAAGTCGGGCTTCCGCGGCAACCCCGACCTGGTCAAGCTGGCCTCTCCAATAGTCGATACCGGACGCCCCACGGTCATCGAAAACACCAACCCGGCAAACAGTAACCTCTTGTCAGTTCACGTGGGTGGCGTCGAAATGAGCTTTTACGCCGGATACCCGATAGAAACACCGGACGGATATCGGATCGGAGTCCTGTCCGTGTTTGACCCAGATCCCCGGCCAGCGAGAGCTTCCGACACCGTCGTGCTCCGCGACCTCGCCATGCTCCTCCAACGCGAGCTGTGGGCCGGCGGGGAGCGAGTGGGTGACCATGAGTAGTCGCGTCGAAGGGACCAACCGAGAAGTTGCACAACGGTTGACAGTTGCAGGGCTCTACGTCCTCGCCCGGATCTACGCATGGGACATACGGGTCTGGCGGCCAAAAACCCGGCGTCGACCCGCCCTCGTCGTACTCAACGACCCGGCAATGTCCTCGGTGAACCCGCGAGTGGTCACGCAGCTCCTCAACGCACGGCTCGTTGAGGAGGTAAATGGCACCCTGGTCGTTACCTCAGCTGGGGCAAGAGCGCTTCTCGACCGCCCGGAGATTATTTTGCGGATGCGGGCATCAGGTGCCATCTAGCTGACTCATCGAACGTCTGCCAAAGTCTCTGACACGACCTGACCTCTCTGCACCGATCGACGCGCAGTACGCGCAGCCGGTTGGTACCGACCCAGGAGCGCAGCCGCACACCGCGGTTGCCCTCCTGTTCGTCATTCCGGCGGGTTCCCGGCCGACCGCTATCGCCGGTGACTTCGCGTCGGTGCGCACCACTGCATTCAAGCGGTAGGTCGAACTGGGAGTTGGTGCTGTTGTTGCACACGGAAAAGCCCCGCAATCTCAACGATTACGGGGCTTTCGTTGGTGGATCCAAGGGGATTCGAACCCCTGACCCCCTGCATGCCATGCAGGTGCGCTACCGGGCTGCGCCATGGACCCATGCCACCCCTTGCGGAGCAACCTGACCAGATTACTACAGAATCTGGGTGGCCGATTGCAGTCCGTAGGCGAGCTTGCCGAGAATCGGTTGCCCGGGTCTCGGCAAGCTCGACCAACTAATGCAGGCTCGACCAGCGTGGTGCGCCTAAGCGGTGGGGACTACGAGCCCACCCCAGGTGTCGATCAGGAACTGCTTGGTCTCCTCAGAGTGCAACAGCTCGAATAGCTTGGTGACGCGGGGGTCATCCTCGAGCTCAGGAGTCGTGGCCAGCACGTTGAAGTATGGGCTGTCCTCGCCCTCGGTGAGAATCGCATCCTCACCGGTCAGGCCGGCCGGCAACGCGAACGAAATGGTGACGAACGCGGTGTCGACATCCGCAACGGCCTGCGGCAGGGTCGCGTTCTCGATCTCCACGAACTCGAAGTCGCTCGGGTTCGACGTGATGTCGCCGAGAGTGGTCGGCTCCTCGGTGGTCTCGATCAGGCCCTCAGCAGCCAGGATCTTCAGCGCACGGCCCTCGTTCGTCGGGTCATTCGGGATGGCGATCTTCGCGCCGTCCTCCAGGTCGTCGATCGAGTCCACCTTGTCGCTGTAGAACGCGGCGCTCGGCAGGTAAACCTGGCCGAGACTGACGAGGTCATCACCGGCGGCCTGGTTGTAGTCGGCCAGGAACGTCTCGTTCTGGAACAGGTTCGCGTCAACAGCACCTGAGCTGAGCGCGGTGTTGGGCGTGTTGTAGTCGGTAAACGGCACGAACTCGATGGTGAGGCCGGCATCCGCTGCCAGGTTGTCCGCAACGAACTTCAGGATGTCACCGGCCGGCGTCTCGAGCGCCCCCACCTTGATGGTGCCCAGGCTGCCATCCGCCGGATCCTCCGCGTCAGCGGCTGGCGCACACGCGGCGAGTCCGAAAGCGAGAGCCGTAGCTGCGGCCGCAGCCGTGATCAGTTTTCTGCTGGTGTTCATGATTTCCTTTGCTTGCGAACAGGGGTTTGGTGGGTGAGATTCTTGGCGAAGTGGGTGGCGATGGCCTGCAGGATCATCACGATCACGAAGATGACGATGATGACGGCCACCATGTGGATGGTGCTGTAACGCTGGTAGCCGTAGCGCACAGCCACATCCCCGAGACCACCGCCGGCCACGGTGCCGACCATGGCCGAGAAGTTGATGATCGACGTCACCGTCGTCGCCAGCCCGAGCACGATGCTCGGCAGGGCCTCGGGCACCAGCACTTTGCGCACGATCTGCCATTTGGTCGCCCCCAGCGAATCGACAGCCTCGATGAGGCCGTGATCCACCTCCTTCAGCGAGATCTCCACCATGCGGGCGAAAAAGGGGATGGCGACCAACGACAGCGGCACGATGGCGGCGGTAGGTCCGATGAAGGTGCCGACGATCAGTCGGGTGAACGGGATGATGGCGATCATCAGGATGATGAACGGCACGCTGCGCCCGAAGTTGACGACGAAGTCGAGCACCCGATTGATGACCAGGCCGGCAAACCGGGAGCCGAACGGGCGCTCGAACAAGCCGCCCTTCTCCGTACCGACCAGCAGGATGCCCAGCGGCAGCCCCACGATGATGGTCACCACCAGCGAAACGGCGACCATGTACAGGGTCTGGCCGGTGCCGACCAGCAGCACCTGCCAGAGTTCCGGCCAGAATGTGGGCGAAGTCGGGTCGATCATGCTGACACCCTGCGGACAACCTCGACGAGCAGCCCCTGCGACAGCAAGTCGCCGATCGCCGGGGCATTCTGTTCCGGGCTTCCCGGCAACTGCAGGCGGGTACGCCCGGCCTGGTTGCCGCCGATGGTCTCCACCGCGGCCCCCAGGATGCTGACGTCGATACCGTGGGTCCGAGCCAGCTGGGCGATCACCGGGCGATCGGCCGCTCCCCCGCTGAAGGTGATTTCGATGACGGTGTCGCCGTCGTGCGGCGGAACCGGTCCCAGCGGGAACAGGTCACCAGCCAGGCGCGATCCGCGCGTGGAGATCACGTCGACCAGGGAACCCTGCTCGATCACCCGGCCGCCTTCGAGAAGGGCTGCCGAATCGCAGATCGATTTCACCACCTCCATCTCATGCGTGATCAGCAGCACGGTGAGGCCAAGTTCCGTGCTGATGTTCTTCACCAGCTCGAGGATGGAACGGGTCGTGTCCGGGTCCAACGCCGACGTGGCCTCATCCGACAGCAACAGCGAAGGCTTGCCTGCCAGCGCGCGCGCAATGCCGACCCGCTGTTTCTGACCGCCGGAAAGCTGACCGGGGTAGACATCCGCTTTCGCGGTCAACCCGACCAGGTCCAGAATCTCGCTCGCACGACTTCGGCGGTCGCGGGTGTCCACGCCGATGACTTCCAGGGCCAACTCGACGTTCCCCTGCACCGTGCGACTGGAAAGCAGGTTGAAATGCTGGAAGATCATGCCGATCTTCTGACGAGCCGCACGCAATCCGTCCGGTGCCACCGCCGTGAGGTCCCGGCCATCGACCGTGACGGTGCCCGAGTCCGGGCGCTCCAACAGGTTCACGGTACGGATCAGGGTGGACTTGCCTGCCCCGCTCTGCCCGACAACGCCGAAGATCTCGCCGCGCGCGACGTTCAGGCTGACATCGTCCAGGGCATGCACGGCAGTAGCACCCGACCCGAAGGTCTTGGTGACGTGGCTGAGCGAAATCATGGATCCCCGATGCATGCGTGGTTCAAGTACAGGTCACGCATCGCTGGGCAACAAGGTCGCAGGAATTCGCTACGACAAGGACAATCCTCCGTGCCGACCGGCGGCAGCCCAAATTCTGTTACCGATTGTTAACTCGGGATAATCCTCAACAACGAGCGACGCAGGGACCGCATCCCACGGATCGCCGAACGCACCTCCTGCAGGTGATGCCGCGCCTCATAGTCCTGGCTGAACCGGCCCAGATGGCCGGTGCGCCGGCTGATGCCGACAGTCTCGACCGACAGCCCGCACTCGATACCGAGCACTTCCACCGCTCCAGCGCCCTGGTACGGCACGTACACCGGCGCGGTCACCACCAGGACCGACCGTTCGGATGCTCGGCGACGAGACTCAGCCCAGAACCGATAAGTATCGACAGTGTTGGCCCGCCGCAACGCCGGCAACGAGGACGGCGCGGCGACAGCGCTCAGCTGCAAGCCGGATGCTTCCCACGACAGCTCGCGCCACGAGCCATTCTCGGTGGCGGCCATAGCCTCATCGACCCGAGGTTCGCCCAGCGGACCGAACGCCCGGTCGAGGCCGGCAACCATGGCGTCGAACTCGTTGTCGCCCTGGATCCCGAGCCCGGCCGCAACCTCCACCTCGTCGCCGCCGAACGGCCGAAACCCACCGAGGAAGACGATGTTGTCGACCCGCAGACCGTCGTCGAGCAGCATCCGCACATAGCGTGGCTTGGCAACCCCGGCACGCACCATGCCGCCCGTCATCACGACGGTGTCGTAGTGCTCCTGAGACGGCGGCACCTGGGCAAGGCCGAGGTCGGCAGCACAACCAAGGATGACCGCATCCCGCTCCGCCAGGAACTGCACCGGCTCTGCCTGGTTGCGCTCCTGGCCCCGACGGAAGTCCCAATGCTCAGCAGAGAACGAGTCCAGGTAGTCGAGCAGCACATCCGTCGCCATCCCGGCTGTGGAACCGCCGAACTCGCGGACCAAGGTTGCCAGGGCACTGCTCGCGGCCCACCGCTCGACGGCCACGAGATTGTTCCGGATGTCATCCGGGCTCCCCGTCCACCGGGGCAG
Organism: Homoserinimonas sp.; assembly: GCA_040904805.1. GTDB lineage: Bacteria > Actinomycetota > Actinomycetes > Actinomycetales > Microbacteriaceae > RYN-87. Next base: position 102,960 of record JBBDSS010000015.1, on the reverse strand, counting down.
GTCGAGTGGTGCCACCAACGCGCCGCTAGTCAGCTGGCTCGTGCGCCGGCAGGTCGATCGGAATCGCCGGGCAGTCTTTCCAGAGGCGCTCGAGCGAGTAGTAGATGCGGTCCTCAGCGTGGAACACGTGGACGACCAGGTCGCCGAAGTCGAGGAGGATCCACCGTCCTTCCGCGCGACCTTCACGACGCAACGGCTTGTTACCGGACTCGATCAGCTTGTCTTCGATCTCGCTGGCGATCGCGACAACGTTTCGTTCGTTGTTGCCCGTTGCCAACAGGAAGATGTCGGTCAGCGGAAGAGGCTCCGACACGTCCAGCGCCACCAGGTCCTCCGCCCGCTTCGAATCCGCCGCCAGCGCAGCGATCGTCAAAAGTTCATGGGCGTGCGCGGTTGCGGTCACAGGTTCCTTAAGGGGTGGGTGCTGATGAGAAGTCGGAAAGTCATGGCTTAGAAGTATCCGAAGATCATTCCTGCGGCGAAAAGCGCGGCAACACCGACGGCGAGGATGCCGGCGGTGACCGCCATCATCATCGGCAGGCGGTTGTTGGCCGGTTTCTTGGCGGAGATCACGCCATGCGTGGACGTGTGGGTGCTCACTGCACGAATAGCCCGAACCGGAGCAGAGTCGGCCTGCGCGTAGTCATGGTCTTCCTGGGCGAACAGGGCGTCAATGTCGGAATGGTCGTAACGCGCCGGGTGCGCGCCAGTCGAGCCGAGCGTTATCGGCAGGTCGATGGAACCGGTCACCAGAATCTCACCGGTGCTACTGAACGGGCTGGTGATATCGGATGCTTGCGGAATCGAGGGGATAACCAGGGCGTTCCCGGTCAACGAGCCACTGGTGCTGCCAACCCGGCGCACGAACCCGTCACCAGATTGGTTTGCCTCGTCAATATGGGTCTGCGTCTGCCAATGTGCGTCTGGAACGCTGAAAACTTCCGGTGCCGAGTCGATTCCGCGGTTTACGGCCAGGGAGCCGATTACTGAGTGAGGGGCCGCGTTCGCCTCGCGCACGGGCGTGGGAGACACGGGCGCACGATTCGGCCGAGCGGCCCCCGAAGCGTCCGTGAACACCACAGGCTCAGGAGAGACGCGTGGTGGCGCATCGGGCTGCGGCGCAGCTATTGGGGCGGGCGCAGGAATGGGGATTGGCGGCGCCAGCGCAGCCGGCGGAGAGGGAATCGGCGCCGGTGCGGGTGCAGCAGTGGGCGCCAGCGAAGGAGCATGCTCCGGGTCTGGTGCGTCGTCGGCCTGTTGCCTGACTCCCTGCCGGATTTCCAGCTCGCGAAGCTCGCGGCGGGTCATCGGCCGCGGCGGCGGCGCGAACTCGGGAGGTACGCTGCCCACCACAGGTTGAGGTGCAGCTGGCGGGGCCGTTATCGGCGCGGCCTGCGTCTGGTACGACAGCCGACCCTCATCATCCGCAGCCTGCGGCGTCCACTTCGGAACGTCACGCATCGGGCCAGAGCCTGACGTGTCTGTGGGCGCCGCTGATTCAGCCTGCTCGGAAGGCGCGGACTCCGGGCCCGGACGGAAATCACGCACCCGGAACGCAGTATCACCGGTTGGGGCGCCTGCCGCCCGACGACTACGCCGGCTGGTGGACGTGGCGAACTCGCGGCTGTCGACCGATTCTTCCGCCGACCCAGCCGAAGGCGAGTTCTGCTCGGAGTCTTTTGGAGCGCGCTCGAACTCGTCGGCGGGGTTGTCCCGCTCGTTCATTCGAGCCTGCCGCCTGGTTCGAGGCGGCAAGTCTTGCCACGCTGTCATATCAGACTCCGATAAAGGTGGTGTTTGGCGATGTAGTGGACAACTCCGTCGGGAACCAAATACCAAACCGGGAATCCCCGGCTGACCCTGCTGCGGCAATCCGTTGACGAGATGGCCAGAGCAGGCACTTCCAACAAGCTTACGTCCTGCTCCGGCAATCCGGAAACGGTCAGGGAGTGCCCCGGACGGGTGACAGCGACGAAATGGGCGAGCTCCCAGAGCTCGGAAACGTCCCGCCAGTCGAGGATCTGGGCGATCGCGTCGGCACCCGTGATGAAGAACAATTCCGCCCCAGGGCGCTCCCTGTGAATATCCCGAAGAGTGTCGATCGTATAGGTCTCCCGATCACGGTCCAGGTCGACCCGGCTCACCGTGAAGGACGGGTTCGACGCTGTGGCGATCACCGTCATGAGATACCGGTGCTCGCCCGCGGTCGCGTTCGGCTTTCCCGCGGGGAATCCCGTCGGAACGAAGATCACTTCGTCGAGCTGGAAATGCTGAGCGACTTCGCTCGCAGCCACGAGGTGACCGTTGTGGATGGGATCGAACGTGCCACCCATGACACCTATGCGCTGGCGCCCTGGCACCCGTTCGATGGCGGTCATGCCTGCCTTAGTGGGCTCCGTGCGATGGGTCCTTGTCAGTTACCGGCCCGCTGGGGTTGTGGCGGTTTGCGACATCCCGGAAGCTCCAGACGACCAGGCCGAGGAACACGAAGACTCCTCCGGCGATCACCGGGAACCAGATCGGGTCCATGATCATCGGGGCAAGCTCGTGCCCTTCAGACGCGGTAAAGGCAAGCAATGACATGTGTTCTCCGTTCGACCAGCCCGGAATCACCCGTGCTCAGGTTCACCTAATCTATCGTGGATGCGTCTTCCGAGTCGGTATCGCTGTCGCGTGTATCCGAATGACGGTCGATAGCGAATCCGTCGTCGTCGTGCCAGATGCCGGCCTCTCGCTCGCGGATCAGCTCTGCGCGAGCCGCTGCCTTGGCATCCATCCGCTCGAAGTAGGCTTCACGCCGGGCGTTGCGTGTCGGTCGCTCGTTCGGCGCCAGGCGCGCATCCGTACCGCGGGGGCTGGTCAGGAGCTCAGCCGTCGACGTGAGAGTGGGCTCCCAGTCGAACACGTTGTTGCCGATCATCACGGTGGACCCGGCCACGGCACCCGCCTTGAACAACTTGTCTTCGACGCCCAGCTTCGCCAGCCTGTCGGCCAGGTAACCGACAGCCTCCTCGTTCGTGAAGTCACATTGTGCGACCCAGCGCTCAGGCTTCGAGCCGACCACCCGGTAGACGTTGCCGAAGGACCCGCCCTCGACGTCGATCTTGAATCCGGCGTCGTTGACAGCACGCGGGCGGAGAACGATGCGCTCAGGGGCCGGAGCGGCGGACAACTCGACGCGGTGCTCCGCGATCAATGCACCCAGCGCGTAGGTCAGCTCGCGCAAGCCATCACGGCTCACCGCTGAGATCTCGAAGACACGATAGCCGCGCGCCTCGAGCTCTGGCCGCACCAGCTGGGCCAGCTCACGGGCATCCGGCAGGTCGAGCTTGTTCAGCGCGACCAGCTGCGGACGTTCCAGGAGCGGCAGCTGGCCCTCTGGGACCGGATAGGCGGCCAGCTCGCCCAGAATGACGTCCAGGTCGCTCAGCGGGTCACGCCCGGGATCGAGAGTGCCGCAATCAAGCACGTGCACCAGCGCGGTGCAGCGCTCGACATGGCGGAGGAACTCCAGACCGAGGCCCTTGCCCTCACTCGCCCCCTCGATCAGCCCAGGGACATCAGCGACCGTGAAGCGGACCTCCCCCGACTGCACGACACCGAGGTTCGGATGAAGGGTGGTGAACGGGTAGTCGGCGATCTTCGGCTTGGCGGCCGAGATCGCGGCGACCAGGCTCGACTTGCCGGCAGAGGGGTAGCCGACCAGTGCGACATCCGCCACCACCTTGAGCTCGAGCTGAACGTCACCCTCCCAGCCCGGAGTGCCGAGCAGTGCGAAACCCGGTGCCTTGCGCTTGGTGTTGGCCAGCGCCGCGTTTCCGAGGCCGCCCTGCCCGCCAGGGGCGACAACCACCCGCATGCCGGATTCGCTGAGGTCGATCAGGTCATTGCCGTCTGAGTCCTTCACCAGGGTGCCGACGGGTACCGAGAGTTCGAGATCGGCGCCGGTACTGCCGCTGCGGTGATCGCCCATGCCGGGCTGACCGTGCTCAGAGAACCGGTGCGGGCCGTGATGGTATCCGAGCAGAGTTGTCACCTGCGGGTCGCTCACCAGCACGATGTCGCCGCCGTTGCCGCCGTTTCCACCGTCCGGGCCTGCCAACGGCTTGAACTTCTCTCGCTTGACCGAGACGCAGCCGTTGCCACCGTGGCCTGAGCGCAGGTGCAGGGTCACATGGTCCACGAAGGTTGCCATAGCCGTGATCCTTTCCTGAAAACCGTGAATTACGGCTGAAACACGTAAGGGCGAGCCGAAGCTCGCCCGAACGTTGAAATGCTTGTGTGAAGCGGCTGAGCCCTTAGGAAGCTGCTGCCACGATGTTGATCACCTTGCGGCCACCCTTGGCGCCGAACTCGACAGCACCGGCCGCGAGAGCGAACAGTGTGTCGTCGCCGCCACGGCCGACGTTCACGCCCGGGTGAAAGTGGGTGCCGCGCTGACGGACGATGATCTCGCCCGCGCTGACAACCTGGCCGCCGAAGCGCTTCACGCCGAGGCGCTGCGCGTTGGAGTCGCGACCGTTACGAGTGGACGATGCGCCCTTTTTGTGTGCCATGTTTCAGCCCCTAATGCTTTCGAAAGTCTGTGGTATGCGTTTGGTGAGAACTACTTGATGCTGGTGATCTTGACGCGGGTGAGCTCTGAGCGGTGGCCCATGCGACGCTTGTACCCGGTCTTGTTCTTGTAGTTCTGGATGACGATCTTCGGACCGCGCAGGTCGCTCAGCACCTCAGCGGTGACCTTGATCTTCGCCAGGGCCTTGGCCTCGTGCGTGATCTTGTCACCGTCAACGTGCAGCACGGGTGCCAGCTCGATGCTGCCGTTCTCGTCTGCTGCGATGCGGTCGAGTACGACGATGGTGCCGACCTCCACCTTTTCCTGCCGACCACCGGCGCGCACAACTGCGTAAACCACTTGGAACCCTAACTATTGAATAAACGAATCACGCTAAAAATTTGCGGTGTTGAGAGCGGGCTTGGCCCAGCCACACCAAGGGTCCATACTACTCGATGTTTGGCGAACTGGTCAAACCTCGGCCACATCGGCTGGATCCGCGTGTCGTGACGCATCCCTGCCCTGCCAGATCCAGGTGAGCAGGACCACGAGCAAGACTACCGGCGCGTGCCTCAGGAGGGCGCTCATCCCCGACTGGAGTGCCATGGAGCCCGCCTGGACCGTCCTGTCCAGGCTCGGCCAAGGGAACGAACTGCCGAAAAGCGTGCCTGCGCCAACTCGACCGGTCATTTCCCAACCAAAGGAGACCACCAGCACCGCCCCTGCTCCGATCACCGCCGCGAGAAGACCGCGCAACAGCACATGCTTCACCGTGAGGGAGGGGTTGGCCGGCGCGAGCAGCCAGAGGCTGAGGAACACTCCCGCGGCGAAGACCAGCAGCATCGCGACACCGTAGGCGATGGTCAGCCAGAGCTGCCCCACGTACATGCCGCCGTTCTCCATCTGCGAGTATCCCACCAGGAGCCAGCTCAGATTGCCGATCAGATCCTGTACGAATAGCGCTGCGGCCACGCCGCCCGCTGCGATGGCTGCCACGCGCATCCGCTGGGCGTTAAGCGTCTCGGTGACCTGGCTCATACACTCCCCTGTCTAAACTCGGCACATGACGGTGCTTATCGACCAGCCGATGTGGCCGGCCCACGACAGGCTGTGGTCACACCTCGTGAGCGATAGTTCGCTTGAAGAATTGCACGCTTTCGCAGAGAATGCGAGACTGCCTCGCCGTTCCTTCGATCTCGACCACTACGACGTCCCGGAGAACCGGTACGACGACCTGGTGGCAGGCGGCGCAGTACCAGTCAGCAATCGCGACCTGGTGCGCAGACTGCAGGCGAGCGGCCTGCGCGTCAGCCAGCGCGAACGCCGAGGCTAAAGCGCCCCCGCGGCCGGGGGCGCCTCGTCCTACTGGTTGCCGGCAGTCTCGTCGGTAGTCACAATGCCGGCACTTGATGCCCGACGCGAGACGCGGCCACGGCCCTGGCCAGGCTGCTTCGGCTCTGGCAGCGCTTCGAGCACCGAGCCGAGAATGTCCTCGGCATCCTTCGTGCTGATGCGGCGCGATGCGCGCGCAGACTTCTTCACCGGAATGTCGAGGATCTCCACGACAGCCTCGGCTGCGGCTACAGTCTCCTCCGCAGACGAATCATTGCTCGAGTCGCTGTCGGCGGATTCGGCACTCGAGTCGCCTGAGGCCTTGGATTTGCCCCGGCCACGCCCGCCCGAGACGACGCCGCTGGTGACCGGTTCAGTCACCTTCCGCACTGCTGCCGCTACATCCTCGCCCCCCACCGCCTCGACTGACGCCTCGACGGCCGGAAGGGACCCGGTGTCGGTGGAGACGATTGTGCTCGCGGCAATCTTCGCCAGGGCGTTCTTGACGTCCTCGGTGATCGCGTGAGTTCCGGCGTTCGACTTCGGGGGCTCAGAACCGTTCGAGTTGCTGTTGTTGCCGTTGTTCCGCGAGTTGTCACCGCCGCCGCGGTTGCCGCGACCGCGACGCGGTTCAGGCTGGGCAGACTGGCGGTGCCTGGTGACCGGGTCGTGATGGATGATGATGCCGCGGCCGGCACAGGTCTCGCAAGGCTCACTGAACGACTCGATGAGGCCGAGCCCGAGCTTCTTGCGGGTCATCTGCACGAGACCGAGCGAGGTGACCTCGGCCACCTGGTGCTTGGTGCGATCCCGGCCCAGGCACTCGACCAGGCGCCGAAGCACCAGATCACGGTTGGACTCCAACACCATATCGATGAAGTCGACAACGATGATGCCGCCGATGTCCCGCAAGCGTAGCTGGCGCACAATCTCTTCCGCGGCCTCGAGGTTGTTCTTGGTGACCGTCTCCTCCAGGTTTCCACCTGAACCGACGAACTTACCGGTGTTGACGTCAACCACCGTCATGGCCTCGGTGCGGTCGATGACCAGGGACCCACCGGACGGCAGCCAGACCTTGCGGTCGAGCGCCTTCTCGATCTGCTCACTGACCCGGTACTTGTCGAACGAGTCTGCCGAGTCGTCGTAGGTCACAACACGATCGATCAGGTCTGGGGCGACCTGGTTGAGGTAGGCGTTGATCGTCTTGGCAGCATCCTCACCGTCGATGACCAGCTTATGGAAGTCCTCATTGAAGACGTCACGGATGATCTTGATCAGCAGGTCGGGCTCGCTGTGGAGCAGAGCGGGTGCCGGCGAGTTCTCCAGCGTCTTGCTCAGAGCGGACCACTGCGAGGTGAGCCGGTTGACGTCGAGGGTCAGCTGCTCCTCAGTGGCCCCCTCGGCCGCAGTACGCACGATCACGCCGACGTTCTCGGGCAGAACCTCTTTGAGGATCTTCTTGAGGCGCGCCCGCTCGGTGTCCGGCAGTTTGCGGCTGATTCCATTCATCGAACCGTTCGGAACATAGACGAGGTACCTGCCAGGCAGCGAGACCTGGCTGGTGAGCCTGGCTCCCTTGTGCCCGATCGGGTCCTTGGTGACCTGCACCAGCACCTTGTCGCCGGGCTTCAGCGCCAGCTCGATACGACGGGCCTGGCTCTTGCCGTCGCCTGAGGCGTTCTCCGCTGCGGCTTCCCAGTCGACCTCACCGGAGTACAGCACGGCGTTACGGCCGCGTCCAATATCGACGAAGGCGGCCTCCATGCTCGGGAGCACGTTCTGCACACGACCGAGATAGACGTTCCCGATGAGCGATGCTTCCTGCGACTGGGCGACGTAATGCTCGACGAGCACGCTGTCCTCCAGCACACCGATCTGGATGCGGTTCTGCTTCTGGCGCACGACCATGACGCGATCGACGCTCTCGCGGCGCGCGAGGAACTCGGCCTCGGTGATCACCGGACGGCGACGCCCGGCATCCCGGCCATCACGGCGTCGCTGCTTCTTGGCTTCCAGCCTCGTCGACCCGCGAACCTTCTGCGGCTCGTTGCTGGGCTCCTGGTGCTGGCGCGGCTGGCGCACCTTAACCACCGTGTTCGGTGGGGTGCCCTCTTCGCCGGTCTGGCCCTCTTCCCCTGAGCGACGACGCGAACGCCGGCGCACGGTGGGAGCCTCATCATCAGAGTCGTCGTCATCCCGGCCAGAACGCGACGGGACCATGGTGGGCAGGTCCGGCGCCTGGAACAGCAGGGACGTCGTCGGGCGAGCGCTGGCTTTCGGGGATTTCTCCTTGGCTTCGCCGTCCGCCGTGTCCTTTTTCGCGGATGCGGACGAATCGGCAACCGGCTTCTTCCGGCTGCGGCTCGGTGCCGTGACCGGCTCAGCTGCCTTGACCGGCTCAGCCGTTTGAGCGGGCTCAGCTGCCCGGGTCGGTTCGGCCGCCTTCGGCGCAGCATCCGGAGCCTTCGGCGCAGCATCCGGAGCATTCTGTGCCGGTGCTGGAACGGTCGGCGCAGCGTCGGTCGCCTTGTTCTTGCGACTGCCGAAGAGCCTGGTGCGCTTGCGTGGCTTGTCTGCGTTGGATTCGTCGTTATTCGGGTTGTCGTTAGTTGTCTCCACCATTGCTGGTGCACTCCTCGCCCGGAGCGGGTAACCGCGCTACCCCACCGGGTACTCTCGTGCGGAGGTTGCCTGGGCAATCCCCCGCTAATTCTTCACGTTGTGAGAATGGCCCAGCCCCTCTACCACCGGCCTGTTCGGCCCGGTGAAGGTTGTAGCTCTACCCTCAGTCGTCTCTGGTCAAAAATCTCTTCGAAACTTGCTATTCGACACGATCTCAATTCAGGCACACGGTGTGCCGATTCGTCGTGGCCCGGTTTGACGCCCGGAAAGCCTTCTTTGGCGTCACTGCGGGCGCGGCCCGCGTGACTACCTCAAATTATCGCATGCATTCTCGAATGAGCCGCATTTGGAGCATGGAATAGTTTGCGGATGTCCCAGCTCAGGACCGCGAAGTCGGCAAGCGCGACGGCTGGGCCACAACCATCGCCTGACGCATCGTGGTTGCCGTCAGCTGAACCAGAGTGCAAGCTCGCGTGCCGCCGACTCCGGTGAATCGGAGCCGTGTACGAGGTTCTGCTGCACGCGCAGACCCCAGTCACGACCGAGGTCACCGCGGATAGTGCCAGGCGCTGCCGTTGTCGGGTCGGTGGTGCCGGCGAGGGAACGGAAACCCTCGATCACGCTGTTGCCCGCGACGCGTGCGGCGACGATCGGCCCGGACTCCATGAACTCGACCAGGGGCTCGTAAAACGGCTTGCCCTGGTGCTCCTCGTAGTGGGCGGACAGCAGATCGCGGTCCGCGTTCACCATCTTCAGGCCGACCAGCGAGTAGCCCTTCGCCTCGACGCGGCGCAGGATTTCCCCCGTCAGGTTGCGAGCAACGCCGTCGGGCTTGATGAGGACGAGGGTTTCTTCAATAGTGGTGGTCATGGCTACTCCCGATTGCTAGGAACTGATGGGTCGGATGGTTGGATGGTCGATTGGTTAGGGGCTGACGATGGCGGCATTCCGCCGGTCGAGGCGACGCCCGACGATGACGCAGTAGATCCACACGGCGGCGAACAGCGCGCCGACGAAGAACATGGTCGGCAGCACGAAGCCGAGCGCGACGAGCTGCACCTGCAGGGCGTGCCCGATCCAGATACCCCATGGCTTGGCCACCAGGCGGCCGGTGATGATCAGCACCACGATGAGCGCGATGCCCGCGCCGAACGCGACTGCGGGTGGAAGCAAGTCCAGTCCGAATACAGCCAGCATGACGAAGAACACCAGGACGGCATCCAGCACCAGCACTATCGACAGCAGGCTCTCGGTGGCCGAGCGCCTGGGGCGAGGCTTCGCCTCCGCTTCTGAACTCATCGCATCCACCCCTGCCTGGCTGCTATAGCCATGGCCTCGCCGACCAGGGTGACCGAACCAGTGACCAGGACGGCGCGGGTGGTGGTCTCACCGGCCCACCGTCGTGCCTCGTCGACCGCCTCTTCGAGGGTATCGAACTCATAGGTGGCGTCCGCACCGGCGATGTCGCGAACGAGGTAGGCGAGGTCGTCCGGGGCGAGCGCCCGATCAGAACTCGAGGTGGTGACGTGGAACCTGCTGGTCAACGGGGAGAGCGCCTCGATGATGTGCTCGGTGTCCTTGTCCTCCAGGACTCCCAGCACGATCGCGACCTCGTCGAAAGTGAAGTACTTTCCCATGGCGTCGGCGACGGCCTGCGCACCCTGGGGATTGTGGGCGGCGTCCACGATCACGCTCGGGTCGATGCCGATCACCTGGAGACGGCCGGGTGAGGTTGCTGTGGCGAGGCCCTCAGCCACCACGTCCTGGGCGATGGCCTGGCTGCCGTCACCCAGGAACGACTCGACAGCGGCGATTGCGACAGCGGCGTTCTGAGCCTGATGTTCGCCGAACAGCGGCAGGAACAGCTCGGGATAGGTTCCTGCGCGACCCTCCACGGTGATCAGCTGGCCGCCCACCGCGACCGAACTGCTGACCAGGGAGAATTCCCTCTGTTGCACCGACATCGTGGCCTTGTTGGCGTCGACAGCCCTGACCAGTTCGGCGAGGGCATCCGGCCGCTGCTCGGCGGTCACGACGATGGCATCCGGCTTGATGATGCCCGCTTTGGTACGGGCGATCTCGCCGACAGTCGAACCCAGCCGCGCCACATGGTCGAGGGAAATCGGGGCAAAAACAGCGACCTGTCCGTCGGCCACATTCGTGGAGTCCCACTCCCCACCCATGCCCACCTCGATGACGGCGACATCGACCGGAGCATCCGCAAAACTGGCGAAGGCGAGCACGGTGAACGCCTCGAAGAATGTCAGCGCTACGTCGCCGGCCTTCTCCAGTTCGGCATCGACCATGGCCAGGAACGGTTGGATGTCCCGCCAGTTGGCGACGAACGCCTCGTTGCGGATCGGCTCGCCATCGATCATGATGCGCTCGTTCACTCGCACGAGGTGCGGGCTGGTCAGGAGCCCTGTGCGCAGTCCGTGGGCGCGCAGAATGCTCTCGATGATGCGGCCGGTGCTGGTTTTGCCGTTTGTGCCGGTGATGTGGATGATCGGGTATGCGCGGTGCGGGTCGCCGAGCAGTTCGACGGCGCGACGGGTCGCGTCGAGGCGGGGACGGGGGTTCGCCTCCCCCACCCGACTGAGGAGCTCCGCGTAAACAGCGTCGGCCTCGCCCTGGAACAGGGCGTCATCACCCAGCTCAGGGTCGTCGGTCAGTGGTTTCTTCGACATCGGGTTCTCAGACATTGCTCACTGCTCCTATGACGGCGACATCGATGGTGACGGCGCCTGAATTCGTGTACTGCCCGGCCGGGATCTGCGCGCGGAAGCCGCCGACGGCCACCGCCTCCTCCGCCGGAATCCCGGAAGTGATGCTCACCACAGAGGCGAGGGTCTCGTCGCTGACCAGGGACTGGAAGGCGGCAACACCGATCGCCTCCGCCTCAACGTCGAACGACAGGGAGAGCCGGATGCGATCGCTCACCTGGAAGCCAGCGGACCGTCTCGTCTCCTGTACGGCACGCACCAGGTCGCGGGCCAGGCCCTCCGCCTCCAGCTCCGGGGTCGTCTCGGTGTCGAGCAGCACGAACCCGCCGCCGGGTAGAAACGTGATGGCGCGGGAATCGTCGCCGGCTGTCAGCTCCAGCTCGAACTCGGTCGACAGCAGCTCGATACCGTCAACCGTAACGGTGTCCCCGGTCTGCACCCAGAAGCCCTCCTTGGCCGCCCTGATGATCTGCTGCACGGCCTTGCCGATGCGGGGGCCTGCCGCGCGGGCGTTCACCGTGAGCTTGCGCACGATGCCGAACCGGGTGAGGCTGTCCTCCGCCAATTCGGTGAACTGGACCTGCTTGACGTTGAGCTCGTCGCCCAGGATGTCGCTGAACTCCTGCAGCCGCGCGCCGTCGCCGCTCACGACAGTAAACCTGGCCAGCGGGAGGCGCACGCGCAACCCGGTCGACTTGCGCAGAGCCAATCCGGCCGAGGCGATCTCGCGCACCCGGTCCATGGTCTCGGCGAGCACGCTATCGGCGGGGAAGTGCTCGTCCTCCGGCCAATCCTGAAGGTGAACGCTGCGCCCGCCGGTGAGGCCCTTCCAGACCTCTTCTGAGACCAGCGGGATCAGTGGCGCTGCCACCCGGGTCACGGTCTCCAGCACCGTGAAGAGCGTGTCGAAAGCGTCGCGATCATCGCCAGCCCAGAACCGGTCGCGGCTGCGGCGCACGTACCAATTGGTGAGAACGTCGGCGAAGTCGCGAAGCTTGGCCGCCGCCATCGGCGAGTCGAGCGCCTCGAGGTCGCTCGTCACCTCGGAGATGAGCTGGCGGGTCTTGGCCAGCAGGTACCGGTCGAGCACATTCGTGGAGTCGGTTCGCCAGGTGGCTTCATAGCTGTCCGCCGCGTTCGCGTACAAGCTGAAGAAGTAGTAACTGTTCCAGAGCGGCAGCAGGAACTGGCGAACTCCCTCGCGGATGCCCTCCTCCGTCACGACCAGATTGCCGCCGCGGATGACCGGAGACGACATCAGGAACCAGCGCATGGCATCCGCGCCGTCCCGATCGAAGACCTCGGAGACGTCCGGATAGTTGCGCAGCGACTTCGACATCTTCTGGCCGTCACTGCCGAGCACGATGCCGTGGCTAATCACGTTGCTGAATGCCGGGCGGTCGAACAGCGCGGTCGACAGCACGTGCATGGTGTAGAACCAGCCGCGGGTCTGGCCGATGTACTCGACGATGAAGTCGGCAGGGTTATGGCTGTCGAACCACTCCGCGTTCTCGAACGGGTAATGCACCTGGGCGTACGGCATCGAGCCGGAGTCGAACCAGACATCCAGTACGTCTTCGATCCGGCGCATGGTCGCCCGGCCGGACGGGTCGTCCGGGTTCGGACGGGTCAACTCGTCGATGTACGGCCGGTGCAGATCGGTCGGGCGCACCCCGAAATCGCGCTCGAGTTCGTCAAGCGAGCCGTAGACGTCGATGCGCGGGAACTCGGGGTCGTCGCTCTTCCACACCGGGATCGGCGAACCCCAGTACCGGTTGCGGGAGATCGACCAGTCTCGGGCGTTCCCCACCCACTTGCCGAACTGTCCATGCTTGACGTTCTCCGGCACCCAGCTGATCTCCTCGTTCAGCTCGACCATGCGATCGCGGAACTCCGGAACACGGATGAACCAGCTGGAGACCGCCTTGTAGATCAGCGGATTACGGCAGCGCCAGCAGTGCGGGTAGCTGTGCTCGTAGCTCGCCACCCGGAGTAGGCGGCCCTCGGCGCGCAGCAGTTGGGTGAGCGGCTTGTTGGCGTCGAACACCTGCAGCCCGGCGACAGGTTCGATGACCGGGAGGAACTTGCCGCCCTCGTCGACGGAGATCAGCACAGGGATGTCTGCCTTGGCAGTGACAATCTGGTCGTCCTCACCGTACGCGGGGGCCTGGTGCACGATGCCAGTGCCCTCACCGGTGGCCACATAATCCGCGACCAGGATCTGCCAGGCGTTCTCGGTGCCGTAGGTTTCAGCGTCGGCGTAGAAGTCCCAGAGGCGGTCGTAGCGCACGCCGTCCAGTTCAGCCCCCTGGATCGTGGCGGTGACGGCATCCTGCGCTGCGGCAGCCGACTCGTACCCGAGGTCCTTGAAATATGCCGCGATGGTGTCGGTGGCCAGCAGGTAGTCGGCGACTCCTTCCTCCGCCCCGTCACCGGCACCGAGCGGGCCGGCCGGAACGACCGAGTACTCGACGGCAGGCCCCACGGCGAGCGCCATATTCGTCGGGAGAGTCCACGGCGTTGTTGTCCAGGCGAGTGCCCGCACCGCGGTCAGGCCGAGCGCCTCCGCCTTCGGCCCGACCAGCGGGAAGGTGACCGTGACGGTCTGGTCCTGGCGCATCTTGTAGACGTCATCGTCCATGCGCAGTTCGTGGTTGGAGAGCGGCGTCTCATCGTTCCAGCAGTACGGCAGGACGCGGAAGCCCTCGTAGGCGAGTCCCTTGTCATGCAACTGCTTGAACGCCCAGATCACCGACTCCATGAAGTTCACGTCAAGCGTCTTGTAGTCGTTCTCGAAATCGACCCAGCGGGCCTGGCGGGTGACGTAGTTCTGCCACTCGTCGGTGTACTTGAGCACCGATTCGCGGGCCGCCCCATTGAACGCGGCGATGCCCATCTGCTCGATCTCGCTCTTCTCGGTGATCCCTAGCTGGCGCATCGCCTCCAGCTCAGCGGGGAGCCCATGGGTGTCCCAGCCGAACCGGCGGTGCACCTGCTTGCCGCGCATGGTCTGGAACCGCGGAAACAAGTCTTTGGCATAACCGGTGAGCAGGTGGCCGTAGTGCGGCAGTCCGTTGGCGAACGGTGGGCCATCGTAGAAGACCCACTCCCGGCATCCTTCACGCTGGTCAACGGACGCCCGAAAGGTGTCGTCCTTCTTCCAGAACGCGAGGATGCCGGTCTCCAGCTCCGGGAAGCTCGGGCTGGCGCTCAGCGACCTGGGCTGTGCTGACTCATGCGGCGCGGTGCGGGGGTAGGTCATGTCTCTCCTGGGCAGGAATCTCATCTGCACGAGGACGGTGGGTGATGTGCTCACCCATCGCGGTACCACCCCGCTTGCCAGGCGTCACCGCTTGGCCGCTTGTTCATTGGCTGTGACGGGCCAGACCCGTTCGGTTCTACTGGGCCGGCCAGTTCCGTGAAAATGGCTGCCGTTCTTCCGAAGACTCCCCGGTGATGGCCGGATCAGTGTTGTTGCTGCCAGTTTAGCTGATGGGCCTGCTGCTCATGCCGCCACAGCATTTCTGTCGAATCCCGCGCCCCTCAGCCCCTCAGCCCCTCAGCCCCTAGATCAATTCAGCTCTGCTTGCCTCGGGATCAGTCAGCGCGAGCAGCTCCTTGGTGAACGGATGCCGGGGGTTCGTCAGCACGGAAGCCGCGCTCCCCTGCTCGACGACGACGCCATCCTTCATGACGAGGATGTCGTCGCTCAACTGGCGGATCACCGCCAGGTCGTGAGAGATGAAGACCATCGACAACCCGAGGTCGCTCTGCAGGGATCCGAGCAGACCAAGCACCTGGGCCTGGATGGACACGTCGAGCGCCGAGACTGGTTCGTCGCAGACCAGGACGCGTGGACGCCTGGCCAATGCCCGCGCTATCGCCACGCGCTGACGCTGACCACCGGACAGCTGCCGGGGTCGCCGCCGCAGGAGGGCGGGCGCCAGTCCGACCTGTCGCAGCAGCTCAACCACCCGCTCGGCCCGTTGGCCCTTGCCCGTTTCACCGTCGAGCGCGACAGCTTCGGCCACGATCCGGCCGACCGTGAAGCGCGGGTCGAACGAGCCGAACGGGTCCTGGTCGATCAGCTGGATGCCACCGCGTCTCCCCCGTCTTTGCGACTCTCGCAGCACGGACCACGATTCGCCATTGAGCTTCACCTCGCCGGAATCCGGCCGTTCCAGCCCCATCAGGATGCGCGCGAGCGTGCTCTTGCCCGACCCTGACTCCCCCACGATGCCCAGCGTGGTTCCGGCGCGCAGCTCAAGGGATGCACCGGTGATGGCGCGCTGGATGCTGTGGTCGGGTCTGCGGTAGGACTTGGCGATGCCGGTCGCCGCGAGCACGACCTCCGCATCCCGTCTGTTCGGCTCCACCCGCTCCCCTGGGCGGGAACTCAACAGCAGCGTCGTGTACTCGTGCTGCGGCGACTCCAACACTGTCGCAGTGTCGCCTGTCTCGACGAAGACCCCGTCTTTCATCACGGCGATGCGGTCCGCCAGCTTCGCCACCACTGCCAGGTCATGACTGACCAGCAGCAGGCCGAGGCCGGAAGCCTTCAACTCATTGAGGAGGCGGAGAATCTGCGCCTGCACCGTGACATCCAGTGCCGTCGTCGGCTCATCCGCGACGAGAAGCTTCGGACCGGCCGAGAGCGCCGAAGCAATCAACGCACGCTGGCGGAGGCCTCCGGACAACTCGTGGGGGTACTGCCTGGCCCGCACCCCGGGGTCTGGCACGGCAACGCTGCGCAGTAATTCGACAACCTGCTGGCCGATGGTGCCAAGACCATGAACCTCTGCCGCCTCAGCGACCTCACGCCCGACGCGCCGCAGCGGGTCGAGGGAACTGAGGGCATCCTGGCTCACCAGGCCCACGGCCGCGCCGCGCAACCGTCGCCATTGCGCTTCGCTGTGGTCCGAAACATTTTGACCATCGAGCGTGAGTTCATCAACCTGCACCCGCGCAGTAGTAGGCGTCAACCCGAGGAGGCTGCGGGCGGTCAGGGTCTTGCCCGACCCGGACTCGCCGACGATGGCCAGGCATTCGCCCGGGGAGATGTCGAACGACACTCCGTCCACGGCGGGAACACCGTCGAACGAGATGCGGAGGTTCCGTACGGATGCGAGCGTCATGCGCCACCCCGCGCCTGAAGGTAGCGCCCGAGCGTGCTCGTCGCGATCACCGTGGCAGTGAGGGTAAGCCCCGGGAAGACGGCGATCCACCAGGCCGTGGCCAGGAAGTTGCGCCCCTCCGACAGGATCAGACCCCACTCCGGTGTCGGGGGCTGAGGGCCCATTCCGAGAAAGCTCAGCCCTGCCGCCGAGACGATGGCGGTGCCGACGCCCATTGTCGCCATCACGAGCAGTGGGCCGAGAAGGTTCGGCACGATGTGCCGCGCCACGGACACCGCAGGATGAACCCCCAGCGCCGTGGCGGCCGTGACGTAGCTCGAGCGCTTCACGACAAGCGTGCGCACCCTCGCCACCCTGGCGTAGGCGGGAACGGCCGCCAGTGCGACGGCGGTCAGCAGGCTGGCCTCCCCCGGGCCGATCACGGCGATCACGACGAGCGCGAGCAGGATCTCGGGAAACGCCATCAGGATGTCGATCACCCTCGACAGGACACCATCGACGACCCGCGAGGCGAGCCCGGAAACCACCCCGATGACAGTGCCGGCGACCAGGGCAAGCAGGGTCGCCCCAAAACCGATCACCAGCGAGTAGCGGATGCCGTACACCACCCGGGCGAAGACGTCCCGCCCGGACTGATCGGTGCCGAACGGATGCTCCAGGCTCGGTGAGGACAACGCATCCGCCACCTCCGCATGGAGCGGATCCTGCCCGGTGAGCAGCCACGGAGCCACACCGGCGAGCAGGAGGACGCCAAGGAAGACTGCCGCCAGCAGCACCCCGGCCGGTGCGGGGCGCCTGGTGACGGTCGGGCGTTTCGTGATCAGCTCGGTCATGCAGCCACCAACCGCAGGCGAGGGTCAATCCGGTCATACGCAAGGTCGATCAGGAGGTTGATGACGGCGAAGACGGCGGCCGCCAGCACGATGATGCCGAGTACCACGGGCAGGTCTCGACCCAGGATCGCCCGCACGGTGACGCCGCCAAGGCCCTGTCTGGCAAAAACTGTCTCGACCAGCACGGCCCCTCCCAGCAAGGAACCGACCAGGTACCCGGTCAACGTGAGGCTGTCTGCCGCGGCGTGCCTGAGGGTGTGGCGCAGCACCAGTCGCGCGGGCCGCACCCCGCGGGCACGGACGGTCGTCGCAAACGGTTGGGCTTCCGCCTGGTCGAGCCCTTGCCGAAGCACCTGGCTGATGACCCCGGCGACCGGAAGGGCGAGAGTCAACGCCGGTAGCACCAGTGCCGCGAAGCCGCCGGATGCTGCTGATGGGAACCAGCGGAGTTGGTAGGCGAACACGGTGAGCAGTACGAGGCCGATCCAGAACGTGGGCGACGAGACGACGAAGAGCTCGAGCACGGAGACGACCCGTCGTGCACGCACCCCTCGGGCCAGGAGCGCTGCGGCGAGCGCGAGGATCACGGCGAACAACAGGGCGAGCGCCGTCAATTGCACCGTCGGCAGCGCCTGGTTCCCAATCACCTCCGCCACGGGCTTGCGCAGCTGGTACGAGGTACCGAGGTCACCGGTGGCCAGACGCCCCAGGTAGCGCAGGTACTGCACCACCACCGGCTCGTCGAGCCCCCAGTCTGCGCGGATCTGGTCCCGCACGGCCTCGCTGACGCGGGCGTGCACCCCGAGCATCACGTCGACGGGGTCGCCTGGAATCAGTCTGAGCGCGATGAAACCCGCGGTCGCCGCACCCCAGACGACCAGAACGACCCCGCCCAGGCGGCCGGCGAGCTGTAGCAGCCTCCCCCGCCGCCCGTGCGGTCGCCGTTCACGAGTCATCCGCCAACGGTAGTGGATGCCCCGTAGAACGCCGGGCGGCCGTACAGGTCGTACACCAGCCCGGTGACACTGTCGCCTGCCACCGTGATCTCGGACGGCACGAAGAGAGGCACGATCAGAACCTGCTCGTTGTTCCACTGCTGGAGGTTCTCGTAAAGCCCCTGGCGTACCTCCGCGTCGCTGGTCGCGACCGCCTCGTCGAGCCAGGAGTCAACCTGGGGCTTGGTGACTTCGGAGGCAGTCTGGAAGCCGCCGGAGTGCAGATGGCTGCGCAACACGTCTGCGTCGGGGCTGGAGAAGCCCCAGTCGGTCAGGTCGAAGTCGCGTGGCCCATAGGACTCGTTGTACTGGGCAGGCTCCAGAACGTCGCGCACGATCTCGAAACCGATCTCCTTCAGGTCGGACTGGATGACGTCGGCCAGGCTGGCCTTGTCGTCTGCCACCGGGGTCCAGGCAATCCAGCGGGCGCTCAGGCGCTGGCCGTCCTTGACCCGGTACCCATCGGAGTCGCGTTCGGTCCAGCCGGCGTCGTCGAGCAGTTCGTTCGCCTTGTCCTGGTCGTACGGCCAGCTGCCTTCGAGCGACGCGTCATAGGAATTGGGCGTTGTCGGCCCGAGAACGCTCCAGGCGCGGTCGAACTGGCCGAAGTAGATGCTGTCGATAGCGGCTTCGATGTCGAAGCCGATGCGGAATGCCTCGCGCACCTTCTGGTCGCCGAAGACTCCGTCCGCCTCGTTCAGGTAGAGGGAGTACGGGATTCCCGGGAGTTCGACGGCTGTCGTGGTGAACCCGTCCCCGACCTGGTCGGCCATGCTCGGCGTGAAGTCGGCCGCGACATCCACGTCACCGCTGGTCAGCGCTCCGACCCTGGACGAGTCTTCGGGAAGGATCCGGATGACCAGCTCGTCGGATGCAGCAACACCCTGGTGCTCTGATCCTTCTGCCGGCCAGTTGTAATCGGGGTTGGCGGTGAAGACCAGCTCCTGGTCCGGGGTGTATTCGCTGAGCACGAACGGCCCGGTTCCCACCGTGATGCCGGGGCCGCCGGCCTTCAGTTCGTCGGCGTGCTCCTCGAGCACCTTGGGCGAGTAGAAGCCGAGCTGGGGAAGACTGACCCCCTGCAGGAACGGCGCGTAGGGCTGGCTGAAGTTCACGGCCACCGTGAACTCGTCGACGACTTCGGTGTCGACGTAATATCCACCCTCCTCCGCGTACCCGATCAGGCTCGCGGCCTGGGCGGATGCGGTCTGCGGGTCGACGACGTGGTCGAAGTTCGCCTTGACGGCCTCAGCGTTGAACGGCTCACCGTCGTGGAACGTGACGTCGTCGCGGAGCTCGAAGGTGTAGCGGAGGCCGTCGTCGGAGATCTCCCACGACTTCGCCAGCCACGGCACGAACTGTCCGTCGAGGTCCTGGGCGACCAGGGAGTCGAAGGTGTTGCGCAGCACCAGCGAACCAACGTCCAGCTGGGTCGAGTGGATATCCATATGCCCGGCGCTGAGGTTTGCGCCGGCGATTCCGAACGTGATCGTGGTGTCCTGCGTTGCAGCCGGTTGCGCGCAGCCCGCCAGCATTCCCGTCACGGCGAGCACGGCTATGGTGCCCCCGATCATCCGTCGTCTCATGGTGCCTCTGGGCATAGCAGTTCTCTTCCTTGGTGGGGGCTGTGTGCATCCAGTCTATAGATAGACTCAGTACATTAATCACCAAGAGGAGTCTCAGGATGCCCCCACCCTCGGTCAAACCTGCCATCCGCGGTCGCCCCCAGGCGGCCTCGCGAGAACTACTGCAAGAGGCCGCGTTCGAGCTCTTTCTCGAACAGGGTTTCGCTGGAACCACGGTGGAGCAGATCACCACGCGGGCCGGGGTGAGCCGCAACACCTTCTTCAACTACTTCACGGCAAAGGGCGACGTGTTCTGGGTCGAACTCGACGAGTCGATGGACTGCCTCGCCGCCTCCCTTCGGGAGTCGCACCCCGAAACGCCTCCGATGCAGGCGGTGCTTGAGGCCGTGCTCGCGTTCGGCAGGGAGTTCGGTCCGGATCGGGTGCCGTTCGCCCTCACCCAATACGACCTGATTGGCAGCGTGCACGAGTTGCAGGCCTCGGCCCTGACCCGGTTCATGCGCCAGGCTGCAGTCATCCGCGAATTCCTGACAGCACGAGGAATGGATCGCCCGCACGCCAATGCCGCTGCCTACGCTGCGATCGGGGCGACAATCGCGGCCGGACAAGCCTGGGCTGCGGCCAGTACGTCGCGGGGCGAGGTCGAGTCGTACCTGAGGGCTGCCCTGCGGTCGGTGGTCGCAGGATTTGGCAGCATGGTCTGATGACGAGGAATCAGAACGACCTCCGGTCCTGGTTGCGGGCGCTGCCCATATTCCCGGATACCACGCCAGAGTTTGATTCGGACAACCTGCCGAGCGAGCCGGCGACCCTGTTCCTGGAATGGCTCAAGGACGCGGCCGCGGCAGGACAACTGGCGCCACACGCCGCCTGCTTGTCCACCAGCAGTGTGTCCGCAGTCCCGAATGCTCGTTTCCTCATCCTGAAGGATCTGGACCACCGTGGTTGGCAGTTCGCTTCGCACCGAACCAGCCCGAAAGGCTTGGACCTGCGCGATAACCCGGTAGCGGCGCTCACTTTCTTCTGGCCGGCGACGGCGAGGCAGGTAAGGGTGTCTGGTGCGGTGAGCGAGCCGCCCACAGAGGAGTCTGCTCGTGACTTCCTTGAGCGACCGATCGGTTCACGGGCTGCAACTCTGGTCGGCCGCCAGAGCGATCCGCTTACCGACCCGGATGCCTATGGTGCTGCACTCGATGTGGCACTTCGAGAACTGGATGAGCATCCGGACGCTGTCGACAGCGACTGGACTCTCTATGCGTTGGACCCCTCACGCGTCGAGTTCTGGCAGGCTTCCCCCGGTCGTGACCACACTCGGGTGCTGTATGAACGGCGCGAGGCAGAGTGGGAAACGACGCTCCTCTGGCCGTGATCGGCGAAAGGAGGCGTGGCGCCTGCAGCTACAGCAGCACTACAGCGGCGTGATTCCGCCGCGCTGTGCGGGGAACCTGTCCTCGGGTCGCCCAAACGACTTCCGAGTCACGTTGCCTATTCAAGGAAACCGCTCGGGTACGCTGCGCCTCACGACCTCTTGTTACCACTAGCGAGTGCAGCGAACACGCCGTTCGCCCCGTCCTGTGGTCGCCGTCCGTAGGCTCGTCGTAACCAGGCGAGGACGCCTGTGGCTGCAACCGCACCAACCGTCACCCCCATATTTCCGCCGGTTGCAATGGCAGCGCCACCCGCCACGCCGCCGGTGATGATCATGTCGGCTGCGGACTCGTGCAAGGTAGCAAGCGACGAAGTGCGCGAAAGTTCGCGCTCAAGCGAACGTCGAGTACGGTGCGTTGACGTGACCTGAAATCGATGGCCCGGGCGCCGCCGCCGCCGGACCGTCAGGGTGCCACCGCACCGCTTACAACAGATCGGCCCGCCGGGTCTTCGACTTGGTTGCGATTCGCCACGGGCTATCCCATTCGATCCAGGGTGGTGCCTTGATCTGCGGTACCCCTGCGACCATCCGGATGAGCCACCCGGAGGCCTCGATACTTCGATGGTGAAACCAGCACAGCAAGACACCGTTGTCTGTATGGGTTGGGCCACCCTCCGCATCCGGGAGAACATGGTGAATCTCGCACCAGGCTGCGGGGATATTGCAACCGGGAATGAGGCATCCGCCGTCCCGGAGGGTGATCGCCTTGCGCTGGGCCGGCGTGAAGCAGCGTTGCGGTGAGCCGAGCTCGATGATGCGGCCGGCCTTATCGAAACGGACGGTCTGGGTGCCGCCGGAGCAGATGAACTGCTTGACCGTGCGGAATGAAATCGGAGTGTCAACTCCGTCGATCCAGCCAGCACCGCGACCGCGTTCGAGATCCGACTCACGAACGCTGACCAGAACGGTTGGCGCCGCCCCTCCGATTGTGGGCGCCTCACCGCTGCGAGCGAAACAGTCGACCATTGCCGCCACCACATCGTGGCGCAACTGCTCCGGCGTACGAGGGTCAGCCTCGAGGTTCTGTTCGGCAAGCTCCTCGTCGCGGAGGAACGCCGGCGCGGACCTCGGCGACTGGCAGGCATCGAACATCCGGATGAACTGACCGCCGACTTCGGGCATCAGCGCGTAGGTGCCGCAGAGAAGACCACCTCGCTCGCGTGGGAGGCTGAACCCTCGCCGCTGCATCATGCGCTCCTCTGAGGGCTCCAGACCATCAGGATCGAGAACAGACTTCCACACCTGCGCCTGAATACGGATCTCGTCCGCGGGGCACGGCACCGCGGCGTCAGACCCGACGCCCGTGGCGGATGCCACCAACTCAGCCTCCGCTGCCGCGATCTCCTCGAACGCAGCGTTATCGATGATGGGTACCAAACCAGCCAGAATCGCCTGGGCTGAATCGAGGCCGAGCTCACCGGCTTCAAGCGCAGCTGCAATACGTGGGAACCTGGCCGGAAACTCGACCCCGGACAGGGAGAGCTGGCTGCGAGTCTCCGCACCGAGCTTCAGTCGAGCCCGGGCGGACGAGTGAAAGGTGCGAGTAACGCGCGTCAGCAGTTCCGCGGCGTTGCCGCAGCTCTTCTTCACAACAAGTGATCCAGACCCGAGCGAGACCCGGGAGCGCTCACCAATCTCCCCGGCACAGTCAACGCGCAGCGCATCCACCGCTCGGCCGACACCCTCCACAGCGGCGGTCACCGCGAGAACCGTGTCGTCATCTGCCGCGCGGATGCCCAACGGAAGGGCCCGAGTCAGGGCATCCGAAATCGCGGCGACGGCGGCGAGGGGTCCGTCCGTAGTATCGAAACTGATGACGATTTTGGACATACATCAATTATCGCTGATTCGCAAGTTGATTCGAATGATTTGAGCAATCTGTGGACAAGTCGCTGGGCGACCGGCGGCGGAGGAGAAGTGCAGAAACGGGCGGTGGACACACGCGCCGGAATGGGAACAATCCAGTTCGGTAGCATGGACTCACCACCCACACTCAGGCACCTCAGTACGCGACACGGTGCCGCACATAGAAGACCGGAGCACCCATGGCCGACGCCATCCCAGACAAGCCCGCCCTCGAAGGGCTCGAAGCCAAGTGGGACGGAACCTGGGAGAGCCAGGGGACGTATCGGTTCGACCGGGATGCGGCTGTGGCCCTTCGACAAGCTCAGGGGGCCTCGACCAGCGGCATCAGCGAGAGCGGCGCGACCCGCAAGGTCTTCTCGATCGACACTCCCCCGCCGACGGCATCCGGCACCCTGCACATCGGGCACGTGTTCAGTTACACCCACACTGATGTGGTTGCGCGCTTCCAGCGGATGCGCGGCAGGACGGTCTTCTACCCGATGGGCTGGGACGACAACGGCCTGCCCACCGAACGCCGCGTGCAGAACTACTACGGCGTGCGCTGCGACCCGACCCTCCCCTTCGACCCCGCGTTCACCCCACCGTTCGAGGGCGGCGACAACAAGTCCTCGAAGGCCGCGGACCAGCTGCCGATCTCCCGCCGCAACTTCATCGAGCTCTGCGAGAAGCTGACGGTCGAAGACGAGAAGCAGTTCGAGGATGTCTGGCGCACGCTCGGGCTGAGCGTCGACTGGAAGCAGTCGTACCGCACCATCGGTGACGACGCCCAGCGGGCCTCCCAGCGCGCATTCCTGCGCAACCTGGCCCGCGGTGAGGCGTATCAGGCGGATGCGCCCACCCTGTGGGACGTGACCTTCCGCACCGCGGTCGCCCAAGCCGAACTCGAGGACAAGGAGGTGCCGGCCGCCTACCACCGGGTCGCCTTCCACAAGCCTGACGGCGGCGATGTCCAGATCGAGACCACCCGCCCTGAGCTGCTGGCCGCCTGTGTCGCCCTGGTCGCACATCCGGATGACGAGCGCTACCAGGCGCTGTTCGGCACCACGGTGACCACCCCGGTCTTCGGTGTCGAGATTCCGGTGCTGGCCCACCACCTTGCCCAGAAGGACAAGGGGTCCGGCATCGCCATGATCTGCACCTTCGGCGACGTCACCGATGTCGTCTGGTGGCGCGAACTCGACCTGCCCAACCGCACCATCATCGGCCGAGACGGTCGGATCATCAGCGAAGCGCCGGATGTGCTGGTCACCGAGCGGGCCAGAGACGCCTACGCGCAGCTCATCGGCAAAACCGTGTTCTCGGCGAAAGCGACCATGGTCGAGCTCCTGCGCGCCAGCGGGGACCTGATCGGCGAACCGAAGTCGATCACGCACCCGGTGAAGTTCTACGAGAAAGGCGAGAGGCCCCTCGAGATCGTCTCGACCCGCCAGTGGTACATCAGCAACGGTGCTCGCGATGAAGACCTCAAGGGCAATCTCCTGAAACTGGGCCAGGACGTGAACTTCGCGCCCGAATTCATGCGGGTGCGCTACGAAAACTGGGTCGGCGGCCTCACCGGCGACTGGCTGATCTCGCGTCAGCGCTTCTTCGGCGTGCCGATCCCGGTCTGGTACCCGCTCGACACCGACGGCAACCCGGTCTTCGACCGGCCGATCGTCCCCGCCGAAGACGCCCTGCCCGTCGACCCGTCCTCCCTGGCTGCCCCCGGCTACGACGAAAAGCAGCGCAACCAGCCCGGTGGCTTCGTCGGAGAGCTCGACGTGATGGACACCTGGGCAACCTCCTCGCTCACCCCCCAGCTTGCCGGCGGCTGGGAACGCGACCCTGACCTGTTCCACACCGTGTTCCCGTACGACCTGCGCCCGCAGGGTCAGGACATCATCCGCACCTGGCTGTTCTCGACTGCCCTCCGCTCGCTGCTCGAGCATGGCGTCGAACCGTGGAGCAATGCCGCCCTCAGCGGGTTCATCGTCGACCCGGACCGCAAGAAGATGTCGAAGTCCAAGGGCAACGTCGTCACCCCGGCGGCCATGCTGGAGGCACACGGTTCGGATGCTGTCCGCTACTGGGCGGCGTCGTCGCGCCTCGGCACCGATGCGGCGTTCGACCCGGAGAACCCAAAGCAGATCAAGATCGGCCGCCGGCTCGCCATCAAAGTGCTGAACGCGGCGAAGTTCGTCTACTCGTTCCCGGTTACCGACCCTTCGCTGGAATCAGCCGAACGGCGCATCACCGAGCCGCTCGACCTGGACATGCTCGCCGAGCTGCACCGCGTCGTGAACACCGCCACCCAGGCGTTCGAGAACTACGACCACGCCCGGGCGCTCGAGGCCACCGAACAGTTCTTCTGGACCTTCTGCGACGACTACCTCGAACTCGTCAAGGAGCGCGCCTACGGTGCGGCCGACCCGGCGGCCCAGGCATCCGCTGCCCTGGCGTTGCGCACGGCCCTCGACGTCATGCTGCGCCTGCTTGCGCCGTTCCTGCCGTTCGCGACCGAAGAGGTATGGTCGTGGACCCACGACGGATCGGTGCACACCGCTGCCTGGCCGGTCGCCCCTGGCGACGATCAGCCGAGTGGGCTGCTGCCGGCGGTGAGCAGCGCCCTGATCGGCATCCGGCGGGCGAAGACGGATGCGAGGGCTTCCCAGAAGACACCGGTGGCCTCTGCCGTCATCACTGCCCCGGCCGAAACACTTGCGCTCCTGAGGCAGGCTGGAGATGATCTGAAGGCGGTCGGTCGCATCGACGCACTCACGTTCGCCGAAGGGGAGGAACTGGCCGTCACCGGCATAGTGTTCACTGAATAGGAGTCCTGATGGTCGACATCCGCCCGATTGATTCTCGCGACGCCGAACGCTGGCGCGAGCTGTTCCGTGACTACGGCACCTTCTACAAGACAACGTTCAGCGATGAAGTCCTCGACGGGGTCTGGGCCTGGTTGCTTGATCCCCAGCACCCGGTGAATGGGCTGGTTGCCATCAACGAGGACGGAATCGTGGTCGGATTCGCGGTCTACCGCGAACACCCGGACACCTTCAGCGCTGGGCCCACCCTGTACCTGGACGACCTTTTCGTGGACCCGGCAGCGCGGCGCGGCGGAGTCGCTGGTGCGATGCTGAGCTCGTTGCGAGAGCTGGCGCGCACGAGAGGCGTCACTCAGGTCCGCTGGATCACGGCTGCCGACAACGTGCGCGCCCAGGGTGCCTACAATCGGATCGCGCGCAGGACCGACTGGGTCACCTACGAGATGGATTCCTGATGCAGCTCGGCACGCGCTGGAGCGTCGGCGGGGAAATGCCCGCCGCCCTCCCGGCGCCCGTTCGCAACGCCGTGCGCCAGGTCGAGGCCGACGTAGCCGGCGTCGACACCAGCGCATGGCGGTGGACCCTCACCTGGCTGGAGGGCAGGCCGGTCGTCGAGCTCGACGACGGCACCTCCATCCGAGTCAGCGGCGACGGCGCCGTCGTCGTCAGCGAGCCAGACGGCTGATCTCGCCCGTCGACAGTCAACCGATCACGTGCCAGTTCCCTCGCCCGGCGTAGGCCTGGTCACGTAGCCGAGTGGCCTCACGGTAGAGTTCCACCCGTTCATGGTCGCTGAGCGCGGACAGCGGATGCCGGGTGCGCACCATCGCTTTCTGGTCGGCACGATTACGAGCCCAGTTCGCCAGGGTCACACCGAGAATCATCACCAGACGGTGCACACCTTCAGGCCTCGCCCGCCGTGCCGCCGCCTGCGAGTCGGGGCACGGAATTGTTGTCGCAGTCATCTCTTTTCACCTCTCCCACCAGCAAAACCTACGGGCAACCACCGACATTCCAGCGGGCGCACAAACGGCAGGAATGTGCCGAAAACCCAGCTATTTCTCGTCGTTGGCGCCAGAAGAAACCCACTCGGGCCGATCTTCGAGTTTGCCGATGCGATCGTGGTGAAGCGCGATCCCGTCCGCCCGCACTCTCGCCATTCCATAGGCCGGGTCCGAATAGGCTCGAACGCATGAGCAACCCGTTCTTCGCCCCCAGTACCCTCCCCTACGGTCTTCCTCCGTTCGCCGACATCACCGACGACCACTACCGCCCGGCATTCTTCCGGGGGTTCGCCGAGCAGCTCAGCGAGATCGAGCTCATCCTCGCTGACACGGAATCTCCGACCGTCGAGAACCTGCTGGTGCCGCTGGAGAAGAGCGGCCAGCTGCTCGACCGGGTGTCTGCGGCCTTCTACAACAAGGCTTCGTCGGACGCGAGCGACTTCACCAACGCCCTCGACGAGGAAATCGCGCCACTGATGGCGGCCCACCACGATTCGATCGTGCTGAACCCGGAGCTCTACGAGCGGATCGCCCGGTTGCACGAGGAACCCTCCCGGCATGCGGATGACGCCGAGACCCGCTACCTGATCGAGCGGCACTTCGCCGAGTTCACCATTTCCGGTGCCGCGCTCAGCGCCGACGACAAGGAACGGCTCAAGGAGTACAACAAGTCCCTGTCGACCCTGACCACGCGGTTCGAGAAGAACCTGCTGGCCGACACCAACGAACTCGCCGTGGCCTTCGACGATGCGGCAGACCTGGACGGCCTCGCCCCTGGCGAGATTTCCGCCGCCGCCGAGGCCGCAGCCGAGCGAGGTCTGGACGGCCAGTATCTCATCACCCTGGTGTTGCCGACCGGGCACCCGTACCTCTCGGAGCTGACGAAGCGCAGCGTCCGCGAACGGATCATGACGGCATCGCGATCGCGGGGCATACACGGCGGTGAGCACGACAACCGCGGGCTGGTTCTCGAGATCGCCAGGCTGCGTGCCGAGCGGGCAGCGCTCCTCGGCTTCAGCAGCCATGCCGCCTGGGTAACGGCGGATGAGACGGCCGGCACACCGGAGGCCGTCGCCGAGATGCTCGGCCGGCTGGCGCCGGCGGCGGCACGGAACTCTCTTGCCGAACAGGCCGACCTGGAGGAACTCGCCGGGCATCCGATCGCCGCCTGGGATTGGGCCTTCTACAGCGAGAAGGTACGCGCGGCCAGGTACGACGTCGACACCGCATCGATGCGACCGTACTTCGAAGCCGAACGGGTGTTGCAGCACGGCGTGTTCTTCGCAGCCACCCAGCTGTACGGTGTGACCTTCACCGAGCGGGACGACCTCGTCGCGTACCACGCCGACGCTCGCGTGTTCGAGGTGCACGATGAGGACGGCAGCGAAGTCGGCCTATACGTCTACGACCTGTACACGCGAGATTCCAAACGCGGCGGCGCCTGGATGAACCCGCTGATCTCGCAGAACAGGCTGCTGGGGCATCCGACGGTCGTGGTCAACAACCTGAACGTGCCGAAGCCGGCTCCCGGTGAGCCGACGCTGCTCAGCTACGACGAGGTGAACACGTTGTTCCACGAGTTCGGTCACGCGCTGCACGCCCTGTTCGCCCAGGTCAACTACCCGAAGTTCGCCGGTACCAACGTGTTCCGCGACTTCGTCGAATTCCCCAGTCAGGTCAACGAGATGTGGATGCTGTGGCCCGACGTGTTGGCCAACTATGCCGTGCACCACTCGACAGGCGAACGGATGCCGCAGGAGCTGCTCCTCAAGCTGAGGGAATCCGAACAGTTCAATGAGGGTTTCTCCACCAGCGAGTACCTCGGTGCGGCCCTGCTCGACCAGGCCTGGCACCTGATCGCCGCCGACGCCCAGATCGCGGACGTGGTCGCTTTCGAGGCGGCCGTACTCGCCTCCGTGGGCCTTGACAACCCGGCGGTGCCACCGCGGTACTCGAGCACCTACTTCGCCCATACCTTCTCCGGCGGGTACGACGCCGGGTACTACTCCTATATCTGGAGCGAGGTGCTGGATGCCGACACCGTCGAGTGGTTCAAGGAGAACGGTGGGCTCACCCGGGCGAACGGCGACCGGTTCCGGTCGCGACTGCTCAGCGTCGGCGGGTCGAAGGACCCGCTGGAGGCCTTCCGGGACTTCCGCGGCAGGGATGCCCGGATCGAGCCCCTGCTGAAGCGGCGCGGACTGGAGTGACCGCCCGAAAGCACGGTTGAGCTGCCGCTCAGCGGAACAGACCGCTGTATGCGTTCAGGGCGAGCTGCCCGCCGAGGTGCGCGTACAGCACGTTGCTGTCGTCGGGAATGTTTTTGTTCTTGACCAGGTCGATAAGGCCGGCCATCGACTTGCCCTCGTAGACCGGGTCGAGGATGACACCCTCGAGGGAGCCGGTAAGGCGGATCGCATCAAGGGTCGATTCGACGGGGATGCCGTACAGGTCACCCGCCCAGCCCCCCATCACGGTGATCTCGTCCTCGCGCAGTTCACGTCCGAGCCCGATCAGTTCCGCCGTGTGGCGGGCGATGCGGGACACCTGGTCCCGCGTCTTCTGGAGCGTGGCGGATGCGTCGATGCCGATGATGCGGCGCGGGCGGCCCTGGCCGGCGAATCCGGCAATCATGCCGGCGTGCGTGGAACCGGTGACAGTGCACACCACGATCGTGTCGAAGAAGACACCGAGCTCCTTCTCCTGCCGCTCGACCTCGTATGCCCAATTGGCGAAACCGAGACCGCCGAGGTGGTGCTCGGACGCGCCGGCCGGAATGGCATAGGGCTTCCCTCCCCGCTCTTCAACGTCTGCAATGGCCTGCTTCCAGCTGTCCCGGATGCCGATGTCGAAGCCTGCGGCGTCCAGGCGCACTTCCGCGCCCATAATGCGCGAAAGCTCGATGTTGCCCACGCGGTCGCTGAGCGGGTCTGCCCAGTCGACCCAGTTCTCCTGCACGAGCACGGCCTTCAGTCCCAGCTTCGCCGCCACGGCGGCCACCTGCCGGGTGTGATTCGACTGGTAGCCGCCGATGGACACCAGCGTGTCGGCGCCTCGCGCGATCACGTCCGGAACGATGTACTCCAGCTTGCGGGTCTTGTTGCCGCCGAAGGCCAAACCGCTGTTCACGTCCTCGCGCTTGGCCCACACTGTCGCACCGCCCAGGTGCTGACTTAGGCGTGGCAGCTGGTGGATCGGGCTCGGCCCGAAGGTCAGCGGGTAGCGGTCGAAGTCCGTGATGGCCATGGGCTTCCTCTTCTCGAAGGTGTGCCGGAAGCTCGGAACGTCCGACCCAGCGATATACAATATGTTACATGCCTGTTCCATCTGCGCACGCAGTACACAAGCGCTCCCTCCTTCGAGACGACGTCTACAGCTCCATTCGAGATGCCATCGTCGACGGCACATTCGCCCCCGGCGAACGCCTGCGTGACTCGGAACTCGAGCTGTGGCTCGGTGTCAGCCGCACTCCTATCCGTGAGGGGCTGCTGCGACTGGAGCGCGCCGGACTGGTCATCGCGCAGCCGGGGAAGGCCACCCTCGTCGCCCCGTACGACCTCGCCTCCACCGTGAGCGCACAACAAGTGGTCGCTGCGATGCATGAGCTTGCCGCACGCTTGTCCGTCGCATCCGTCACAGAGGTTCAGATTCAGCAGATGGCGGATGCCAATGGACGCTTCTCCCGGGCGCTGGAATCGATCGACGTCGAGGCCGCGCTGAGTGCCGATGACGACTTCCACGCTACGTTCGTCGCGGCCAGCCGCAACAAGATGATCGCGGAAGTGCTGGAGCAGATGACTCCGGTACTTCGGCGCGTCGAGCGAATGCGTTTTGGCTCCTTCTCCGCCCGGGACTCGGTGACACAGCACGCCGAGATCGTTCGGCTCACCCGACTGCGCAATGTGGACGGTGCCGCGCTGGCGTGCCGCGAGAACTGGCTCTCCCTGCGTTACGCATCCGCTGTTTGACAAGCCGGCCGGATCCAGGCCGGCGTCGGGTCAGATCAGGCCGCGCTGAACCGCCCAGGCCGTAGCGGCCGCGCGCGTGGGGACGCCCAGCCTGGTTCGCGCGTTGGCCACGTGCCGATGAATCGTGTGCACGCTCAGCACCAGTTCGCGGGCAATCTGCTGGTCGGTGAGACCTCGGGCAACCAGACAGAGCACGTCAAGTTCGCGCTTGGAAAGCGCAGCCGCCGTGGCGACCATCGCATCCGATTTCGCGCGCTCCTCCGCGGCCACAGGCCAATTGTACGTCTGCGGGTATCTCAGCCCCAAGGGTCAGTCTGCGTCCCGGGCGTCGCCATTGCTGCGGGGGCGGAGCGCATAAAAGCGCCAGAACAGGTGCTCGATCGGCAGCACCTCCATCTCGAAGCCGGCCTCCTCCGCCCAGTGGCGCACGGTGGGCGCTCTCAGGATGGTGCCGTTCGCGATCGCCGTCGATTCGGCCATGGTCGCGGGGAGGCAGTGCAGCACGCTGAACCCGAACTGCATCCGTTCTACGATTCCCGCGGGCGCCTGAAATTCGTCGCTCACCCGCTCATCCCCGATCAGTATGACCCCATCAGGGGCCAGCGCGGACCGGACGGAGCGCAGCACCGCGATCGGGTCGCCCATATCGTGCAGAGCCTCGAAGATGCAGGCCAGGTCATACCCGGGATCGTCGATCGGGGCCGTACCGTTGGCTGTCGTGAAATGGACTCGACCCTCCAGCCCGCGTTCTGCCGCGTGCGCGCGGGCTTCGTCGATGGAGGCCGCATCCAGGTCGATACCGCGCGCTCGGGACGCGGGGAACTGCTCGGCCAGAGTGATCGTCGACCACCCGACACCGCACCCGACGTCGAGGATGCGCCCGCCGGTCTGCAGCCGTTCGGTCATGCCAGGGATCGCATTGATCCAGTCGCCAAGCTCATTCTCGAAGCTCGGCCGGTTCAGCGTGGCGATGCCGTGACGCACTTCGGTGCCGTATCGCTCGTAGGCCACCCCTTCACCGCTGCGATAGGCGTCCACAACCTCGGCGATGGGCAGGATCGAGCCGGCCAGCATCGGGCCGGCTCCGAGGAGGTAGTACGGGTCTCTCTCTTCGACCAGCACGGCGACGTGACCGTCCGGAAGCCAATACTCCCGCTCCCCGGCATCCTGATTCTCGGAAGCGTCGATGAAGCCAGCGGCCGCCTGCTGCTCAAGCCACTCGCGCGCGTAGCGTTCAGCGATGCCCGCCTTCGCGGCGAAGATACCGTACGTCGTTCGGCCCGTCTCCTGCAGCGCGCGATAAAGCCCGAGTCGGCGACCGAGCTCCAGGGTCGCCAGCTCGACCCCCGCGGTGAGTGCGTCGATTATCCGGACAGCGAGGGCGTCGCGCCTCGCCTCGTCGGGGTCCGCGTCCGTCGTCTCCGTGCTGATCATGTCGGTCATGGGTGCAAGGGAAGCTGGTCGCACCCGATCACACATCCCCTAAACGGGTTATTCTCGTACTCGCGCTTCCCCGCGAACACACCCCCGCGATCACACCCCCGCGAACACCAGCTTCATCCGCCCCCACGACGATGCCCTGACGAACACGGGGATCTCATCGATCGGCACGACCCGTGTCACGACCTTCTCACCGTCGTGCGATTCCCCGGTCCAGGCATCGACCCAGTTTCCCGCCGGCAGATAGCATGACCACTCCGCGGCCCCCGCTTCCGTGACCGGGGCTACCAACAGTTCATCCCCGAGCATCCACTGCAGCGGATGCTCCCACACTTTCCCGTCGAGGGGATGGTCGAAATAGAGCGGCCGCATGAGGGGCGCCCCGGTCTCGACGGAGATCTTGGCCTGCTCGGCCAGATACGGCACCAGCCGCTCACGCAGGTGTGCGAACCGGCGGAAAACGGGCAGCACCCGGTCGTCGTTGTTTCGTTCAGCGATATTCCACGGAGTGCGGTCGTGCGACGGCAGCCGGTGATGGTTGAACTCGGCGTGGTATTGCATGATCGGCACGAATGCGGCCGCGGCCGCCGAGCGCAGGTAGAGCTCACCGCTCGGAACCTCGCCGGAGAAGCCGCCGAAGTCCCAGCCCCAGTAGAGGATGCCGCTGGATGCCGCAGAGAGCCCGGCGAGAAGCGACCAGCGGAAGGCCTCCCAGGTGGAATTCTCGTCCCCCGCCCAGAAGGCGCCGTGAGCCTGGCTGCCGGTGAACCCCGCCCGGCTGAAGGTCACCGGGGCCTTGCCCGCCGACTCGAGAAGCTCACCGTAGGCTCGTGCGTAGTGGACCGGGAACACGCTGTTGCCGGCATCCCCCCGCGTACCGTCGAGGTAGCGGACGTCCCGCCCCCAGGCGTGCTCCCCGCCGTCCGTCTTGAAACCGTCGACGCCGACGTCTTCGACCAGGTAGCGACGTTTCTCGGTCCACCAGGCTGCGGCGCGCTCGTCGCCGAGGTCCGGCATCAGCCCGAGCGGGAACCACCAGCCGCGATTGCGGTATGGCCGCAGCGAGCCGTCCGGAGTCTCCTCCTGCACCAGGTGGCCTTCGCGGATGGCCGCGTCGGCATCTGCCTTCGCCTGGCCAACCGGATGCGGACGCATCTTGATCAGGGGGATCTGCCACAGATGCACCTTGATGCCCCGGTCGTGCAGCTCGTCGACCATCCCCTTCGGGTTCGGCCAGGCGCCGTCGGCGGGAAAGGTGAAGTCCTTCAACCGCAGCGGCCCGCCATCCGCGGCGACCTCGTGGCGGGCGTCGCGCCACACCGTGAAGGTGCTTTCGTCGCTCCAGGCCTCGATGACGACGGACCCGACCGGGATGCCGTGCTCGCGGTGGAGATCAACCTGCTTCATCACCTCCGCCTGCGTATTCCATTCGTTGGCGCTCGCCCAGAGCCGGAACACCCAGTCCGGGAGTTCCTTCGGCTGTCCGACCTCGGAAAGGAAGGCGTCAAGCACTTCCGTCGGTGCTCCGGCGTAGAACGCGACCTCGAGCATCCGCTCAGCGCCGGAGGCCGCGTCGACCTCAGCTTCGACCCAGATCCGGTTCGGTTCGCTCTCCCCAAGGTCGAACCAGACTCGGCGTGAGGTCCGCACATGGAAACCCCAGCCGTCCCTGCCCACAACGTGGGCGAAGGGCATCGGCAGGTAGGTCTTCCGCTCGGCGCCCTGGTTCTTGTACTGCTCGAACACGATCGAATCGAGGCTCGTCCCACGGTGGTCGACGGCGTCATAGCGTTCGCCGAGGCCGGCGATGTGTTCGCCGGGGGCCAGCTCCAGGGCGAAGCGCACCCGCCGCACACGTTCGCCGTCATCCAGGACCGTAACCGACTCTGGGACCAGGCGGCTGTCGCCGATGGCGGCCACTGCGTTTCCGGATGCCCGCCAGTCGGCTACCCG
Organism: Homoserinimonas sp.; assembly: GCA_040904805.1. Classification (GTDB taxonomy): domain Bacteria; phylum Actinomycetota; class Actinomycetes; order Actinomycetales; family Microbacteriaceae; genus RYN-87. The sequence continues at coordinate 68,712 of JBBDSS010000015.1, read as the reverse complement.
AAAGTCGAACCAGCGGGTGCGCTGCACGGATGCGCCCTCTCCAATGAGGCGATAACGGTAGCGTTCGCCTGCTTTCAGATCGTCGATACCCACCTGCCAGCCACCGGATGCCCGCGCCAGCCGCGCCTGCGCGGAGGCCAGGTGCCCGCCGTCTACAACCTGGCCGCGGGACTGGCGCCCGGTCGCCGTAAGTTCAAGTTCCTGCGCCTCGGCACCGTCCGGCACGAGCTCGCAGCGCACGACAACGATATCCGGAGAGGTTCGGACGCCGATGGTCACCTGCTCGCCTGCCACCGGATCGACCGGCCAGCGCTGTTCGGTGTCAACCGAGTATGGATGCCCTGAGCCGAGCGGGCGGTGCCGGATCATCGTGCGCTCCTCTCGACGATTCCCAGTTCGACCGCGAGGCGAACGTACATGGCATGGGTCCAGAGCAGGGGGCTCGCAACAGGCCCCCAGCGCTCCACCCATTCCGCGGTCATGGTGTGGTCGAGCAGGTGCAGCCCGACCTGTTCAGGCATGTCGCCGGCCTCATCGACGGTCGAGGCTGCCCACTGCAGTTGCTCGGTGGCCTGAGCGGTCCGTCCCGAGGCCGAGAAGGCGAGCCCGAGCAGACAGCTGAGCAGGGGCCACTGGCCGCCGCCGTAGAAGGTGTCGTCCAGATAGCGGTGCACTCCCCCGGCCGCATTCAATTGCGCGTCCACCGCGGCGATCGTCGACAGACCGAGCTCCGACGTCGGGGCGATGACCTCCAGTGGATAGAGCACCGCGATGAGACTGGCGTCGACCGTGGATGCGCCAAGCCACTTCACCAGGTGACCGTTCGATTGGCCACGGTCGAGGATCAGCTGCTGGGCGTCCCTGGCCGAGTCGGCGGCACGAGCACTTTGTGCGGAGTCGAGAATGCCGCTGTCGGCCACCGCACGCAGGCCGGCGGCGATACAGCCCAGGGTGGAGACGTGCACCTGCGTCGGGTTCTCCTCCCACCAGTCGAAGCATGGCCGGTCCCAGGAGCTCAGGAGGTAGTCGACCGTCAGAGCGATCGCGTCACGCCAGCGCTCGAGGTCGACCCCATGTCTGGCGGAGTGCTCGGCCACCGCCCACAGCCAGGTGCCGTAGCCGTCGAGCTGGAAGTCCCACCAATCGTCTGCCCCATCGCCGCCGTCGAAGGTGAACCTGGTTGGGAGCATTTCCAGGTCAGGAACAGGGTCGCCCTCCGCCGCGCGCCGGGCGATGCGGACGACCTGTTCCCGTCGCGAGATGAGGATGCCGCTGCACCAGTCGAAGAACAGGCTCGCCGAATCGACCGCACCGGCGGCCGACATGCCGTCCGCGATGAATGAGCCATCGCGGAACCAGCAGTAGCCACGGTAGGCGGAGAAGACGGGGCTGGCCGGGTAGGCGCCCGATGCGTCCTGAAGCCCGAGGATCAGCCGCACGCTCGCCTGCGCGAGTTCGGCGAATTGCTCGCGTTCGGCCTGGCCGAGGAGGCCGGTTGTCTCGGACATAGCTGTGGTGCTCCCTTTTCTCGCGTCCGGTGCGGACGCGCACGAGTGTGGGGGTCCCGAGGCCGAGGTGGCCCCGGGACCCGATGCTCGACGAGTCGAGCGGGTGGTTGTTATCCGGCGAGGACGGCGTTGATGCGTTCCTCCGCCGAGGCCAGAGCCTCTTCGACGGTCTTCCGCTTCGCCTGCGCTTCGATGAGTTCCTCACCCAGGATGTCCTGCATCTCCCCCTGGCCCACGGTCACGACCGGGAGAAGCGCGATGCCGTCGAGCGAGTCGAAGACCGCCTGCCGGTTGGCCGGCGCACCCTTGTCGAGGTAGGTCGCCAGTTGCGCCTCGTCCGAGATCGGCGGCAGCTCCCAACCGGAGTCGAGCCTGGTCTCAACCATGACTTCGGAGGAGCCGAGGAATTCGGCCCATTTCGACGCGGCGTCGACGTGCTCCGATGTCGCGGAGACACCGACAGCATTCGAGAACACCGCGCTGGCCTGGGTGGTGTTGCCTGGCTCGACGGCGATGTCCCAGTTGAATGGCACCTCGGCGACGGCGCCGAACACCCAGATCCCGGTGTGCAGCATGGCAAGCTTGCCGTCCTTGAACAGGTTGGTGTCGAAGTCCGGCGTACCCTGGCCCTGCTCGATGGTCGGCATGACCGTGCCACTCTTGTTCACGAGCCACTCCGCCGCCTCGATACCCTCCGGCGAGTTGAAGGCGACTTTGGTCTGGTCATCGTTCAGGAACTGCCCGCCGTTCTGCGCGAGCGCCTTGTAGTACTCGTAGAAGCTGACTGGCTGGTGGTCGCCCCAGACACCGGCGGCCGTGTCGGTGAGCTTCTCTGCGGCCGCCTTCTCGTCCTCCCAGGTCCAGTCGCTGGTCGGGTAGTCGAGCCCGGCCGCATCGAACAGGTCGGCGTTGTAGTACAAGACGACGTCCGAGAACGATGTGGGCACCGCATACGAGGTGCCATCGACCGAGTAGGACTCGATCAGACTCTGGCGGTAGGCCTCCGGGCTCGCGATCTCTATCGGCGCCAGAACGCCGTTCGCCTGGTAGGACGGGAAGTTCACGTACTCGATGTCGAAGACGTCAGCGACCGTCCCGGCAGCGAGATCGGTCTGGAGCGCTGTGCCGTAGTCCGCGTATGGCAGCGTGGTGACATCGACGGTGATGTTCTCATTCTCCTTTTCGAATGCGTCGACGATCTTCGCGAGGTTCTCCTCGTTGCCGTCGTTCGAAATGTAGTTCATGTAGGTGATGGTGACGGGGCCGTCTTCAGCGACGGGCGTTGACGAGCATCCGGACATTGCCAGCGCTGCGACGCCCGCCACACCGACGGCGGTCATGAGCTTTCTGTTCATCTGAGTGCTATCTCCTTTGATGTGATTGGTGGTGCGACCCGGGAATCACTTGATCCCTGAGCTTGCGACGCCCTGGATGACGTACTTCTGGGCGAAGATGTAGAGCGCCAGCATGGGGAGCACGCTGACGACGGAGCCGGCCATGACGATGTCCCATTCGGTCGTGTATTGCCCCTGCAGGCCTGCCAGGGCCACCGGCAGCGTCTGCAACTCCGGAGAACGCAGCACGACGAGCGGCCAGAGGAAACTGTTCCAGCTCCCCATGAACGCGAAGACCACCAGCGTCGCCAGCGCGGGACGGATGTTAGGCAGAATGATCGAGGAGAAGATGCGGAAGTGCCCGGCGCCGTCGATCGTCGCTGCCTCGTCGAGTTCGCGTGGAACCTGGTTGATGGCCTGGCGAAGCAGGAAAATGCCGAACGCGGAAGCGAAGGTCGGCAGCAGCGCTCCGAGGTAGGTGTTCAGCAGGCCGAAGGCCTTCAGCTCGACGAACAACGGCACGATCAGCACCTGTAGCGGGATCATCATGGTCGCCAGGTAGACCGCGAACACGGCGGTCTGGCCCCGGAACGGCAGCCGGCTGAAGGCATAGCCCGCCGTCGCACTGGTGAACAGCTGGACCACCGTAGTGATCCCAGCCAGCAGCAGGCTGTTGAGGATCACCCGTCCAAACGGCCTCTCGCTGAACAAGCGTGTGTAGGCCTCGAGCGACGGGTTCTCCGGCACCAGTGACGGCGCGACGCCGAGCCCCGCGCCCGGGCTGATCGAGGTGATGATCGTCCAGAAGAACGGGAAGAACATCGCGATGGCGCCGAGGATGACGACCAGGTGCAGCCCGATCGACCCGGCCAGGCGCAGCGGCGACCGGCGCGGTTCGGGCCTCCGGACGGTGGTGTCAGCCATAGTTCACCCACCGTTTCTGGCCACGGATCTGGATGACCGTGACCGCGAGGACCACGGCGAACAGCAGCCAGGAGAGGGCGGATGCCTCCCCGGCGCGCCCGTAGCGGAATGTCAGGTCGTAGATCTGCTGCACGACGACCTGGCTGGAGCCGGCCGGACCGCCACCGGTCATCGCGTACACCTGGTCGAAGACCTGGAAGCCGTTGATCAGCGAGATTACCAGTACGAAGAAGGTGGATGGCGACAGCAGGGGGATTGTGATGCTCACCAGGCGGCGCCACCGGCCGGCGCCGTCCACATTGGCTGCTTCGTGGAGCTCAGGCGAGATCGCCTGCAACCCGGCCAGCAGGATCACCATGACGAAGCCGAGGTCCTTCCACGCCGACGCCAGAATGATGGATGGCATCGCCCAGGCCGGGTCGGTCCACCAGCCGGGTCCTTCGATGCCGAAGAACGCCAGCACTGTGTTCACGACCCCCGTGCTAGGGTTGAGCAGCCAGCGCCAGACGAGGGCGACCACGATCCAGCTGGTGACGACCGGGAGGAAGTAAACCCCGCGCAGGAACGACCTGCCCTTCAGCGCCGTGTTGAGGGCGAGCGCGAGGGCGAGCCCGCCGAAATAGACCAGCGGCAGGTAGCCGGCGATGTAGTACACCGTGTGCAGGAACACGTCACCGGTGCGCGGGTCGGTCAGGAGCGCCACATAGTTGTCGAATCCGACGAAGGTCATCGGGACCAGCAGGTTCCACTTGTTGAGGCTGATCCAGGCCGCCGCCACCATCGGTCCGAGGGTGAACAGCAGCAACGGCAGGGCGCTGGGCAGCAGGAACGCGAGCACGGTGAGCGCGTACTTCGCTTTCCGGACGCGGGATGCGCTGTCCCGCAGCGGCTTCGCGTGCGGGAACTGCGGCGCCTTGTCGAGGAGGGAGGTCTGGGCGCTGGACAGGCTCATGGTGCCGCTGCCGCAGGTTCGGGATGCGGGCCGGCCTGTTCGACCAGCCGCGCGCGGACCAGTCGACCCTGGTCGCCGGCGATTCCGTCCAGGTCGAAGGGTGTCGCCAGCACGATCGCCGCCGCCCCCTGGGCCCAGCTTTCGTCCTGCCAGGTTTCGACTGCGACCGGGACACTGTTGCGGCTCGGGATCAGTGCTGACCGGAAGGCGGGTTCGAACCCGAACGACCAGTGCTTCCAGGCAGCTGTGCCCTCCCCGAGAACAATGACGACCTCCGGGTCGAGCGCGTGCACGATTCCCGCGAGGGCGCGGCCGAGCATCCGCCCCGCCTCGCTGAAGATCAGGGTGGCTCCGGCGTCCTCCGCATCCGCAGCGGCTCGGAGCGCCGTGATCCCGCTCCGAGGTCCGATCACTGCTCGTTCCCGCGCCGTCCTGACCAGGGGGTTCTCCCCGATGAGTGCCTCCAGGCAACCGTGATTTCCGCAGGTGCACAACGGTCCATCATCCATGACCGGTAGGTGGCCGATCTCGCCTGCTCCCCCGGCGGCGCCGCGAAGAACTACCCCGTCCACGACGATTCCCGCGCCGACACCGCTGCCGATGGTCACCACCAGGAAGTTCTCGTGCTGACGGCCGACGCCGTAGAGGCGTTCGGCCACCGCGAGGGCGTTCACGTTGTTCTCCACCAGCACCGGAAGTGCCAGTTCGCGCCTCAGGGTCGCGCCGAGGGGAACCCGCTGCCAGCCCAGCTGGGTCGAATCGACAATGCCGTTGCCCTGGCGGTCGACGCTGCCAGGCACGCCGACACCGACTCCCAGGAGCGGTGCCGAGCTTCCCCCCGCCATGAAACGGCGCAGGAGCGTGGTCAATTCGCCGAGGAACGTCGGGGATGACGCTTCGAACGGTTCACTCGCCGAGCGGAGCACCGTGCCGTCGATGCCGAGCTCGACGAAGGCGACGTGGTCGGCGACCACCTTGACGCCGATGGCGCGGCCGGCCGATGACACCAGCCCAAGCATTCGAGCCGGGCGGCCACCCTGGGAGGGCGAATGCTCGAGTTCTTGCACCAGGCCCTCGGCCAGGAGGTCCCTGGTGAGCTGTGTCATGAGCGCCGGAGATACGGCCAGGGCGCGGGCAAGGCTGGCACGGGATGCCGGGCCGTGAGCGCCGAGATGCGCCAGAATCGCAGACCGGTTCACATCGGTCCGCGGCTGGGGGCGAATCGCCATTGGTTCCCCTTTATTTAGGACTAAATAAAGCTTAGAACAATGTAGCGACAGCGTCAAGACCGTCCGGTACGACCCAAAATCTCACCGCTCCCTGAGCGTGTCGACGGGGGCTACGTCACGCTTGGCTCAGCGAGCACATAGCCCAGCGAGCCCATAGATCAGCGAGCCCAGCTCAGGAAACGGCGGGCTCCAGCAGGCGGAACCGGTCGGCTACCGGGTCGAGTTCAGCGAGCACGTTGTGCGGCAGGATCCACTGCGGGTCGATGTGGCCGAAGTCGGCACCGGCGAGCACCGGGATGCCGGTGGCGCCCCACTCGGCCAGCCGCTCGACGATGACCCCGTCCAACTCCCCCGTCTGCTCGGGTGTGTAGCCGCGAGGGCGCCCGAAGACCAGGCCGTTGATCCGGGACAGGATGCCCTGGGCGCCGTAGTTCCGCAGCCAGAAACCGACCTGCGCCGGAGTCGGAGCATCCTCCGACGTTTCGAGGAAGAGAATCCTGCCGTCGAAGAAGTCGACAGCCGGCCATGACGGCGTCCCGATCATCATGTCGAGTACCTCGATGCATCCGCCGGTGAGACGGCCCTGCTGTGCCCCCGCGCCCTGGAGCCAGCGCCGTCCAGTGTCCGGCGACGGCTTGCCTGCTTCGTTACCGCTCTGGTGCGCCCAATCCGGTGCGTCACCGAGGCGGTAGCCATACGGTCGATAGTCGTAGCTGTCGGTCGGGTCGAACAGGATCGACCGGATGTGGTCCTCCAACCCCGGCTGGCTTGCCAGCTGGGCGAGACCGGCCATGACTGCCGGGCCGTTGAAAGTGGTGAGGCCTGCAGCAGCGAGAGCCAACAGCTGAGTCGTGGTGTCCGAGTAGCCCATCAGCACCTTGGGATGGGCGATGGCCGCCTCGACGTCGACGTGCGGGAGGATGCGAACCGAGTCGTCTCCGCCGATTACCGTGAAGATCGCGGCGATCTCGGGGTCGGCGAATGCCTGATTGAGGTCGGCTGCCCGGGCGGCCGGGTTGCGCCAGGCCTCCTCCGGGGTGAACCGGGTCGACGGGTACTCGACCACGTCGAGCCCGAACACATCCCGGAGGGCCGCGAGCCCATACTGGTACGGCTTCGGGAACACCGTAGAACCCGGCCAACTCGTCGCGACCACTGCGACGCGGTCGCCCTGGTGCAGTCGTGGAGGACGCACGGTCAGGCTGACTTCTCCCGGCGCTCCGGCTTGCGCGGCACGATGGTGGGCGCCGCGTTGTTGAGCACAGCCTCGCGCGTCACGACGACGCTTCCGATGCCTTCGTCCGACGGAACATCGAACATGATCGAGCCGAGCACTTCTTCCATGATCGATCGAAGCCCGCGGGCACCGGTCTGGCGAAGCACGGCAAGGTCGGCGATGGCTTCAAGGGCGTCATTCTCGAACTCGAGGGTGACGTTGTCGAGCTCGAACATCCGCTGGTACTGGCGCACCAGGGCGTTCTTCGGCTTGGTGAGGATGTCCATCAGGGCAACCTGGTCGAGCGGTGTGACCGTGGCAACGACGGGGAGGCGGCCGATGAACTCGGGAATCAGTCCGAACTTGTGCAAATCTTCTGGCAGAACCTCGCTGAACAGGTTGATGTCGTCGCCCTTGCTGTGAAGGGGTGCGCCGAAGCCGATGCCCTTCTTGCCGGCGCGCTGGGAGATGATCTCTTCCAGCCCGGCGAAGGCTCCCGCGACGATGAACAGCACATTGGTGGTGTCGACCTGGATGAACTCCTGGTGCGGATGCTTGCGGCCGCCCTGCGGCGGGACGGAGGCGACGGTGCCCTCGAGGATCTTCAGCAGTGCCTGCTGCACGCCTTCGCCCGAGACGTCGCGGGTGATGGACGGGTTCTCAGCCTTACGGGCGATCTTGTCAATCTCGTCGATGTAGATGATGCCGGTCTCGGCCCGCTTGACGTCGTAGTCCGCGGCCTGGATGAGCTTGAGCAGGATGTTCTCGACATCCTCACCGACGTAGCCGGCCTCGGTGAGCGCCGTCGCATCCGCTACCGCGAATGGGACGTTCAGGCGTTTCGCGAGAGTCTGGGCGAGGTAGGTCTTGCCGCATCCGGTCGGCCCGATCAGCAGGATGTTCGACTTCGCGATCTCGACATCGTCGATGACGGCGTCCGCAGACGTGATCGTGTTGCGGGCCCGGATGCGCTTGTAGTGGTTGTAGACCGCCACCGACAGGGCCTTCTTCGCCGGCTCCTGCCCGATGACGTACTCCTCGAGGAAGCTGAAGATCTCCTTCGGCTTCGGAAGCTCGAAAGAGCTCGTCGTCTCTTCGCCGGCCTCCGCCAGGCGTTCCTCGATAATTTCGTTGCACAACTCGACGCACTCATCACAGATGTAGACACCTGGGCCGGCAATCAGCTGTTGCACCTGCTTCTGGCTCTTGCCACAGAAGGAACACTTGAGCAGGTCGGCGCTCTCGCCTATTCGAGCCATGTGTACCTCCTTGTGGGTGAATCCTTGTCCTGCGAAAACCTGCTACGAGCCTAACCCGATACTCCGACAGTGTTATGCACCGGGAATGAATTGTGACTCGGCGCGCCGGGTCTCGGCCGGATGGCCGGGCCGTCCGCCTGCCTGCCACACAACTCGGCCAGGGACGACGTTTAGACTGGGCGGAACACAGCATCCAGCCGGGAGAACCCATGACGTCACGGTGGGCGCGATTGATTCGCGGCCAGGGCGTTGCCGTCTTCGCGACCTTCGCCGCCGGGTTTTCGCACGGCATCGGCGACGGAGCGCATCCGCCCCTGGTCGCCATGGCGCTCGCGCTGGCGTTCTCCGGTGTTGCCTGCGTGTTCCTTGCCTCTGGCTATCTGCACTCTCGCCCTGCTACTGATCTCGGTGTTGACCTGGCGGCTACCGACGGCGACCCCGTTGCCCCCTTCCGGCCTGCGGTTCCCCACTCGGGAGCGCACGGAGCTGGCACGTTGCTGGCGCTTGGCGTACCGCTGGCCGACGGGCAGCGCACCACCTTCGCGCTGGCGGTCAAGCTCCCGGAGGCGTCGGCCGGCGAGCGACTCGATTTCCCCGTCGCGCAGGAATGCGAGGTGGGGTCCACGGATTGGGCGGAGAGTGCCGTCGCCGGCGAGCCTGAGCCCGAGCATCTGGAACCCTCCATGGTCTTAACCACGGCAAGCGGTGCCGGGCAGGTGCTCGCCACTGCATCCGCTGCGGACACTTCGGCCGCCGCCGGGAACCGGGCCGCGTCAGGTTCGGACGATATTGTGGCCCGCGTACTCGGAGCTAGCGGCCTCGTACTCGGAACCATTGGCCTGATGGTCGGGCTGAAGGCACGACGCAAGGAGGAAACCACGTGTGGTCAGACATGAGACGCGCCACCGCTTTCTCCGCTCTCGGACTGCTCACTATGGGACTGGTTGTCGGCGTGGCCGCCCCGGCCAGCGCCCACAACTACCTGGTCTCGTCGACACCGTCCGACGGCGGTGTGCTGACCGCGCTGCCCGATGAGTTCATCATCACGACCAATGACGAGTTGCTCGACCTGGGCGCCGACTCCGGCGGTTTCGGCCTCCAGGTGCAGGACACCGATGGACGCTACTACGGCGACGGCTGCGTCGCAGTGGACGGGCCATCGATGACTGCGGCGGCCGCGCTCGGCGATGCGGGCGACTACCTGCTGACCTGGCAGGTGGTTTCGGTCGACGGCCACACCGTCTCCGGTGAGATCCCCTTCGCCTGGACGCCGGATGACGACGCCGAGATCAGCGAAGGTTCGGCGACAGCGCCGGTGTGCGGCCAAGAGGTCGAGGAGCCGACTGCGCCGTCTGAGGAAGCGGAAGATAAGGCAAGTCCCCCGGCAACGGTCGATGAGGAGCCGGCCGATTCCGGCGACCTGTTGTGGATCGCTGCCGCGATCGCTGCGGTCGTCGTTGCCGCTGGGACGACGATGCTGGTGCTCGGCCGCGCGAAGAAGTAGCAGCACAGGCGGAAACGCAAGTGGGGGTGGCGCCGTCCCGGCACCACCCCCACTTACGCGTTGTCGCTACTCGGCGATCGCGGGCAGCCCCTTGCGCGAGGTCAGCACCTGGTCGACCAGGCCGTACTCCTGCGCATCAGCACCACTCAGGATGTTGTCGCGATCGATGTCCTTGTTGACCTGCTCCTTGGTGCGGTTGGAGTGCTTCGCGATGGTCTCCTCGAGCCACTCGCGCATCCGCAGGATCTCGCGAGCCTGGATCTCGATGTCCGAGGCCTGGCCGCGACCGGCGTCACCGGCCGACGGCTGGTGGATGAGGATGCGCGCGTTCGGCAGCGCGAGGCGCTTGCCCGGCGTACCGGCGGCGAGGACCACGGCTGCAGCGGATGCCGCCTGCCCGAGAACCACGGTCTGGATCTGCGGTCGCACATACTGCATCGTGTCGTAGATCGCCGTCATCGCGGTGAACGACCCACCTGGCGAGTTGATGTACATGACGATATCGCGGTCGGGGTCCTGGCTTTCCAGTACCAGTAACTGCGCCATGATGTCATCGGCCGAGGCGTCGTCGATCTGCACCCCGAGGAAGATGATGCGGTCCTCGAAGAGTTTCGCGTACGGGTCCTGGCGCTTGTAGCCGTAGGCGGTGCGTTCTTCGAAGCTCGGCAGGATGTAACGCGACTCGGCCGGGCGGGCGACACCGCCGGCCGGCATCGAAGCCAGCCCCTGGCTCATCGACGGGTTGGTGAATTCCATAGTGATTCCGCTTCTTATTCTTTGGCTTCGGCTTCGGAGGCTGCGACATCCGTGCCGCCGCCACCGGCAACATCGGAGGCGTACTCGCGCAGGTGGTCGACGAACCCGTATTCCAGCGCTTCCTGCGCCGTGAACCAGTTGTCACGGTCGCCGTCGATCAGGATCTGCTCGACCGACTTGCCGGTCTGCTCGGCGGTCAGCTCGGCCATCCGCTTCTTCATATCGAGGATGACCTTGGCCTGCGTCTGGATGTCGGCTGAGGTTCCACCGAATCCGCCGGACGGCTGGTGCAATAGCACGCGAGCGTTCGGCGTGATGTACCGCTTGCCCTTGTTGCCGGAGGAGAGCAAGAACTGCCCCATCGAGGCAGCCAGGCCGATGCCGACGGTGACGATGTCGTTCGGAACGAACTTCATCGTGTCGTAAATCGCCATGCCTGCGGTGATCGATCCGCCGGGTGAGTTGATGTACAGGTAGATGTCGCGCTTCGGGTCTTCTGCGGCGAGAAGAAGTATCTTCGCGCAGATCTCGTTGGCGTTGTCATCACGCACCTCTGAGCCGAGCCAGATGATGCGATCCTTGAGGAGTTGGTCGAAAACACTGCTGACCAATGCCGGTTGGGCCATTGCCTACGCTCCGTTTCAGTTATCGCGTATGTCGAATCTATCCGAGCGGACGGGAGAGAACTGCCGCGTTCGCTGTCGGCAAATAACTGCGGACCCGGATTAGAGGTTCAGCGCTTCAGCGAGGATGGCCTTGGTGCGGTCGATGTGCGCGCGCACCATCCGCTCACTGCCTTCCGCGTCACCGGCTTCGAGCCTCGCGATGATCTCGCGGTGCTGGTCGTTGGCGATCTTGTTGTCCTCCGCGCTGACCAGATTCTGGATAGTGAAGTTCCAATAGCTGATGCGAGTGCGCTGCGAGAACTGGTCGAGCAGGAAGTTTCGGCCGGCGGCAGTGACGATGGTGTGGAAACGCTTGTTCAACTCGTTGAGCTCGGTACGCGTCGTGCCTGAGTGGTCGATCTGGTCCACGATCTGTTTCAGCTCCGCGATCTCTGCGGCGGTAATGTGCTCGGCCGCCAGGGCGGCAGCGGCGCCTTCGATAGCCGCGCGTGCCTCGAGGATGCGCAGGAATTCTTCCGGCGCATGCTCGCGCACGATCCAGCCTCGTGAACGCTGGACCAGGCCCTCCTGGGTGAGCCGGAGCAGTGCTTCACGTACGGGGGTGCGACTGACGCGCAGCCAGCTCCCCAGTTCTTCCTCGACGAGCCGCATGTTCGGTCGCAACTCACCGCTCAGGATGGCGTCACGAAGCCTCTCGTGCACCGTGTCCGCCGCCACTGACACTGTCAGCGGCTCTGGAGTGAACTTCAGCGGGTTCGTCACTGCCGGACCTTTCTGGCCGGATGAAGAGGGAACGGCGAAACTCGGACGCTACTTGTGGTCGTGCCCGTAGTGCTCGTGGCCTGGCGCGCGCCCGTGGCTGTCCTTGCCACCGTCAGGGGTACCCTGCGGCGCGATAGCCTCGATGAAGTCCTCATCGTTGTCATCCGTCGCCGTGAACTCGCCCAGGTCGACGGCCTTGCCCTCACCATCGACGACCGCAGCCTTGCCGAGCACGACTGCCAGCGCCTTGTTGCGGGCAACTTCGGCAATCATGCCGGGGATCTGGCCGTTGCCGTCGAGAACCTGGATGAACTCACTCGGCTCCATGTTGTACTGGGCGGCACCCTGGATGAGGTACTGGGTGAGTTCGTTCTGGCTGACCTTCACGCCTTCGGCCTCCACGATCGAGTCGAGCAGGATCTGGCTGCGGAACGTCTTCTCACTGGACTCGGTCACCTCGGCACGGTGCGTGTCGTCTTCGAGGCGCTTCTCGTTCTCGAGGTGGCGGTTCACCTCGTCCTCGACCAGCTTCGGCGGCACCGGTATCTCGACGGACTCGAGGAGGGTGTCGACGACCTGGTCGCGAGCCTGTGCGCCCTGCTCGAAGACCTTGGAGCGTTCGACCTGCTTCTTCAGGTCGGCCTTCAGCTCGTCGATGGTGTCGAACTCGCTGGCGATCTGGGCGAAGTCGTCGTTTGCCTCGGGAAGCTCGCGCTCCTTGACGGCGGTCAGCGTGACCGTGATCTGGGCGGCCTCGCCCTCCTTGTCACCGCCGAGAAGCTGGGACTCGAACGTGGTGGTTTCGCCGGCGCTCAGGGCATCCAGTGCCTCGTCGATGCCGTCGATCAATTCGCCGGAGCCGACCTCGTAGGAGATGCTCTTGGCGGTGTCGACTTCTTCGCCGCCGATGATGGCGACGAGGTCGATCTGCGCGAAGTCGCCGGTCGTGGCCGGACGGTCAACTGTCACCAGGGTGCCGAAGCGCTCGCGCAGGCTGTCCAGTTCCTTCTCGACGTCCTCGTCAGACACCTGGACGGTGTCGACGGTCAGCTTCAGCCCGTCGAACTTCGGCAGGGTGAACTCGGGGCGCACATCGACCTCAACGCTGACCTCGAGGTCGCCGGAGAAGTCCTTCAGTTCCGGAAGGCCGGTGACATCCGCTTCTGGGCGACCGAGCGGGCGGATGCTGTTCTCTTCGACCGCCTGGCGGTACACCGTGTCGAGGGCATCGTTGACAGCCTGGTTGAGGACCTCACCGCGGCCGACGCGCTGGTCGATGATTGGGGCGGGAACCTTGCCCTTGCGGAAGCCGGGAATGTTGATCTGACCGGCGATCTGGGTGTACGCCTTGTCGATGCTCGGCTTGAGCTCTTCTGGCGTCACCGCAATGACAAGCTTGACGCGGGTGGGGCTCAGTTTTTCAACCGTGGTCTTCACGAGGTGGGACTCTCCTGTTTGATCTCAACGCCTGGTGGCGCCTGGTGTTCAATGATTCAAGTTCTTGAGTTTTTGTCGGGGCGACAGGATTCGAACCTGCGGCCTCTCGGTCCCAAACCGAGCGCTCTACCAAGCTGAGCTACGCCCCGGGTTCACTGCGAAATCTCTCACTACGGAATTCGACCAACCTGGCGCACAACCTCGCGTCCGAAAAAGGCCTTGGTAAGTCTAACCGAGTTGTGTCGGCTCGGCTGTCCGCGAGACTCGCGTGACCTGTATTAGGATTACAGGGCACTTCTGGCCGAGGCTGGCGGTCGCGGGGATGTAGCTCAATGGTAGAGCCTCAGTCTTCCAAACTGATCACGCGGGTTCGATTCCCGTCATCCCCTCCAACTCGAATGCGACGCTCGCATGCTGCGGTGCCCAGTCCAGCTCCTCGTAGTGGAGGACGAACCCGTGCGTCCCCGCCACGTGGTAGATACCGGGAGCGACCAGCGGTCCAGCATGCCGACCATGGTGGCGGTCTCCGCACCGTATAACAGGCCATATCGCAGCGCGACGCCGTCGAATCTCCCGTCAACTTCTGGGGTCCCCCGTCATACCAGGGTCTGATCTCTCGCCAAGAGTCTTGACGAATCTTTCACTACTCCCCTAACGTCCCTTCGTATCGTGCGATTCCGCACACCTGGTCCTAATCGAGCATGTTGACGGAAGGCGCGAGGCACCGCTGTGACAAGAGCCAAGACTGGCACCCGGTTTGCTGCGATCGCGGTAGCGGCCACCCTGCTGTTGACCGGCTGCATCCCGGGTTTCCGAGACGATGCCAAGACTGATTCGCGGCTGTACACCGGCCCGATTCCCGCACCGGCCGCACTGCCGCCGTCCCCCGAGCTTCCCCCGCAGCCGGTGATGCCGGGCGACACCACCGATCAGGCGGCGATGGATGCCTACCTGAGCGCCAGCGAAGCATATTCGCAGGCGGTCCAGGCCAACCAGCCGGAATTGATCGCCCATTACGATGCGATGCGCGCCCTCGGCGCCACGACCCGTGCCGGCGGTGAGCACGCGGTTGCGGTGTGGCAATCGCTGCTCGTCACCGCCGGCATCGCCGTCGCCGGACCGGATGGCCAGCCGATTGAAATCGACGGGAAGACCGGGTTCGGGTGGGCGTTGACCGACGCCGAGTTGCGGCTGCACTCGGTGCTGGCGACAGCGCCAGGCGGGTTACGACTCGTCGACCTCGCGGATGCGCTCGCCGCGGTCCCCGGGATATCGGCACCTGCACTGGCCGAGGCCATTCACCAGGACCTCACCCGAATCGAGGACACAGACTTCTCGAAGGTGCTCACCAGCACCCAGACGGAGCTCCTGTACGCCAACCACCAGGCGAAAGCGATCGATGAGGTCGTACTTAACTGGAGCAGCGTCGGCCTGGTGCTTCGCAGGCTTTCGGCTGAGCTTGCTGTTTCTGATGCCGGCGCCATCGACAGGAACGACACAGCAACCGGGCCCACACCCGCCCCGACGATCGCCCTCGCCTCTTTCCCTGGAACGGTGAAGGCGAGCAGCAGCAAGCGTGCCTGCAATATCACGATCGACAACCCGTGGGCCGCCGAGCTGGTGAACCAGTTCAACAAGGCGCACGCGACGTTCGTTTTCGATATGGCGATCGGGCGTCTGGACGAGGCGGCCGCGGCCACGGGAAAGTCTGGAGTGGGCGGGAAGATCGGTCTGGCGCGACTGATCTCGGCGTTCTACACCATGCTCGCCAAAGCCGCCGCGCTTGACGCCACGTTCTCGATCGACAATGCACCGCTCGTGCGCACCAAGAACACCCAGCCAGGCGAAGTGCGCGACCTGACCGTGACGTTCGAATTCGCTGAAGACTCGTGGGAGGACATTCGCAGCTGTATGAACCTGTTTTTGGCACCGCTCGGTCTGGACGTCCCTGGGTCGAAAGCCGGCGCAGCCGAGAGCATCGACGTGCAGCTCTACAGCGAACAGACCTCCGTGCTGAGAATCGGCGATGGCAAGGGCGACAACGCCGACGTCACCCAGGCGCGCACGGACTCCGGCGGCAGCGCGAAGTTCCGGGTCTCCGGGGCGCCGCAGGCCGACATCCTGCCGGAAGTAGCCGAGCCGGAGGACGTCGAGGTGGCGTTGCGGGCGGTCACCAATCTCGGTGGCAACGACTTCTTCAAAGACATGGCGTCGCTACCCTGGGACGCCCTGGATGCGGCATCCACCGGCGGGCTCACCGCCATCCCGCAGGTGCTCAGCAGGATGAAACTGATCACCCAGACCGGCACGGTGCCGGTACGCGACTGGAACCTGGAGGCCGATTTCGAGGCCACCCTGGTGGCGAGCATCGAATCGCGGGCAGCGTCGAACCACCAAACGCCGGGAGGCTGCGGGCACGCTGCCCGGGTGATCACCAGCTCAACCCACCTCACCGCATCAATGGCCTCCGACACGGTGCCGATTTCCGCTGTACTGCTGAGCAACCCAGACGGTAACCTCGGCGACCAGGCGGCTGTTTTCGTCGCAACCGGCCAAGAGTTCCAGCCCTATGACTTCGGTCAGGGGCCCGTGATGTTCGAGATGCTGGGCAACTACTCGGCAGAGAAGACCCATCACGAACCGGCAGTCGGCGAGCTCCCGCCGCTCAAAGTAGGGGTCTCGAACGGGGTCTGTGCCGATGGCGGCACTGGAGTATACGTACCTCCCGTTCCGGACTGTGGTCAGCGCACCTACACCGACGCGCTTCAAGTGGCTGTGCCTGCACCGAAGACACTTCACGCGGGCAGCAAACTCGGCTACCTGTCGGAATCGCTCTGGGAAGAGTGCGGACATGGTCTCGACCCGGTGGCCCCGCAGACCACCAGCTGCGATGCACCAAAACGCACCGGCGGGAAATTCCCGTCGATCGCCGACGTCTTCGACTCGTCGACGACCATGATCGAGATCAGTGGGTCGCTCACCTGCCTGGATGTGAGCGAGGGCTGGATGGATGAGTTCGACTACCAGTGGACGCTAGTGCTGTGCCGCATCGTCGACGGGAAAGCGGCCTGCTGAGCGTTGAGGGATCCACGAAAATGTACCCCTGCGCCTCTTGCGATGCCCCCCAGAGGGGGGGCTAGTATCGAGCTACCCCCGTCCGACACGCCCGTCTCACGACGGCCACGTCCCGTCAGGAGCCATTCTCGTGTCTCTCGCATTCGAAACGCAGGCCCCCGCCGGCTGGTACCACGACCCGCTCGGCCTTCCCCAGGTTCGCTGGTGGAACGGCACCATGTGGACCAACGATGTGCAGGCTCCGCGCCCCGAGATCCAGATATCGTCGGCCTACCGCACGGCCCTGGTCGCGGCACCGTAGCAATCGCTCGGCAGGCAGTTCCGGCACTTTTCCCCCGTAGCGCGTTGGTCAGCCGATCGCGGCGTTTCGCTCCGCTAGCCTGAGCGCAGGTCAACTTGCGAGGGGAACACAGTGCCGCGAACCGACGACGCCACGTTCAGGAACCATGCCGGCACCGTCTTCTGGCCGACAACGCCGGCAGCGCTCACCGACTCGACCCGGTGTCCGGCCTGCTACACCCCGCTGGTCGAGGTCAGCTGTGATAGCTGCGGCCTGAACCTCGCGCATCCGGCCGCAAGCGAACTTGCGTCGCTCTCCCAGACAGCATCGGAGGCACTGTCGAGGCGGGTCGAGGTGATCGGCCGCATCCGCTATGAAACCGCTGCGCCTCCCGCACCTGCCCAGGATCCTGTTGACCTGGTGACCGCGCCAGTCGTTCCGCCGATTGCGGAACCGGCGTGGCAGACCCCGCGCCGGGAGCCTGCCAGCGGGCCCACCCATCCACTGCCAATGGCCAACCGACCGCGTCGCTCCGGCGTACAGGTGGCACTCCTCGTCGCCGGGGTTTCCCTGCTCTCAGTGTTCGCGATCTTCTTCCTCGTCTATGCGTTCATCAACTACGGCATCGTCTGGCGGTCGATCATCATCGCCGCCATCACACTGGCAGCCTTCGGGTCTGCGTCACTGCTTCGGCGCAAGGCACTCATCGCCAGCGCCGAGGGCCTTGCCGCCTTTGCCCTGGTGCTCGTCTACCTGGACGCCTACGCGCTCCGCGCCAACGCTTTCTTCGGGCTCGGTTCGGCGGATTCTGCCACCTACTGGGGCGCCACCATCGCCATTGCCAGTCTGGGGTTCATCGTCTGGCATCGACTATCGAAAGTTCGCGCCGCAAGCATCGTCGGGTGGGCAGGACTCGCTATCGGCGTGGGGACGCTCATCTGGGGGCTCGGCGATGAGGCAGAGCCGGCGACCCGAGCGGTCACCGGGATCGTCGCCGCGGCCGTTGTCGGGCTCGCCCACATCCTTATCCCCCGCGCACCCTTCGTCGGCACACTCGAGCGGATGCTGGTGCTGTCCACCACACTCGTCGCCCTGTCTGCCGCGTTCCTGGTGTCTTGGGTAGTGGACCCGTTCAGCGATTGGGGCGGAACCGTCGCTGGCGCGATCGTCGCGCTGATCGCCTTCCTCCACGCGGGCGTCGCGGCCATCGATCGAACGTCGACACCGCCGACCCGGGCGTTCGGTCAGGTCTTTGCCACAGTCGGCGGCGTCGCTGCCGCCGCTGCTGTCTCGGCGACGGCCATTCGCGTCGCCCCGGAGAAGGCCGAGTTCGCGCTTGTCGCACCCGTCGTCGCCGCCGCAGTCGTATTCCTCGCGCTGGAGGTCGGGATGCGCCGCGCGGTGAACTCCCTCTACCGGCCGCCCGTCGTCTTTGCTGCCCGGGGAGCGGCCGCCGTCCTCATCCTGACCGCGCTGCCACCTCTCGCGACCGCGCTGGCACCGATCGGGATGGGCCTCGTCGACGCCATGGCCAGCCCCTGGGGCGCGGGCGCCGCAGCGGGACTCGCCGGCGCCGATTCGACGAGCGACTTCGCAGTGCTGGCACTCGGAAGCGTGGTGGCCATCGCTGCAGTGGTCTGGTTGCTGACCAGAGGGTTGCGCCAGCGTGCACCGGCTCTGGCGTGGGGAGCCGGCGTCGTGCTGATACCAGCCGCGGCGCAACTTCCCAGCATCTGGCTCACCCTCGCCGGGTGGCTGCTGCTGTCGGTGGTCGCCTTCCTGCTGCTGCGGACGACGCGTGCAGCCGCTTACCGTGCCTGCCTGGTCACGGTGCTCGCCATCGCGACCACGCTGATGTTCTCCCTCGGCTGGGCGTCACCCGACACCTGGGCTGGCACCACGGTGGCAACAATTGCACTGCTGCTCGCCTGCCGCGCCATCACCCACACCGCGGCGTCACGAGCGGCGCTGCTCGGCGCTTGCACTGTACTGATCTTCGTCGGAGCCGCCGCCGCGGCGCGCCATCTCCTGTGGCCCGAACCACTGCCTTCGAGCATCGAACGGCTCAACGCCTCCGTGCTGGTGACACTTGTCGGCTCCGTGCTTGTGGCCTTGGCCGCCGTTGGCTATCCGCGGGCGATCACCGTGCTCGACCGTCGCACAGTGTTCTGGATTGCCGGCCTGGCCAGCGGAGCAGCAGCCGTCGCGACCGTGAATGTCGTCACCCAGCTGGCCGCTTACGACCAGTCGGGCTTGCTGCTGCCCCAGCCGATCACCAGCCTGGCAGCGAGCGTCCTGCTGGTCGGCGCGCTACTGCTCTGGGTGGGACTGCCTTCCCACGCCTCATTACGTCTGGAGCGGATTGCCGCATCCGTCGCCGTCTCCCCTGTCGTACTCTGGGTAGTCGACTCGTTCGCCCGAGTGCTCGACCTGTCCGACTTCGCCCAGTCGGTGGTTCCCATCACCGCGGCGCTGCTGACCGCGGTGGGCGCGCTCGCCGTCACCCTGCTACGCCCGACGGGCACGCCACGGTTGGCCCGCGAAGCAGGGGTGGCGCTTGTCGGCATTCCCGCCCTGGTCACAGCAGTAGTGACGGATGCCGCATCCGGATGGTTGGTGCTCATTCTGGGTGCCGTGACCGTGCTCCTGATCGCCGTCGGCAGCGATGGCCTGTTCGCCTCGCGATCGACGCGTCGACACCTGGGCTGGCTGGCGCTCGTCCTGGCGACGGCCGGGCTCTGGTGGCGCCTCTCCAGCGACCGGGTTAGCGTCCTGGAGCTGTATGTACTTCCACTGGCCGCCGCCCTTCTGCTGGTCGCCTACCTGATACATCGGGCAGCCTCCCGAGCAGAAACGCCGGTTGCCAGCAGGGCCGCGCCGTTCGTTGTGCTCTGCGGCCTGCTGATCGGCATCCTGCCGTCGGCAGCGAACTCCATCACGGGCGACACCATGCGCCCTCTCGTCGTGTTTGCGGTCTCGGCGGTCCTGCTGCTCATCGGCTGCGTTGTCGCCCGTCACTCCGTCCAGCCCTACCTGGACGTGATCGCCCTGGCCGGATTGGCAGGGGTTCTGGCCACCGCAGGTGGTCGGGCGCTGCTCGCCCCGAATCATAATCTGGTGCCGGACACCTGGATGGCCGCCGCCCTGGCCGTGTTGCTGGTTGCTGCCGTAGGCCAGGCCCGGCAGCGTAACGACGCGAACCCCCGGACCCGGACAATGCTGAGCCAGGTGCTTGTCGGCACTGGACTGGCCATATTTGCCGGCATCGAGGCCGTCGGCTTCTCAGACACAACCCTCGGAATCGTGCGCGCGATCGCCACCGTCGCGCTGCTCTGCGCATTCCACGTCGTGGCCTTCACCGTGGACAGGGCACCGTTCACCAGGGCCGTCGCCGTCTTCGGGATCGCCCTCGCCGCCGCCGTTGCGGTGGCCGGGGTCAGCACCGGCGCTCTGGACCCGATCGAGCTCGGTACCGTTCCCCTGGCCATCGCCCTGCTGGCAACCGGACGCATCCGGCTGGCGGCCGAACCGGGCAGCCGCAGCTGGCGCACACTGGCGCCCGCGATCATCGTGATCCTGGTGCCCAGCCTGCTGGCCACGATCAGCGAACCCGAGCTCTGGAGGCTGGTCGGACTCGGTGTTGTCTCGGTGACCGTGCTCATCGTCGGCGCCGTACGTCGACTGCAGGCGCCATTCATCCTCGGACTCGTGATTGCGCTCATCCACGGCTTCGCGACATTCGCGCCGCAAGTTCGCGCCGTCTACGAGTCGCAGGAGTGGTGGCTGTGGGCCGGGCTCGCCGGAATCGTACTGGTGGTGGTGGCAATTCGCTATGAGAAACGCATCCAGAGCCTGAAGGATGCCGTCGGGCGGATCGCCGCCCTCAGGTAGCCGCACCACGCCGACGGAACCCCTGGTCGAGTCATCTGCGGACATGCAGCCTCCCGGAGCAGGGAAGGAATAGCTCGGACGCGGCTGCCCTACAGGGCGCAGTGGGTGAACCGGCCGCCCAGCATGGTCGCGGACACCGGCATCGACCGCAGTTCGTCCGGGGTGGACGTGGACGGGTCGCGGTCCACCACTGCCAGGTCGGCGACCTCCCCTACGGCAACGCGGGTCCTTGTCGACGCGGCGATGGCCGCGTCCACACTGATGGCCTGCTCCGGATGCCAGGCGTCCCGTCCGTCGCGGGCGCGGCCGACTGCTGCCGAAATGGTCACCCACGGATCCAGCGGTGCAACCGGAGCATCCGAGCCGAGGGACAGTTCTGCCCCGGCGTCGAGCAGGCTCTTCAGCGCGAAGCTGCGCCCGGTCTTGTTCCCCCAGTAGCGATCGGCGACGTCCCGGTCATCCATCGCGTGTTCCGGTTGCACGCTGGCCACCACTCCGAGCTGGGCGAATCGGTCGAAGTCGGTCTCGCTGAGCAATTGGGCGTGCTCGATTCGGCCACCGATGCCCAGCTTCTCGAAGGCGTCCAGCGCCAGCGTGTTGGCACGGTCCCCGATGGCATGGACATCGGGGACAATGCCGGCGGCCGACGCGCGCTTCATCAGCGGCAGCAATTGCTCCGGCGGAACTGTGAGAAGTCCGCGGGAGTTCTGCTGCCCTTCCAGCCCCGGGTATTCGTCATGGCAGAACGCCGTACGGGTGTTGAGGGAGCCATCCGTCAACACCTTGTACATCCCCACGGAGACCAGGTCATTGATGGAATCGCCGGTGCGCAGGCCGAGCTCGATGGCACGGTCCAGGTGCTGGGTGTAGACGCCGAAGTCCACCCGCAGGGAATCGAACCCGGTAGCCGTGCGCCTGGTCCAGTTCTCCAGGTTCCACTGCATCTCCAGGTCGACGATGCCGACGACGCCGCGGGTGGCCGCCTGGTTCGCGGCCGCCATCGCCCAGCTGTCGAGTGTGGCATCCTCAACAGTGTTGATGAGGCGGGTGATCTCGAACGCGTCGTCTTCTTTCAGCAGCCCGGTGGGGTGCTCGGGATGTCCATACAATTCCAGAGCTGCAGAGTTCAGCCACACGGCGTGGAGGTCGGCGCTCACCAGCACCACCGGGACACCGCCCGCAGCCTGATCGAGGGCCGCACGGCTCGGGGTGTCCGGCCAAAGGCCGTCGCGGAACCCGAACCCGACCAGCGTCCCCAGCTCACGGAGCGAGAGGTGATCTCGCTGTGCGACTGAATCCGCAACCAGGTCGCTGACGGCTGCCGCCGAGTCGGCCGACGAGAGGTCGAGCCACTGCTGCACCATCGACCACTGGCTGAAATGCACGTGATTGTCCCAGAGCCCGGGAATGAGCCAGCGGCCGTCAAGGCGCATTTCTTCTGCAGCGGGGCGGGACTCGAGACCGTCCGCGGGACCGATCTCGGCGATGGCGCCGTTCTCGACCAGCACGTCAACGACGACGTTGCCCAGGCGCGCATTCCGAAAAATCGTGCTCACTCGCCACGCGCCCTTCGCATTTCGGTGGCCAGCGCGGGCTGGGCGTACACCTGGTTGTTGTCCAGCTCGTCGATCACTCCCGCGACTACCTGTTCCGACTTGTTCTGGCTGAGCTTCGCGCGGGCGTCGAACCGGGTGACGACCAGTCGGAAACCGACGGTGCCGGAGAAGATCTTGCGGCCATACTCCTCGTTGTCGGCGAGCCGGTTCGGATGCGGCAGGTGGTCTTCGAAGTGGTCGACCAGCTCGCCGAGCACCCGCCAATTCTCCTCGTCGCTGAGGATCTCGGGTGTGCCATACAGGTGAGCGGTCACATGGTTCCAGGTCGGAACGGCGGGACTGCCGTCGTACCAGCCAGGAGAGATGTAACCGTGTGGCCCCTGCACGATCACCAGCACCTCGGCCGTTCCGAGCTCCAACAGCCGGTCATCCGGTCGCCCGACATGGCTGACGATGCTGATGTCGTCCCGACCGGCTTCGACGACCACCGGGTAGTGCGAAGCAACCATGCCCGTGGCGGTGTTGGCGACGATGGTCACCCAGGGGTTGTCCCGGATCAGGCGCTTGACCTCCTCCGGATCTTCCAAAAGAAACGACGGCGTATGTCTCATGCACCTACTCTGGCATGACTTCGGCTGCGCTGAGGCGTGCTCTTGCCGTCAGGCCTGGCAGCGCGGACACCAGTACAGTTTCCGCCCGGCCGCCTCCTCCATGGTGATGTGGGTCCCGCAGACGCGACAGGGCAAACCCTCGCGGTGGTAGACCCAGTGGCGGTCGTCCCTGCTGGCCAGGGCCGCCCGGTAGGCGTCGCCATCCAGGCCGTCCATCGTCAGCATCTGGCCGGTGTCGACGCCGATGGTGAGCAGGTAGGTCCAGTCGCGCCACAACTGTCGCAGAGTGTCCTCTGGGACCAGCTTGCCCGGTGTGTGAGGGTTCAGGTTCGCCCGGAACAGCAGCTCGGCCCGGAACACGTTCCCGATTCCCGCCACCACTGTCTGGTCCATCAGCAGCAATCCGATCGGCGTCGACTTGTTGCGCACTGTGTCGACGAAGCGGTTTTCTCCCGAACCAGCGTCGATCACCAGCGGGTCCGGCCCCAACTTGGCGATGACCGCCTCTGCTTCGGGCGGGGTGAGTACCTCGCACGCCGTCGGTCCTCGCAGGTCGGCTACGGCGGCATCCGTCAGCAGGCGCACCCGCACCTGGCCGACCGGCTCCGGGGGGAAAGTGTCGATGGCCTCCTGCAGGGTCTCCTGCTCCGCCATCCGGAGCCGGGTTCGGCGCGGGGCACCGATGCTGTGCAGGGAGTCCTCCGCCTCACCCACCACTCCCCCTGAGCCTTCGCGGCCATCTCGGATCGGCGCACCCGCAGTGACCTCCCCGGCGAAGTCCCACGCCCCGTACATGCCCAGGTGCACGCGGAGCACCAGGTCATGCTCGAAGTCGAGGTACAACTGCTTTCCGACGGCCTTGGACGCTGTCATGAGGTGGCCGTCGAGTTGCGCAGCCCCGGCGGCGAATCGGCCCTGCGGTGATGTTGCTGCGACCCGGTGTCCGACGAAATGGAGTGCGAACTGGCGGGCGATGCGGTGGACGGAATGACCTTCTGGCATCGGTTAACTGATCTCTTGTCCGGCGATAGTACCGGTGGCCTCGTATTCGGCCAGCTGGGCGATGCGACGCGCGTGACGCTCGTCCCCGGGGAAGTCGGTCGCGATGAACGTGTCGATGAACTGGATGGCCTCCTCGACGGTGTGCTGGCGGGCGCCGATCGAGATGAGGTTCGCGTTGTTGTGCTCGCGGGCCAGTTCAGCCGTCGATACGTTCCACACCAGGGCGGCGCGGGCACCGGCAACCTTGTTTGCCGCCATCTGCTCACCGTTTCCGGAGCCGCCGAACACCACGCCGAGTGCCTCGGTGCCGGCCGCCTGGTCGGCAACCACCGCACGCGCCGCGTTGATGCAGAACGCGGGGTAATCGTCGAGCGGGTCGTACGACTGCGGTCCGTGGTCGACCACATCGTGGCCGCCGGACTTCAGATGCTCCTGCAGGTGCTGGCTGAGCTCGAGGCCGGCGTGATCGGTGGCGATGTGGATGCGCATGGTTCCAGCTTAGGACGGCCGGGCGACGCCGAAACTGTCAGCCGAGCAGGAAGTCGCGCAGGCCGTCGACGAGCCGGTCGACCTCCTCGACGGTGTTGTACGGGGCAAGGCCGACACGCAGTCCCCCAGCGTCGCC
This sequence comes from Homoserinimonas sp., assembly GCA_040904805.1. Classification (GTDB taxonomy): domain Bacteria; phylum Actinomycetota; class Actinomycetes; order Actinomycetales; family Microbacteriaceae; genus RYN-87. The sequence continues at coordinate 44,165 of JBBDSS010000015.1, read as the reverse complement.
GAGACCGAGGTGGCGTGAAGCCTCCAAGGCGTAGAAGTTGCTGGCCGGCGCGGCGATCTTGACCCTGGCGAGGTGCGTGTATGCGTCCGCCGCATTGCGGCCGTCGAACGTGATGAGCATGGTCGGCGTGCGGGCTTCCGCCCTCGAGTGCACCGTCACACCGGCCAGTTCGGCGACCCCCGCCTCCAGCCGCGAACGCAGGTCGGCCTCGTGCCGGCCGAGCGCCGTGTAGGAGTCGATCAACCTCTGCCGCCGAGTGGAAGCCGTGCTGCCGGAGAGCTCAGCGAGGTAGCCGATCGCGGCAGTCACCGCTGCGAGGTACTCGTACGGGAGCGTGCCGAACTCGAAACGCTCGGGCACCTCGTCGGTCGACGGCAGCAGTTTGTCTGGACGAAGCCCATCCAGCAGCACCGGGTCGGCGGCCAGGACCCCCAGATGCGGCCCGAGGAACTTGTACGGCGAGCAGGAGTAGAAATCCGCACCGAGGGCTGCGATGTCCACGGACTCGTGGGCTGTGTAGTGCACGCCATCGACATACACCAGTGCGCCCGCCTGGTGGGCCAGCCGGGAGATCTCGGCTACCGGTGGGATTGTGCCGATGATATTGGATGCGGCGGTGACGGCGACCAGGCGCGTGCGGTCGTTCAGCAAGCCGGCCAGCTGGTCCAGGTCAAGCTCGCTGGATGCCTGGTCGAAGTTGACCCAGCGGACGGTGGCTCCGGCGCGCTCGGCGGCCTGTACCCAGGGCCGGATGTTGGAATCGTGATCGAGCCTGGTCACAATGACCTCGTCACCTGGCTCCCAGGACGCAGACAGCATCCGGGAGAAGTCGTACGCCAACTGGGTGGCACTGCGGCCGAACACGACTCCCCTGGGGTCCCCGCCGACGAGGTCGGCGATCGCCCGCCGGGCGTCGACCACGATGCGCTCGGCATTCCTCTCGCCTTCGGTGACGGCGCCGCGGTTCGACAGCGGCTGGGCCAGGGCATCCGTTATCGCATCGGTGACCTGTACCGGGGTTTGTGTGCCTCCCGGTCCGTCGAAGAAGGCCCAGCCGTTCTTCAGCGAGGGGAAGTCTGCCCGGATGCGCGCGATGTTGAAGGTCATATGCCCACCATATTGAGTCCGGTGGAGCCCGGGTACCGCCGCGCGAAAGGAGGAACAATCCAGTACAGCGCGAAAAAACCTCCTCCCTTCGCGGCCGAGGTCAGAAAAGGTCTCTCAATGCGGGAGGGGTTCCAGGTGACAGCTTGCCGAGAGCACTGGCATTGCGTGAGCGGAGGGGGGAGACTGGATGTACGTGGTTTCCGTGTGTTTGGAGGCACATCATGCCAAGGACGTTTACGCCAGAATTCGACGGTTTGCCCGATGTGATGCCGGTGCTGTCGCCCGGAAAACATCGAAACCCTCGCCAGGGCGCCTGTTTCATGGAGTTCGCCTCGTACCTTGCCGGCGAACGCTGGAGCGATCACCCGCCCTGCACTCATCCTCTGTTGGCATTCCTCGCCAGGGGCGTCAACGACTTCAGTTCGGACGAGGCCAGGAACCGGCTTGTTCCGCTGATCCCCTCGGTAATCGGCCTGGACGGCGATGACCCCAAGATCGACCTGCTGATCGCGTTGCGTGCCGCATCCTGCGCAATCCCGGTCGCCAGCGAGAGCAGGCAACGCGCTCTCGCCACCGGGCTGCTGTCCTGCAAGCAAGTGCTCGGTGAGGTTGGACTCGCCGACGATGCACGAGTGACCGCGCGCATCGACGACTCGCTGGCAGCGGCGCCGAACGCTCGGGACTGGGCGTGGGAGTTCGATTCACTGCGCGGGAAGCACCGCCGCAGTCTGTCATTCACGCGAGCCGGGCGGGCAATCGTGAGCACCGCGGTGCTCGGTATCGCTCAGGCCTGCATCGGCGATTCGGATGATCGGCTGTACGAACTGTTGTCGCTCTCGATCGAAGACACGATCGGCGTGGTCGGATTGAGGACCAGCGCGCCGGCACCTGTGCAACAGCCACAGTTGCCCGTGTTCACCAGCTAGGCAGTCAGGCCAGCCAGGTCACCGGCACCCGGTTCATCAGGTCGACGACCAGCCCACTCCTCATAACAGCGACCCATGCCGCGCGCCTCCACTTCGGCGAACGCCCGGAACCGGTCGGCGGTGGACACCTCCGGATTTGTGCTGTCTTTCATGGATCGAGGCTACCCAGTCGGCTCCGGAACGACATTCATGGCTAGGCTTTGACCACCGTGAACCGGCGTCACGAGCGCCAGCAGAGAAGCAGATGGAGAACACCAGTGCCAGGAGACAACCTCACCCGCAGTGAAGCCCAGGAGCGCAAGGCGATCGTCACTGTGTCGAACTACGACATCACGCTGGACCTCACCACCGGGGAGGAGACTTTCCGCAGTACGACTGTCGTCTCATTCACCGCAACCACCGGGTCGTCCACGTTCATCGACGCCATCGTCCGCACGGCCCACTCGGTGAACCTGAACGGCGTGGATCTCGACCCGTCCATCGCTGACGGTGTGCGTATCCCGCTCGACAACCTGGCGGCAGACAACGTGCTCACGGTTGTCGCCGACGCCGAATACACGAATACCGGCGAGGGACTGCACCGCTTTGTCGACCCCGTTGATGGTGAGGTGTACCTGTACAGCCAGTTCGAGGTGCCGGACAGCCGCCGCGTGTTCGCCGTCTTCGAGCAGCCAGACCTCAAGGCGAAGTTCACCTTCACGGTGACCGCACCCGCCTACTGGCAGGTCGTCAGCAACTCTCCGACGCCGGAGCCGGTAGTCACCGGCGACACCGCCACCTGGAGCTTCGCGCCAACCCCCATCCTGTCCAGCTACGTCACCGCCATCGTCGCCGGCCCATACGAGTCGGTGCGCAGCGAGCTCACCAGCAGCGACGGTCGCACCATTCCGCTCGGGATCTTCTCGCGAAAGTCGCTGAGCCAGCACGTCGACGCCGACTACATCTTCGACAAGACCCGCGAAGGCTTCGCCTACTTCGAGGAGAAGTTCGAGCACCCGTACCCGTTCGAGAAGTACGACCAGCTCTTCGTACCGGAGTTCAACGCCGGCGCCATGGAGAATGCTGGCGCCATCACGTTCACCGAGACCTACGTCTTCCGCTCGAAGGTGACGGATGCGATCAAGGAGCGTCGCGTCGTCACCATCCTGCACGAGCTCGCGCATATGTGGTTCGGCGACCTGGTCACCATGAAATGGTGGAACGACCTCTGGCTGAACGAGTCGTTCGCCGAGTGGGCGTCAACCATCGCCGTTGCGGAGGCCACAGAGTGGACTGAGGCCTGGACTACCTTCCAGGCCATGGAGAAGAGCTGGGCGTACCGACAGGACCAGCTGCCGTCCACCCATCCGGTGGTCGCCACCATCAACGACCTTGAAGACGTGCAAGTCAACTTCGACGGCATCACCTACGCCAAGGGCGGCTCGGTGCTCAAGCAGCTGGTCGCCTGGGTGGGACGCGAAGCGTTCTTCAGCGGCGTGGCCGCCTACCTGAACAAGCACGCATGGGGAAACGCCGAGCTCAGCGACCTGTTCACCGAGCTGGAGGCCACCAGCGGTCGTGACCTGGCCTCATGGACGAAGCTGTGGCTGGAGACGGCCGGCGTGAACACCCTCCGTTGCGAAGTGCAAACGGATTCCGCCGGCACCATCACCGGGTTCGCGGTGCTTCAGAGCGCTGCCGCGGACTACCCGACCATCCGCCCGCACCGTCTGGCGATCGGGCTGTACGACTTCGACGGTGACAAGCTCCAGCGCGTGCACCGAATCGAAATCGACGTGGACGGCGAACGCACCGACGTGCCTGACCTCATCGGCCACCAGCGCAGTGCCCTGATCCTGCTGAACGACGACGACCTCGCCTACGCCAAGGTGCGCCTCGACGAAGAGTCACTCGCCGTGGCCATCCAGCATCTGGGGAGCATCGAAAACCCGCTGGCGCGTTCCATCGTCTGGGGTTCGGCGTGGGACTCCACGCGCGACGCCGAGATGGCCGCCCGCGACTATGTCAGGCTCGTGCTGGGCAATATCGCCAGCGAGAGCGAAAGCACGACCATCCGCACCACGTTGAACCAGCTGGCCCTGGTGGCCCGTCAATACGTGAACCCGGCCACCCGGGCAGAGACAATCACCCGGGTCGGCGATGCCCTCTGGAGCCTCGCCCAGAACGCGGCAGGAGGGTCGGACGCCCAGTTCCAGTTCGTGAAGTTCTTCGCCCAGCTGGCCTCGACCGATCAGCACTACAACACGCTGGCCGGACTGCGGGACGGTTCGATCAGCCTGGACGGACTCGAGATCGACACCGATCTGAGCTGGGAGTTACTCGAAGGGCTCGCCCTCGGCAACAAGGCCACCAACGCCGATATCGACGAGGCGCTGGCCGCCGACAACACGGCGAACGGCCAGCAGGCCGCAGCTCGCGCGAGGGCGACATTCCCCACCCCAGAGTCGAAGCTCGCCGCGTTCACCTCGCTCGTCGAGACGGACAAGCTGCCAAACGCGATCGTGCGCAACACCGCCCTCGGGTACCAGCACGTGAACGAGCCATCCTGCCTGCAGCCACTGGTCGAACGATACTTCAGCAGCATCAGCACGCTGTGGGAGTCCCGCAGCTATGCGATCGCCGAAACTCTCGTCGTCGGGCTGTACCCGGCGCCGTTGGCGTCGGCCGAGCTGGTGGCTGCGACCCAGAAGTGGCTCGCAGTGAACAAGGACGTGCCGACCCTTCGGAGACTCGTGGTGGAGAACCTGGCCGGCGTTGAGCGGGCGTTGAAGGTGCAGGCCCGAGACTCCCAGTGACCAGCAAGGGTCGGCCTGCGACCATCAGGCCGACCCTTCGTCTCGGGGTTAGTTGTACAGCATCCCGCCGTCAACGAGCAGCACCTGCCCGGTGATGTAGTCGGAGTCGGGGCCGGCGAAGAACGACACCACCCTGGCGACATCCTCCGGTGTCTCGATGCGGCCCAGGGCAATGCCCTCGACGTTCTCCTTGAGGTTCTGGCCGAGCGGCTTGCCGTTGATCTTGCTCAGCTCTTCATCGATCAGCTCCCACATGCCGGTGCCGACGATTCCCGGGGCGTAGGCGTTGACGGTGATGCCCTTCGGCGCGAGCTCCTGCGCCGCGGCCTGGGTGAATCCTCGCACGGCGAACTTCGACGCCGAGTACGCGCTCAGGATTGGGAAGCCCTGAATTGCAGCGATCGACGCGGCAGAAATAATCTTGCCGCCGTGGCCCAGCTCCTCGAACTTCGCTGCCGCCGCCTGGATACCCCAGACGACACTGTTGACGTTGATCTGGAAGATCTTGGTCAGCTCGTCCTCAGTGACCTCGAGCAACGGCTTGACCTGGGCAATGCCGGCGTTGTTGACGATGACGTCGAAACCTCCGAGCTGGTCTGCTGCTGCGTCGACAGCGGCCACGACCTCGTCGCGTTTGGAGACATCCGCCGCGACAAAGATGGCCTTGCGACCCAGTGCCTCAATCTCGGCGACGACTGCCTCTCCCTTGTCCTTCTGAAAAGCGAGGTCGGCGAGTGCAAGGTTGAATCCGTCCTGTGCCAGCCGTAATGCGATCCCGCGTCCGATCCCCTGGCCAGCACCCGTGACCAGTGCGACCTTGTCTGTGACAGTCATCGATCTTCTCCTCATGCTCATGATCACCGCCGCTCGTGGCGGGCGACGACCCAACGGTGCCGTGCGGGCGTCTGCCCGTTCAGGTTCTTGCCTCCTATATAACCCCGCGGGCCTCCCGAACGTTCCATGCGTATGTACGATCCTTTGTCGAGGCAGCGATCAGCGCGCCCACGACGGGTCATTAGACTTGGCTGGACATGGATGACACTGCACCCGCCTTCGATTGGGCCGGCTTCTGGGCTGGCCTCGCCTCATTCGCCGAGACCTGGCAAGGCCCGATCAAAGTTATTCTCATCGTCATCGGTGCCCTGCTCCTCAATTGGGCGCTGCGCATCGCGATCCGGAGAGTCGTGGATCGGGTCGTCACCGGCGCCAAGAAGCGGCACAGCGTCGACGACACCCAGGCGCTGATCGCCTCACCACTCGCCGCGGCACGGATCGTGCAGCGAACCCGGGCGCTTGGCACGGTCTTCAACAGTGCCGTGACCGCAGTGATCTCGATCGTCGTGGTTCTGCTCCTGGTGTCCATCCTGTTCCCCAACGCCACCGGAGCGTTCGCGATCGTCAGCGCAGCCATCGGCGCGGGCCTCGGATTCGGCGCCCAGAACATCGTGAAAGACGTGCTCAACGGCATCTTCATGGTCGCGGAGGACCAGCTCGGGGTGGGCGATATCGCCGACCTGGGCGAGGCAACCGGCACGGTGGAAGAAGTCGGCTTGCGCATCACCAAGGTCCGCTCGGTCGATGGCACGCTGTGGTTCGTGCGCAACGGCGAGATTCTGCGGGTCGGCAACTTCTCGCACGACTGGGCCCGGGTCATCATCGACCTGCCGACCCCCTACACGGCGGATGTCGCGACGATCCAGGAGAAACTGCTGCAGACCGCTAACACCATGGCGAACAGCATTGCCTGGAGATCGAAGATCCTCGAAAAGCCGGAGATCTGGGGCATCGAGTCAGTATCTGCCGAGGCGCTCGTCATCCGCCTGGTCATGAAGACGCGGCCAGAAGAACAGTGGGATGTGGCCCGGGAGCTGCGTCTGCGCCTCAAGCTCGCGCTCGATGAGATCAACGTGAACGTTCCGGCGCTCAACCGGGTGGTCATTGACAGCCGGGCGACAACCCAGGTGAACGACGACGAGGTATCGAGCCAGACGAAGCCGATGCCGGAGGCCATGCGCGGAGAATCAGAATGACGGACAACGGCGGACAGGTGAACCCGGTGACGTTACGGGTCAGCGAGAACGGCCCGGCGGCCGGCGGCAGCTTCTACGAGCAGGTCGGCGGTCACCCGACGTTCGAGAAGCTCGTGCGGGCATTCTACGAAGGGGTTCGCCACGACCCGGTGCTCTGGCCGATGTACCCGCAGCAAGACCTCGAGGGCGCCATCCATCGTCTGACCATGTTCCTGGAGCAGTACTGGGGCGGGCCGGGCGCCTACAGCGAGGAACGCGGCCACCCGCGGTTGCGGATGCGCCATGGCGGCTTCAAGGTGAACCCTGAGGCCAGGGACCACTGGCTCACCCACATGCGGGCCGCCCTCGACACCCTCGAGCTCAGCCCGCTGAACGATGCCACCCTGTGGGGATACCTCGACCGGGCCGCACACGCGCTGGTGAACACCTTCGAGGAGTGAGGTCTCGGCAAGCTCCACCAGCGAGGCGGCTAGCCGTCGGGGTTCAGGGCAGGGGCTGGGACAGCGTCTCGCGCAGTGGCGTGGTCGGGCGGCCTAGGAGCGCCCTCAGCTCGCCGGTCGTCTCAGACAGCGCTCCATCCCTGGTGTTCCCGTCCAGGGTGACGATGAACGCAGCCTGGGCCATCGGCACGCCCGCCTTCGTCAGGATCTTCCGGTGCTCTTTCGCTGACACCCGGCGGTACTCGACCTGCCGGCCGAGAATGTCGGTGAGGACGGCAGCGAGCTCGTCATAGCCCCACGCCGTGTCGCCGGAGAGCTCGTAGACCTTGCCCTCGTGTCCCTCGCCGGCGAGCACGACGGCTGCCGCTTCCGCGTAGTCCCGGCGGCTGGCACTCGCCACCTTCCCATCGCCGAGGCTGGCGATAACCAGGCCGGTGTACTGCGCCTGTTCGAGCACCTGGAAGTAGTTCTCGGAGTACCAGTTGTTGCGCAGGATTGCGAACGGGATCCCGGAGTCACGGATCAGCTCCTCCGTCGCCTTGTGGTCGGGAGCCAGGGCGAGATCGGTGGTGTCCGCCTTCGGGCCGCTGGTGTAGGCGATGAAACCCACCCCGGCGGCCTTCGCCGCGTCCACCACGTTGCGGTGCTGCGCGATTCGCTGGCCGACGGCGCTGCCCGAGACGAGAAGCAGCCGGTCGACACTGCGCAGTGCAGGTTCAAGGGTCTCCGGCTTCGTGTAGTCCGCAGCGCGCACCTGCACCCCGCGCTCCTGAAGGTCGTCGATCTTGTCCACATCCCGCCCGATCGCGACGATGTCCTGGGCCGGGGTACCGCGCTCGAGCAGGGATTCGACTACGAGGCGACCCAGGTGGCCGGTGGCACCGGTGACGGCGAGGAGCATGGGAGATTTCCTTTCATGGGGGGCCATTCAAGGATATCCAGCCGATGCGAGCGGCTCAGAGCACGCGGTGGATCATGGGGACCCCCGGCCGATACGCCAGGTGCACGTAGCTCGGCGCATCGAGCACCACCAGGTCGGCCCGCTTCCCGACCGCGACGACTCCGACATCATCGCGCCACAGTGCCTGCGCTCCCCCGGCCGTGGCCGCCCACAGGGCTTCGGCAGGCGACATCCGCATCTCGCGGACGGCGAGGGCGATGCAGAACGGAACCGACGAGGTGAAACTGGAGCCGGGGTTGCAATCGCTGGCGATCGCCACGGTGGCACCGGCGTCGATCAGGCGGCGGGCTTCCGGGTACGGCTGCCTGGTGGAGAACTCGACGCCGGGTAGCAGGGTCGCCACGGTGTCGCCGGAGGCCAGCGCGTCCACGTCGGCGTCGCTGAGGAAGGTGCAGTGGTCCACGCTGGCCGCACCGAGCTCCACTGCCAGCCTGACGCCTCCGGACAATCCCAGCTGTCCGGCGTGCATCCTCGCAGCCAAACCGCGGCCCTTCCCCGCATTCAGGATGGTGCGGGCCTGGTCGACGTCGAACGCGCCGTCATCGCAGAACACGTCGATCCACTTGGCGCGTGATGCGCAGGCGTCGAGCATCTCGCCGGTGACCAGGTCGACGTAGCCGGCCGGGTCATCCGCGAACTCGGACGGCACGACGTGGGCACCAAGATAGGTGGTCTCCTCGGTGAATTGCCCGGCGATGGCGAGCAACCGTGCCTCGTCGATAGTGCTCAAGCCGTAGCCGCTCTTGATCTCGACAGTGGTGGTTCCCTGTGCCCGCATCTCGGCAATCAGGCGAGCGGTGTTTTCGGCTAGTTCAGCATCCGTCGCCGCCCTGGTGAGGCCGACCGTCCGACGGATGCCCCCCGCGGCATACTTCTCCCCGATCATTCGCGCCTCGAACTCGTCCGAGCGATCGCCGGCGAAGACGAGGTGGCTGTGGCTGTCGACGAAACCGGGGATGACGCAGCGGCCTCCGGCGTCGATGCGGGCGTCTGCGGCCGGGGCGTCTCCTGCATCGCCCACCCAGACGATGCGGTCGTCCTCGATGACGACCGCCGCGTCCCTGCGTTCAGCAGTCAGCGTGCCGTAGGACTCGTCGTTGGTGACGAGGAGTCCGACCCGATCAATGATCGTGCTTGTCATGCACGCAACCTTAACCCTGCTGCAGCCTCGAGCACACACAAAGCGACAAGTCGGATGGTGCGCTGGTCTGCGACGTCGGTGGTGGAATCCACCTCGGTCAGGTCGATGGATTCGACGAGCGGATGCCGTCCGGCGGCTCGCGCGGCCGAGCGGAGTTCGGCCGCGCTGATGCCGCCAGGGAGGGATGCCGGGCAGGCAGGGGCCACCGACCGGTCACAGGCGTCGACGTCGAGGTCGACGTGCACTGGTCCGCCGGCGGAGGACGCGATCTCCAGGGCCTCGCCCATGATGTCTGCCATCGGCCGGCGGTGCAGCACGTCCCGGTGAACCACGGTGATGCCGTAGTCGAGGGCGCGAGCCGCGTACTCTGCGGAATTCGCGAAGTCGACGATGCCCACCTGGACTACCCGGCGCCCGTCGAGTCCGGCTTCGATCAGCCGGCGCACCGGTGAGCCGTTGCTGATCCCGTCGCGCAGGTCGTAGTGCGCGTCAACTGTGACCAGCCCGGCCGTGCCGATGCGATCGGCCCAGGTTCCGAGGGCCGCGGGTACGGTGGCGGCGTTGTCTCCGCCGAGCGCCACCAGCAACCGGGCGGTGGTGGCAGCGACTGCATCGACAGTGGCCGGCTCGTCGGCATCCGGGTCATCGACGTCGCCCCAGTCGGCAAAGCTGATCGCCTCGTCAGCCCCCTCATGGAAGAACTCACTGTAATAGCGAAGGGCCTCGCGAACCGCGGCCGGTGTCTGGTACGCCTTCGTGGCCGACAGCGAGCTGCGCCAGGTCGGGATGCCGATCAGCCCGAAATCGACGTCACCGGTCGGCGCCGGCCAGTTCCCCGCACGGGGCCAGAGCGGGTCCACGCTCAACGCCATCAGTCACCTTCTTTCATCGGAACCCGCACACCGAGCCGGTCGGCGACCTCCGCAGCGTCGTCGTAGCCGGCGTCGACGTGACGGATCACTCCCATTCCGGGGTCGTTGCTGAGCACCCGGGCCAGCTTCCGGGCAGCCAGCTCGGTGCCGTCGGCCACCGTGACCTGCCCGGCGTGGATGGACCGGCCGATGCCGACCCCGCCACCATGGTGGATGGAGACCCAGGTGGCACCGGAGGAAGTGTTCACCAGGGCGTTCAGCAGCGGCCAGTCGGCGATGGCATCCGAGCCGTCCTTCATCGCTTCTGTCTCACGGTACGGCGAGGCGACGGAGCCAGAGTCGAGGTGGTCGCGGCCGATCACGATCGGTGCGGAGATTTCACCCGATGCCACCATCTCGTTGAACTTCAGGCCGGCCTTGTCCCGTTCGCCGTAGCCGAGCCAGCAGATGCGGGCCGGAAGCCCCTGGAAGTGCACCCGCTCCCCCGCCATCGTGATCCACTTGGCCAGCGACTTGTTCTCCGGGAACAGTTCCAGGATGGCCTTGTCGGTCGCCGCGATGTCGGCCGGGTCGCCGCTGAGCGCCGCCCAGCGGAACGGCCCCTTGCCCTGCTCGAACAGGGGGCGGATGTATGCGGGCACGAATCCGGGGAACGCGAACGCGTTCTCGAAGCCGGCGGTCTTCGCCTCGGTGCGGATGTTGTTGCCGTAGTCGAATACCTCGGCACCGGCATCCTGGAAGCCGACCATCGCCTCCACCTGCCTGCGCATCGAGTTGCGCGCCGCCGTCGCGAATCCGATCGAATCGGCCTCGCGAGCCGGAATCCACTCCTCGAAGCTGTACTCGAGCGGCAGGTAGGCCAACGGGTCGTGGGCACTGGTCTGGTCGGTGACGATGTCGATTTCGGCCTTCATCTCGAGAAGTCGAGGGAAGACATCCGCCGCGTTGCCGAGCAGGCCGATGCTGAGCGCCTCCCTCTTGTCGCGCGCGGCGTAGGCGAGTTCGAGAGCGTGCTCAATGGAGTTCGCCTCGACGTCGAGGTAGCGGTGCTCGATCCGGCGGTCGATGCGGCTCTGATCAACATCGACGCAGATGGCTACTCCGTCGTTCATGGTCACGGCGAGCGGCTGGGCGCCGCCCATCCCGCCGACGCCGCCGGTGAGGGTGATGGTGCCGGCGAGGGTTCCCCCGAACTTCTGCGCGGCAACGGCGGAGAACGTCTCGTACGTTCCCTGCAGGATGCCCTGGGTGCCGATGTAGATCCAGGATCCGGCGGTCATCTGGCCATACATGGTCAGTCCGAGCTCTTCGAGGCGCCGGAACTCGTCCCAGTTCGCCCAGTCGCCGACCAGGTTGGAGTTGGCGATCAGCACGCGTGGCGCCCACTCGTTGGTCCGCATGACGCCGACCGGCTTGCCGGACTGCACCAGCATGGTCTCGTCGTTCTTCAGGGTCTTCAGCGTGCGCACCATCGCGTCGAAGCTGGCCCAGTCTCTGGCCGCCTTGCCGGTTCCTCCGTAGACGACGAGTTCGTCCGGGTGCTCGGCGACCTCAGGGTCGAGATTGTTCTGCAGCATCCGCAGAACCGCCTCCTGCTGCCAGCCGAGGGTGTTCAGGGCGCTGCCGCGGTAGGCGCGCACCGGGCGGGGGCCGCTGGTGTTGCTGTCGGTGGTCATACGAGTTCTCCTCCTGATTCGGAAATGACGGATGCGGCGGCAGCCACCAGGGAGCCGTCGAGCACCATCGAATGGGCAGCCGCGATCTCGGGCGCCAGGTAGCGGTCTCCACCGGCCGGGCCGGGTACGACAGTTCTCAGTCGGGCCCGGACGGCTGATGCGACCGGCCCGGGGCTGACTGGTTCGCGCAGGTCCATGGCCCGCGCGGAGGTCAGCAGTTCGATGGCGATCACCCGGCTGAGCCCGTCAATGGAGCGGCGCAGCTTGCGGGCGGCGCTCCAGCCCATCGACACGTGGTCTTCCTGCATGGCGGAGGAGGGGATCGAATCGACACTGGCCGGGTTGGCGAGCCGCTTCAGTTCGCTGACGATCCCGGCCTGCGTGTACTGGGCGATCATGTGTCCGGAGTCGACACCGGGGTCATCGGCGAGGAACGCGTTCAGGCCGTGGTTGCGGGCGACATCCAGGAAGCGGTCGGTGCGACGCTCGCTGATGCTGGCGAGGTCGGCGACAGCGATGGCCAGGAAGTCGAGCACGTAGCCGAGTGGTGCGCCGTGGAAATTTCCGTTCGACTCCAGCCGGCCATCCGGGGTCACGACCGGGTTGTCGATGGCGGATGCCGCCTCGCGCTCGGCCACCAGTGTGGCGTGGGCGATAGTGTCTCGCACAGCGCCGTGCACCTGGGGGGCACAGCGCAGTGAGTAGGCATCCTGAACCCGGGTGAAACCCTCCGGCTTGCTGATCATGGCCGAGTCGGCCAGCACCGCGCGCATGTTCGCCGCGGAGTCCCGCTGGCCAGGGTGCGGGCGCAGTGCCTGCAGGTCGGACGCGAAGACGGCATCCGTGCCGGTAAGCCCTTCCACGCTCATCGCGGCGGCCAGGTCGGCAGTGGTGACCAGGGCATTCAGGTCGGTGATGGCCATGATGAGCATCCCGAGCATGCCGTCAGTGCCGTTGATGAGGGCGAGCCCCTCTTTCTCGCGCAGCTCGATCGGGGGGATACCGGCCGCGGCGAGGGCTTGCGACGCCGGCATGAGGGCGCCGGACGCCCCACGCACCTCGCCTTCTCCCATGAGGGCCAGCGCACAGTGCGCGAGCGGCGCAAGGTCTCCTGAGCAGCCGAGGCTGCCGTACTCGCCAACGATGGGCGTGATGTCGGCGTTGAGCAGGTCCACATAGGCCTGGGCAACGACCGGGCGAACGCCGGTGCGTCCGGTCGCCAGCGTTGACAGGCGCAGCAGCATGGTGGCGCGCACCACTTCCCGTTCGACTTCCGGGCCGCTGCTGGCGGCGTGGCTGCGCACCAGCGAGCGCTGCAGCTGGGCGCGCCGCGCGAACGGGATGTGCTTGCTGGCGAGCGAGCCGAATCCGGTGGACACCCCGTAATGCGGGCGGGAGTCCTCGGCGATCGCCTCGATGATCGCGCGGCTGGAGTTGATGGCGTCCAGGGACTCGGGGCTCAACTCCACGCGCGCTCCGTCTCGAGCGACAGCGACGACGTCGGAGAAGGAGAGGGCGCCAATGCCAATAGTCACGGACGTTGCAGTCGCAGTTGTCATGTTTCCCATTACAGCCCGTCAACCCCCCGCTGAGGCCCTCTTCGCGCGATATAGTGTCTGGGATACCAGACTTACTGATACGGCGCTTCGTGAGGGCACCTAATCGGGGTTGGGGGACGCCGGGAAGCCCGATCAGGCGCCCCTCACCGCACGAAAGGACCCGCGATGAGCAGCGTTCCGGCCGCCGCAGAGACCCTGCGGATCATCAAGTACCTCGCCGGGCACAGCGGGCCGGTTCGCGCGTCCACCATCAGCCGCGACCTGGCCCTGCCCCGCTCATCCGTCTACCACTTGCTGCGGGTGATGCAGGATGAGGGCTTCGTGGTGCACTCCCCCGAGCACCAGGGCTACGCGTTGGGCAGCCTGCTCGCCGAGATCGGCTCGTCAGTGCTCGCCTCCGACACGCTGGCGCGCCTCGCTTCTCCCGTACTGGAACGGCTGGTGGCCGAGACCAGGCTGCCCCTGGTGGCCCACCTCGGAGTGCTGCAGCACAGCGACGTCATCTACGCATCGAAAGTCGCAGCGGCTCGAGCGCCCGCGGTCGTCACCAGCATCGGAGTGCGACTTCCCGCCCACCTGACCGCGACCGGGCGGGCGATGCTCGCGGCGTTGCCCGAGGCCCAGTTCGACGCCAGCTACTCCCCCGGTACCGAACTGCCGCTGCGCACCACTACCGGACCGTCCGACGTCCCCGCTCTCCAGTCCTTGCTGGCGGATACGCGGGAGCGCGGCTGGGCGGTGGAGGACGGCGACATCAACCTCGACTACGGCTCTGTGGCATCGGCAGTGCTCGACCACAACGGCTACCCCGCCGCATCCGTCGGCCTCACCTTTCGGCGCACTATCGTCGACGATCTCGAGCTGTCCCGCCTCGGGCGAGCAGTGCGGTCGGCCGCCGAGACGCTGACCCGGCGCATCCGCGGGCGCATCTAACCCGTCTCCCCGTGGCGACGCCTATGCCCGCACTGCAATGAGTGCGACTACGGGCCGAGCGCCAGTACTGCCCGCATCGAGTTGAGCCGGGTCCACCGCAGCCTCGCTGCGCTTCGACGCCGACACCGCACGGGCAGCTCACCGAGGCGGGTCGGGCTGGCGGCCCGCGCGCCGCAGCAGTTTGTCGGCGTGCTTGAGGATGGGGCCGTCGATCATCCGCCCGTCCAGCTGGAAGACACCGTGCTCCCCCTCGGCCGCGGCCAGCACCGAATGCGCCCAGGCCACGTCGGCATCGTTGGGCAGGTATTCGGCGCGAATGGCATCGACCTGGGACGGGTGGATGCACGCGGTCGCGGTGAAACCGGAGGCGACGGCATCCGCCGCCTCGGCTCCCAGGCCCTCGACATCGGGGATATTCACGTAGATGGCGTCGATGGCCGCCTTGCCGTGCCCGCCAGCGGCAAGCAGCACGGTCGCCCGAGCCTGCTGCGCGACGCCGCGGTAGCGCCCGTCGGCCATCCGGCTGGACGTTCCGCCGAGCGAGGCAACCAGGTCTTCAGCACCCCACATGAGCCCGACCACATTCGGTTCGGCAGCAATCGCCGCCGCGTTCAGCACCCCAGTCGCCGTCTCGATGAGGGGGACCACATCGAAGTCGGCGAGCGCGGCCAGTTGGGACGGATGCGCAGCCTTGGCCAGCATCACGGTGCGGTAGCCGGTGCGGGCGAGTGCGGCCAGATCGGCCGCGAAATCGTCGGTGCCGACGGGATTGACCCGCACCATGGTGCGCTGCGGGTCCAGTGCGGAGCCGGCGACCGCTTCGCGAGCGAAATCCTTCGTCTCCGGCGACACCGCGTCCTCGAGGTCGAGGATGACGGCATCCGCCCGCTCCGCCGCCTTCTCGAAACGGTCCGGGCGGTCGGCCGGGCAGAACAGGATGGCCGGCCCCATTGAGAAATCAGCCATTGTGGGCGTCCTTGCACCACACCATGACGGAGCGCACGGCCGTCGCGACCACGACTCCGTCCTGATTCTTCGCGGTATGGGTGAGGGTGACGATGCCCTGCCCCGGGCGGGACGACGACAACCGCTTATCGTCGACCACGGTTTCGGAGTACAAGGTGTCGCCGTGGTACAGCGGGTGCGGAAACGTCACCTCGCTGAAACCGAGGTTCGCCACGATGGTGCCCTGGGTGAGCTGGGCGACGGATGCTCCCACCAGGGTAGACAGGGTGAACATCGAGTTCACCAGGCGCTGGCCGAACGGCTGCTCAGCCGACCAGGCGGCATCCAGGTGCAGTGACTGCGTGTTCATGGTCATGGTGGTGAACAGCACGTTGTCGGTCTCGGTCACCGTACGCCCCGGCCGGTGCAGGTACCGGGTCTCCAGCTCGAACTCCTCAAAGTAGAGCCCGCGCTGTTCAACGACCTTGTCAGCCATGCCTGCCTCCTAGAAACCGAGCTCGCGGGCGATCACCATGAGCTGTACCTCGTTCGTGCCTTCACCGATCTCAAGGATCTTCGAGTCACGATAGTGCCGCGCGACGAGGGACTCGTTCATGAAACCGTAGCCGCCGAAGATCTGGGTCGCATCCCGCGCGTTGCTCATGGCCGCATCGCTGGACACCAGCTTGGCGATCGCCGCCTCGGTCTTGTACGGGAGGCCGGCGGATGCCAGGCGGGCCGCCTCGTGCCAGGCCAGCCGGGAGACGTGCACCCGGGACTGCATCTTGGCGATCATGAACGAGATGGCCTGGAATGACCCGATCGGCTTGCCGAAGGCGTTGCGGGACTTCGCGTAGGCGACCGATTCGTCCACACAGCCTTGTGCAGCACCGGTGGCGAGAGCGGCAATCGCCACCCGCCCGTCGTCGAGGGTCTGCAGGAAGTTGGCGTAACCGCGGCCACGCTCGCCCAGCAGGTTGGCCGCCGGCACCCGCACGTTGTCGAACGTCAGCGGATGCGTGTCAGAGGAGTTCCAGCCCAGCTTGTCGTAGGCGGGCTCCACTGTGAACCCGGGGGTGCCGTTCGGCACAATCACAGTCGAGAGCTCCTTGACTTTCTTGCCATCCTCGCCCGTGGTTTCGCCGGTGACTGCGGTGACGGTCACGAACCGGGTGATCGGGGTGCCGGAGTTGGTGATGAACTGCTTGCTGCCGTTGACCACCCACACGTCGCCGTCGAGCACAGCCGTCGTGCGGGTTGCGCCGGCATCCGACCCCGCCTCGGCTTCGGTCAGCCCGAAACCGGCGAACGCCTTGCCCGCGGTGAGGTCGGGCAGGTGCTCCTGCTTCTGCTCTTCAGTTCCATGACGGAACACCGGGATGGCCCCCAGACCGACGGCCGCCTCCAGGGTGATCGCCAACGACTGGTTCTGGGTGGCGATGGCTTCGATGGCCAGTCCGAGCGCCATGATGTCGCCGCCCTGCCCGCCGTACTCTTCGGGGAACGGCAGGCCGAACAGGCCCATCTCGCCCATCTGGGCAACGACCTCCATCGGGAGCCGGTGCTCGCGGTCGGCCTCATACGAGATCGGCGCGATCACGTCGCGGGTGAACTCGAGAACGGTGTCATAGAGGTCCTGCTCGTCTTCGCTGAGTTGAGAAGTGCTGTGCTCGCTGGTCATGGCTTCGCGCTTTCCTGTTCTGCTCCCTCGTGAGGAGCGATACTGGCGACCACCTGGTCGAGTCTGACCAGATCAGCCAGTTTGACGGTGACGCTGACGGTGCCGTCGAGCGTGGCGAGGAGCTTGTGCTCCATCTTCATCGCCTCGACGGCGAGGATGGTCTGACCGACCGTGACGGTGTCGCCGCTGGCGACGTTCACCGCGACGACCGTCCCCGGCATGGGCGAGCGTACGTCGGGGTCGGCTACACCGGCCACCCGGGTGACGGCGGCCAGTTGGGCGGCGAGCTGGTCGGCGCGGCCCAGCAGTTTCAGGTCGATGGTGAAGCCGCGGTCGCCCAGCCAGACCGTGCCACCGTCGATGAGCACTCGATAGCTGGTCGCGCTGCCGGCCAGTTGGAGGCTCACCGTGGACTCGTCGAGCCAGACCAGGCCGGCCTGCTGAGGCTCGCCCGCGCCGATCGTGACGGTGGCAGCATCCGCCGCACCGAAGACGAGGACGTCGACCTGATCGGTCGCGCTGACCGCGAACCGGTAGCGGGAGGGAACGTGGGCCCCCAGACGCCAGCCGTCGCGGTGCCAGGCGCTGGCACGCCCGTCGACGAGCTCAGGGAGCGACGTATTCGCTCGTTGAGCGTGTCGAAGCGCCTCCCCCGAGTGCACGGCGAGCGCCGCCACCGCAAGCAGCGCGTCATCCGCGACGCGAAACTCGATGTCGGGCAGTCGGCGTTCGATCAGACCGGTGTCCAGATCGCCGGCCTGTACAGCCGGGTCGGCGATGAGCTGGCGCAGGTAGTCGATGTTGGTCTGGATGCCGAGCACGGTGGTGGAGGCCAGGGCGCGGTCGAGGCGGGACAGCGCTTCAGCGCGATCGGTGCCCCAGGCGATCACCTTGGAGAGCATCGGGTCGTAGTTGGAGGCGACCTGCAGGCCCTCCACCAGCGAGGTATCAACGCGGATGCCCGGACCGCCCGGCTCATCGAGCACCAGCGCGCTTCCCGTCGTGGGCAGGAAGCCACGGGCCGGGCTCTCGGCGTAAACACGGGCTTCGACGGCGTGCCCGGTCACCCGGATGTCGTTTTGCACGAAGGTGAGCACCTCCCCAGCGGCGATGCGCAGCTGCCATTCCACGAGGTCGATGCCGGTCACCAACTCGGTGACGGGATGCTCGACCTGCAGGCGGGTGTTCATCTCCATGAAGAAGAAGTCGGTGGGAGCGTCATTCGAGACCAGGAACTCGATGGTGCCGGCGCCGACATACCCGACGCTGCGGGCAACCTGGCAGGCGGCCTCGCCGATGCGAGCGCGGGTGGCTTCGTCCAGGAGCGCTGACGGGGCCTCTTCGATGACTTTCTGGTGGCGCCGCTGCAACGAACATTCCCGCTCCCCCAGGTGGAGCACGTTGCCGTGGGTATCGGCGAGGACCTGCACTTCGATGTGCCGGGGTACGGCCAGGTAGCGCTCCAGGAAGAGCGTGTCGTCGCCGAACGCCGCCGCGGCTACCCGACGCGCGGTCACCAGCGTCTCGGCCAGGTCTTCCGGCCGCTCGACGACATGCATGCCCTTGCCCCCGCCACCCGCCGAAGGCTTGATGAGCATGGGGTATCCCACATCCTCTGCCGCGGCAATGAGCTGGGCATCTGTCAGCCCCGGTTCAGCGATGCCGGCGATGACCGGCACTCCACTGGATGCGACGTGGGTCTTGGCGCGGATCTTGTCGCCCATGAGGTCGAGGGCGTCCACCCCGGGGCCGATGAAGACGATCCCGGCAGCGTCCAGCGCCCGGGCGAAGTCGGCGTTCTCGGAGAGGAACCCGTAGCCGGGGTGAACGGCGTCCGCGCCGACGCGCTTCGCCGCGCCGATCACGGCGTCGATGCTGAGGTAGCTGGACTGGGCCGGGGCCTCACCGAGCCTCACCGCGACATCCGCCATCATCACATGACGGGCGTGGCGGTCGGCGTCGCTGTAGACGGCCACCGTGCGGATACCCAGGGTGCGCAGCGTGGTGATGATGCGGCAGGCGATCTCGCCGCGGTTGGCGACGAGGACGGTGGAAAGTGTCGAAGCGGTGCGCTTCGACGAGCTCAGCGAGCGGGAATCGGTGGGCACGGGGTCACATCCTGAACAGGCCGAAGGCCGGGTCGGCGAGAGGGACGGTGGAGCAGACGTCGAGGGCCAGCCCGAGCACGCGGCGAGTGTCGCCGGGGTCGATGACCCCGTCGTCCCACAGGCGCGCCGTCGAGTAATACGGGTTGCCCTGGGTTTCGTACTGCTCGGCGATGGGGGCCTTGAACGCGGCTTCGTCTTCTGCAGACCACTCCTCGCCACGGCCCTCGAGCTGCTCACGGCGAATGGTGGACAGCACGGAGGATGCCTGGGCGCCTCCCATCACCGAGATGCGGCTGGCCGGCCACATCCAGAGGAACTTCGGTGAGTAGGCCCGTCCGCACATGGAGTAGTTGCCCGCGCCGAATGACCCGCCGATGACGACGGTGAACTTCGGCACGCGAGTGGTGGCCACGGCAGTCACCATTTTCGCCCCGTTCTTGGCGATGCCGCCGGCCTCGTAGTCTTTGCCGACCATGAACCCGGAGATGTTCTGCAGGAAGATGAGCGGGATGCCGCGCTGGTCGCACAGCTCGATGAAGTGGGCGCCCTTCAGCGCGGATTCACTGAACAGCACGCCGTTGTTGGCGATAATGCCCACCGGATGCCCGTGGAGTCTGGCGAAACCGGTCACCAGGGTGGTTCCGTACTCCTTCTTGAACTCGTGGAACTCGCTCGCGTCCACCAGACGGGCGATCACCTCGCGCACGTCGTAGGACGACTGGACGTCGGTCGGAACGACGCCGTAGAGCTCGGACTCGTCGGCGATCGGCTCGCGGGTCTCGATGATGTCCCAGGCTGTCTCGCGTGGCGCCGGCAGGGTTTCGACGATGCTGCGGACGATCTCGAGCGCGTGGGTGTCGTTCTCGGCCAGGTGGTCGGTGACGCCGGAGGTGCGCGAGTGCAGGTCGCCTCCGCCGAGCTCTTCGGCCGTGACGATCTCGCCGATGGCGGCCTTCACCAGCGGTGGACCGCCCAGGAAGATGGTGCCCTGGTTCTTCACGATCACGGTCTCGTCGCTCATTGCCGGAACGTAGGCGCCGCCGGCTGTGCACGACCCCATGACCGAGGCGATCTGCGGGATGCGAGCCGCCGACATCCGAGCCTGATTGTAGAAGATACGGCCGAAGTGCTCTCGGTCGGGGAAAACGTCGTCCTGCTTGGGCAGGAACGCGCCCCCGGAGTCGACCAGGTAGATGCACGGAATCCGGTTCTCGAGGGCGATCTCCTGCGCCCGCAGGTGTTTCTTCACCGTCATTGGGTAATAGGTGCCGCCCTTGACGGTGGCATCGTTCGACAGCACCATGACGTGCCGACCGTTAACCAGGCCGATGCCCGCGATGACCCCGGCGCCGGGCGAGTCGTCGTCGTACATGCCGTTGGCCGCCAGCGGGGCGAGTTCGAGGAAGGGGCTGCCGTCGTCGAGCAGCTGGTCGACACGGTCGCGCGGAAGCAGCTTGCCACGCGCGAGGTGACGCTCACGTGACTTTTGTGGTCCGCCGAGCGCCGTCGCGGCGAGTCGCTCGTGGAGTTCGGTGACCAGGTTCCGCTGCGCCGCCTCGTTCCCGCGGAACGCGTCGCTGTTCGGATCGATCCGACTGACGAGGGTCTCCATCGACGCTGCTCTCCGATCACCTGTCTGACTCCAGTTAGTGATCACTAACTAGATTTAGGTTAGTGTTCATTAACTGATTTGTCTAGAACGGAGGCCGCGGTGAGCGAGACGGCGTTGTCCACCTCGCGGGAGCAGGCGAAAGCCGACCGACGCGCTGTGCTGTTGGCATCCGCCGCGCGCCTCTTCGCAGAGCGCGGTTTCGATCGCGTCTCCATCGAAGACCTGGGCGCCGCGGCCGGGATCAGCGGCCCGGCGGTGTACCGTCACTTCCCGAGCAAGCAATCCGTACTCGCCGCTCTACTGGTCGGCGCCAGCGAGAACCTCCACGACGGCGGGCACCGAGTCGTCGCCGCAGCGGCCGATGACAGCGATGCCCTGCGCTCGCTGATCCGGTTCCATGTCGACTTCGCCCTCGGCAATCCTGAGGTGATTCGGGTGCAGGATCGCGACCTCGACTCCCTGACCGAAACCGATCGACATGAAGTTCGTGCACTGCAGCGCGGTTACGTCGAACTGTGGGTGTCCGTACTGACCCGCCTGCAACCGAAAGCCGACGCGGCCGAGCTGCGCATCCGCTCGCACGCAACCTTCGGACTGATCAACTCGACACCTCACAGTGCCAGGCCGTCCCGGCGAACCGAGGTCGAGCCCCTCCTGGAGAAGATGGCCTGGGCGGCACTCACCTCCTGAGCCTCGTCGTCAGCTGAGGCCATCGCCCGGGAGGGTGTCATTTCCTTCGGTGCGATCGTCCTGGACGTGCGGATCAGGCCCCATCACCGCGAGGTGGACTCCTGGAGTGATCAGGAGCTCGGCCTCGTGCAGCGTGCGCCCTCTCCGACCTAAATCTTGACTACCCCGATATCGACTCCGGGTCCGGGCACGCCGTACCTGGGACGACCACAAGCTCTCAGTCGGCGGATGTGCAGACGCAGAGTTCGTTCCCCTCTACGTCGGCCAACACCCACCAGTCGGGCGCGAACTCGTCCGTGAGGAGGAACCCGCCGGCCGCGATGATGTCCTTCACCCGCTGCTCAGCATCGGCCGTCGGCACATAGACGTCGAGGTGGATGCGGTTGCGGTCGGTACGGGGCGGATCCATCTGCTGGAACCAGATCTTCGGCGCTCGGCCACGCGGGTCTACCAGGTCGATTCCGTCGTCGGACGGTGACGCCACATAGCCCATGCCCACTCGCCAGAAGTCGCGCACAGCGTCGGCGTCGACGCAGTCGATCGCCAGCTCGTGTTTGTTCGGGCGGACCGACTCGGCGGTGGCGCCCAGGGCATCCGCAATCTCGTGGATGCCCCGCGCCAGGGTGATGTCACGATCGGTCACACCTCCGGCGTCGTGTGAACTCAGGTCGAAATCGACCGATCCGTAACCGAGGCGGATGTCCGGGTGATGATTTTGCGCATCCGCCAACTGGGCGACCTGCGCGACCAGGGCGGCCGCACTATCGAAGTCAGCCGTCCTGAATGCACCGTAGAGGACCCCGTCCAGGTGGACGAAGCCCGTGCCGTCGAGCTCGTTCGCGGTATCGCTCGAGCCCAGTGTTGCCTTCGCGTCGCTCATGTCCCCAGTCTGAACACCCGATCCGGCAGGGTCAAGGGCGACGGCGACAGCCATCTAGACCATCGTCAGGATCATCCCCGGGTCTGAGAGGATCGTGCCGACGTCGGCCAGGAAGCGCGACCCCTGCTCGCCGTCGACCAAACGATGGTCGAACGACAGGCTGAGGGTCATCACGCTGCGCAGCGCGACCTCGCCCTGATGCTCCCAGGGCTGACGGCGGATGGCGCCCATCGCGAGGATGGCCGCCTCCCCCGGGTTCAGGATGGGCGTGCCGGCATCGATTCCGAAGACACCGATGTTGGTGATCGAGATCGTGCCGCCGAGGAGGTCGGCGGGACTCGTAGTGCCCGCCCTGGCGGTCTCGCTGAGCGACCCGATGGCATCCGACAGCCCGACCAGGTCGAGTTGGTCGGCGTCCTTGATGTTCGGGACGATCAGGCCGCGTTCGGTCGCCGCGGCGATCCCGAGGTTGACGTAGCCGAACTGCACGATCTCCCCCGCGGCCTCGTCCCAGCGGGAGTTCAGCGACGGATTCCGCGCGATCGCGATCGTGATCGCCTTGGCGACGACCGTGAGGATGTTGATGCGGTGCCCGGCGAACGCCCGATTGGCCTTGATCGACTCCAGCAGGTCCATCGTCGGGGTGACGTCGACGGTGAGGAACTCACTGACATGCGGCGCCGTGAACGCGCTCGACACCATTGCCGCTGCTGTGTGCTTGCGCACGCCCTTGATCGGGGAACGCGTCTCGCGCTCGCCTGCCGCGGCGGGTGCTGCGGATGCTGCCGAAGCCTCCGAGCGCGCCATCACGTCGGCGCGCGTGATCAGGCCATCCGGGCCGCTGCCGCTGACCACAGTCAGGTCAATGCCCAGCTCGGCGGCGAGCTTGCGGACCGGTGGGGTTGATCTGGGGCGTTCGCGGGCGGTGGAGCTATCGTGATCGCGCCTGTGATCACGCGACCCTGGCGCCGACGGAGCCTGCGACGTCGGGTCGGGTCGAGCTCCTGCGGAAGGGGCCGCTCCACTCCGCGCGCGGCGCGTCGGATGCCCGGCCCCCTCGACGGGCGGGCCATAGCCTACGAGCACCGAGTTGCGTTCGCTGGACGGTGCACCCTCCGCGGCCGGTGCCTCCGGGGCATCCGCGGTCGCTTCACCTTCGACCTCGATGGAGACGATGGGCGATCCGACCTGAACTGTGGTGCCCGGCTCGACGAACAGCTGGGAGACGGTTCCGGCGAACGGGCACGGCAACTGCACGAGCGCCTTGGCTGTCTCGACCTCAGCGATCACCTGGTTCAACTCGACAGCGTCACCGACGGCGACGTTCCAGGAGACCAGCTCAGACTCGGTGAGGCCCTCACCGAGATCCGGCATTGCGAATTCCTTGACTGCCATGGTCAGGCGCTCCAGCCGGTCAGCGAGTTCTCGCGCCCCATCACGCGGTCAACAGCGTCGAGAATGCGGTCGAGGTCGGGAAGGTGGTGCTCTTCGAGTTTTGCGGCCGGATACGGCACATCGAAACCGGTCACCCTCGCTGGTGCCGACTCCAGGTGGTAGAAGCAGCGCTCGGTGATGCTGGCGGCGACTTCCGCGCCGATCCCGCCGTACTGGGAAGCCTCGTGCGTGATCACCAGGCGGCCGGTCTTGCGAACTGACGCCTCCACGGCTGCGAAGTCGATGGGGGCCAGCGACCGCAGGTCGATGACCTCGACCGAGATGCCCTCGTCTGCCGCGGCGAGCGCGGCGTCCCTGGCGGTGATGACCAGCGGGCCGTAGGCGACGAGGGTGACATCCGTCCCTTCCTGAACCGTGTGCGCGCGCTCCATCGAAACTGTCTGCTCGTCGAGGTCCTCATTCACCTCGCCCTTGACCCAGTAGCGGCGCTTCGGCTCGAAGAACAGTACCGGGTCGTCACAGGCGATTGCCTGGCGGATCATCGTGTGGGCATCCTGTGGGTTCGAGCAGGTGACAACCCGCAGCCCGGCGGTGTGGGCGAAATAGGCCTCGGGCGACTCCGAGTGATGCTCGACGGCACCGATTCCGCCGCCGTAGGGCACCCGGATGGTGATGGGCATCTTCACGTTGCCGCCGGTGCGATAGTGCAGTTTGGCGACCTGGGCGACGATCTGGTCGAACGCCGGGTAGATGAATCCGTCGAACTGGATCTCCACCACCGGCCGGTAACCACGGAACGCCAGCCCCACCGCGGTGCCGAGGATGCCGGCCTCCGCCAGCGGAGTATCCATGACGCGGTCGGTGCCGAACTCCTTCTGCAGCCCGTCGGTCACCCGGAAGACGCCGCCCAGGGTTCCGATGTCCTCCCCGAGCAGGACCACCTTGGGGTCATCGGCGAGGGCGCGCCTGAGGCCCGTGTTGATGGCGCCTGACAGCGACTGTTGCGCCATTACTTCTCCCCTTCGAACGACGCCAGGTAGGCGGCGTACTGGCTCTTCTGCCGCTCCAGCCAGGAGTGGGGCGTCGCATACACGTTGTCGAAAACGGTGAGGGCTTCCGGTGCCTCGAGCCCGTAGCATCCGTCCCGCATTTCCTTGGCAACCGCGTCTGCTTTGGCCTTCACCGATGCCACCAGCTCGTCGGCGAGCAGCCCGGTCGCCTTCAGCAGGCGTTCCAGGCGGATGATCGGGTCTTTGGCTGCCCACTCCTGCTGCACCTCGGGGTCGACGTAGCGGCTCGGGTCGTCCGAGGTGGTGTGCGGGCCCATCCGGTAGGTGACCGCCTCGATGAAGGTCGGCCCGTCCCCGCGGCGGGCGCGGTCGAGGGCGATCCGGGTGGCTGCCATCACGGCGAGCACGTCGTTGCCGTCGACCCGCATGCTGGGGATTCCGAAGCCGGGAGCGCGGTCGGCGATCGGCCGGGTGGCCTGCAGGCCGACCGGCTCGGAGATCGCCCACTGGTTGTTCTGGCAGAAGAAGACCACCGGCGCCTTGAAGCTGGCGGCGAAGATCATGGCCTCGTTTACGTCACCCTGGCTGGTGGCACCATCGCCGAAGTAGGCGATCGCGACCGAGTCAACACCATCCTTCTGGCAGCCGATGGCGTAGCCGGTGGCATGCAGGGTCTGGGCGCCGATGATGACGGCTGGAGTGGCCATGCCGATGTCATACGGGTTCCAGCCAGATGCCGCGGTCCCTCGCCAAACCCGGACGATGTCGGTGAGGTCGACGCCGCGGCAGTACGCGACCGCGTTCTCCCGGTAGCTGGAGAAGACGAAATCGTCGGTGCGCAACGTGCGGGCGGAGCCGATCTGGGCGGCCTCCTGGCCGAGCAGCGGCGGCCACAGCCCGAGCTGGCCCTGTCGCTGCAGGGCAGTCGCCTCGGTGTCGATCCGGCGAGCAACGACCATGTCCTCGTAGAGCGAGCCAAGCTGTTCGTCCGTGACGTCGGCGACCCAACTCTCATAGCTGGGGTCGGCCACGCGGTCGCCGGCCGGGGTAAGCAGCTGGATGAGGTCTTCTGGGTGGCCCAGCAGGTTGAGGTCGTTTGTGGCCTCGTTTGTCGAACGCAACATGTTGGTCGCTCCATTGTCGGGCGGTATCCGCTCTCTTGTGGAGCTCGGCACCGTTGCCAGATTTTGCTCAAGCGTACGTCGATATGGCAGGAGGTTCAAGCAACCGCGGTCTGACTGAGCAGAATGCTCTATCTCGACCATGATGACGGTGCTAAGGTTCAGCTCATGCGAAGAGTGGACAGTACCGATATCAAGCTTCTCAAGGCGATGATCACGGACCCGCGCGGAACAGTTGTCGCGCTGGCGCAGAAGCTTGGGCTCTCCCGGAACACTGTGCAGGCGCGGATGACGGGCCTGGATGCTCGTGGTGCGCTGTTCCCGTTCGACCGTCGCATCAACCCAGAGGCCCTCGGCTACCGGCTGACCGCATTCATCACCGTTCATCTGCACCAGCCGAGCCTGCCC
Organism: Homoserinimonas sp.; assembly: GCA_040904805.1. Taxonomy (GTDB): domain Bacteria; phylum Actinomycetota; class Actinomycetes; order Actinomycetales; family Microbacteriaceae; genus RYN-87. The sequence continues at coordinate 17,875 of JBBDSS010000015.1, read as the reverse complement.
GAGATCGTTGAGCAGATTGCTCAAATTCCGGAGGTCATCGAGGGTTACGGGCTCAGCGGGACCGCCGATTTGCTGGTGCGAGTGGTGGCGGCGGACGCAGAGGACCTGTTCCGGGTGAATGGGAAGATCCTTGCGGTCTCGGGCGTCGAGCGTACCGAGACATCACTGGCGATGGGCCAGCTCATCCCATTCCGCATGGTCCCGCTGCTCGAAGTCGGGCCTCGCCCCGCCGACTGACGGCCGCCTGAAGATCATCGGCCGACAGCACCCGCCGATTCCGAATGATGCGTCAGCATCGGTCGGCCGTGCGGTGGGGAACGAGGCGGCGATAGCATCGAGAAACTGGAGCCACGCGCGACAAGGGAGTCACAGGATGCCGGAGAACGGGTCACCGTTGTCGGACGCGATCGTCATCGGGGCCGGCCTGGCCGGGTTGGTGGCGGCGGCGGAACTGGTCATTGCCGGCAAACGAGTCATCATCGTCGAGCAAGAACCTGAGGCGAGCTTCGGCGGGCAGGCCTGGTGGTCGTTCGGCGGTCTCTTCCTGGTCGACAGCCCTGAGCAGCGCAGGATGGGCGTGAAAGACAGCCGGGAGCTGGCCCACCAGGACTGGTTCGGCACGGCAGGATTCGACCGGGACGAGGACGACTGGGCGAAGAAGTGGGCGGAAGCCTACCTCGAGTTTGCCGCGGGCGAGAAGCGCGACTGGTTGGCCGCCCTGGGCGTGAAGCTCTTCCCGGTGGTCGGCTGGGCTGAACGCGGCGGTTACACGGCGAACGGCCACGGCAACTCAGTGCCGCGGTTCCACATCGTCTGGGGCACCGGGCCGGGCATCCTCGAGCCGTTCATCACTCGAGTGCGCGCCGGGGTGAGCGCGGGGCTGGTATCCCTCGCCTTTCGGCGCCGCGTCGACGAACTCATCGTCGAGCATGGCGCCGTCGTAGGCGTTCGCGGTGCGGTCCTGGCTGCCGATGAGGCGGAACGGGGTGCCGCGAGCAACCGGGACGTCGTCACCGATTTCGAGTACCGTGCCGGAGCCGTCATTGTGGCCAGCGGCGGCATCGGCGGCAACCACGACCTGGTGCGCGAGCAGTGGCCGAAGAGGATGGGCACTCCCCCGAAGTCGCTGCTGTCAGGCGTTCCCGCCCATGTCGACGGCCGGATGCTGGGCATCGCCGAACGCGCCGGCGCTCGCCTGGTCAACGGTGACCGAATGTGGCACTACGTCGAGGGAATCGAGAACTATGCACCAGTGTGGGCAAGGCACGGCATCCGTATCCTGCCCGGCCCGTCCAGCATCTGGCTGGACGCGACCGGGAAGCGCCTTCCGATCCCGCTGTTTCCCGGCTTCGACACGCTCGGCACCCTGGAACACATCCTGGCGACCGGCTACGACCACAGCTGGTTCGTGCTCACCCAGAAGATCATCGAGAAGGAGTTCGCGCTCAGCGGGAGTGAGCAGAACCCCGACCTGACCGGCAAAGACTTCAAGCTGCTGCTGCAGCGGGTGAAGAAGGGCGCGCCGGGCCCGGTGGAGACGTTCAAGGAGAAGGGCGCAGATTTCGTGGTCGCCGACACCCTGGACGAGTTGTTGGCTGGAATGCAGCAGCTCTCACCAGGGGTGCCGATCGACGCCGCCCGGGTGCGCCTTGAGGTGGAGTCGCGAGACCGCGAAATCGACAACGCGTTCTCGAAGGATGCCCAGGTGAACGCCCTGCGCCAGGCCAGGCGTTACCGCGGCGACAAGTTGATCCGTGTTGCCAGCCCGCACAAAGTCCTTGACCCGAAGGCCGGACCCCTGATCGCGGTCAAACTGCACATCCTGACCCGAAAGAGCCTCGGCGGTATCCAGACCGACCTCAACTCTCAGGCGCTGGATGTTTCCGGCAATCCGGTGCCCGGGTTGTACGCCGCGGGTGAGGCCAGCGGTTTCGGCGGAGGCGGCATGCACGGCTACCGGTCGCGGGAAGGAACCTTCCTGGGCGGATGCCTGTTCACCGGGAGGACCGCCGGCCGCGCCGTCGCCGGACGGTAGAGAAGGCGAGCCGTTTTCAGTGCAGCAGCGTCCAGGACTTCCGACGAACCAGGATGTGCCCTCCGAGTGAGGTGAGGCGCGTCCATGGGCCGGTCTCATAGATGGCGACGGAGTCATCGGTCGCCAGGAAGCCGAGAGTCATCGCCGCGAACGCCGCGCCGGCCGGCACGTGCTCAAGTGTCGGGATCGGTCTGCTCCAGACCTCGGAGCGCACCCGGCGCAGAACCTGTTCGCCGATCTCCTCCGGCACAGCCTCCTTGATCTCGTCGACGCCGGCCTTGGCTGCTGTTTCGAGCATCCGCGGTTCGGTCGGATCCAATTGCAGCCAGCCCCCCCGAGGAGGGGAGATTGCCGCCCAGGTTGCCGTATTCACCTCGATCGGGAGACCGACGGTCACCGGCTCCGACCCGTCGCGCTCCGCACCCTGAAGGTGCACCAGCCTCTCGATCAGAGACCGCAGAGGGACGACGGCATCGAATGTCGAATCACCGGTGAGGGCGAAGGTGCGCAACCCGAGTACGGTCGGGCTCTCATCGCGCAGGCCGACCGGATACAGCACCGCCACATAGGCGGCGAGCACACCGGAGCCGGCGATAAGGCGCACAGAACCCTCCTCGACGCGACCGGCGCGGCTGAGGAAAGTGTGCAGATCATCGAGGGCGAGGGAATCTACGAGGGAAAATGTATGGCTCATCTGCAACCTAAACTACCTATCAACGGCGACGGTCGGGAATCCGGGCCGCGTGACACCACCAGAATCGCAGGAGATGGCATGACTCGACCGCTGGATAAACTGCTCTCGGCACTCGATCTAACCGACACTGGCGCGAGAACCAGTGAAGACATCTACACCGGTCACAGCCAATGGACGCCACTCGGCCGGGTGTTCGGTGGGCAGGTGCTCGCCCAGTCGCTGGTCGCCTCCATGCGCACCGTGGCCGAGGAACGCGCCATCCACTCCATGCACGGCTATTTTCTGCGTCCGGGTGCCGTCGACGCACCCATCACCTTCTCGGTGGACCGCATTCACGACGGGCGGTCGTTCTCCACCCGCCGGGTGCAGGCCTACCAATCCGGACTGCCAATCCTCTCCCTGATCGCATCGTTCCAGGACGAGGACGAGGGGCTGGATCACCAGACCCCGATGCCGGAAGGCATCCCAGACCCGGAGACCCTCCCTTCGGTGACCGATGTGCTGGGAGACAATACGGATGTGGTGGCTCGCAGCTGGTCGACCGACCGGCCGTTCGACATCCGGCACGTCTCCTCGCCAATCTATTTCTCCGTCGAGGGCGAACGAGTGGCGCATCAGGCCGTCTGGATGCGATCCACCGAGCTGATGCCCGACGACCGCAACCTGCACCGCGCCGCCCTCGCGTACGTCAGTGACTACTCTTTGCTGGAGCCGATCTTCCGTCGCCACGGCGTCGCCTGGTCCACACCCGGGATCAAGGTGGCGAGCCTCGACCACGCGATGTGGTGGCACCGCTTCGGTCGAGTCGACGAGTGGATGCTCTACGTGCAGGAGTCGCCGACAGCGACCGGAGGGCGCGGCCTCTCCCTTGGCCGGATCTACAGCAGGGACGGCGTGCTGCTGGCCAGTGTGGCCCAGGAGGGCATGGTGCGGGTGCCGCAATAGCCGGATGCCCGGTTACGGCGATCCGCGCATGAGCACTGTCCCATCGGTCGCGGAACGCACCTCGACCGAACGAATTTGCGCCACCGTCAGGCTCGTCGAGCCGGACGGCGTCGCGGTGGCGCCCGGGGAGGCCGTCCAGGTGGCCACCCTGAAGTCTTCGCCGGCGTCATCCGTCACATACATCGCGTAGTCGGCCGGCAGGGAGTACGCGTCGACCGCGTCGTACCGGCATTTCATCTCAATGCGAGTGCCCCACTGTTCTTCGAGCAGGCGGATGCTAGCCTCCAGCGGCGCCTGCCCGACGGGCTGCAGTTGTAGGGCGGTCGCCTGCGGGGACGTGAACGAGGTGGTCAGGCCGGGCGCGACGACGATTCCGGTGGCCAGGACTGCGGCGATACCAGCGATGGTGGCCGTCAGTACCCAGCGCCGTAGCTGACGGTGTCGTCGAGCAACGTGCCCGACCAGTTTCGGCAGCAGGTCCGGCACGCTGGTGGGCTCCTGATCGAGCGTCGCCTCGGCCTCAGCCGCCGGCACCCGCCCGAGCAATCCGGGCAGGCCCGTCAACTCGGCCACCGATGCGGAGCAGACTGTGCAGTGTGCGAGGTGCCGCTCGTACTGCCGCCGGTCATCCGTCGACAGCGACCCCAGGAGGTAGGCGGCATCCCAGTCGCGCAGGTCATCGTGGTCGCTCATTCGGTGACCCCCCTTTCCTGCAACCCCAGGCGCATGGAGCGCAGAGCATAGTGGAGTCTCGACTTGACCGTCCCCTCCGGGATTTCCAGGATGCGGGCGATCGCGGCCACGGAGAGCCCTCGATAGTAGGCATGCACGACAACCACACGATGCTCGGGTGACAGCTGCGCCAGCGCATCGGATACCAGCCAGGCGTCAAGAACGCTGTCGGTGTGGTCTGCGCTGATCCGGTCGGGCACGATCGCAGCCGGTGACTCGTGCCGCGATCGGGCGCTTCGGTATTCGTCGATGACCAGGTTGCGGGCGACAGTGAGCAGCCAGGCGCGCGCGGAAACGCCGGCCGGGTCGAACTGCACCGTGCGCTTCCAGGCGCGCAGCAGCGTCTCCTGCACGATGTCTTCCGCCAGCTCCCGGTCGCCGCACAACCACACGACGTAGCGCCACAGGGCTGGGGCATGTTCGTCGTGCAACGCCCGAAGCGCCTCTGCCTGGCTGTCGGCCATCGCACACCTCCCACCCTGGGATACGTCGCAGCCACGCCGAAAGTTCATCGACAATGAACCGGATGCGAGCGGCTCTCGTTCATAGAGTAGGCACGCAGCGCTGTGCGACTGACGAGAAAGTAGAGATTCGTGACTGAGCTTCCGACTTTGACCCGCCGTGGACTGATTGTGACGGGCAGCGCCACAGTGGTCGGTGCGTCCACCCTCGCCCTCGCGGCATGCGCCCCCTCGTCCGAGCAGCCAGACACCACGGCACCGGCGGGGTTGCAATCGGGTACTGAGCTGGCACTGCTGGCCGACGTTCCCGTCGGTGGCTCGCTGGGCGTTCAGGTCGATGGTTCTGCGGTGGTGCTCTCCCAGCCGGAGGAAGGTGACGTCATGGCCTTCAGCGCCATCTGCCGCCATCAGGGTTGCGTGGTGGCTGCTGCCGGTGAAACCTTCGACTGCCCGTGCCACGGCTCCCGTTATGACTCCGCGACCGGAGACGTGCTGAACGGGCCGTCGACCCAGCCCCTCATCCCGATCGAGGTGACGGTCACCGACGACCGGGTGGTGGTCGCCTGATGGACTGGAGATTCGGGGACCTGCCGCTGCATCCGCTGGTGGTCCACCTCACCGTCGTTCTGATCCCGGTCGCTGCGCTCACCCTGGTTCTCGCAGCGGTATGGCCCGCTGCCCGACGTCGCCTCGGGCTCCTGCCGCCACTCCTCTCCCTGCTGGCACTCATCCTGGTCCCGATCACAACCGCGGCAGGCAGCTGGCTTGCCGAACGCGTGGGCCGCACGCCTCTGGTCGATCGCCACGAAGACCTGGGCAATTCGATGCTCCCCTGGGTCGTCGCGATGTTTGTCGCCGCGGTTGCCGTGTGGAGCTGGTACCGGTACTTCACCGGGGCGACTCCGCGCATTCGACTGGTGGTCTCGGTAGCCCTGGCCGTCGCTGCGATCGTGATTGCAGGCGGGTCAGTGGTCAAGATCGTGCAGATCGGTGAATCAGGTGCAGCCGCGGTGTGGACCGGCAATTTCAGCGAAGACCCGGTACCGGCACCCTGAGGCTGCGGTGGTTCAGGCGCGTTTCGCGAACGCCAGCGGCTCCTCGACGTAAGGAGACCAGGCCTCGCGCAACTCATCCGAAATACGCTGCGGGCGTCCGGTGGCCGCGGTGACCATCACCAGTGTGGTGGCGGCACGGGTGAACAGCTGACGGGGAGTGACGCCGCTCGGAGAGTAGAGCTCGTAACAGATTTCCAGGCTCGCGCCGCCGATGCGGCCGATCCACATCTCGATGTCGATCGGCGCCCGCATGTAGGGGATGGGCAGGAGGTACTCGATCTCCTGGCGGGCGATCAGGGTCATCACCTCGGCCCCGGGCCGACCGTCGAGCACCGCTGTGGCCGGCACCGGATCGGCGTCACCGGAGGGGTCGGCATCCGGCGGCCAGAACGCCTGGATGCGTGCCTCCTCGAGCAGGCGGAACATCTCGGCGTTGTTGACGTGCGCATAGGCGTCGAAGTCCGACCAGCGAAGCGAGATCGCGACGTGCAGCCGCACGGTCAGTCCCGGGTGAGCTTGCGGTAGGCAGACCGGTTCGGCTTGGCGGCATCCGGCCCCAGCCGCTCGACCTTGTTCTCTTCGTAGGACTCGAAGTTGCCCTCGAACCAGTGCCAGTACGACGGGTTCTCCTCGGTGCCCTCCCAGGACAGGATGTGCGTGGCGATGCGGTCGAGGAACCACCGGTCGTGAGTGATCACCACAGCGCAGCCGGGGAATTCGAGCAGCGCGTTCTCCAGGCTCGACAGGGTTTCGATGTCGAGGTCGTTGGTGGGCTCGTCGAGTAGCAGCAGGTTTCCGCCCTGCTTCAGCGTCAGTGCCAGGTTGAGGCGGTTGCGTTCACCGCCGGAGAGCACGCCGGCCTTCTTCTGCTGGTCTGGACCCTTGAACCCGAACTGCGACACGTACGCGCGCGACGGGATCTCGGTCTTGCCGACCTGGATGTAGTCGTGCCCTTCGGACACGACCTCCCACAGCGTCTTGTTCGGGTCGATCCCTCCGCGGCTCTGGTCGACGTAGGAGATCTGCACGGTCTCGCCGATCTTCAAGCCACCGTCATCGAGCGGCTCCAGGCCGACAATGGTCTTGAACAGCGTCGTCTTTCCGACACCGTTCGGGCCGATGATCCCGACGATGCCGTTACGCGGCAGCGTGAAGGAAAGCCCGTCGATGAGTATGCGGTCGTCGAAACCCTTCTTGAGGTTCTTCGCATCGAGCACCTGGGACCCGAGGCGTGGGCCGACCGGGATCACGATCTCCTCGAAATCGAGCTTCCTGGTCTTCTCTGCCTCAGTGGCCATCTCTTCGTAGCGGGCCAGGCGAGCCTTCGACTTGGTCTGGCGGCCCTTCGCGTTGCTGCGCACCCAGTCGAGCTCTTCAGCGAGGCGCTTGGCCATCTTCTGGTCTTTCTTGCCCTGGATGTTGAGGCGCTCCGCCTTCTTCTCCAGGTAGGTCGAGTAGTTGCCCTCGTACGGGTAGAGCCGTCCGCGGTCGACTTCTGCGATCCATTCGGCCACGTGATCGAGGAAGTACCGGTCGTGGGTGACGGCGAGTACTGCACCGTGGTACTGGGCCAGGTGCTGCTCCAACCAGAGCACACTTTCGGCGTCCAGGTGGTTGGTGGGCTCGTCGAGCAGCAGCAGGTCCGGCTTCTGCAGCAAGAGCTTGCACAGCGCCACCCGGCGCTTCTCACCGCCGGACAGGTGGGTGACAGGTGAATCGCCGGGCGGGCAGCGCAGGGCATCCATTGCCTGCTCGAGCTGGGAGTCGAGGTCCCAGGCATCCGCGGCGTCGATGGCTTCCTGCAGAGTGCCCATCTCGGCGAGCAGGGCGTCGAAGTCGGCGTCCGGCTCAGCCATCGCCGCAGAAATCTCGTTGAACCGGTCGACCTTCTGCTTGATCTCGCCGAGGCCCTCCTGCACGTTCTCGAGCACGGTCTTCGACTCGTCGAGTACGGGCTCCTGCATGAGGATGCCCACGGTGTAGCCGGGGGTGAGCTTGGCCTCGCCGTTGCTCGGAGTGTCGAGCCCCGCCATGATCTTGAGAATTGTGGACTTACCGGCACCATTGGGGCCGACCACACCGATCTTCGCCCCGGGCAGGAAAGCCATGGTGACGTCATCGAGAATGAGCTTGTCGCCGACCGCCTTGCGGGCGCGGACCATCGAGTAAATGTATTCGGCCATGCCCCCAGTTTAGAGGGCGCGATCACCAGTCGATCGCGCGGGTGTTGCCGATCAGGCAGGTACCGGATGCCAGGGCAGGAGCGAACGTGCCGCTGTAGCCGCCGGAGTCGACCTGCCCGAGAAGGCAGTCGTCGCCGATGCGCACCGAGAACTGTAGGGAGTCGACGTCGCTGCCGCGCGGTGTTCGGTCAGCAGTCACTTCCATCGCGGACTTGTCGAAGCCGGCATCCGCCAGGTTGTCGATGATCGAGCGGCCCCCCGGGTTGCCGTCGGCAAGGAACCTCGAGTTCGCGACGTCGAAGTACGGAAGGTTCTCTTCGGCGCTTCCTTCGGGGACCAGTTCTGGATCAGGCTCTGGCTCGGGTTCCGGCGCCGAGGATGGCGGCTCGGCGGTGGACAGGTGCCCGGACGGGGGCCCTTCAGGAGCGTCGGTACAGGCGATGAGGGTGGCAGAGGCAAGCACGATCAGCACGCCAGCCGCATAGCGGCGAATCGCTCCCACGTCACCCCGTCCTCCACGAACGTGCCTACGCCCGCAGAAGTCGAGTCTAGTGGCGAGGGGTGCTCTCTAGAACGGTGTTTGGCTCGCCTCTCGCTCCGTCTCCTCAGCGTCCGCCGGCCGCTCCGTGGCGGCCGAGGCCGGTGCGTCATCCGGCGACTCCGGTGCCGGCTCGGCGTCCGGGGACGCGGCCGGATCTTCCGGGGAAGGAACGGTGCCGTCGCTGCTCGACATCGTTCGCATGTAGGAGGCGGTGCCCCAATTGAGGTCGTGACCGAGTGCTTCGGCGTCCACCTCGATCGACATGCCGGCCTTGTCGGCGGTCTTCCAGTCGCGCAGGCGAAGCCGTCCGGTGACGATGACCCGATCGCCTTTGGAGATGGACGCGGCGGCGCCCATCGCCAGGCGACGGAACGCCGAGACCGTGTACCAATTGGTTCCCGTGTCAACCCAGACGCCGTTCTTGCGGTCGAAGTGGCGCAGGGTGGAGGCCAGCCGGAAGCTGGTGATGGGCAACCCTTCGCCCGTGGTCAGGTGCTTGGGCTCGGTCGCGACCAGCCCGGTGAGTGTGATGGTGTCAGTCATACCGCAAGTTTCTTCTGCAGGCAGACCAGCAGCCACGGCGGTTCCCGACGTCGTGGACAATGACTCTCGTGCGAGGGCTGGGGAGGGTCGCTCAGTGTTCGCGGAACTCCGGCCAATCAGAACCGGGCAGCATCGCAGCATAGAGCGCACTCTTGGCGACGTCGAGGCTCGCGAAGGCGCCCCGGTGCGCCGAATCATCGAGCATGCGCACCGCGTAGCCTTCTTCGCCCCGATGGATCGTACCGATGGCGCCAGCCGGGCCGAATGCCACCCAGGTCTTCTCGGTCACTGCAGATCTAGTCATCGTCCAGTTCCCTTCTCTCGTCTTGTCGACCATACGACCGGGGAACGGAACTGTCGACCAATGACCGGCTAAGTCTCCGCTATCGCTCAGGTCAGCCCAGTACGTACTCGGCGAAGCTCTTGCGCACCTTGTTCACCTTGGGGACAGCCACCGCCATGCAGTAGCCCTGGCCGGGGTTCTTGGCGAAGAAGTCCTGGTGCCCCTCTTCGGCCTCGTAGTACTGGCCGAGCGGGTCCAGCTCGGTGACAATGTCGCCGTCCCAGAGTTCGGTCGCCCGGTCGATCGCCGAGGCAAAAACAGCCTTCTGCTCGGCATCCGCGTAGAACATTGCCGAGCGGTATTGTTCGCCGATGTCGTTGCCCTGTCGGTTCAGCTGCCGGGGATCGTGCAGGGTGAAGAAGACATTCAAGATCACCTCTTCGGGGATCTCCGCCTCATCAAACGTGACGGCTACAGCCTCAGCGTGACCAGTGGTCCCGGTGCACACCAATTCGTAGCTCGGATTCTCCACGCTGCCGCCGGTGTAGCCGGACACCACAGATTTCACGCCGCGCAGCGTGCGGTAGACGGCATCGAGGCACCAGAAACAGCCGCCGGCAAGCACATAAGTTCTCATGCCATCAGCATAGGCTTGACAGGTGACCTACCTGCCTGCATCCAACCGCTATGACTCCGTCGACTACCACCGTGTCGGCCGCAGTGGCCTTACACTGCCGAGGATCTCGCTGGGCCTGTGGAACAACTTCGGCAACGACCGCCCGCTCGAGACGCAACGCGCGATCGTCCGGAGGGCGTTCGACCTCGGGGTGACCCACTTCGACCTGGCCAACAACTATGGGCCACCCCCGGGTTCGGCAGAGTCGAACTTCGGGCGGGTCTTCGCCGAAGACCTCCGCCCGTATCGCGACGAGTTGATCATCTCGAGCAAGGCAGGCTTCGACATGTGGCCGGGCCCCTATGGCGAGTTCGGCTCCCGCAAGTACATGCTGGCCTCGCTGGACGCCAGCCTGAAGCGCCTGGGACTCGACTATGTCGACATCTTTTACTCGCATCGCCCAGACCCGAACACCCCGATCGAAGAGACCATGGGCGCTCTGGCGACTGCGGTGAACTCGGGCCGGGCGCTGTACGCGGGAATCTCCAACTACGACCCGGAGCAGACCAGGGCGGCGTACGAGGCGCTGGCTGTTCACAACATCCCGCTGGTGATCCACCAGCCCCGGTACAACATGTTCGACCGCCACATCGAAGATGGTCTCTTCCCGGTGCTGGACGATCTGGGCATGGGCAGCATCGTGTTCTCGCCGCTGGCCCAGGGCCTTCTCACCGATCGCTACCTGTCTGGCGTCCCGGCCGACTCGCGTGCCGCAGAGGGCCGCTGGATATCCGAGCGCAACATCAGCGACAGCTACCTCGAGCGCGCCAGGAGCTTGAACGCTCTCGCCGCCGACCGCGGCCAGACCCTCGCGCAGCTCGCGCTGAGCTGGGTGCTCCGTCATCCGCAGGTCACCTCTGCCTTGATCGGGGCCAGCAGTGTTGCCCAGTTGGAAGGGAACATCGCGGCAGCGGATGCCCGGCCGCTGTCAGCAGACGAGCTGGCCGCGATCGAGCCGCTCGCCGTGCACGGCACCGGCCACAACTAGTCCACGGTACCGGTCGCAGCTAGCAGTGGGGCGCAGTCCCTGGGCAGTACACCTGAGCCTGGCGGCGCGACCCCCGATGTCGGTGGCCCCGCTTAGCGTGTCACCAACAGAACAAACGGGCCGGCTCAATCACGGGAGAGTGCAGATGATCACCCTCGATTTCGTGGGAACCAGCCCCGCCGTGCGCCCGGGAATCACCCTGGTGCAGCTTCACAACGAGCTGTGGCGTGTCACCCGATCGACGGGTGAAGTGCTCGGCTACGTCGAACGATTCGCTGAAGTGCGAGGCGAGCGATTCCGAGCGAAGCGGATGCTTGTGCAACAGCGCCGCTTCGTTGTCACCGGCGAGTTCTGGGGTATCGACGAGGCAATCGACTCATTCGGCTGATGACTGTCGTCGCGGCGCGGCGGCTCGACGTTAGTCATCGGCAACTCGGGCGACACGCACCGGTGCGACGTCGTGTACCCCAAGCACGGGGTAAAGTTCCCTCATGCAATGGTGGAATAACTTCGTCGACTGGTTGACCTCCGAAGACGGGTGGCGCATTCTCTCCACCGCCGTCTTCCCGTTCCTGGCGATTGTCGTGGCGGGGTTCATCGCCGCCATGATCGGCCGCGGTGCGACGCGGCGGCTCATCGTGCTCCACGACCGCGAGCAGCGGGTATCCACTGTGGCCGCCTTGATCGGCGCTGCCCGGCGGGCATCCAGGTACAACACACTGTCTGGTCCGGAGCAGGAGCATGCCGACCACCTCGCCCACGACGCAGACGTGAGCACTCGGTTATTGCCTCTCGCCGGCTCCTCGATGACGGCCGATTGGGCGGCTCACGAGATAGCCGAAATGAAGAGGAATTCCGTCTCCTTCAGCTTCCAGGCCGAGCAGTCACTGATGGACTTCCGGGATCGCCTCGTCGAGTGGCAGTCCCGGCCGTCACGCGCCAAGAAGCTGTTCAAGGCCGACCTCGATCTCTGGGCGTACGAGTCTGCGCAGGAAGACAAGGGTCTGGTCGAGAAGCAGCAGGAGTGGGCGAAGCAGCAGGTGGCCACCGGCACCGAACCGGTCAGCACAGCCGTGTCCACGCCGAGCAAGCCGATCAATTGGGGAACCAACGACTCGTCGGCGTCGACCAGCGCGGAGCCGACCAGGGTCGAGGCGCCCCGACCTCCGCAACAGCAGCCGCTCCCGACCAGAGCCGTGGCCGCCGCCTCACCTGCCGCCACAACTGTTCCGGCCACCGGTGAGACCCAGACACCACGGGGGCGCCCTGTCTACGATCTGCAGACAGCCACCGGCTCGCCTGCGGATTCGGCACTGGCTACTGATACCGGTGAGCATGCCCAGGATCACGTGCCCAACCCGGTTTCAGCGCAAACAGTTCGCCAGCGGGTGCTTCCGGACAACTACGAGAACGACGACCTGCGGTAGCTGCGAAACTCGAAGTCGCGGGATGGGTCAAGAAAAGTTCAGGACACCTCCGACGGCCCGGTGAGAGATCCTTGAGCCGTTGCTCTTGCCGCGGGCGGGGCGGGGCCTTGTCCGTAATACTCAGACCGCCAGCTGTATCTCCGCAAGCTCTATTCGAGCCACGCTGCTGTAGCCGATCACCGTGCAGGCGAAGATCGGCGGAGCGCACCCGGTGACTAATACGAGCGGTACCGCCATGAGTGGCACTACTTTCAATAGTCGCATTTGCTCAGGCTAGAAGTCATCGAGTCCGGAGCCTGACATTGTTGCAGTTCCGGAACACTCGAGATGGCCCGAGATCGCGCACCACCTATCGATCTCACCAACCTGTAAGGAGCGGGTTGTCCGAGCTGGGTGGCAAAGAACGCTGGCAGCGACACGGCGGCGGCCCCGAAAAAGAAGCGGCGTGCGTCCGGCGAGACGGTGGCCTGTTCTACTCGGAGTCAGAAGGCTTGTGGGTCGCAAAGGTTGAACTGGCGCCCGACCCGATCACCGGTGATCGTCGATACGCCAAAGTTCGCCGGAAGAAACAGGAAGACGCGCGCGTCGAACTGGAAGCGATGCAGCTGAGACGCACCACCGCTCACTCGCTCAGAAATGAAACCCACAGGTCATGGCCGACGACAGGTACGTCCTCATTCAGGTACTGCTCCACCACTTGGGTGGTTGCATCCCAGATAATCGCCGTCTCGAAGCGGGGCGGACTGATGCGTGCATCGGCCCAGATCGTGGATACCACGACACCACCGCGCAGCACGGTGCGCTCCACGATTCGGCGGCGATACCCCTCATCGAAAGTGGCAGCGAGATCCGGAAGGCCAGACATAACCACAGCGTAGGCGGCGCCAGCGACAACGAAGGGCCGCGAACAGCAGAGGTAGTCGGGATGTTTTGCCGCTGATTGAATGAAGGACAGATGGTCGCTCTGACCGGGGTTTAGCCCGCACCGCCACCGCCGAGGTTCGGGCCGGCGACGGGGACGGGGACGGTCCAGACCACTAGAGGCGGCGCACGCCCCGAACCGGGAGCGTCACCATGTCCCAAACCGACCCGTCTGGCCGTCGCAGACGAATCGTCGCTGCGCGGTCGAGACGAAGAGGCGGCAGCTCCACCAACTCCTGCACCCAACCGATCAGCTGCAGAGTGAGGGCGTCGAGGTCGACGATGGGCTCCATGGCGAACAACCCGTCCGCGCCCGGGTCCTTTCGACATTCAACTAGCCACCGACCGCCCTCGCTCTTTCTAAGGAGCGAACGGACGAGTTGGGGCACTGGTCACTATGCACGGTTCTGCTACAAATATCGGCCGAGATCGTGTTCATCAGAGGACGGTATCGGGTCGTCCGGGCCAAGGGCAAGGTGCTGTTCTCGGTCGGTCAAGAAGTCACCCGACAGCACGCCGCGCTTGAACCTGGTCAACGGTACTTCGGATGCCCCGTCACTGAATTTTGCGGGTGCGACCGGTCCGACGAATGACGGCATTCACCTGTTGCAGCACCGTCGGATCTCGAGTCCATCGGCGGTAAAGGAACGTGTACTCTGACAGGTCCGACCACGCCGTGAACTCCCAGACGAGCTGACGGTCCTCACGGCACGGCTCCTCTCACCCTTCGCCGCCCCAAGCCTCAGCCGTCAGGCGGCGTAGCCAGCATCGACTGAGATCGCGCCACCGGTGATGAATCGGCCGGCGGGCCCGCAGAGGTGCGCGACCGTGAGGGCGATATCGCGCGGCTTCGCGTAGGCGGGAATCGCCATGTACGGCAACTCGATCTCCGCGTCCGGGCCGGTGGCGGGATTCGCATCGGTATCGGTGTTTCCTGGATTAACGAGTGAGACAGCGATACCTCGTGGGCCGAGATCTCGCGCGAGGGCGCGGGTGAGCCCAAGCAACGATGCCTTGGTGGCTGTGTAGAGCGCGAGGCCCGCGTAAGGAGTCCGCTCGAGGAAGCATGTGCCAATGTTTATGATGCGCCCGCCGTCGGGAAGGTGCGGCGACGCGGCACGAGCGACTAGCAAGGGTGCACGCACGTGAAGCGCGATGGCCTGATCGATCGTGGTGGCGTCTAGCGTTTCGAGCGCACCCGTCGGGAAGATTCCCGCATTGTTCACGACAATGTCGAGACGGCCGAACGTCTCGCGGGCGGCGGCGACCAGGGCTTCTGGCGCGTCGGGCGCAGCAAGGTCCGAGCAGATGGCCACCACCCGTCCGCCCGCGACCCTGGCCCGCTCGACCACACTCTCGGCCGCGCGGGCGTCGCTACGATAGCTGATCACCACGCGGATGCCGCCAGCCGCCAACTCCTCGGCGATGGCCGCGCCTATTCCACGGCTTCCGCCAGTCACGAGCGCTACCGGGCTTGCATCTGTCATCGTCTCTCCTTGATTTATGCATCGATCACTGCATAAAGTATACTGGCAGGTGTGACAGTCACTGGTCAAGCCAGACGCGGACGCCCCCGAACATTTGACCGCGATCGCGCCCTGCGGCGCGCCCTTGACCTGTTCTGGCAGTACGGCTACGAAGGTGTTGCCATCAGCGACCTCACCACCGAGTTAGGCATCGGAAGCACGAGCTTGTATGCCGCTTTCGGCTCTAAACGCGCACTATTCGACGAATGTCTCGCCCTCTACGACGTCGAATCCGCGCCAATCGTCCGTGGTCTCGTTGCCCCCATATCGACGCGAGCCGCTGTCGAGATGCTGCTGCGCGACAGCGCCAGCGCGTACACTTCCGACGAGAGCACGGCTGGCTGCCTGCTCGACTTCGCCGCCAGCTGCTGCGCGCCTGAGAACGACGACGTACGACGCGCGGTAGAGAAACTGCGCAAGGCCGATCGCACTGCTGTACGCGCGCGTCTCCAGCGCGGAGTCGACGAAGGTGATCTCGTCTCCTGTGTTGAGGTGGACGCGCTCGCAAGTTATCTGATGACGGTCCTGCGCGGCATGTCCGTGGAAGCTCGAGACGGTGCCACGCGGATGCAACTCGAACGTACGGTTGATCTGGCTCTCGCCGCCTGGGATGCGCTGGCTGCACCCGATGGGCAGGTTAGCGACTGAGTCGAACGGGCTCGACGAGCCATTGGTCGCGATCGCGATCTCGTGCCGGTCATGCCAGCACCGTGCAAACTCGACGCGATCGTTGACTAAGCCGGCCCCAGGGTTCGTGCGCCATCGCTCAATGTAAGTGTCCGGTGCGTTCGCGGCGCGACTGTGTTTCCTTCTTGCGCGTTCAAATTTGTGCGGAATAGTTTTCAATGCGCGAAATTATGCAGCTGCGGCTCGGTCGTAAGTCCCGGCTCCATGACAACGCGCCCGGAGCCGTTTCGGCTTGCGGGCACGACGTTCTGCGCCTGGAGAGAGGGGACTTCGTGGCGATACCCGATGGATACGACCTGGGGGCGAGAATCAGCGACGGGGCGGAAGCTCAGGTCTGGACTTCACAGAACGCTTCTGGCCAAACCGTTGTCCTGAAGATCGCCGCGGATGAGCCCCGGGTGCAAAAGCGTTTTGAGCGCGAGCTCTTCGCCATGGTTGCGGCTGCGAACAGGCACGTGATGCCGATTCTCGACTTCGACTCTTCGCACAGCTGGTACACCATGCCGTACGCATCACATGCGCTGTCCGAGGCCGCTGTGCCCTCCTCGGTATCAGAATGCGTCGAGATTCTCCAGGCTGTTGCCGGAGAGCTCAAGCCTCTCCATGCTGACGATCAGGTGCACCGCGACCTGAAACCGGACAACATTCTGTGGCTCGACGGTGAGGACGGCGCGCGATGGGTCGTTGCCGACGAGGCGCTGAAGTTACAAGACACCTAACGGACGACGCTCTGAAGGTGCAAGTTCCGCCGCTCGATCAGTCTCTGCATGTAGCTGGCGAGAACAAGGCGCTCTACCAAGTGACCGAGGATCCCCAGGGCGCCGCAAAGGCCCGGCCCGTCGGTGACTGTATCGCGGTCAGAGGATGGGGCACTCGCCGCGGCCGAGTCGCCCATCAACGGTGCGCGTCAGCACTAGCTGACTGTGCTCGACTTCCCTTTTGCCGGGCGCGGGAAGATGCACCCGGTTGGCCCGGAGCCATTGGTCACGTCACCTAACCGATGGGATTCGAGAAACCGAGGTTACGAGACAGTTAGGAAGTGCTTAAGCAGTACCCGCACTCAGGTGTTGTCGCTCGAGGCAGGTCGCACCGTGGCTGTATCGTCGCCGATCATGATCTGCTGGTCGGCGCACACCGGCCCGGGTAGGACTATCTCTAGGCCAGAGGCATACTTGACCGTCACCTCCGCTGGCGTGCAGCCATAGTCGAGTATTGAGACAGCGCCGTCGGCGTAGACCTTCATGGCCGCCTGGTCACCGACGAAAACAGTGACGTCGTCCGGCCCAACGTTGCTGATGTTGAGATCGCCGGGATCGCTGCATGCCGTTAAGGTCAGTGCGAGGACCGCACCAAGGAGGCTGACTGTCGCAAGCCGCGCAACAGTGCTCACCCTATTCAACGGTCTTCCCGTCTCGATCGAGCGGTCCACTGTCTGCAAACGACTGATTCTCCCAGGATGAGTCCTTGTGCTCGATGAGGTCCACGTGAAGTTCACGTGCCGGGATTGCGTGTGCGGCGTCGTCCGGCGTTGGCGATTTGGGGGGCCGGCGCGCGCCGGACTCTGCGGTTCCGTGCGCGACAATCTCGATCAGGACCGAATCCCATCGGTACACGTCGGCGCCAGCTGTCGGCTGTTGCGAGGTGATGTAGAAAAGTCCCGGCCATGCTAGTCCAGCTATTGGTGGCCCATCCGGGTCGGGGTTCGCCAGCGTCACACCCGCGGCGGATGCGCGGTCGCGACCGACATGGAATGGCAAACCGACAACGTCGGGCACGGTAACCCTGTCGGCGAATCGTTCGGCCATGGCTTGAACAATACGCTGCACGATGCGATCGGACCAGAGATCGGCTGTTGAGCTGCTGGATGCTCTTCATCCCTGAGCGCTCCGAAAGCGGCCGTTGGGTGCCTCGCAGCCCTTGGGTGCGCGATCCTCTCCTCGCTGGCGCGACGATTCTCGTAACTATGGCGCATATCCGATCGCAGATTTTTCGGTACTCAACGTCAGTTACGAGACACTCGGGCAAGGACGCACGCAGTCCCGACTAGCACCCGACTTCGGGTAGCCGGCTGGCGCAAGCAGGTGGTCCCGAATTTCCGCACTAGGTGGCAATTTTCCGAACTAGCGTGGCACGTGACAAGTGCCCTCGGCAGGATTCGAACCTGCGACCAAGAGATTA
>JBBDSS010000014.1:338410-338556 GCA_040904805.1 Homoserinimonas sp. | reverse complement strand
TCCTTCTTATGGCGATCGCAGTGAGCGTCCGGCATACAACAAGGATCGCCCCGCTTATGGGGACCGTGCCCAGCGTTCTGAGCGTCCGTCGTACAACGATCGTCCGGCACGTACCGAGCGTCCTTCTTATGGCGATCGCAGTGAGC
>JBBDSS010000014.1:317043-338310 GCA_040904805.1 Homoserinimonas sp. | reverse complement strand
GTCCGGCATACAACAAGGATCGCCCCGCTCGCACTGAGCGCCCGTCGTACAACGACCGTCCCCAGCGCAGCTTCGACGATCGTCCGAAGCGTTCCTTCGACGACCGCGCCCCGCGCCGTTCGTTCGATGAGCGCCCGCCGCGGCGCGACTCAGACCTGTACCCCTCACGCGACGCCAAGCAGTCCTCCGGTCCGCATGAGGACGTCGTGCTTGAGCGGCTCGAGGCCAAGGCCGTAACCGCCGGTGATGTCGAGGGAAAGACCTTCGGCGACCTCGGTATCGGCGACAACATCAGCCGCCAGCTGGCATCGATGGGGGCGGAAGCACCGTTCCCGATCCAGGCAGCGACCATCCCCGACGTTCTCGCCGGCAGGGATGTGCTCGGCCGCGGCAAGACCGGCTCCGGCAAGACCATCGCCTTCGGTGCACCGCTAGTCGAGCGCCTGATGGAGAACAACGGCGGTAAGGGCCGCGTCCAGGGCCGCAGGCCCCGCGCGCTCATCCTGGCCCCGACCCGCGAGCTGGCGATGCAGATCGACCGCACCGTGCAGCCGATCGCACGCAGCGTCGGCCTGTTCACCACGACCATTGTCGGTGGCGTTCCCCAGTTCAAGCAGGTCTCCGCCCTCCAGCGCGGTGTCGACATCGTCATCGCCACGCCAGGCAGGGTGGAAGACCTCATCGAGCAGGGTCGTCTCGACCTCAGCCAGGTGAAGGTCACCGTCCTCGACGAGGCCGACCACATGTGCGACCTCGGGTTCCTCGAGCCGGTGCAGCGCATCCTGCGCGAGACATCCGAAGGGGGCCAGAAGCTGCTGTTCTCGGCGACCCTCGACAAGGGTGTTGCCATGTTGGTCAAGGAATTCCTGGTCAAGCCGGCAGTGCACGAGGTCGCCGGTGAAGACCAGGCGTCTTCGACCATCGACCACAAGGTGCTGCTGATTGAACAGCGCGACAAGCGTGCCGTCATCGAGCAGCTTGCGGCCGGTAGCGGCAAGACCCTGGTCTTCGCCCGCACCCGTGCGTTCGCGGAGGAACTTGCCGACATGCTCGACGATGCCGGAATCCCAGCCACGTCGCTGCATGGTGACCTCAACCAGTCTCGCCGCACCCGCAACCTGCAGATGCTGACCAGTGGTCGTGTCAACGTGCTGGTGGCAACGGATGTCGCGGCTCGCGGCATCCACGTCGACGACATCTCCCTGGTCATCCAGGCGGATGCTCCGGATGAGTACAAGACCTACCTGCACCGTTCAGGCCGTACCGGCCGCGCGGGCAAGCAGGGTACCGTCGTGACGCTGATCAACAAGTCGCGTCGTCGCCGCATGGATGAACTCCTCGGCCGCGCCGAAATCGACGCCACCATGGTCAACGCCGCTCCCGGCGACCAGTTGCTTGACACGCTGGCTGCGCTGTAGCCAGCTACCGAAGGCGCTCACCCTGACCGGGTGGGCGCCTTCGTCGTCTCCGCGGCGTAGTTCAGTGGTCGGTCAGCGCCCGGATCACGTTGGCAGCCACGTCTTCCGACATCCGTCGCAAGGCTTCGTGGGTCATGGCGGCCATGTGTGGGGTGGCGATGAGGTTCGGTGCAGCAAGCAGCGGATGATCGAGGGCCGGCGGTTCGGGTTCCCAGACGTCGACGGCTGCCGCCGCGATGTGACCTGAGCTGAGTGCGGCGGCGAGGGCGATGGGGTCGACCAGGTCACCGCGGGCGGCGTTGACCAGCATGGCCCCCTGCTGCATCAATGAGAGCTGCTCGGCGTCGATCAGGTGACCGTTTCCGCCTGGCACGTGGAGGCTGACGATATCGGCCTGCCGCAGCAGGTCGGGAAGTTCAGCGACGAGCTCGATGCCATCCAGTGTGGTGATGTAGGGGTCATAGGCGACCACGGTCATCCCGAGGGCCTGCGCCCGGGACGCGACTGCCCGCCCGATGGCGCCGGCACCGATGATTCCGAGCCGGCATCCGTTGGCGTCGCGCCCGGAGAGCCCGGCGCGGTCAACCTGCCCGGGCAGCGAACCCCGTGACGGGTCGAAGGCTCCGCTGCGCAACTGTTCCGAAACTGACGGGATCCGCTTCAGCATCATGAGCGCCACCGTGATGACATATTCGGCCACAGAGTCGGTGTTGCTTCGGGGTGTGTTGACGACTGTGATCCCCCGGTCCTTGGTCACCTGGAGATCGATGTTGTCTGTTCCCGCTCCGTGTCGCCCGATCACTTTCAGCCGGGGTCCCAGCTCGATCAAGTCAGCGCCGATACGGGTGCTCCGCACGATGAGGGCGTCTGCCGTCGCCATGACTTCGGTGAGCCGCGGGTCATCCTGGCCGGTCAACTGGTGAACTCTGCAACTGTTGGCAAGCGCCGCGACACCACTCGAGTGGATCGGCTCGAGGATGACGACGTTCACGCGGCGTCCCACGGGGTGGAAACGGCCCCGGGCGCCAGCCCGAGCGCCGTCGCGGTGGCCTGGAATGACGCCTCGCGTTCGGCCGCATACAGTTGATACGGGTCGCGCACTTGGGCTCCGATCTGTTGTGACATCCACGAAAGGTCCCGCGGTGCGCCACCCTGTTGGCTGCTGTTGACGCTTCCCTCGCTGGTGAGGTTGGAGGCGAAGATGCCGGCTGCCGACCGGGGAAGGAAGTCCTCGTAGACGATCGGTTCGGCGGTCACCCATCCGCCGTCGACCAGCGACATCAGGTCGCGGGGAGGTTCGCCGTCCGGCAGCACGGATGCCGGCGAGAAGTTGAAGAACCCGTAGTCGCGGCGAACGAGTTCGGCCTCGGTGGGCGGGCACTGCTCAATCCACACTTCGCCGGCGACCTCCGACCGGTTCCGGCCGGCCTGCCGCTCGTCGACTGTCTTCATCATGGAGTCGTAGTGGTTTCGCCCGGCGAGGGTGAGGGCAATCCCTCTCGCCTCGACTTCGCCAAAACGTACGCGAAGATCGCCGGTTCCGATGGATCCGTCCGTCTCCCGGAACGTGCGCGGCTCAGCAAGAGCCCGGAAGGAGGTCTGGCGCAGCAGCATGTCGGGCCCGTCCCAGCGCGGGGGGCCCTGGATGGAATCGATCATCTGAATGCCCCGGGCCTCCATTCGACCGTAAAGGTCATCGATGTCGAGCACTCGGGGGGTGAGGTGGTTGACATGGGTGGAGGAGACCCCGCCGATGTCGGAGGCAACGCTGGAGATCGCTTCCAGGGCGCTGTACCATCCACGGTCAACGGGCTCCGGCGACAGGGCGAACGACGCGGTCGCCAATTCGATGAACCGGTCGGCGTCGGGGCTGCTCAGCGTCTGGTCGGCAATAGCCTGATCGGCAAGGTCGAGGAGTTCCGCCGGAAATAGTGTCCGCGCGGCGATGAAGTCACTCAGCTTGCGCTCGAGCTCCTCGGTGAAGAACCGGCGGTCCTTCGGAACCAGCATCGAGGTGAAGACGCGGAACGGGTTGAGTGCGAGCTGCTCCCGGTCGAGCGGGCGGAACGCGGTGGAGACGACGGGGATTGCTGGCTTGGCATCCCGAAGGTCGTAGAAGCCGACCGGGTGCATGCCGAGCGCTGCGAAAACGCGCGCAACCTGAGCCATCTCCTGGGTGCTGCCGACCCGGATGGCGCCATGGCGTTCCGCGGTGACCCTGCTGATGCTGCCGAAGCGCTCGGCAGTTTCCGGGTGCGCCTCCTGGTAGTCACGGTTCACCTCGGCCGACACGTCGACGAGCGTTGTGTAGGCCGGCACTTCCTTGCCATAGAGGTCCGACAGGCTGCGCGCGAAACGTGCCCGCAGCTCCCATTGTTTGACGATGGACATCATCGCTCCTTTCGTTGAGCGGCCCGCCTGGCCGGCGGATTTCACATCAGTCGAGCAGTTGTCCGTTCAGTCCGCGGCGACTTTGCCCGGAGCTCGGTAGCGCGGCATCAATGACACCAGGAACCGGGTCAGCGGGTCCACTTTCTGATTGTGCCGTTCGAGTCGTACCCGGCGGATGACGGCGAGTCGTACGACAGTGGCGCCGATGTAGCGCAGCGGCTCGGGGAAGATGCGCTGCCGCCTCCTCTGGTTGAACAGCCGGCTCTTACTCCAGTCGTCGTCGACACCGAGCAGGCGGCTGGCCAGGGTGCGGGCAACAACCGGAATCTGCGCGAGGGCGGTTCCGCTCCAGCCGACGCAGTAGTAGATGTTCGGGTTTCCCGCCAGGGTGCCGAGCATCGGGAGGTGGGTGGCGGCAATATCAATCGGCCCGACCCAGGCGTAGTCGATCTTCACGTCGCCCAGCCCCGGGTACATCCGGTGCAACTCCTTGACCACTGGCGGCACCAGGGCCGGGTTCTGATTGTTGCGCTCGCCGAGCTTCGCCCGGTAGATCGGCAGTCCGCTTCCCTGGCCGAGCAGTACGCGCCCGTCCATGGTGCGCTGGAAGTAGAGCACCTGCATCTGGCCGTCGGCGATCGACTCGCCGCCCGTCCAACCGAGCTGATCCAGCTTCTCGGGGATGGGTTCGGTCACCGTCACCTGCCCGTCGACGGCATACATGTAGCGGTTGATCTCCGGAATCGAGCCGGCCCAGGCGTTGCTGGCGACCAGCACCCGGTCGGCCGTCACTGTCCCCTGCGGGGTGACGAGGTGCGCGGGCGAACCGCCGCGGATCTCGGTCACCGGCGTGTGCTCGAGAATCTTCACACCACGCTCGATGAGCAGGCGGCGCAGTCCCTGGGCGAGCTTGAACGGGTTCATGGTGCCTGCGTGGTCCTCGACCATGCCCAGGTAGGCGCTCGTGCTGCCGGTGCGGGCCTTCAGCTCGGTGGCATCCAGCTCGCGGAACGGTGTCTCGCCGTGCTCTGCGGTGAGGCGGATGCTGTCGTCCCAGGCGCCCTCCTGGGCCTTCGAGCTGGCGCCGAGGATCCAACCGTCGAGGCGCAGGTCCATGTCGATGGTGCCGGCCGACTGGAGTTCGTCCAACTCGCTGATGGCGGCATCCGTCTGGCGCGCCAGGTGGATGGCTTCCTTCTTGCCGACGACGGCCCGCAGGTAGCCGAGGCTCGAGAACCAGGAGTGGACCTGCCCTCCGTTGCGCCCCGAAGCACCGGAGCCGCAGAAGTCCGCTTCCAGGATCGTCACGTCTGCGCTCGGGTCGAGTTCGAGCATCCGCCAGGCGGTCCACAGCCCTGTCATGCCGCCGCCGATGATGGCCGTCGACGTAGTCAGGTCTTCTGTCAGCGGCCCGGTCGTTTCCGGCCCGTCCGGCGCTGCGGACTGAATCCAGTACGCACGCTGGCCGGGCTTCGCCGGGACGGGGATACTGAGTCGGAAAGTGCTGGACATCGGGTGTTGCCTTTCAGAGTTGAGCGTCTTGTGCCGGTGCCGTCGTGTCAGCGACGAATGGGTAGTAGTCGGTCTTCACCCAGTCCGGCACCGCCTGCGGGGCCTGCTCAAATCCGCCCAGGTGGGTGCAGGTCTTGGTCGCACTGGCTGTCGCCTGCACGAGTGAGATCTGCACCTTGTTGCCACGGAAGTGGCTCTCGACGTAGCTCGCAATGAAACTGTCACCGGCGCCGCAGGTGTCGATTGGCGTGATGGGGTGTGCCTTGGTCGTCGTGGTGTCTGTACCCGAGCGGGCGAGACTGCCGTGGGCGCCGCACATCACGATCGCCGTCCCGGCCCCGGCGTCCGTCATCCGTGCCGCCAGGTCGTGGGCTCCGGAATCCAGCCGCCCGTCCCAGGAGGCGAAGGCGATCTCCACCCCCGTGAGGCGGTCGAAGTCGTGATACGTCGACAGGTCGACGCTCACGCGGTGGCCGCGGGCGATCAGGCGAGTGGTGAGATCGGCGTCACTGTGCACCCCGGCAGTGTGCACCCAGTCATAGGAAGCGAGTTCGTCGAGAATGTCATCCCCTGGGATCCAGTCGAGTCCGACTCCGAACTCTTCGTGAAGGAACTTGCGGTCGTTTCCGACCAGGCGGATGAGCGTGACACCGGTGGCGCCGGGGAGGGTGCCGATGTCGCTCGGGTCCAGGCCGGTCCGGGCGACAACGGTGCGGATGGCCGATGCGGCGTCATCGTGGCCGACCACGCCGAAGTAACGGGCTGCCAGGCCGGAGCGCGACCAGTTCACCGCGACGTTGAGCGCGTTGCCTCCGACGGTCAGGCGGTCCTGCTCCATGTACACGTCAAGACAGTTGTCGCCAATTGTGGCTACGCGCATGGGATTCCCCCTCCAATGACGGCATCGAGACTGCTTTTGAGAACGATATCACTTTTCCGGGTAGGCGCCCGATCAAGGCCGCCAGTCCGAGGTGAGCTGCCGGGCATAGGATTGCAATCACCGCAGATGGGTACGTCCCGGGAGGACCGAGCATGGTAACCATTCGAGATGTCGCCGCTGCCGCGGGGGTGTCGCAGGCGACCGCCGCGCGGGCGCTGAACGGCTACGGCTCGGTGAGCGCCAAAGCGCTCGAGAAGGTGACTGCCTCCGCTGCGCTCCTTGGCTACAAGACGAACATCATCGCGCAGGGACTGCGGCTCGGCCAGACGCATACCGTCGGGTTCGTCCCGGGGGACATTGAGAACCCGTTCTTCGCCACTGTTGCTCGGCACCTGGGCGACACCCTTGAGGCCGGAGGCTACATGCTTCTGCTGTCGAGTTCCGACGAGCGGCTCGAGCGCGAGCAGAAGATTATCGAAACGCTGCGTGCGCACATGATGGCCGGCCTGGTGATCGCTCCGACCTCGGCGGCCAGTGCGCCGCACCTGTCCGCCCTCGTCGAGGCGGGAGTTCCCCTGGTGCTGGTCGACCGGCGAATCGACGGGGTCGAGGCTGACACGGTCACCGTGGACAACGAAGGCGGAGGCTTCCAGGCCGTCTCTCATCTCATCGAGCTTGGGCATAAGCGCATCGCCGTGCTCGTTGACGACCTGGCGATCTCTTCGTCTGCCGAGCGCCTCGCTGGTTACCGACATGCATTCGAGGTGCACGGCCTGCGGCTCGACCCCAGCCTCACGGCGGTCGGCGGCGCATCGCGGGATGGGGCTCGCGACGCGACCAGGCAACTGCTGAGCATGAGTGACCGGCCGACGGCCCTGTTCACGACGGACAACTTCATGACCGAGGGGGCGCTGCGCGCGATTCAGGATGCTGGGCTCTCTATGCCAGAGGACATCTCGCTCATCGGCTTCGACGACTTCAACCTGACCACGTTTGTGCAGCCCGGCGTGACAGTGGTGTCCCAGCCGATTGCCGAACTCGGTCAGGAGGCCGGGCGCCTGATGCTGCGTCGGCTTCGGGGCGAGCGAGACCCTTCCCACAACGTCAGCCTGCTGGCCGAACTAGTGGTGCGTGGCTCGGCGCGTCCACCAGCCCTGGTCTCACCGCGTTAGCTCTGGAAGCCAGGTCACCAGCTCCGGGATGTAGGTAACCAGCAACAGCACCACCACCAGGGCGAGGAACATTGGCAGGAACGCCCTCGTGAACTCCGGGATCTTCACGCCGGTGATGGCGGCCACCGTGTAAACGACGCTGCCGACCGGTGGTGTGATCGATCCGATAGTGAAGTTCAGCACCAGGATGAGACCGAAGTGCACCGGGTCGACCCCGATGCTGGCGGCGAGGGGCGCGAGCACCGGCACCAGGATGATCATGAGGCTCATCGACTCCATGAACATGCCGAGGATCAGCAGCAGGAGGTTGATGAAGAGCAGGATGAGCATCGGGTTGTCGGTGAACCCGGTCAGCAACCCGAGCAGTTGGTCCGGGATGCGCTCGTAGGCCACGATGATGCCGAAGACCGCTGCCGCGGCGATAATGATCAGCACCATGGCCGAGGTGATTGCTGCTTCCCGGAAGAGTGCCGGCAGGTCGCGCCAGGTGATCTGCTTGTAGACGAACCCCGCGACCACCAGGGAGTAGACGACGGCGATCGCTGACAGCTCAGTCGGGGTGAAAATGCCGGCCCGGAGCCCGACGATCAGGAGAACCGGCATCAGCAGCGCGAAAAACGATTTCCGGAAGCTGCCCCAGATCTCCAGGAAGTTGGCACGCCCATCGCGCACCCGGGGGTACTTGTTCCGAACTGAGATGAGCCAGACCGTCACGCTGAGAGCCAGTGCGATGAGGATGGCGGGGACGACGCCTCCGATGAAGAGGGCGCCGATCGATACGTTGGCGAGGACGCCGTACAGGATGAGCCCGATGCTGGGCGGGAGGATCGGCGAGATGCTTCCGGATGCCGCGGAGATGGCTGATGCGAAGCCGTTCGAGTAACCCTGCCTGCGCATGATCGGCACCAGGATCTTGGCGTCGATCGCGGCGTCGGCGTTGGACGATCCGGACATCCCGCCGATCATCAGGCTGTTCAGTACGTTCACCTGGGCCAGGCCGCCGCGGAAGTGGCCGACGAGCACCGTGGCGAACGCCATCAGGCGTTCTGCGATTCCGCCACCGGCCATGATGGTGCCGGCCAGCACGAAGAGCGGGATCGCCAGCAGCGGGAACGACTCCAGGCCGCTCGACATTCGCTGCACGATGACGGTGCCCGCGGTCGGCTCGAGCATGATGTACAGCACCGAGACGGCCAGGAGACTGGCGAAAACGGGTACCCGCAGGAAGATGAGTACCAGGATGACGAGAAGGAGTGCCCAGATCACGGCTATGCCTCTTTCGGGGTGTTGTCGGGGCGGATGTCGTCATCCGGCACATTCGAGGTGAGCTGGAAATCGCCGCTGATGGCCCCCCGGACCGCGACGATCAGGTCCCGCGCCGAGTAGCAGATCATGAGGATGGCCGACACCGGGATGGCGAGCATGAGCCAGCGGCGCGACAAGCCGGTGCCGACCAGGTTGGTGAAGTGGCCCTGGGCGAAGAAATCGAGGCCGTTGATCACCAGGTAGCCGAGAACGCCGATGATGATCAGTTGCGCGACAATGTCTGCGATGGCCTGCCAGCGCGGTGAGAAGGTTGCGGTGATGACATCGATCGCGATGTGTCGCCCCTGGCGGGAGACGCCGGCCACCGCCAGGTAGGTGGCCCAGACGAACGCGATGAGGGAGATCTCGGCGGCCCCCTGAAGCGGGTTGGCGAAAAGGTAGCGGCCGATGACGTCGGCTGTGATTGCGACCACGATGAAGGCCAGGAGCAGTGCAGGGACGATCTCTTCGACGAAGACCAGCGATCTGGACACCCCGCGGGGCATCCGCCGTGTGGCTGGGGATTTCACGTTGAGCTCCTTTGCGTCCAGTGCTGCAGGTCGAACTGGGCACGAGTGTCCCGGCTGCGGCCGTGAAGTTTGATAACGTTACCATCATCGCGCGACCCCTCCGGAACGCGCGGATTCAACGGAGGAAAGTATGCCATCCCACAGCTTGTCCAGGCCATTGGTGGTCTTCCCCGATGCTGACGCCGAGGGCCTCGAGTTGCTCGAGTACGCGCTCACGGTCGTCGACGCATCCGGCATCGAGATTCGCCATCATCTGGGCGTTCCGCGATCTGACGCGGAGTGGATCGACCGGGTCTCGCCTGCCGACGGGATGCTCCTCGGCTGGAAGCTTCCGAATGCTGCCCTCCGGAGCGCCGAACGGCTGCAACTGATCTCCTACCTCGGCACTGGGGTGAGCGACCATGTCGACCTGAACGCCGCTGCAGCGCAAAACGTCATCGTCACGAACGTCGCCGGCTATGGCGATGACGCGGTCGCCGAGCACGCCACCGCCCTGCTTCTCGCGGCCCTGCGGGATGTGCCGCGCCTGGATGCCGCCGTGCGCGCAGGCTCGTGGCCGCAGGTTGGCGCCTGGCAGCTGCGCGGCAGTCGTCTCGGTGTCGTCGGCCTCGGCGGTATCGGGCGCCGGATGGCTGCCATCGGCGCCGGTCTCGGCATGGAGGTCGTCGCCTGGAATCGCTCGGCAGAGACCGGGAGTACCGAGGCTCACGGCATCGCCCTCGTACCGCTCGATGAGTTGCTGGCGACCAGCGATGCCGTCTCGCTGCACGTTCCCCTGAACGGCGACACTCGCGGTCTGCTGGATGCCCGGCGCTTGAGCCTGATGAAGCCCGAGAGCATTCTCGTCAACACGGCTCGCGGTGCCGTGGTCGACGAGACCGCATTGCTGCAGGCGCTGGATGCTGGCAGTATCCGCGCTGCCGCCCTGGACGTTTTCGATCAGGAGCCCATCGATCCGAACAACCCGCTGCTGAAGCACGATCGCACCGTGGTCACACCGCACGTCGCCTTCAACACCGGCGAAGCTGCCCGCGAACTGTTCGTGCGGGCCCTGCGAAACGTCGTTGATCACTTCGCGAGCTGAGGCGGAGAGCGCAGGGTTTGCGATTGCGAAACATAATGATATCGTTCTCAAAACTGTGAGAGCCGGCCCTTGTCACTGGCCTCTCGCACGCACCCCGCAAATCACCAGCCGTATCGGTTTGGGTAACAAATTTCCGAGAACCACGTCCAATGGAGGCCCTGATGAATCTGAGAAAACGCACCACATTCGCCGCGATCGGCATCGCCACCGTCCTGCTCGCCGGTTGCGCATCGACGCCATCCGCCGGCGGCGATGGTGACGCCGAGACCGTCACCATTCGCGTTGCGACAGTCAACCCGGAGGGCGGCGTTGAAGTCGAAACCCTGAAGTCGGTGGCCGAGGCCATCGAGGAGAAGAGCGACGGCACCCTCAAGCTCGAGGTTTACGCCAGTGGCCAGCTCGGTTCGACCTCCGACGTGGCCGAGCAGGCCGCATCCGGCGAGAACATCATCGGCATGATTGACGCCGGCACGCTCGCCGGCCTGGGCAACGAAGACTTGTCGATCCTCGGTGGCCCGTTCCTGTTCGAAAACGCAGATCAGGCGGCAAAGTTCGCCAAGTCAGATGTCATGCAGGAGATGGCAGACGCGCTCGCCGCTGATGGCGGAGTTCGCATCCTCGCGCTGAACTGGCTCGACGGTCCGCGCCACCTCTTTGGACAGGAAGCCTACCCGGAGCCGGAGGACCTCGAGGGTGTGAAGCTGCGCACGCCTCCGATCGAGACCTGGGACCGCACATTCAAGCCACTCGGCGCTGTCACCACCACGGTAGACAGCACTGAGGTCTACAGTGCCCTCGAGCAGGGCGTCGTCGAGGCAGCGGAGGGCCCGATCAACGGCACCGCAGACCAGAAGTGGCAGGAAGTCGCACCGGTTGTCACGTTGACCCAGCACTTCCGCACCTTCATCGGTTACGCCATGGGCGAGGGAACCTTCCAGAACCTGTCAACTGAGCACCAGGAGCTGCTCATCGAGGAGTTCACCGCCGGTGGCGACCGCGCCATGGCCGGCTGGGAGGACGCCGCCGACGTGAACCTGGGTCTGTTCGAAGAGCAGGGCGTCGAGGTACACGACGCCAACATCCCGGCGTACCAGAAGGCGACCGAGGGCTTCTACGAGTCCTACGGTGACCTGCTCCAGCGCGTACGCGACGCTGGAAAGTAATCCAGCCGACTGAACTGGTCGACTGAGGTATCAGTCAGGCCGGGTGCGGGCAGCGCCCTCTCCACCACCACCCCGGTGGGTGAGGAGTGGCTGCCCGCATCTGCCCGTTCGTCGGAATCAGAACAGGAAGACGCTCATGGAGAAGCACGCCAACTACATCGCCGGTGAGTGGGTCGGCGGCGACTTCCGGCCGAATGCCAGCCCCTCAGATTTCCGTGACGTGGTCGGGCTGTATTCCCGAGCGGCGGATGCCGAGATCACCGGGGCCATCGAGGCAGCCTCCGAGGCGCAGAGGGCATGGGGGAGTCGTCCGGCGGGAGAGCGCGCCGCGCTCCTCGAGCGCATCGGCGCCACGATCATCGAGCGCAGCGCCGAGCTGGGCGCCATCCTGGCACGCGAAGAAGGCAAGACCATGCGCGAGTCGATCGGCGAGGTGAATCGTGCGGGCGCAACGTTCCGCTACTTCGCGCATCAGGTCATGCAGCCCATGGGCGAGGTGTACCCGAGCGCGCGCGCCGGCATCACGATCGACGTGCAGCGCCGCCCGGTGGGAGTCATCGGGGTCATCACACCGTGGAACTATCCGATCGCGATACCCGCCTGGAAGATCGCCCCAGCGCTGGCGTATGGCAACACCGTCGTGTTCAAGCCGGCTGAACTGGTTCCGGCATCCGCCTGGATGCTGGCCTCCATCATCGACGAGTGCGGGGTGCCGGCCGGCGTCTTCAACCTGGTGATGGGCAGCGGTCGCATGGTCGGGGCCCACCTGGTGGAGTCCCGGCTTGTCAGCGCCATCACGTTCACCGGCTCCGGCGAGGTCGGGCGCAATATCGCGCTGCAATCGATCGAGCACGGCAACAAGCGGTTCCAGCTCGAGATGGGCGGCAAGAATCCGCTGCTGGTGCTTGACGACGCCGACGTCGATCTCGCGGTCAGGCTCGCGATCGACGGTAGCTATTTCAGCACCGGTCAGCGGTGCACGGCGTCCAGCCGTCTTATCGTGCAGGCGGGCATCCACGACGCCTTCGTCGACGGCATGACGGCGGCGATGTCACAGCTCGTGGTCGGCGATGCCCTCGACCCGGGCACTACTATCGGCCCGGTCGTGAGTGAGTCGCAATTACAGCAAGACCTGGACTACATCAAACTCGGCCAGGACGAGGGTGCCACGCTGGTCGCCGGAGGCGAGAGGGTCAGCCGGGCTACCGAAGGCAACTTCCTGCAGCCGGCCCTGTTCGTCGGTGGCAGCAATGACATGCGCATCAACCGCGAGGAGGTCTTCGGCCCGGTGGCCTGCGTCCTGAAGGTGGACGACTACGAGCATGGGCTGACACTGGCGAACGACACCTCCTACGGGCTGTCGGCCGGCATCGTGACGACGTCGCTCGGCAAGGCCCACGACTTCCGCAGCCGTGCCCAGGCCGGCATCCTCGCGATCAACCAGTCGACGGCAGGCACTGAACTGCAGGTGCCGTTTGGAGGCACCAAGGGATCGAGCTATGGACCGCGCGAGCAGGGACCGGATGCGCGGGACTTCTTCACGGTTGTGTCGACGGCGTACACCGCTTCCGGTTACTGAGCCGCCATGCTGACGGTAGCTCTCGGGATCACCAGCGCCCTGGTAGCCGGTGCTGCAGACTTCTTCGGCGGCATCGCGTCCAAGCGATTGAGCCCGCTCCGCGTCACCGCACTGGCCGCCCTGTCTGGGCTGCTGCTCATGCTGGTGGCGTCTCCCTTCGTCGCGGGCGTCTGGTCGGTGGAGGCCATGATGTGGGGCGCCCTCTCCGGTGCTGCCGCGGCGATTGCCATCGCCCTGCTGTACGCCTGCCTCGCAATCGGGCCGATGAGCATCCTGTCTCCCCTGACCGCCGTGATCTCAGCGGCCGTCCCGGTGACGCTGGGGCTGCTGACCGGTGCCCTGCTGCACCCGATCGCCTATCCGGCGCTCGGACTGGCGCTGGTTGCTGTCGTTCTGGTCGGCATCGTGCCGAACGATACGGCACCGGGTCAGGTCACGGCTCGGCCCACCGCTCGCGGGCTTGTCATGGCGGTGGCTTCGGGAACCATGATCGGCGTGTTCCTGATCCTGCTCGACCTCACCCCGGAGGAGTCCGGCCTCATCCCGCTCATCTTCAACCGGGCGGGAAACGGCATCGTGATGTGCACCCTAATCGCCGTGGCGATTGTCGTAGCCCGCGGCAAGCGCACCCCGAAGCCGGCGCCGGTGAAGACCATCGGATGGCGGCATAAGGCTCTGACGGTCGCCCTGGCGGCCGGCCTGATCGACGGGGTGGCCAACATCGCGCTTTTGGCCGGAATGCGGGTCGGAGACCTGACGGTGATCTCGGTGCTGAGCGCGCTCTATCCGGCCGGCACCATCATCCTCGCCGGGATCTTCCTGCGGGAACGGATCACCCGGATGCAGTTGCTCGGCCTCATCCTCGCTCTCGTGGCGGCAGGGCTGCTCGCGCTTGTCTAGGACATCAGCGGCGGCGCAACACGTTGAAGGCGATCTTGTCGCCGCGGTGGTAGTCGAGTGAGAAGAGCACCCGCTGGCCTTCGCGGGTGATGCAGGTCTCCTCGACCAACAGCCATGGCCCGGCATCCAGGCCGTAGCGCTCGTGCTCAGCAGGCAGGTTCTCGGCGCTGATGCGGGCTGCGGCCGTGTCGATGTGATGGCCGTGGGCCTCAAGGGCCGCTGTCAGTGACGCCGACCAGTCACGGTAGCCGAGAGGGCCGGGAAGGGCGCTGCGCCGGATCATATTGACGCTGAACACCAACGGGGCGTCACCGTCGAGGCGCAGGCGAACGAGTTTGATGACGGGTTCACCCACGTCGATCTTCAGCGCTTCAGCGACCCGCTCCGTTGCCGGGGCCTCCTCAACGGCGAGCACCGAGTTGGTCACGGTGTAGCCGAGGCTCTCCAACATCTCGGTGATGCCCTCGTAGCGCGTGATCGGCCGTTCGACGTTGAGTGCGCCAAGAGGGGAGACGAAACGTCCGCGTCCCTGCATGGCGTGCACGACGCCATCCTGCTCCAGCAGTTTCAGTGCTTCACGCACAGTAGCGCGGGAGACGGAGAAGGTGGCTGCGAGTTCTGGTTCTGTGGGTAGCTGGTCGCCCGGCTGCATGCCGTCATTGATGAGCTCGATGATCTGGGTGTGCACCACTGACGCCATCGATCTCTTGGTTGCACGTGGGGGAGACGCGTCGCTGAGCGAGATGACCTGCCACCCTTCGCTCGGAGTATCGGTGTGCCACGGCTCGGGGGCGCCGCCGGTTCAAACCTACAGGCCCCTGCCGCCAGCGACTGGCTGCCGTCAGGGGCCTGCGCGCTGCTTAGAAGTTGCCCTTCTTGTAGTAGCGGCGCGTGGTCAGCGGGTGGTCGCGCACAATTTCGAGGTGCGCACTGAGGCGCTCAAATGCCGCGGCGAACACGATCGGGGAGATCAGTGCGCGAACCTGGTCGGAGATGCCGGCCAGCTCGAAGTCCTTGGAATCGAACACGCGGAGCCTCTTCGAGACTGTCGGCACGAAGCGCTCGATGCGCTCGGCCAGGGCACGGCCTTCATCCTCGCCCTTGAGCAGGATGACGCTGGTGTCCTCTTCGGTGAGCTCGAGCGTGCCGTGGAAGAAGTCGGAGGCGTGAACCGGGCGGGTCCAGATCCACTGCATTTCTTCGAGGATGCACATGGAGTAGTAGTGAGCCTGGTACCAGGAAGCGCCGGCGCCGGTGACGATGTGGTGCTGCTCATCCTTGATCTCGTGGGCGAAGGCCTCCGCACGCGGCTCGAACGCGCGCTTGACCTCGACGAGAGCTTCGGGGAGTGTCTGCAGTTCGGCGATGACCTCGTCGTAGGCATCGAACTCGCCACGGATGTGCATGATCGCCAAGGCGATGAACAGCGTCTGCAGGTAGTAGTTCTCGCTGGAGGTGTCGTCGGCGGCGTCATTCTGGAAGTTGATGTCGGCCAGCTCGGCGAGTGGCGTTCCGGCGGTTCCGGTCAGGGTGATGACGCGTGCGCCCGTCGACTTGGCGAACTCGAGGGCGGCGACTGCTTCCTTGGTCGTACCGGACACCGACGGGAACAGAACGAGCGACTTGGGTCCGAGGTTCACGTTGCCGGTGTTCACGACCTCGGCGGCCATGTCGACGAAGGTCGGGAAGGTCGACTTGGTCTGCAGGATGCGGGCGGCTGGCAACGTCAGGAACGCGACACCTCCGGCGCCCATGAAGAAGATGTTCTCTGCTCCAGCGTCAAGCTCGTTCTTGAGCGCGTCGTAGATCGGCTTCGCGAGGGCGACGGCGCCTGACTGCACCGAGGTGTAGTGCTTTTCATCAAAGTTCAGCATGGGAATCCTTGGGTCGAAGATGGTATTGTCGAACAAACATAACATGTGTCTGACAAATCCACAATTGGCACCTCGGTCCACGGTCCTGATTCGTCAAACCACCGCGAGCATGGCCGCTGCGGAGAGCGCCAGGATGAGCCCGAAAACCTGGCTTGCAGTCAGTCGCTCCTTCAGCACCACGGCCGCCAGGATGATGGTTCCAGCGGAGTACATCGCGACAAGCACCGACATGATCGTCAACTCACCCAACCGGAGGCCGGACAGGATGAGGGCGTTGGCAACGGCGTCAAGGGCGCCGGCGAGGACGGCCAGTTTAAGCGCCGGGAGCCAAGGCGTTGTTCTCGGGCCATCGCGAAGCGCTGCAGAATCGTCAACCGACGGGAAGCGACGTAACAGCCGGCGATTCCTTGCGGCCACCAGCGCGATCAATCCGATCGCAGTGAACATGACGGCCCCGCTCACAACCCGGTTGACGATCAACGGTACCAAGCCGGAGTTGTCCGGTGTCATGTCGATCAGAATCAGGAAGGCGCCGATGAGGGTACCGGCCCCGGTTGCCATCGTGAGCGCCTTCAGGGTGGGACGAAGCGCGGTTCTCGCCGGCACGAAGCCGACCAGCACAACGGCAACCAACGCCAGCACCAGGGCGAGGTAGCCGAGCGGATCCAGACGTTCCCCCCTGATAAGCCCCGCAGTCATCGGGACGATCGCCGACACTACGGCCGTCAGAGGAGACAGGATGCTCATCGGTCCGAGGGAGAGGCAGGCGTACAGCAGCACAATCGCCCCTGCACCGACAACGCCTGAAAGTCCACCGAAAAGCGCGGCCTGCGTCGACCACTGGCCGCCGACCACGGGAAGGGCCAACACCAGAACAACCAGGCCGGATATGACCCCGATGGCGGTGACCCGAATGGTGCTGATGCTTCTCGAAGCGAGGCCACCGAAGAAATCGGCGGCGCCATAAATCAAAGCCCCACCCAGTCCGACCACAACGACGAGTAACGTGAGCATGAGGGCTAATCTAAGGCACCGCTGGCAGGCTCAAGTTCGACGTTGTCTCATAAATCTAGCGGTCGTCGCTTTTGCGTAATAGGGTGGCGAATATGACGGACGCGACTACGGGCAACGAACGCACCATCGAGACCGACATCGTCACCGACTTCCGAGACAGGATGAGCTACGGCAGCTACCTGCAACTCGACCAGCTGCTCACGTCCCAGATCCCGACCAGCGACCCGGTACACCACGACGAGATGCTGTTCATCATCCAGCACCAGACCAGCGAGTTGTGGCTGAAGCTCGTGCTGCACGAACTGGAGTCGGCACGCGCCCTCATCGCGGCGGACGAGCTGCAGGTCGCCCTCAAGCGGATTGCCCGGGTCAAGCACATCCAGCGCACGCTCACCGAGCAGTGGTCGGTGCTGGCCACCCTGACCCCGAGCGAGTACGCGGAGTTTCGCGCCTACCTGGGCAATGCGTCCGGGTTCCAGTCCTACCAGTACCGCGCCGTCGAGTTCCTGCTCGGGAACAAGAACGCCGGCATGCTGAAAGTCTTCGAGTCCAGTGAGGACGCACACTCGCTGCTGTCCCGGCTGCTCGGCGAGCCCAGCGTCTACGACGAGTTCCTCCGCTACCTGGCCCGCCACGGCCACGATGTGCCGGCCAGCGTCCTGGAACGCGATGTCACCCAGGGCTACGCGTTCAATGAGGAACTGGTCGGCACATTCGTCAAGATCTACGAGAATCCGGACGAGCACTGGCTCGTCTACGAAGCCTGCGAGGAGTTCGTCGACCTCGAAGACAACTTCCAACTGTGGCGGTTCAGGCATATGAAAACGGTGATGCGCATCATCGGCATGAAGCAGGGGACCGGTGGCTCCAGCGGTGTCGGCTTCCTGCAGAAAGCGCTCGACCTCACCTTCTTCCCCGAACTGTTCGCCGTCCGAACCGAGATCGGCCAGTCGTGATCTCGACGAACTCGATCAGATTGAACAAGTCGACCAGTGTGCTGGTGGACGAGTGCTGGTTGGGCGGCTGGCGCGGGCCGTCGGTGCTGGTCGCGGATGCTGCCGGCATCCGCCTGGCGACGGATACGGATGCCCGGCCAGACCTTCACCTGGCCGGCACGGTGTTCCCCGGCTTCATCGACTCCCATGTTCACCTGGGTCTTGGCGACGCGGAAGCACTGTTGTCCGGAGGCATCGCCGAGGTGAACGACCTCGGTTGGGATCCGCAGGTCGCCCGCACCTGGGTCGACCGACAGGACCTGCCGAAGGCCCGGTTCGCCGGTGCGTTCCTGACGGCGGTCGGCGCCTATCCGGCCGGTCGCGATTGGGCGCCGGACAAGGCAGTGGTGGAGGTCGCCGGCTCGGAGGACGGGCGCGCTGCTGTCGACGCCCAGCTGGAGGCGGGTGCCAGCTTCATCAAGGTCGTGCTGAACTCGGATGCCGGACCAGTGCTCGACGACGTCACACTTCGAGCGATCGTCGGGCACTCCCACGTGCGGGGACGTGAGGTCATCGCCCACGTCGAAGGCGCCGGCCAGGCGGCACGGGCCTTCGGGGCCGGAGCGGATCGGTTCGCGCACACGCCCTGGACCGAGCGTCTCGACGACGACCTGCTGAAGGCGATGGCCGGTCCCAAAGCGCGCACGCTGAGTGGGGCGCAGTCGTGGATCAGCACCCTCGACATCCACGGTTGGGGTGAGTACACAGACGGGTTCGTGGTCGCCAAAGACAACCTGCGACGCTTCCACGCCTTCGGCGGGGCCGTCAGTTATGGCACCGACTTCGGCAACGGGCCGCTCCCGGCCGGTGTCAACGAAAGGGAGCTGCGTGCCCTTATCGCGGTTGGACTGAGCGAGAACGGAGTGATCCGCGCGATGACACCGCACAAGTACGGCCACGCCCTCAGCTACGTCGCCGGGGAGCGCCGTGACGAACTGTCGGAGTGGCTGGCCGGCGCATCCGTCATCACCGCTGGGCAGTTGCTCGACCGAGACCTTCCCATCGACGAAGGGTTCTCCGGTGATTGACACCAGCGCGGCACGGGCTGCCGAGCTCGATGCCGCGGATCCCCTGGCAGGCTACCGCGAGCTGTTCGTGCAATCTGACGAAGTTGTCGCCTACCTCGACGGCAACTCGCTGGGACGGCCGACCAGGGCGAGCGCTGAGCGACTCGGGCGTTTCGTGTCCGAAGAGTGGGCCTCGAGGCTGATCCGCGGCTGGGATGAGCGGTGGTATGACCTTCCGCTCGTGCTCGGCGACAAGCTTGGCGCCACGGTGCTCGGTGCCGCAGCCGGGCAGGCCTTCATCGGCGACTCGACCACAGTCATCCTGTACAAGCTGATTCGTGCCGGCCTCGCCGCCCGCCCAGACCGCCACGAGATCATCGTCGACCGCGGCAACTTTCCCACCGACAGGTACGTGCTCGAGGGGATTGCGGCCGAGTGCGGCAAGACACTGCGCTGGATCGACGCCGACCCGAACGGAGGTGTCACCCCGGCCCAGCTCGCCGGGCTGCTCGGGCCGGACACCGCAATGGTCGTGATCAGCCACGTCGCCTACCGGTCCGGCTACCTCAGCGACGCGCCGACGATCACGCGCCTGACTCACGACGCCGGAGCGCTGGTGCTCTGGGACCTGTGCCATTCGGTCGGCTCGGTGCCGCTCGAGCTTGACGCCTGGGGCGTCGACCTTGCAGCCGGATGCACCTACAAGTACCTGAACGGGGGCCCGGGCTCCCCCGCCTTCGGCTACGTGCGGACCGAGCACCAAGCCACCATGACCCAGCCGATCCAGGGCTGGATGGGAAGTGCCGAACCATTCGAGATGGGGCCGCAGTACCAGCCGCATGACGGCATCCGCCGCTTCATCAGCGGAACCCCGGCCATCGTCGGAATGCTCGCCATGCAGGACATGCTTGCCCTGATCGGGGAGACCGGCATGGTGCAGTTGCGCGCCAAGTCGGTGCAGCTGACCGAGTACGCGATCTCGCTGATCGACGAACTGCTGGTGCCACTCGGCGTCGCGCTCGCGTCTCCTCGCGATGCCGCCCAGCGGGGCAGTCACGTGACGATTGACCATCACGGCTTCCAGTCCGTGAACGCGAAACTGTGGGAGCAGGGGATCATTCCCGACTTCCGGCGACCGAACGGCCTGCGGCTCGGGCTCTCGCCGCTCACCACCAGTTTCACAGAAGTACACCGTGGAGTAGACGCGATCAGGCTCGCGATGATCGGCTGATGTCGCCGTGATCCTCGACGATTTCGACGCACGTCCGGGGAGCGCCACGTCCCTTCTGCGCACCATCGTCGGTGCGCACCTCCGCCCGATTGGCGGCCAGGCCCCGATCGCGCACCTGATCACGCTGATGGAAGCGGTGGGGGTGTCGCCGGTGAGCACGCGCACCGCGGTGCTGCGGGTCAAGACGAAAGGGCTCCTTTCCCCCTCGATAGTGGACGGACACGCCGGGTACCGGCTGAATCCCGAAGCCGTCCCGATGCTCGAGCGCGGTGATCGCCGCATCTACTCCTTCCGCCAGCAGGGCGACGGCGACAAGTGGTGCCTGATCTCGTATTCGATCCCCGAGACGCAGCGCGATGCGAGGCATCAGTTGCGCCGGAGACTCGGCTGGATCGGTTGCGGAACTGTCGCCACCGGGTTGTGGATCTGCCCGGCGTTCCTCATCGACGAGGTCGAGGAGATCCTGAGCGACCTGAACTTGCGCGACACGGCAACCCTGTTCGTCGCATCCTCACCAAGGCTCTCCGGCAGTCCGGCCGAGGCGGCTTCCCGCTGGTGGGATCTCGAACGGCTGGCCGCGCTGCACCGCAGGTTCCTGGAACGGCATACGGATGCGACCTCGTTCGCTTCTTCTCAGGACGCCTTCTCGAGGTACGTCCATGCGCTCGACGACTGGCGCATCATTCCGTACCTCGACCCGGGGCTGCCGCCGCGCGCGCTCCCGGCCGATTGGCCGGGTTTCGACAGTGTCGCACTGTTCGGCAGGCTCACGTCGACCCTCGCCGCTCCCGCCGAGGCCTACGTGCGCGGCGTGGTCGGCTAGCGCGGGTCTCGCAGGTCGAGCCGTCTCGCGGGTCTGGCGGGTCTCGCGGGGCACCGGTGGCCGCCTCGGGACCCCTGCCCTCGAAGAACACTCGGTAACGCGCAGATGAGCAATTCGCCGAATTTCTTGGAACTGTCTCACCTCAGCGATACGTTAACCACACCCCCGTTCGGGGGTAGCCATCTCAATACGAGTTTTCAACTTCGAGGGGATCACACTGCCATGCAGGATCACGAGCACAATCGCCGCCGCGCACCCTTCGGTGTCGCGGCGGTTGCCGTATTTGCCCTGGGGCTCACCACAGTCGGCGCTCCCGCAGCCCTGGCGGCAGAGCCCGACCAGACCATCGCCGCGGTCCCACTCCAAGACGAGCCCGTGGACCCGGTGCC
>JBBDSS010000014.1:166269-317033 GCA_040904805.1 Homoserinimonas sp. | reverse complement strand
CAGGGCACCGCGGAAACTCAGGGCGACGGAGGCTCGAGCCCGCTGGTCGGAACGACAGTGACTGTCGAAGGCATCGTCACAGCAGACCATCGCGGAGCATCCGGCTACGACGGTATTTTTGTGCAGGCACCCGGGAGCGGCGGCGCGACGGATGCCACGCCCGGCGCATCCGACGGGGTCTTCGTCTACCTGAACAACACCGATCCGGCAGTCGAACTCGGCGACAAGGTCACCGTCACCGGTGTCGTCACCGAATACTTCGGCCAGACCCAACTCGGGGCCGGAGCGACTCCAGCCGTGGTGGAACTCGTCGCTGTCGCGGCCGACGTTCCGGCAGCCGATGCGCCTCAGGGCGCAGCCCTCGCCGACAGTGTCGTCGGAGCGGACCGCGAAGCGTTCGAGGGAATGCTCGTAGAACCGACGGGAACCTACCAGGTTTCCTCCAATCACCAGCTTCACTCCTTCGGAAGTCTCTGGCTGAACGCCGGGGCCAACGCGGTGAAGAGTACCGAGACGACGGATGCCGGGCCGGACGCCAACGCGATCGCCGCGGCGAACCGGGCCAACCGCATCCTGCTGGATGACGGCTACAACATCCGGGTGACAAGCGGGAGCCACCCAGGCACCCAGCCGTACTTCACTGCCGACACCATCGTGCGGAATGGCGACAGCGTGGTCTGGCCGTCGACCCCGTTCGTCCTCGGCTACGGATTCGACGACTGGCGCCTGCAGCCGATCGTTCCGATCAACGATGCCAGCCCGGCGGAGTACAAGCCGACCTTCGACGCGACCAACCCGCGCCCGGCATCCGCCCCCGCTGTCGGCGGCGACCTGGCGGTGGGAAGTTTCAACGTCTACAACTACTTCACGACCCTGACCAGCGAGAACTCCGAAGCGCGCGGCGCGGACAACGCTGCCGACTTCGCCATCCAGCAGGCCAAGATCGTGACCGCGATCAACGCGCTCGACGCTGAAGTGGTTGCCCTACAGGAGATCGAGAACTCGGTGAAACTCGGGGAGCCGGTCGACGAGGCCCTCGCCGACCTGGTCGCCGCATTGAACGCGGCTGCCGGTGCCGGCACCTGGGGCTACGTTCGCACCCCGGCGGCGCTGCAGGACTCGGCCATCGTCGACGTCATCACCAACGCCATCATCTTCAAGCCGGCAGCGGTGTCGACCGTGGGCGACAGCTTCACGCAGGTCGACGAGACAGTGTGGGACATCGCCCGTGAGCCGATCGCCCAGACCTTCGAAACGAACAGCACCGGGAAGGTGTTCACGGTCATCGGCAACCACTTCAAGTCGAAGGGCGGTGACGGAGCAGACCCGGCAGACGGCCAGGGTCACTTCAACGCCGAGCGCGTGGAGCAGGCGACCAGCCTGACCGCACTTGTCGACGAGATCGCCGCCGACCCGGAGAAGAGCGAAGACGTCTTCCTCGTCGGTGACTTCAATGCCTACGCGCAGGAAGACCCGATCCAGGTGTTCACGGATGCCGGCTACGTCGACCTGGTGCCGACCCACACCGATGACCAGTACACCTACACGTTCGACGGAGAACTCGGATCCCTCGACCACGTGGTCGCCACCCCGTCGGCGGCCGAGTATGTCAGCGATGCGGCGGTCTGGTCGATCAACTCCCCGGAGTGGTCCGAGCGCGGCTACGAGTATGACGCGACGAACGCCAGCACGGAGTTCCGCTCCAGCGACCATGACCCGATCAAGGTGGGGATCAGCGCGGAACTGGCCCCGGTCGAGATCGAGGTCCTCACGGTGAACGACTTCCACGGTCGGCTCGAACCGGACCGCGGAATCCCGGGCGCAGCGCAGCTCGGCGGAATGGTCGACTACTGGGAGGCCCAGAACCCGAACACCACGTTCGTCGGCGCCGGTGACTTCATCGGAGCATCCACCTTCACCTCGTTCATCCAGGACGACCAGCCGACCATCGATGTACTGAACGCCATCGGCCTCGACGGCAGCTCCTTCGGAAACCACGAGTTCGACAAGGGGCGCGCCGACGTTGACGACCGCATCCTGAACGCCGCCGACTGGCCGTACGTGGCGGCGAACCTGTACGACGCCCACACCGCCGAGCCGGCCTACGACGAGTACTTCCTGCAGAGCTTCGAAGGTGTCGATGTCGGTTTCATCGGCGCCGTCACCGAAGACCTGCGCGAACTGGTCAGCCCCGACGGCATCGACACTCTGGAGATCCGCAGCATCGTCACCGAGGTGAACCGGGTCGCCGACTACCTCACCGACGGCGACGAGGCCAACGGTGAAGCGGATGTCCTGGTGCTGCTCGTGCACGAGGGCGCCGCGACATCCGCCATCGAATCGTCCACCGACGACTCGGCGTTCGGCCAGATCGTCACCGATGTGAGCCCGGAGATCAGCGCGATCGTCTCCGGACACACGCATCTCGCCTACGACCACGAGGTCGCGGTGGCCGGAATGGACAGCCCGCGACTGGTGATCTCCGCCGGACAGTACGGCGCTAACTACGGCCACCTGGAACTCTCGGTCGACCCGGCGACTCAGGAGATCCTGAGCTTGACCGGAGCGGTCAAGCCGATCAGCGGCTTTGTGCCGGACGCCGAGGTCGAAGCCATCGTGGCGGACGCCAAAGCGGTGGCGGATGTGCTCGGCGCGGTCTCGGTCGGTGAGATCACCGACGACTTCTATCGGGCGGTGCAGAATCCGTTCTTGGGAAACGACAGCACGCCGCCGAATCCGTTCCCGGAGAACCGGGGTGGAGAGTCCACACTCGGCAACTTCGTCGCCGATGTGCAGCTCTGGGCTGCCGCGGAGGTCGGGGCGCACATTGCCCTGATGAACCCGGGCGGGCTGCGGGCAGACCTGGAGGTCGAGTCCTCCGGCGAGGGTGACCCCGACGGCAACGTCACCTATCGCGAGGCGGCGAACGTGCAACCGTTCGCCAACACCCTCACGACGATGACGCTGACCGGGGCACAGCTGAAGCAGGTGCTCGAGGAGCAGTGGCAGCCGGAAGGCGCACAGCGTCCGTTCCTCAAGCTCGGTCTCTCGTCTGGCTTCGAGTACGCCTACGATCCGGCCGCCGCGGCAGGATCACACATCACCGCGATGTACCTGAATGGGGTACCGATCGACACAGCAGCCGAATACAAGATCGTGGCCAACTCCTTCCTGGCGGCCGGGGGTGACAACTTCTTCACCCTCGCAGAAGGAACGGATGTCGCCGACAGCGGCCGGGTGGACCTGCAGGCCATGGTCGACTACTTCGAGCAGAACCCGGTGGCGACACCGTCGTTCGAGCAGAACTCGGTGGGCGTCACACTGACGCCTCCTGCAGAGGCTGGCTATGCGCCGGGCGACGAGGTCACCCTTGACCTCTCCTCGCTGCTGTTCGGCCGCGGCGGGCCCACCACGGGCACCGCACAGGTGGCCGTTGGCGAGACCGTGCTCGGCACGGCACAGATCGACGGCACGATCGTCGACACCACGGATGAGCAGGGCCGGGCATCCGTCGCGGTCACCATTCCAGAAGGCACGCCATCCGGAGCCCTGCTCCTCACGGTGACCGTGCCGGAGACGGGAACCTCGATCGACGTGCCGGTGGAGATCACCTCCGATGCGGAGGGGATTGAGGTGGTGACCGATCCGCAGATCAAGGGCACGGCCGAGTTCGGCAAGAACCTGACGGTCAATCCGGGCAAGTGGAGTGTCAAGGGGGCCGAAATCAGCTACCAGTGGCTGCGCGACGGTCAGCCGATCGATGGGGCGACCGACAAGCACTACCGCGTGACGGACGACGATATCGGCACGTCGCTCAGCGCGGTCGTGACCGCCAGCAAGGAGGGTTACGCGAACGGTACGGCGGAGACCGACGGCGTCACCATCGCCAAGCTTGACTCTCGGGTGTCGGCGAGTACCAGCCGGGCGCTCGTCTGGGGCGACCACGCGCTGACCGTGGATGCTCGGGTGAACGTTCCGAAGGCGAAGGATCTCGAGGTGACCGGCGAGGTCCATGTCCTCGAATCCGGCCAAGTGATCGGGACAGCCACCCTGGACGACCGTGGTCGGGCATCCGTCGACCTGGATAGTCTGGGCCGTGGCTTCCACTGGATCACCGTCGAGTACACGGGCACAGACCTGATCGACGGTTCGACCAGCTGGCCGCGCCTCGTCCTCGTGTTGTAGTCCTGTGGCGTCCGGGAGCGGACGATTCGTTCTTCAACTCAAACATTGAGCGGTTGGGACGGCCGAAAAACGTGGCCATCCCAACCGCTCAAACTCGCACCCCGCGAAACTTCCGCACCCGGACGGTCCTTCAAACGATCGCTCGGGAGGAAATAATGTTGCCGCTCCCGGTGCTGGAAACTATGGTGATGACGTTCGCACCGCATTCCCCAACGAAAAGGATCAGCTGAAACCATGGCCGGCCGCATCTACGAAAACGTCACTGACCTGGTGGGCAACACCCCACTGGTTCGCCTCAACTCGCTGACCGAGGGTCTGGATACGACGGTGCTGGCGAAGCTCGAGTTCTACAACCCGGCGAACAGCGTGAAGGACCGCATCGGCGTCGCCATCATCGACGCGGCGGAGAAGGCCGGAGCACTCCAACCCGGCGGCACCATCGTCGAGGGCACCAGCGGCAACACCGGCATTGCCTTGGCCATGGTGGGTGCTGCCCGCGGCTACAAGGTGATCATCACCATGCCGGACACGATGAGCCGCGAACGCCGGGCAGTCATCCGTGCGTTCGGAGCCGAGATCGTGCTGACGCCGGGCAGCGAGGGGATGAGCGGTGCAGTGGCCAAGGCGCGCGAAATCGTCGATGCCACCGAGAACTCGATCTGGGCCGACCAGTTCGGCAATCCGGCGAACGCCGCCATCCACCGCGAGACCACCGGTGAAGAGGTCTGGGCAGACACTGACGGAACCGTTGACATCTTCGTGGCGGGCATCGGAACCGGCGGAACGCTGAGTGGTGCAGGCGGACTGCTGAAGGAACGCAAGCCCAGCATCCAGGTCATCGGTGTCGAACCGATCGACTCGCCGATCCTCACCCAGGGCAATGCCGGGCCTCACAAGATCCAGGGCCTGGGCGCAAACTTCATCCCTGACGTGCTCGACCGCGACGTCTACGATGAGATCATCGACGTCACCCTCGCCGAGTCGCTCGACACGGCTCGCCAGTTGGCGTCGAGGGAGGGGATCCTCGCGGGCATCTCGTCTGGCGCCAGCATCAGTGCCGCCCTGCAGGTGGCGAAGCGCCCGGAGAACGTCGGCAAGACGATCGTCGCCGTGGTGCCGGACTTCGGTGAGCGCTACCTTTCGACAGTCCTGTTCGACCACCTGCACGACTGATGTTCTCTCGCGTGCGGGAAGACATCCGCACCGCGCGTCACCGAGACCCAGCGTCCCGCAGCAACGCGGAGGTGTTCTGGCTCTACTCCGGCGTGCACGCCGTATGGGGGTACCGCCTGGCGCATCTGATGTGGCGACGTCGCGGCCTGCGCTTCCTGTCCAGGCTGGTGTCCCAGGCCACCCGTTTCCTTACCGGGGTGGAGA
The DNA here is from genome assembly GCA_040904805.1 of Homoserinimonas sp. Lineage (GTDB taxonomy): Bacteria > Actinomycetota > Actinomycetes > Actinomycetales > Microbacteriaceae > RYN-87. Next base: position 311,471 of record JBBDSS010000014.1, on the reverse strand, counting down.
TCCATCCGGGTGCCACTATCGGCAGGCGCCTGTTCATCGACCACGGCATGGGCGTGGTGATCGGCGCGACGGCGGAGCTCGGCGATGACGTGATGCTGTACCACGGGGTCACGATCGGCGGTCGGAGTTCCGCTCGCGAGAAACGCCACCCGACCATCGGAGACCACGTCACGGTCGGGGCTGGGGCAGCGATCCTCGGCCCGGTCGTCATCGGTGAGTGCTGCGTGGTGGGTGCACAGGCGGTGGTGACGGCGGATGCGCCCCCGCATTCCCTCTTGGTCGGCATCCCAGCGAAACCGCGGCCTATCGGCAAGAAGCCGCACGAGTTCGACCCCGAGTTCTTCGTCGACCCCGGCAGCCACAGCATCTAGCGCCCGCATGGCGGCCTTGAGGCGCGGCCCTTTGAGTGCCCCGCGCCAGCGCCCGCTGCGGCGTGTCACTCGAAGCGCAGCGCACCGGGAGGCTTCAGCCGTGACGGCCGACCAGACCATGCCGTCGTAGGCGCGCAGCCAGCCGCTCGCGACTGATGGCGACGTACCAGTCCCAGCGCTCGAAGCTCGTCACCACCCGTCGAAGCCGATCCTCGCGAGCCTTCTCTGCCTTGACTACTTCGTTGCTGGGCCGCCCGGATGGTGATCCGGCCCCGTCGTACTTCAGGTCGCCATCGCTCTCACCGATGAGGTCCAGCTCTGGCCAGTAGAAGTCCACGTTTCCGATGAATCCTTCCCCGTCGAAGAACGGTACTTGCAACTCTGGTGGCGATATCCCCATGAGAATGAACTGCCCACGGCTGAGTGATTCCAGGAGCGAACCGGACCGGCCGTCGCCGAACTCGATCGCCTTTCTCGCCTTGCCCGAACCGGCCCGAGGGAGGGTCGAATCGAGGAGGGCGAGAAGTTCGGCTTTCCCGAGCGTTCCCGCCAACTCGTGTCTCAAGTCCCCGCTGCCCGGGGTGCGCAGCCCGGCGTCGACCATACCAACCGCTCGAAGAAACGAGCTGGTACAACTGACATCGATCAGGGTGCGTGTCAGTGAGGTGACGCGCAACCCGTCGATCTGCCAATCGCCGTCTTCTTCCCCGATGCAGTGCCGTTTGAGCGCAGTAGCCGAACGCCCTCCGGATGCTCGGGGAGCCAGCGCATGCACATCACCTGACCAGGGACCTAGTGATGGTAAGCCCCAGAGCACCGCAGCGGAATCGTGTGAGTACTGGGTCGATCGCGGGAGGCTCTGCGCTGCGGCCATGACCCGGAAGCGGTACGGGTCGTCGTATTTCAGCGCAACCCATTGAGAGGTGTCGATATACACTCCCGAACACAGGCGGGTGAGTTCTCCCCGACGATGGAGAGTCCGTACCTCCGCTTTCGAAGCGGTGAGGTCAGCGTGACGGGACAACACGAACTTGGGCTGTGGGCGATTGCTGAGCATGCCATAGTGTCGACTTGACCGCCGGTGCAGCCCCGGTGGTACCTGACATCCGTGGACTTCTCCAGACCGGCGGCGCCCGGGGAGGGCGCGCGGTGTTTCGAGCGCCAGGTGCCGGCATTGGTCACGGCGACGCGCTCAAAGGGAAGCGCGGCCGGTGTCCTCCGAGTGCCGCCCGGCGGCCGCCCAGCCCCCGGAATTAGGATGGTCGCGTGAACCTCGCCTACCACCGCCTGGCCCGCTCGTCGCCGAAGTACCGCTGGTGGAGGCCGCTGGTGACCGGGCTGATCGCGCTCGGGTTCTTCATCGTCCTGTCGCTGGTCGTCGTGGTGGCTCTCATCGTGGTTGTGCTGTTCGACCCGGCCGGGCTCGGCGCCGACTTCGAGGGGCTCATCAACGAGGGAGTGATCGACACGAGGATCCCGGCGGTTCTCGCCTTCTCGCTGATCTCGATCGCACTGATGCTGCCTTCGCTGTGGCTGGCGAGGCTCATCATGGGCCCGCGACCGGTGGGGTTGCTGTCATCGGTTGCCGGTCGACTGCGCTGGGGGTGGATGCTGAGGCTCATCGGCCCGGCACTGGTGGCTTTCGGGGCATCCTTCGTGGTCTACCTCTTCGTGCTCCCGCTGCTGATGAATGAGCCGATCCTGGCACCGGAGGTCGGGCCGAACCTGTGGCTGATGCTCGCCATCATCCTGCTACTGGTGCCGCTGCAGGCCGCGGCCGAGGAGTACGTCTTCCGCGGCTACCTGATGCAGGCGATCGGCGGATGGCTGCAGCATCCGGCCTTCGCCATCCTGCTGCCGGTACCGCTGTTCATGATCGGCCACCTCTACGACGTCTGGGGTCTGCTGGATGTGGGCGTCTTCGCGGTCTTCGCCGCCTGGCTGACCTGGCGCACCGGCGGTCTCGAGGCGGCGATCGTCGCCCACATCATCAACAACTCGGCGATATTCGTACTGGGCGAGTTCGATCTCGTCGACACGAATACCACCGAGGGCAGCCTGATCGGCCTGCTCGTGACCGGTGCCACCCTCGCCCTCTACAGCTGGATCGTGGTCAGGATGGTGCACAGGCACTCGCTCCAGACGACCCGCGTGGTTGTGGAAGTCCAACCGGAGCCAGGGTCGGCGATTGTGGGAAACCACAGTTAGCCCGGGCGAAGCCCGCATCCGCTTGTAGGCGCTTCACTGATGCTTTGAGGCCGGGGCTCAGCGTGCTTAGCCTGTGGGAAAGTCTTTCCGCACCACAGATGAGGATGTCATGGCCATCTCTGAGCCCACCACGAAATCGTCGAAGTCAACTGTGCCCGGGTCGGCGGCCCTGGAGGCCGAGGCCGACGGCCACCTCGATTCCGCCGCGTACGGCACAGCGTCATCTGTCGATGTTGCCGGCCTGAACCGCCAACTCCTGGGAACGTGGGCGGATGTCCGCGGCAGGGCCCGCGAACTGGCCGCAGATCCTGCACTGCACCAGACTCCGGGCCTGTCGATGGAGGAGCACCGCAAGCGAGTGTCGTCCCAGATGAAGCTGCTGGTGGAGAACGGGCAGGTGCACCGCGGCTTCCCGAAGGAGCTCGGCGGTGAAGGCGACAACGGCGGGAACATCGCGGCGTTCGAGGAGCTGGTCACGGCTGACCCGTCACTGCAGATCAAGGGCGGCGTTCAATGGGGACTCTTCGGTTCGGCCGTGCTGCACCTGGGCACCGAGGAGCACCACAAGACCCTGCTACCCCGCATCATGAACCTGGAGGTTCCTGGTGCGTTCGCGATGACGGAGACCGGGCATGGCTCCGACGTCGCATCCGTCGGCACGACCGCCACGTTCGACGTCGACGCGCAGGAGTTCGACATCCACACCCCGTTCCGCGGGGCGTGGAAGGAATACCTGGGCAACGCCGGTGTGGAGGGCACCGCAGCGGTGGTGTTCGCCCAGCTGGTCACCGGTGGCGTGAATCACGGCGTGCACGCGTTCTATGTGCCGATCCGGGACGAGGCCACTGGCGAATTCCTGCCGGGCGTCGGCGGTGAGGACAACGGGCTGAAGGGCGGGCTCAATGGCATCGACAACGGCCGGCTGCACTTCACCCACGTACGGGTGCCGCGGGTGTCCCTGTTGAACCGCTACGGGAATGTCGCGGAGGACGGCAGCTACACCTCATCGATCAGCAGCCCGGGCCGCCGCTTCTTCACGATGCTCGGCACCCTGGTGCAGGGACGCGTGTCGCTGGATGGGGCCGCCACCGCGGCATCCGCCGTCGGACTCACCATCGCGATCACCTACGGCAACCAGCGGCGGCAGTTCACAGCGGGCAGCGAGAACGACGAGGAGGTACTGCTCGACTACCAGCGTCACCAGCGTCGGCTCATCCCGCGCCTGGCGACCACCTACGCCCAGACTTTCGCGCACGACGAGCTGCTGCAGAAGTTCGACGCGGTCTTCAACGGCCAGGCCGACACCGACGACGACCGCGAAGACCTGGAAACGCTCGCCGCGGCCCTCAAGCCGCTGTCGACCTGGCACGCCCTGGACGCGCTGCAGGAGTCTCGTGAAGCCTGCGGCGGCGCTGGCTTCATGGCCGAGAACCGCCTGGTCGGGCTGCGTGCCGACCTCGATGTGTACGTCACGTTCGAGGGCGACAACAACGTCCTGCTGCAGCTGGTGGCCAAGCGGCTGTTGACCGACTACAGCTCGAAGTTCAAGAATGCGGATGCCGGCGCACTCGCCCGCTACGTCGTCGTGCAGGCGGCGGACCGCGCGTACCACGGCACCGGCCTGCGTACCCTCGCCCAGGCCGTTCGCGACTTCGGCTCGACGGCCCGCTCGGTGCAGGAGCTGCGCGGAACGGACGTGCAGCGCGAGCTGCTGACCGACCGGGTCGAGACGATGATCGCCGAGGTTGCCCAGAAGTTGCGTCCGGCATCCAAGATGTCGAAGAAGGATTCGGCGGAACTCTTCAACTCACAGCAGAACGTGCTGATCGAGGCCGCGAGAGCGCACGGGGAACTCTTGCAGTGGGAGGCATTCACGCGGGCCGTGGAGAAGGTCGCCGACCCCGGGACCCGGCAGGTGCTGGAGTGGCTGCACGATGTGTTCGGGCTGAGCCTGATCGAGAAGCACCTCGCCTGGTACCTCATCAACGGGCGCCTGTCGCCGCAGCGGGCCCAGGCCATCACGGCGTACATCGACCGGCTGATTGCCCGTCTCCGCCCGCACGCCCAGGACCTGGTCGACGCGTTCGGCTATCAGCCTGAGCACCTGCGCGCGCTGATCGCCGAAGGCGGAGAGGCTGAGCGTCAGGAGGAGGCGCGCGCCTACTATCGCAACCTGCGAGAATCGGGCGACGCCCCAGTCGAGGAGAAGGCTCTCCGCAAGAAGAAGCGCTGACGCCACTCGCTGGCAACCTGCCGCGACGCGAGCAGGATGCGTTCCGGTCCAGCGTCACTTCTCCACAACTCGGGCAGAACTGTCGCCCGGCGCCGGTACCCTGAGTACATGACGTCGACATCCGCTCCAGGGCCCCGGGTTGCGGAGGCGGATGCCGCACTCGACGTGCTCCACCGGGTGTTCGGCTACGACTCGTTCCGCGGTGAGCAGGCCGAGATCATCCGCCAGCTGGTCGACGGCGGCGATGCCCTCGTGCTCATGCCGACTGGGGGCGGAAAGTCGCTGTGCTACCAGATTCCCGCGCTGGTGCGCGAGGGAACGGGGGTTGTCATCTCCCCGCTCATCGCGTTGATGCAAGACCAGGTGGATGCCCTCGCCGCCGTTGGTGCGCGGGCCGCGTTCCTGAACTCGACACAGGGTCAGGACGAACGGCGGCGCGTCGAGGCGGCGTTCCTCGCCGGCGAGCTCGACCTGCTCTATCTGGCCCCCGAGCGGCTGAAGATGGAGTCGACGGCCGCCCTGCTCGACCGCGGGAACATCTCGTTGTTCGCCATCGACGAGGCGCACTGTGTGTCGCAGTGGGGGCACGACTTCCGTCCGGACTACCTGCGGCTGTCCGTGCTTCACGAGCGCTGGCCCGAGGTGCCGCGCATCGCACTGACCGCGACGGCCACCGAGGTCACCCACGCCGAGATCGCCGAGCGCCTGGAACTGGTCGATGCCAGGCATTTCGTCGCCAGCTTCGACCGCCCGAACATCCAGTACCGCATCGTTCCGAAGGACGACCCGAAGGCACAGCTGGTGAACCTGCTCCGTACCGAGCACGACGGTGACGCCGGCATCGTGTACTGCCTGTCCCGCGCATCCGTCGAATCGACCGCGCAATACCTGGTCGACCGCGGCATTCCTGCGCTGCCGTACCACGCGGGCCTCGAGGCTGGCACCCGCGCCGCGAACCAGTCGCGGTTCCTCCGTGAGGACGGCCTGATCATGGTCGCCACCATCGCCTTCGGCATGGGCATCGACAAACCGGATGTGCGCTTCGTCGCCCACCTGGACCTCCCGAAGTCGGTGGAGGGCTACTATCAGGAAACCGGCCGCGCCGGCCGTGATGGGCTCCCGTCCACCGCCTGGCTCACCTACGGGCTGCAGGATGTGGTGCAGCAGCGGCGGATGATCCAGACCTCCGAGGGCGATCTCGCCCATCGCCGCCGCCTCGGCGCGCACCTCGACGCGATGCTGGCCCTCTGTGAGACGGTGCAGTGCCGGCGCGTGCAGTTGCTGAACTATTTTGGCCAGGCCGGCAGCCCGTGTGGCAACTGCGACACCTGCCTGCAGCCACCAGAGTCGTGGGACGGGACCATCCCTGCCCAGAAGTTGCTGTCCACCGTCGTGCGGCTGCAGCGTGAGCGGGGCCAGAAGTTCGGGGCAGGCCAGTCGATTGACATCCTGCTGGGCAAGGAAACCCCGAAGGTGAAGCAGAACGACCACGGGTCGCTCAGCACGTTCGGCATCGGCGCCGACCTGGGCGAGCAGGAGTGGCGCGGTGTGGTGAGACAGTTGCTCGCACAGGGGCTGCTCGCGGTGGACAACAGCGGCTACGGAACGCTCGTCCTCAACGAGACCAGCAGCGAGGTGTTGCGCGGTGAGCGGGAGGTGCTGCTGCGCCGCGAACCAGAGCGCTCGGTGTCGCGCAAGGTGAAGCGCTCCAAGGCCGCCATCGACCTGCCGCCGGAATCACTCGACCTCTTCGAACGCCTGCGGGCCTGGCGTGGGGCGGAGGCGAAGGAGCAGGGAGTTCCCGCCTACGTGATCTTCCACGACGCCACCTTGCGGGAGATTGCCGTGGTACGCCCGCACACCGTTGAACTCCTCGGTACGATCGCCGGGGTCGGCGAGAGCAAACTGGCCAAATACGGCGAGGGGATCCTCGAGGTCCTGACCGAATAGCCCGGTCCCATATTCCGGTATCGGTATGCGAGTGCTCCTATGCTTGACTGCCGCAGTCCACCCGGAAAGGCCGCATGCTCAAGTTTCTGTCCCGCCTGATCCTGGCGCCCCTTGCGCGCCTCATCTTCCGGCCGCGCATCGTCGGAAAGGGCAATGTACCGGCGCGCGGGGCTGTACTGATCGCCAGCAACCACCTCTCGTTCATCGACAGCGTGGTGATCACGCTGGTGGCGCCCCGGTCGGTGTCCTTCCTGGCCAAGGCGAGCTACTTCACCGGGTCCGGCATTCGCGGGTGGATCTCGAGGGTCTTCTTCACCTCGATCGGTGCCATTCCGGTTGAGCGCGGGGCGGGTGCCGCAGCGCAAGACGCTCTCGACAGCGGGCTGGGAGTGCTGAGCTCCGGCGGGGCGTTCGCCATCTATCCGGAGGGGACGCGTTCGCTGGACGGTCGCATTTACAGGGGCCGCACCGGGGTGGCCTGGCTCGCCCTGACATCCGGAGCGGTCGTGGTTCCGGTCGCCCTGACCGGTACCCAGAACCTGCAGCCGGTCGGTTCCCGGCGGCTGAGGCTGGCGAAGGTCTCTGTCGAGTTCGGCACCCCGCTCGACCTGAGCAGCCACGGCAAGCCGGACTCCGGTCGGGCCAGGCGCAAGGTGACCGACGACGTGATGGCTGCTATCCAGCGCATGTCAGGTCAGACTCCAGCTGGTGTCTACAACGAACCGCCCGCCGGCACAGTCGGAGACCGTGTACGGCAGGTGTTGCGCCGGCCCTGGCGTCGCTGACCCGCGCTCGCTTCACGGCCGCCAGCCACTCCGGCGCCGCACGAAAGAGGGAGGAACCGGCTCTAAAGCCGGAAAACCTCCCTCATTCGGTGCGGAGGCGCGAAAAGCGCTCTCGATTGCGCGGCGGGCCTGCGGATGCGCCGGTGCGGCGGCTAGACGATGTCGCGGCCTTCGCGACGCGCCTGTCGCACTTCGGAGATGAAGGCGCGGCAGACGACGAACAGTACGCCCGCGACAACGACGGGCCAGATGAGCACGTACAGGGTGAGGAAGAACGTTTCCATGGTGTGCTCCTTAGCGAGACGGGGTCGGGGCCAGGTCTGAGGCCTGGCTGGTGGGGTCGGGAGTGCCGAGCTCGTCGGGGGTGTCGAAGTCCCCGGTGCGCTCCTTGATCAGCTCGAAGTCGAAGCGCTGCTTGCTGCGGAACGACATGAAGTAGCAGATGATCGTGCTGACCGCGTAGGCGATCAGCGATCCGCTGAGCACCGCGTAGTCGTGCAGGAAGCCGATAGCGAACGGGGCAACCGCCACGCTCGCGACGATGCCCACGACGACCGCGGGCTTCTTGCCGAAGAAGCCGAAGGCCATCAATCCGAGTACGACACCGATGCCGACAACCGAGAGGATGTCGAAGAAGATGCCGGTGACGCCGTCCATTGAGAACCAGGCGAAGCGCACCGGGATGAAGACCGCCAGCGCGGTCAGCACCGAAACGGTGAACGCCGCGTTGGTGACCTTGTTCCAGTAGAAGCTGGCGATCACCGGGAAGACCAGTGCTCCCCAGAGTGCGCCGACGAATACCAGCATGTCCAGGATATTCATCTGGCCGGTGGCGAAGAACAACGCTCCCGCAACCGCCACGATCATGGTGATGCGACCGACCAGCAGCATGACGCGCGGGTTCGCCTTCTTCCTGCCTGCGACGTTCTGGCCATAGACATCCGCCATCATGATCGACGACAGTGCCGCCAGGTCGGAGTCGGCAGTGGATGCCAGCGAGCCGATGATCATGATGAAGAACACGCACAGCAGCACCGGGCCGAGGTAGGTCGCGGCGAGCTGCGGGATGAGGTTGTTGGTGTCGCCATCGAGCGGCGTGATTCCGAGGTACAGGGCGATGACGCCGAGCATCCCGATGCCGATGATGGTTGCTCCGTAACCGATGGTGGCTGTGACGAAGGTCTTCTTGATCAGGTCTTCACGAACAGCGAAGAGTCGCTGGGCGATGGTCTGGTTGCCGATCGCATAGGCGAGAACGGCGGCGATGTATGGCGCGCCCTGGTTCAGGAAGGCATCGGACGAGAAGAAGTTCTTCTGCTCGGGCGACAGGTTGGACGCGCCCTCCACGAACAGCGATGGGCCACCTGCCGCGATGAAGATGATCGGGATGATGATCACCACAGCACCGAGCATGGCCAGCACTTGCGCGAAGTCGGTGAGAACGGATGCCCGGAAGCCGGACCACAGCGTGTAGAGCAGGATGCCCGCGGCGATGATGAGGATGCCCTGGCCGAAGCTGAGCGGCGAGAGCATCGTGATGAGGGCTCCGCCGGCGATGAAGTTGGAGGTGAGGCTGATCAGGCTGCCGAGGATGTTCGACCCGGCGAGCATCAGCTGGCTGGAGCGCCCGTGTCGCGCGTACATTACCTCTGCGAGGGTGTGGGCGCGTGGCGCGACCGCGCGGATCCGCTTTCCGAAGGGGTAGATGAAGAGAATCATCAGCGCTCCCCAGAGGCCGTAGTGGATCGGGCCGGAGATGCCGTAGGTGTAACCGGAGGTTGCCGATGCGTACATCGACGACGCCCAGATCCAGGTGGCGGTCATCGACGCGGCGGAGATGCCGAACCCGATTTTGTTGCCCGCTGTCATGTAGCCGTCCGCGTTCTCTTTTTTCTTGCGGATGATCATCGCCATGATGAAAGTTCCGCCGAAGAAAACCAGCAGCAGGGCTATTGTGAGCACCCCGCCCAACTGGGTCAGCACGCCGTTCTCTGCCATGAATGTTCCATTCGTTCGGGCCCTGACGGGCCGGTTTCGGGCGCGCGGGCAGGCCGGATCGTCCTGCTCGTTTTCGAGCTGGTAACGGCGCTGGGCTGTCAGGCCCCTGCTTCGCGTGCGTGTCTACTGCCGGCGGATGCAGCCTGCCGGGTCACTCTGCTTGCCGCCCGAACGAGCCCGATAGTCATGGGCCTAGCTCTAGGGTGGCGAGTACTCGGCCGACGTTAGCAGGATATTCACAGCAACCCCAAAAGCACCGGCCCATGGGGTCGGCCGTCACGTCCAAAAGCTGGAGGGGACGATGCGCTCGATCGAGTGCGGCGACACCGGGCCGCGCCCAACGTGGCTCAGGGGTTGAATGACCGCACTGTGCGCACTAAAGTAACCTCACTACCGCCGCGAGTGTTGCTTCCTCGTTTAAGGTCGGCCGCGATTCCCGCGTGCGGAGCGCTTACCCGACACGGTGAGGGGTGCTCTGATGAGAGTGCGGAACGTCGCGTTCATCGTCCTCGCCGCCGCGACGGTCGTGGCGGCACTGACGTTCGGTCGTTCCGCTGAGGTTTCACCACTCTTGGGGACACCTTCGCCGGCTGCGTCCCCTCCCGCGGACAGCGCAACCGGGAGTCAACCGGGTCAGGAGCAGGCACCGTCCTCCGGGCCCGAACCGCCGGCACCACCTCGCGCGGTGTCAAAGCCCCTGATCGTGGAGCCGCTTCCGGCAACGAATCATCGCGCCGGGGCGATTGTCGATGGGTTTCCTTCAGTGATCTCCCTGGCTCCGCGGTCCGAGGTCATGTTCAGCTCGGTAGCCTCCGAAGGCGATCGAGTGCAGGTGGGGCTGTCCGCCCTGTCCGGGGACGCGCCAGGCCAGGTGCTCGCCCACTACCGCTCCGAGTTCACCGGGCTCGGCCTTGTCGCGGCGTCCGTTTCAACGGCGGACGGCTCGAGCGCGGTGGCCTTCGAACGTGGCCAGAGCACGATCACGGTGACGGTCTGGTCGACGCACGACGGTACCCGTTACACGGTGTTCAGCGTGCTGATCGCGGGAATCTGACTGGCGCATGTACATCTCCCTTTCCGACCGCCCGAAGGATGAGGAGAGGCCGGCTAGCTCGGCGCGAACAGGGACCAAGGTTTCGTCGGTCGTCCTGGCGTTGGGCGTCGTCAGCATGCTCACGGACATCTCCTCCGAGTCGGTGACTGCCGTTCTCCCCCTTTACATCACGGGAGTCATCGGGCTCTCCACCATTGCCTACGGATTCATCGAGGGCATCTACCAGGGGATCAGTGCGGTGGTGCGGATCGCCGGCGGCTGGGCGGCCGACCGCGGGGACCAGCCCAAGTGGATCGCATTCTTCGGCTATGCGGTGTCCGCCGCTGCCAGGGTTGGGCTGCTCTTCGCCACCAGCTTCGCGACCATCACCACGGTGCTCGCCATCGATCGGCTGGGCAAAGGCGTGCGCACCGCCCCCCGGGATGCGCTGATCGCCGCAACGTCACATCCCGGGAATCTGGGGCGATCCTTCGGAGTGCACAGGATGCTCGACACGATCGGCGCGGCACTCGGGCCGCTGGTCGCTTTCGTCATCCTCCTCGTCATCCCTGACGGCTACAGTGTGGTGTTCGTGGTGTCACTGGCGGCCGCCATCCTCGGGGTGGCCGTTCTCGGGATCCTGGTCCCCAATAAAAGGCCGCACGCTGAGCGGGCGACGGTCGCGGCGGCGCGAGAGAGGTTCCAGTGGCGGCACCTGAACGACCCGCGGCTGCGGCGACTCCTCATCGCTTCAGGGCTGCTGGGCATTCTCACCATCGGAGACGGATTCATCTACCTGGTATTGCAGAGCCGCAGCGCCTTCGCCGCCGAATGGTTCCCGCTGCTGTATGTCGGTACCAACGTCGCGTACCTCGGCCTGTCGGTGCCACTGGGGAGGCTTGCCGACCGTCTCGGCAGGCACCGGGTGTTCATCGCGGGATACCTGGCCCTCCTGGCGGCATACCTGTCGGCAGCCATCCCCATCCCCGGCGTCATCATCACCCTGTTCTGCCTGTTGCTGCTCGGGGTGTTCTACGCCGCCACCGACGGCGTGCTCTCCGCGCTCGCGACGCAGTTCACGCCGGCAGGAAGCACGGCCAGTGGGATCGCGGCCGCCCAAACGGTTGTCGCGGTGTCCCGGCTCGTCGCCTCCACCGGCTTCGGACTCCTCTGGTTCTTTGCCGGGAGCAGTGTCGCGATGCTCATTGTCGCCTGCGCCCTGGCGCTGGCGATTCCGCTGGGGGCGGTCCTGCTCCGCAGTGCGTCACGGCAGCGGCCGGCATGACCACGCGCATCCGCTGGATGGCGCTGCTGGCAGTGGCGACCGTGGTTATCGCGGCCGCCGCAACGTATGGCGTCATGTCGTTCCTGGGCTATCAGGAAAGGCAGTCCAACCCCAGCGCTGTCGACGTCGTGGCCTCCACTTCACCTCCCACCGGGCCGAGGGTCGTCTTCCGGAACACGGCGCCTGGGCAAGGATACGGATTGGTGGCATCAGTGGCGCTGGACGACCCGTCAGGTGAGCGCGTTCTCACCGAGCAGGCCTGTGACCGCGTGCACCAGGCGGATCGGGTCACGATCTGCCTGCGGACCAACCGTGGCATCGCCACCACCTTCGAGGCGGTGCTGCTCGGCCCGGCGGGAGCGGAACTCGACTCCTGGCCGCTCCCAGGAATTCCCAGCCGCACCAGGGTCTCGCCGGACTCGGAGTTGGTGGCCAGCACATCCTTCGTCACCGGGATGGCGTACGCCACGGTCGGTTTCTCGACGCAGACCGTCATTAGGGGCGCTGACGGAGAAGATTTCGGTGATCTCGAGGACTTCACTACCCTGATCGATGGAGAAACGCTTGTGGCCGTCGACCGCAACTTCTGGGGAGTCACCTTCGGCCCGGACGGCAACACGTTCTACGCGACCGCCGCTTCCGGGTCACAGACCTGGTTGGTTCGGGGCGACCTCGACGCCAGAACGCTGACGTCGGTTCGCGAGGACGCAGAGTGCCCGTCGCTGTCGCCGAATGGCCGCCGCATCGCCTACAAGATGAACACCTCGACCGGAGCGTCAGCTCATTGGGCGATCGCGGTGCTCGACCTGACCACCGGGCGCCAGAGCATCCTCGGCGAGCAGCGCAGCGTCGATGACCAGGTGGAATGGCTCGACGATGAGACCCTCCTCTACGGGCTGCCGAATCCGGACGCTCCCGGCGACAGCGACGTCTGGTCGATTCCGATCGAAGGCGGGTCGGCGCCCAGCCTGTTCATCCCGCATGCCTGGTCGCCGGCCGTGGTGCTCGGTTAAGTCAGGCCGGCTCGAGCCCGCCAGCTTCTCGCTCCCGGCGGCGCATGAGCACGCGATCGACCAGCACCGCGGCAACCCCGCCGATGCCCAGGCCCAGAACCACGATACTGGCCGCAGCGCGCGCGGTGCTGCCCTGTACGAACCGCACGCCGGAAGTCTCGTCGGAGATCAGCACACTGATGAGTTGGTTTTCGTCGACTCCCTCGGCGCGCTGCAGTTCCAGTGCCAGCTCCTGCAGTTCGGCAACGGCGGTGTCAAGCCGGCGTTCGACCGTCTTCAGGTCCGGGTCGACGGCCTCCACGATGAGCGTGGCATCCGTGAAACTGCTGCTCCACTGGCCACCCACGTTGGGCAGGAACACTTTCAGGGCCGACGTCTGGCCGCTGCCGTAGATCGGGGCGTCGAGCGATGCGAACCGTGGTTGCGGCGTGTTGCCGTTGTAGCTGCGTTCGACGACGGCAGCGAAGTTGACGAGACTCTCAGAACTCCACCGCAGGGTGTTCGCGTCGGAAGTGGCGATGGGCGGCGGAAGGAACACCAGATTCACTCGTACCGAGTAGACGCCGTCCACTCTGGCGACCATCAGGATGGCGACCGCAATACAGGCCAGCGCGCTCAGCATCACATACCAGCGGCGGAGCAATGATCGCAGGATATCAGTGAAGGTCACGACTTTGGCCTCCTCACGGTTAGGATACGGGACAGACCCGCCGAACGGGAGGTGACTCGTGTACCTGCGCGACTTGCTCGCTGGACTGCGCCGCCGATGGTATCTGGTGATCGTCGGCCTGCTTCTCAGCGCCGGCCTCGCCTGGTACGTCTTCACCCTGGTTCCGGTCTCGTACAGCGCGAGGCTGAGCGTTCTGCTGTTGCCCCCGCAGTCCGTCACCGGAGAGGGCGAGAATCCGTTCCTGAACCTGAGCGGCATGGCGCCGGCGATGGATGTACTCACTCGCCGAGTAGACGCCGATGTCGTGCGCTCGCAACTGGAAGACCAGTATCCCGAAGCCGAATACGTCGTGTTCGCCGACTCATCGACGAGCGGTCCCATGGTCGTCGCTGAGACGACCGCTCCCACCGCGACTGTCACGCTGCAGGTGCTGGATGCCGTCAAGGGTGAGCTGGTCTCCTCACTGGATTCCATGCAGGCCGATCTTGGCGTCCCCGCACCTGCTCGCATCACCCTGACCGACGTCTCGGTCGACACGAAAGCCACCCTGGATACGTCGAACAGAACGCAGTTCGTGCTCGCCGCCGGCGCGGCGGGACTCGGAATCACGATCCTGCTCACCGGCATCATCGATGGGCTGATCATGTCACGGAGGGCCAGCCGGTCTGGCGCTCCAGGGATCGACCCCGCGGAACCCGGCATGGAGCTTCCCCCTCTGCGCTGAGGGGCATATGGAGATGGCATGGGGCACAGGTCAGGAGCCGCCGGCCACCCGCCCTCGGCCACTGTTCGCCGTCCTCTTCTCCGTCTTGCCCGATGGTGTCACCATCCTCACGTTCTACCTCCTCTTGCTCTACCTGATCCCGTCCAATCGGTCGATTGGGGCGCTCGGATCCGCTGGCGCTGTGCCCATCGTGTGGGGGTGTGCTGCCGCCCTGTGGTGGGCCTGGTCTCAGCTTCAGCGCTCCCGAGCCGAAGCCCACTGGGGCGTGCGTCCGGTGCGCCTGGTCGCCTTCCTGCTCGTCGGCGCTTTCCTGTTGAGCTATGTCGCGGCCATGATCAGGCCGCTGCCGGCGGAGGAGGCCAGTCCGGCCGACGCCGGCCTCATCCGGCTGGCTGGCCTGGTCGGCATTCTGCTGGTCGCCAGCGATGGACCGCCTGGCGTGGACCGATTCATGACCTTCCTGCGTCGCCTGTCCTTCGCCGGCGGAATGTATGCCGGCTTCGGGTTGTTCCAGTTCCTCACCGGCCGCGCCTGGATCGACCTGATCAACATTCCCGGGCTGATCACCAACTCTGGCTATGACGGCGTTGTCGCCCGAGGGGGGTTCGCCCGCCCGGTCTCGACCGCCACGCACCCGCTCGAATACGCGCTCGTACTATCGATGCTGCTCCCGATCGCCCTGTCTATCGCGTTCTACGACAAGAAGGCACCCTTTCTGTGGCGGTGGGCGCCGCCGGCGCTGATCGCCCTCGCCCTCATGCTCTCCAGCTCGCGTTCCGCCTATGTCGGGCTCATCGCAGGGCTCATCGTGCTGTTCCCGCTGCTGACGCCGCCGGCCAAATGGGGATTGGCGGCCGGAGCGGTGGGGATGCTCGGTGCCGGCTATCTGCTTGCTCCGCGGGTCCTCAGCAACCTGCGTTACCTGTTCCTTTCGATCGGGTCGGACGACAGCGCCGAGTCGCGCACCGGAAGTTATGAGCTCGTCGCCGACCTGGTGTCGCGCAGTCCGATTGTCGGACGGGGCTTCGGGACTTTCCTGCCGCAGTACCGAATCCTCGACAACCAGGTTCTGCAGCTTCTCCTCGAAGTGGGGATTCTCGGCCTCTCCGTGTTCATCCTCCTGTTGGCGACGGCGGCAGTCTGCGCGATCGTGGGACGACATCGTTCCCGAGACCCACTGATGCGCGGAGTCGGAGCGGGCCTCGCAGCATCCGTCGTTGCGGGGACCAGCCTGCTCTGGCTCTTCGACGCCTTCTCCTTCGCGCAGGCGGTGGGAACCCTGTTCTTGGTGGTCGGATTGTGCTCGGCCTACCTGCCGTTGTGCCCGCCTCCACGCCAACATAACGAATCGATAACATGATGATCTTTCGGCGAGTTGGGGTACCCAACCCAGCCGGATAGGGTGTACTGGTCGTCGAACGGCTGTACCCCTAACGAGGGTCACGACGATTCAAACGCCGCACACAAAGCGAGGATTTAACTACATGCGAGACTTTTTCCAATGGATGAAGGGCCGCGGTTTCTGGAAGAAATCGCACTCGGCCCATCGGTCCGTCCGACGCTCCGCGATCGCCTGGGGCAGCGCCATCGCGCTTGCGACCGGGAGTGTTGCCGCCTGGGGCGCGGCCAGCCCCACCACCGAGCAGAACGCCGCCGGTTCGTCAGCCAGTCAGGCGCAGAACGACGGCCACAGCACCGCGACCGAGGACGCCCGCTGGCACGACGGCGCTCGCGGCCATGACGAGTTGCAGGGTGGCGACACCAGCACTGACGACGGCACGTCGAATGGCACGCCGGCCACGGACGATGGCACGCCAGCCACGGATGATGGCACGTCAGGTACAGCTGACGGTGACCAGAACGCCCACACCGGCAGCGATCAGGACGCCCAGCACGAGGCGCCCGGAGCGACAACTCCGGCCCCAACACCGACAGACCCTGCACCAGCCCCCGGGGCGACGCCGTCCAGCGGATGGCCGACCGCAGCGACCACCGGGGTGCCCGCCGGCGTCACGCTCACGCAGATGAACGGTCTGACCGTCACGACGAACGGCGCGGTAATCGACGCGAAGTTGGTCAAGGGCGACATCATCATCAAAGCCAACAACGTGACAATCAAGAACTCCAAGGTCGAGGGACGGATCCAGGTTCGCCCGCCATACACCGGGCTCATGGTGCAGCGCACCGAGATCGCCGGACCAGGCACCGCCTGGGCGGCAGTGACCGAGGGTATCGGCTACGCCAACTTCACCTGCGACGGCTGCAACATCCACGGGTGGGGCAAGGGCGCAATGTTGGATGCCAACGTCACGATCTCGAAGTCGTGGATCCACGACATGCCGGTCACCTCCGAAAGCCACAACGAGGCGATCCTCAGCCTGGGTGGTCCGAACTACACAATCGTGGGCAACCGTCTGGATTCGGGCTCTGCGGGCAACTTCACGGCCTCGCTCGCCTTCCTCAACCAATGGAACTCGTTCACCAACACCCTGGTGCAGGGGAACCTGTTCAATGGCGGCGGATACTGCGTCTACGCCGGTGGTGAGGCGGCACACAACGATCAGTACCCGTCGAGCGACGTGCGCTTCCTCGACAACACCTTCGGCACCGCCGCCAACCCGAAGTGTGGATACTACGGTGCGGGCATCGCCTGGGACGCGAGCGGCCCCGGCAACCAGTGGTCGGGCAACGTGATGTCGACGGGCGGTGAGGTGCGCGCACCCTCAGCGGGCTGACCTCCTTATACTGGCTGGCAGATAGCCTGACGTACGGCGCCGGCCAGTAAAGGAGATCGGATGATCGACTGCGTGTTGGTCATCGTCGCCTACCAGAGCGCCGGTGAAATCCGGGAACTGCTTGAATCGGTTCCGGATGCCGCCGGCGCTTTGTCGTGGAGTGCCGTCGTGGTGAACAATTCGCCATCGGACGACCTCGGCGCCGTAGTGGAGCCGTACCCGGAGGTGACGGTTGTCACCCCAGGGGAGAACCTGGGGTATTCCGGTGGGCTCAACGCCGGGGTGGCCGCAGCCGAACCCAGCCGCCTGATTTTTTTCCTCAACCCAGACCTGATCCTCCACCCCGGAGCGCTTCGGGCGCTGGCGGATGCCGTCACCGGTTCGGATGGCGCGGTGAGTGCCGCAGTGCCCACCATCCTCGACCAGCGCGGCGGGTTGCGGCACTCACTGCGACGGGAGCCCAGCCTGCCCGGAGCCCTGGGGGAAGCCCTTTTCGGCAATCACTGGGCGAACCGCCCGCCTGCCCTCACCGAGATCGTGCGCGACGCGGCCAGCTACCGCTCGCCGCACCCGGTGGAGTGGGCGACCGGCGCCGCCATGATGGTGCGCCGTGACATGGTGAGTGCCGTCGGCGAGTGGGATTCCAGCAGGTTCTTCCTCTACTCGGAAGAAACCGACTACTGCAATCGCATCAGGGAGCAGGGCGGTCAGATCTGGTTCACTCCGGGCGCGCAGGTGCGTCATCGCGAGGCCGGTTCTGGCAGCTCGCCGGCGCTTGACGCGCTGCTCGAGGTGAACAAGGTGCGTTACTACCGCAAGTGGCACGCGGCGCTGCCCGCTGTCGCATTCGCGCTCGTGACCATATTGCGGAATGCGCTGCGGGCGCATCGACCCAGTTCGCGGGCCGCGCTGATTGCGTTGCTGTCCCGCCGTGCGCGCTCGGCACTCCCCGGAGGAGCGCGATGACGCCGGCATCCGGTTCCGTCATCATCGCAGCTCACAACGAGGAGGCCCTCATCGAGCGTTGCCTGGAATCGTTGACGGCGGCCATCGCTGAGGGGGTGCAGGTTGTCGTGGTGTGCAACGGCTGCACCGACCGCACCGCGGAGCTGGCACGGAATCACGCCGGTGTCTCCGTGGTCGAACTGGCCGTCGCCTCCAAGGTTGCCGCCCTGCGGGTCGGGGACCAGCTGGTCAATGGTGGCGTCCGTATCTACCTCGACGCCGACGTTGTCATGACCTCGCGGGCCGTGCACGATGTGCTTTCCGCGCTCAACGGTGGGCACTTCGCCGGGCGGCCCCCGGTCAGGTTCGACTACGCCGGCGCCGCCTTTGCGGTTCGCCGCTGGTACACGGTGCGGGAGCGGCTCCCCTCGATCCAGGAGGCGCTATGGGGTGCCGGATGCTACGCGCTCTCCCCTCTCGGCCGGGAGCGATTCGAGGAGTTCCCCGACGTCATCTCGGACGACCTGTTCATCGACAGTCTTTTCGGTCCGACGGAGCGGACAATTGTGAGTACCGATCCGGTGGTGGTGACGACACCGCGCGTCACCGCCGACCTGGTGCGCATCCTGCAGCGCAGTTATCGCAGCCAGCGGGAAGTGCGTGAGGGCAGGGGCGTCTCGGACGAACAGCGGGGGCAACTGCGCGATATCGCCGCCCTGCTGCGTCGCCGTCCGCAGCAGCTGGGCGACGTGATCATCTATGTCCTCATCATTCTCTACAGCCGACTCCGGGCACGGAGCAGGCGACCCGTCGGCTGGGAACGGGATAACAGCTCCCGCAGCGTTCCGCGGGTCGACTAGTCGTGGTTGGGGGAAACTGCGGCCGACGTCCGGAAGAACGTCTCGTGCCAGACCTCGAGTGACATCAGCGTCCAGATGCGGCTCTCTTCGTTGAAGGTGCCGCTCTCGTGCCTCTGCAGCAGCGATCGCACCGCATGGATATCGAAAGTCTGCGCAACGAAGGAGTCGGCACCGGTGAGCCGGTCCCACATCGAGTCGCGCAACTGTGAACGGAACCAGGCGTCGAGCGGAACTCTGAAGCCGACCTTGCGCCGGTTGACGACATCGTCCGGCAGGTAGCGGCTGGCCACCTCTTTGAGCACCCACTTGGTGTGTCCCCGGCGCACCTTGTAGCGGGAGGGGAGCTGGAACGCCAGGTCGACCAGGCGGTGGTCAAGCAGCGGCGGCCGCAACTCCAGCGACGCGGCCATCGACATCCGGTCGCCGCGTTCCAGCAGGTTGTCGGGCAACCAGCTCCAGAGGTCGCCCAGCAGCATGCCGCGGATAAGGTCGGAGCCGGCGAAGGTGGGCCCGCCAGCGGCCCTGGTCGGCACGCCGACCAGCAGTTCGCCGCGTTCGGCCTCAGTAAACGGCGCGAACCAGGTGCGGAACTGCTGTTCCGGGGTGCCGGCGCCCCACGCGCGCAGGGCGATGCGCGCACGACCGAGTCGCTCCGGGAGTCGCCGGTCGAGCGTGCCGGCCACCAGCTTGCGCGACCCGGCCGGAAGCCGGGAAGCGGCGCTGATGGCACGTGCGACCCGGTATTTGGGGTACCCAGCGAACAGCTCGTCACCGCCCTCCCCCGAGAGCACGACCCGCACCTGCTCGCGGGCGGCTTGCGCGAGCCGGTAGACGGCGATGTCCGCCGGCTCTGACATCGGCGCGTCGCGGTGCCAGGTCAGCAGCGGCCAGAGGCTCTCGAAGTCGGCGGCGTCGACGTGCACCTCGTGGTGATCGGTGCCGACGTGTTCGCTGACGCGGCGCGCCCAGTGCAGCTCGTCGTTCCGCGGATCCCCGAAACCGGCTGCGAACGTCGTCACGGGGTGGCCGCTGACGGCTGCGACCTTCGCGACGATGAGGCTGCTGTCGACTCCGCCGCTGAGGTAGGCACCGACGGGGACATCGGCGACGAGGCCGGCCCGAACCGCCGCGGTCACCGCGTCGTCCACCGCATCCACCGCGGACGCGGCAGTCCAGGTGGTGGTCGGGTCGGGGTCCGGTGGCTGCCAATACCGCTGCAGCCGGATGGCGCCATCCGGTCTGACCTCGGCGCGGTGACCCGGCGGCAGCTTCGAGATGCCTTCGAAGAGGGTGTTCGGCGCCGGGACCGAGCGGGCGGTCAGGTACGCGTCCATGCTCTTCAGATCCACGCTCGGCCGACCGGGCAGGCCGGCGAGGACGGCCTTCACCTCGGAGCCGAACACGAGTTCGCGCGTCGTGAGGCTGTAGTAGAGGGGGAGCACGCCGAGCCGGTCGCGAACCAGATGCACAATTCCGCTATCGCGGTCGACGAGCGCGAACGCAAACTGTCCGACGAGTTCCTGAATGAAATGGATGCCGTGCTGGACGATGCCGGCAAGGATCACCTCGGTGTCGCCCCCGGTGGCGAACGGGTAATCGAGCCGCTCCCGCAGCTCGCGGTAATTGAAGATCTCCCCGTTGAACACCAGCACGAAGCGTTCGTCGGCACTGACCATGGGCTGTCGTGATCCGGAAAGGTCGATGATCGACAACCGGGCGTGTCCGAGGGCTATCCCGCGCTCGAACCAGGTGCCGGAATCGTCAGGGCCACGATGGCTGATCGTGGCCACCATCCCCGCGAGCGTCTCGGGGTCGGCGTCGCCCCCGGCGAACCGCCGGATCCCCGCAATTCCGCACATGGCCGCACTACCGCCTTACGCCTGATAGCCGCAGTTTGAGCCGGTCCAGGCCATCCTTGCCCAGGGTGGCGAGGATGAGGCGTTTGGCGCTGCCACGGGCGATCTCCCTCGTCGCCCTGGCCGGGGCAGAAACAAGGCGGTCCCTGAGAACCTCGGCCGCCCTCGGCGCGGGCACATCATCGAGGGCTTCCGGAAACAGCAGCCGCCAGGGGCGAGGGTCGGTGAGCCGGCCCCGCACCCGATTGCTCACGTTCTCGCCGTGCACGACCTGCAGCCAGGCCGGCTGTCCCCGCTGTTCCACCACCGGCATGCTGCGCCGCAGCAGAACGTGCCAATCCGCCCAGCAGGTCGCTGGTGCGTCCCAGGACTCGGCGACGGTGCAGAAGGCATTGTCCCGATCGATGCGGAGATACACGCCGGTCCCGCTCTTGATAAGTCCGGTGACGAGGAATACCGCCGTGCGTTGCTCCTGGTCGCACAAGCCCTGAACCCGGTCGACGAAGTCGGTCGCCACCGCGTCGTCGTTGTCGAGGTTCGTCGTCACCAGGCGACGACCGCCCGGCGCCACCACGGCGCGGATGTCGCTGAGCAGCTCCTCCCGTGACACCGCAGCCCGATAGACCGGCGTGAACAAACCGGATGCGGCGTAATCGCGCACCCGGCGGTTGAGCCAGTCCGGGCTGTGCGGGTCGAAGTAGATGATCCAGCTGAAGTTGCGATTGCCCTGGGAGCGCACCGAGGGCACGCAGTAGCGCTCGAACAGCTCGATCCGGTTCGCCAGCCATCCCTCGTGGTCGCGAATCGAGTGCTCCACTCCCGCCGATGGCAGGTTGAAGCGGGTCAGCAGCACATGGTCGATCGGCCGGTTCATGGCGAATCCGGGTTCGAGGCCGACTCGACAGGCTGGGCGTTCGGGGCCGAGCGGGTGGCGATGAATCGCTCGAGCTCGGGCTCGTCGGTGAGGTCCACATAAGCACCGGCCGGCCCATCCGGGGCGGAGCGCGCGGCGAACGGCCACCGGGCGCGTCGGCTTGCATCGGGCTGAGTGCCCATCAGCTCGTCGAATACGCCGACGTAAGCCTGCGCCTGGGGCTGCCAATCCAGATCGCTGGCGACCCGGAGGCGCGCCGCACGGCCGAGGCGGATGCGCTGCTGCGGGTCGTCGAGCAGCCCCTCGACCGCGGTGGCGAACGCATCGAGGTCGCCAGGTGCCACGAGGATGCCGGTGTCGCCGGCCGACACTCGTGTCTCCTCCAGATCGAACGAGACGGAGGGGAGGGCGTAGGCCATGTACTCCATGGTCTTGTTCATCGTCGACACGTTGTTGAGAGGCGTCTTCTGGTCCGGACCGATCCCGACGTCCGCGGCACTGAGGTACTGCGCAATGGTGTCAGGCCCCACCCTGCCGGTGAAGATGACGTGGTCATCGAGGCCGAGGGCGCTCGAGCGCGCCTTGAGGTCTTCGAGGCAGTCTCCGAATCCCATCAGCACGGCGCGCAGACCCAGGCGACCGCGCCGGTGCACCAGTTCGTCGACCAGGTCGAGCATCATCTCCACGCCGTCCTGCGGGCCCATGATGCCGAGATAGACCAGCAGGTGTTCGGCACCGGCCCGAATCCCGGCGTCCGCATAGAGCGGCCTCATCACGGTGGTGTCCGGACCGCTTCGCACAATGGTGACGGTGTTCGGCTGGTGCCCCCCTCGCACCTGGGCAATGCGCTTGTATGACCCGTTGGTGGAGATCACCCGGTCAGCCGTCCTGAAGGTCATGCGCTCGAGCCACAACAGCCCACGGTATTGTGCGCGCTGCCCGGCGGAGCCGGGTTCACCGAAGCGGGACAGGAACAGCTCGGGATTAAGGTCGTGATGGTCGAAGACGAACTTCACCCCGCGCATCCGCCACAACCTCGCCAGGAGCCAATAAGTGTCCGGCGGGTTGCAGGCCTGGATGACGTCGAAGCCGCGTTTGCGGCGTACACGCAATGAGAGCAACGCGGTCCGCAGCCAGGAGTAGCTGAACTCGAGAGCGAAACCGGCAAGCCCCTTGGCGTCGGGGGCAGGTCGGTACTTGTAGATCGCGACGCCGTCGATGACCTGGAAGGCGGGGTCGCCCGGCCCTTTCGGGCAGATCACCGACACTCGATAGCCCTGTGCCGTGAGTGCCTGGCATTCCAGCCAGACCCTGCGATCAAGCGGCACCGGCAGGTTCTGAACGATGATGAGCACACGGTTGCCGGTCATGCTGCACCTTTCATGGCGTCCATCAGGGCCGCGACGACACGTTCCTGCTGTTCTGGCGTGATGTGCGGGTAGATCGGAAGGGACAGGATCTCGTCGGCCGCCCGCTCGGCGACCGGGAAGCTGCCGCGCGGATAGCGGGCAGAGGCGAACGCCGGTGTCAAATGAATGGGGGTGGGGTAGTGGATCCCCGCGCCGACGCCCGCCGCGTTCAACTGCCGCAGAACACGGTCGCGTTCGGCGATGCGCACCACGTAGAGGTGCCAGGCATCCGTGTTTCCCGCCGCGCTTCGCGGTATGGTGACCGCGCTGCCCGTCAACCACCGGCTGTAGCGCTCCGCCGCCGCGGTGCGTTGCTGGTTCCAGACCGTAAGGCGGCGAAGTTTCGCTGAGAGGATGACCGCCTGGATCGTGTCGAGCCGGGAGTTCATCCCGATGCGCTCGTGTGTGTACTTGAGCCTGCTGCCGTGGGCGCCGAGCACCCGCACAGTGTCGGCTATTTCGGCATCGCCGGTGATGACCGCGCCGGCGTCTCCGCCCGCCCCGAGGTTCTTGCCCGGGTAGAAGCTGGTGCCTGCTGCTGCCCCGAGGGTGCCGGCCTTCAGGCCGTGGCGGGTCGCCCCTTGGGCCTGGGCGGCATCCTCCACGATGGCAGCACCCGCGCTCGCCGCAATATCGATGAGGCGTTCGACTGGGGCCACCTGGCCGTACAGGTGTACCGGCATGATTGCGCGGCTGCGATCGGTGATGGCGGCGGGCACCAGTTCGGGGTCGATCAACAAGTGAATGGGGTCGACGTCGACCAGCACAACCCGCGCGCCGATTCGGGCGACTGCCTCAGCGGTGGCGATGAAGGTGTTTGCTGGAAGGATCACCTCGTCGCCCGCGTGCACTCCGCACGCTCGCAGGGCCAGCTCCAGTGCGTCGGTGCCGTTGGCGACCCCGACGCAGTGGTGGGCCCCCAGCCAGGCGGCGTAGGCCTGCTCGAATTCGGCCACCTCCGGGCCACCGATGAACTGCGCAGACAGCAGCACCCGTGCAATGGGTGCCGCAATCTCGGCCGCGATGTCGTGCTGCCCAGCGGCCAGGTCGACCAGGGGAATGGCGTCAACGGTGGAAAGCGTCATGGCGTGCTGTCCTTTCGATGAATTCAGTCACTGTCGAGGCAGCGTCGTCCCAGTTGTCGCCGGCGATTGAGGCAGAGAGAAGGCGCGGCGTGGTGCCCGGGGTGAACGCATCCCAGGCTGCCGAAAGCGCGTCGGCGATGGCTGCGGGGCCGGCCGTTGCCCAGGCGACATGGGGATTGCGCAGTACCATGCGGTTGTGTGGGGCGTCGTTGACCACGGGCGTGGCGCCGCTGGCCAGCAGTTCCCAGGGGATCAGCGAGACGTTGGTGAACGAGAGGCTGAGCCCGACCCGGCACAGGTTGTAAATCCCGTTCAGCTCCGTCGGCGTCACCCTGCCGTGGCTGTGTGCGGCAAAGGGGGTGGCGCCGGGTGGGTCGCCGAAGAGATGGATGTCGGCATCTGGATGGTCCGAGGCGAAGACTTCCAGGGCGAGCATGCCGATCTCGTGGCCTCGGCGGGCCACCCCCGGTTTGGTGTAGAACACCACGCCGTTGCGCTCGCCGGGGCTCGTCACGGTGTAGACGCCGGTATCCGCCCCGAACTCGAAATGCCCGCAGCGCATCCCGAACCGGGCGGTGAGCTCTTCGGCCAGCCAGGCACCTGCGGTGATGCCGGTGAAGCCGAACCGGTAGGTGTCTTCAGCCAGCGCGTACAGTGCACCGCGCGGGTAGAAGTACGGCTCGTAGTCCTGCACGAAGTACATGCGGCGACCCGTCGCCTCAGGGCGACTGGCGAGCACGTGGGCGGTCTGCCACGAGGTGGCGATCCAGACGTCGGCGTCGCCGAGACCGTCCCGCACATCGTGCACCGATGCGGTGACACCGGGCCAGTGCGCCCGGATGACACGCTCGTGCTGGCCCAGATCGCCTCGGAAGATGTCGTATAGGTAGAGGCTGGTGGCGTGGCCCGCCTTCTCGAGACCTTCGATCATCCTGAGCATCGTGGTGTGCCCGCCGGATCCGGCACCGGGCGGTGTCGTGATCCAGCCCACTCGCAGAGGCCCAGGAGCAACGGTGACCGGCTGGGGCGCGGCGAGCGTCGCCGAGTCTGAGACATCACCTGGGTTCAGGGGGAGCGGTTCCTGTTGTTCTCCGAGCATCCGATGGCCGACTCGAATCAGTCGGCGGCGCAGCCCGGGGAGGCCTTCAGTGGCGAGCACCCGGCGCAACTGGACCAGACGGGCACGGATCATCTGGCGGCCCTGATGGTGCTGGCTACCGTGCGGGCGATGGTCGCCGTCAGTAGCAGGTAGAGGAGCATCCCACCTATACCGCCGACCAGGATGGCCAGCCAGGCGTTCGGCAGCATGGTGGACAGCGCAGCGGACGCGACGCCGGCGATGCCGGCAGCGGGGAGCAGCGGCAGGAACGCCCACACCTGCTCACGCCAGCGAATGGAGATGGCCTTCGACAGGACGAAGAGGTAAGCGGGGACCACCACGAACCAGGCGACGACCGCGTGAGCGTAGCCGGCTCCCGCGATGCCCCACCAACCGACGGCGACGACCATGGCGGGAATCAGGGCGACCATCCAGAGCAGCTGCACCCAGAAGAGCCCGATCGTCCTTCCCGCCCCGACACACAAATCGGAGAACACCTCGGTCAGGATGCGCGCGGCGCCGAACAGGCTCAGCCCGAGGAGGGCGGCCGCACCGGGAACCCAGCGCTCCCCGTACAGTGCCTCCATGAGCGGAGTACCGAGCGCGCCGATGAGGGCGGAAATCGGGAAGGCGACCCAGGCGATACCACGCACCAGCTTGGCCGTCGACGCGCCGAGCGTGCCACTCGCATACATTCGGCCGAACGCCGGAATCGCGACAGTGCGGATGATCGTCGTGATCACACTGCTCGGCAGGGCGGCCAGGTTGAAGGCGAGCAGGTAGAGGCCGAGCTCGCCCGGGCCGAGTGCACGACCGATGACGATGTAGTCGACGTTCAGGGTGACGAAGACGACGAGGTTCGAGGCCGCGAGCGGCAGCCCGAGCCGGATCAGATAGGGCAGCTCTGCCCGGTTCCAGCCGGGAAGGTACCGGCGCGGGGTGATCAGCCAGTAGCCGACCGTCGACACCACCTGCCCGATGACCCGGGACCAGGCGAGTGCCATCGCTCCCCAGCCGATGAGCGCCAGGGGAACGACCAGTACCAGGGTGATGACGATCGTGACCAGGTCGACCGCGAGCCGTTTCTTCTGCAGGAAGTTCCTCCAGACCATCGCGGTGGGCACCGACGAGAACCCGGCTAGGAAGACGGTGATCGCCATCACCTGGATGACGGTGGTGGCGCTGGGATCGCCCAGGGCGCTCGCCAGCCACGGTGCGGTGGCCACCATGACGGCTGTGAGCGTCGAACTGGTGACCAGCGACAGGCTGAACACCGTCGGAGCAATTGAATCGGGGTCGCGGTCGCCCCGCGCCAGCGCAGCCGTCGTGCCCAACTCCGCGATGTTGAGGGCGATCGTCTGGGCGACGAGCGCCACAGCGAGGGCGCCGAACTCGTCCGGTGCGATGATGCGGGCGACGATGATCGTCGTCACGAACTGGAGCAAGCGCGACAGGGCGATGTTCACACTGCCCCAGGCGGACCCTCGCTTGACCCGGGAGGCAAGCGAGGGGTGAGGGGCGTCGAGGAGCTCGCTCATGAGATACCGGCGACTTCCCACATCACGGCGCGAATACGGTCGAGTTGCCGTCTGGTGGCCTCCGTCAGGCGCTGTGGGCGGGACGGTGACGCGCCTCGAGCGCGCCGCTCGAGGCGACGGAGTACACCTCGCCCGCGAACGGAGGATTCGGAGCCGGGTCGCAGTTCCTCAGCGAGGTCAATCAGGTCGGCCACATTGTCATCCGCTGCCCCTCGATCGAGCTCCCGAACGGCGAACAGCAGGCTCTCCTTCGCAAGCGCCGAGCGGACCCGCTCGAGGAGGCGCGCCGAGCCGACAACTCCCAGCTCCGGGTGCGCGAGCGACTCGAAGGCGGCCAGCCGGTGACGCAGGTCGAGAGCCTTTGTTCCGAAGTCGGTGGTGTGCATATTGCCGCCGTGCACGCGGTAGTAGGCCTGCGGAGTTCCGTTCACCCGTGCGACATCCCAGCGCGCTGCGGTGCGTAGCCAGTACTCGAGGTCGCCGGAGTGTGGCAACCCGGGATCGTAGGCACCCACCTGGCGGAGCGCCGCGGTACGCAGTACCGCTTCGGGCGACATGATGAAGTTCTTCCCCCGCCCCGCCGCGAGGCGAATCCACTCATCCCCGCGCCAGAGGCTCCAGGTGGTGGGCAGGGAAGGGTGCGGCGGCGAGGGGGTGGTGGATTCGGTGAAGGTGACGGCGTGCCCGTAGACCAGACCGACCTGCGGGTGCTGTTCCATCACGCTGCACGCCCTGGCGAGCGCTCCCGGTGCGAGCAGATCGTCTGCGGAGACCAGCGTGACGTAGCGGGTTTCGACAAGTGCGAGCCCGTCGTTGTAGGTGCTGATGTGACCCGAATTCTGCCGGTGAAGCAGCGCACGCACCTGCGGGTGCTCCGCAGCGAGCCGTTCCGCGACGACGGCGGAGCCATCGGGCGATGCATCGTCCACGATGACGACGTGTGCATCGACATCGGCCTGCGCGAGAACGGTGGACACGAGGTGAGGCAGGAAATTGCCGTAGTTGTAGCAGGGGATCACGACCGTTACGTCGGGGCAGGTGGTCGATGGCCTGGCTCTGGACAGTTTCACCGGGTGGCCTCCCTCACCCCGGCGCCCAGTGGCCTGGCCGGCACCCCGGCCCACATCTGCCCGGCCGGCAGGTCGGTCAGGAGTACTGCTCCCATCCCGAGCACCGCGTTCCTGCCGACCCTGAGCCCCTCACGAACACACGAGTTCATTCCGAGGTAGGCGCCCTCGCCAATCCAGACGTTTCCCCCGAGGGACACTCCGGCGCATAGCGTCGCAAACGACTCGATGAGATCGTCATGAGTGATGGAGACATTGGGCATCACGACGACATGCCGTCCGATGTCGATGTTCGTGGTGAGCACAGAACCGGCCAGCAGGATGCTGCCGACGCCGACCTGGCAGGACGGCGGGACCACCACAGCATCGTCAATGACGGTCGCGTATTCGCTGTCGCCCCGACCAAGGGAAGTCAGCCGTTTTGCGATGGCTGCTCGAACAGTCCCCTTCCCCGGGCAAAGAAGGAGCTTGGCCTGAGGGAACTGCGTGGCAATATCGATTCCGCCGAGCACAGGAACCCCATCGAACTGCCGCTTCCAGGTGGAGGGATTGTCATCGAGGAATCCGATGACGCGGTGTTCCCCGGTGGCGCGCACGATGGCGAGTGCCTCGCGGGCGAGTCCGCTGGCGCCAATGAACAGAAGATCGCTCACGCCGCACCTCGCCGCGTCGAAGCCGCGTGGACGGTGTCAATGACGCTGCCCTGCTCGTCCTGGGTCATCTGGTGGAACAGCGGCAGGATAAGGGTGTTGTCGGTCAGCCGCTCAGTGATTGGCAACGGCAGCCTTCCGGAATCACTGCCGCGGTAGGCCGGTTGCCGGTGGGCGGCCATGATGCCGCGCCTGGCCGAGATGCCGGCGTCGGCGAGATGCTCAAGCAGCCTGTCTCGATCCGTGGCACCAGCGGGTAGCACCTCCACCCAGTACGACTGAAAATTGGTTTCTCCCCACTCCGGGTCGGCAACCGGGCGCAGCCCTTCGAGGTGTGCGAGTTCGGCGGCGTAGCGGGAGGCGAGCTCCCGTCGACGGGCCACGATTTCTGGGAGCTTACCCAGCTGCACCAACCCGATCGCCGCCTGCAGGTCGGTCATCCGGTAGTTGAAGCCGATCTCCAGGTATTCTTCCGCGGGGGACAGCACTCTGGTTTGCCGGTCCGTCGCGGAAACGCTCATCGCGTGCTCGCGCAGGCGCCTGGCGCGGGCGCCCCACTCCGGATTCGACGTGGTGAGCATCCCGCCCTCGCCACAGGTGAGCAGCTTCCGGGGGTGGAAGGACCAGGCCGTGAGCACCGCGCCGCCGCCGACCGGATGTCCCCGATAGGTGGAGCCCGCCCCGCAGGCGGCGTCCTCGATGACCACGACCCCACGTTGGTCGCACAGGTGGCGGATCGGGTCGAGGTCGACGGGCACGCCGCCCTGGTCGACGACGATCACCGCGCGCGTCCGTTCAGTGAGCGCTGCCTCAAGGGTGGCAGCGGTGAGGTTGCCCGTAGTCAAGTCGACGTCGGCGAACACGGGACGGGCGCCGACATAGGTGGCCGCATTCGCCGTCGCGATGAATGAGAAGGACGGAACGATGACGTCGTCGCCGGGCCCGATCCCGGCGACGACTAGGGCGAGGTGTAGTGCCGTTGTGCAACTGGAGGTCGCCACTGCGTGGCCCACCCCCATTGCTTCGGCAAAGGCCTCCTCGAATTGCGATACCCGCGGACCCTGAGCCACCCAGCCGGACTCGATCACCTCGGTGACCGCTGCGATCTCGTCCTCACCGAGCCACGGCTTCATCACATTGATGCGCGTCATGAGACCGACACTCCACGTCCGGCGGCGATTTCCTCGCGCAATGGCATCCACCATTCGACGAGCTGTCTCAGGCCATCCTCCAGCGGGACCTCAGCGACGAAACCGAGGTCGCGGCGGGCAGCGGAGGCGTCGGCGAGCCGCCGTACCACCCCGTTGACGGCGCGTGCCGGTCCGTGCTCGATTCCCAGATCCGAGCCCATGACGCCCAGCAGGCATTCGGCGAGTTCGAGAAGGTTCGTCTCCGTTCCGCTGGCGATGTTGTAGTCGCCTTCGCGGATGCCGCTGGCCGCCGCCAGCAGGTTGGACCTCGCGATGTCGCTCGTGAAGATGAAGTCCATGGTTTGCAGCCCGTCCCCGTCGATGTGCAGCGGCATCCCGTCGGCGATGCGCTCCATCCATCGCACCAAGACCTCGGTGTACACGCCGTGCACGTCCATCCGCGGCCCGTACACGTTGAAGTAGCGCAGCACGATGTAGTCCAGTCCGTACATCGCACGGAAGCTGCGCAACATCCCCTCATTGAAAGACTTCGCCGCGCCGTAGAACGTGTCGTTGGCCAAGTGGTGATGCCGCTCGGTGGTGGGGAACTCTTCGGCCATCCCATAGACGGAGGCACTCGATGCGGTGATCACCTTGTCGACCTTGCTGGCGACCGCCGCCTCGTAGACATTGAACGTGCCATCCACCAGCACCTCGAGCGCGAGCCTCGGTTCCTCGGCGCACTGCGTGATCCGGATGGCTGCCTCGTGGAAGACGAGGTCCTTTCCGTGCGTCACGTCGTGCACCAGTTCACGATTCCGGATGTCGCCGTCGATGAGAGCGACCCGGCCGGAGTTCAGCGCAGCGTCGAGGTTGGCGCGTCGTCCGCGAACGAGGTTGTCGAGCACATCGATGTGGCCGACCCCGGCATCCAGCAGCTGGTCCACGATCGCTGATCCGATCGTCCCTGCACCGCCGGTCACCAGGACCTTCGCGCCCAGCAGCTCGCTCACAATTGGGCCTCCATTTCCACGTGATTGGCCTTGACCAGACTGGGTGAGCCGCCCTCGGCGAGGCTCCGGCCGGCCGCTTCGAGCACTGACAGCACGCGCATTCCTGCGAGCCCATCGGTGCGGGAGGGGATGCCTTCCCGGATGCTTGCCGCGAACTCGCTTGCCATCGCTGACAGGGCCTCACGCTCCGGCAACGCGGGGGACCAGGTGTCGCCCAGCCGGTACGAGATGGTCGAGGCGCGGCGGTCGGCGCCGCTCAGTGACTGGCTGTGCAGGTCGACACCCCGGTCGTAGATGCTCACCCGTTGCTGGGGATTGAGGTCGTCCCAGACCAGTGTCTGCTTGGTGCCGCCGATCACCAATTGGCGGATCTTGATCGGGCTGAGCCAGTTCACATGGATGTGGGCTATCGCACCGTCGGCGAGTGGGATGGTCAGGTAGCCGACGCAGGCTTTGCCGGCCCCGAGAGGGTCGGCTCCCTGGGCGGAGACAGTGAGTGGAAGCAGACCGCCGGGGAGCACGAAATCAATGATGGAGAGGTCGTGGGGGGCCAGGTCCCAGAAGACGTCGACGTCGGGCTGCACGAGTCCCAGGTTGATGCGCACAGAGTCGATGAAGAGAATCTCCCCCAGCGCGCCGTCCTGGATGAGTTCCCGGATTCGAAGTGCGGCCGGCGTGTAGCAGTAGGTGTGGTCTGCCATCAGGATGAGTCCGCGGTCGTCGGCCTCACGGAGCATGTCGAGCCCTCGCTCACTGCTGTCGGCGAGCGGCTTCTCCACCACGACGTGTTTTCCGGCCCGGAGTGCGGCGAGCGCGATGTCGTGGTGGGTTCGCGCCGGCGTAGCGATGGCCACGGCATCCAACCTTGCGTCGGCCAGCAACTCGTCCAGGCGGGTGACCACCGGGACACCACCGACCAGGTCCGAGACGCGTTGCGCTCGATCCCGATCGATGTCGCAGATCGCGGCCAGCTCCCAGTCCGGGCTGGCACGAAAGTTGCGGGCCAGATTCGGGCCCCAGTAGCCGGCGCCGACAACGGCAATGCGCAGTCGTTCCCTCATTCGTGCTTCCCCCGTTTCGGTTATCGCGGCCGTTGTTCGGGGCGGCCGCTGTGGCGGACTGTCATTCTGCCGGGACGAAGAACACGTCGACCCAGTAGTTGTGTGAACTCAGGTTGGCCGGATAATCGGTGCCGTAGAGGTAGACGCTGCCCTGCGCGGGAGTGGACAATGGACCGTTCGTGACCACGTCCGCCAGCCCGTTCAGAGTCACCGAATACCGGCCGCCGGTGCTGTGGTAGCTTGCCCGGTACTCCACCCCGGGCTGGATGGTGACCGGCTGGCTGAAGCTCGCGGACTGCCAGCCGCTGTCGGACTCTGCCGTGAAGCTGACGGTGGCCAGGCGGGTGCCGGTGCTGGACCACAGATAACCTTCGTGTGCTCCGGTGTTCTGGGAGCCCTTGTAGAACCGGATGCCGGTGACGGTCCCCGCCACCTCGGAGGAAAAGCGCACGCCCACCTGGGCAGCGTTGACGTCATCCCAGGCCGGTGTGTCGGGGACGCTGTTCTCAGCGAAGATCGTCAGCGCGTCGACGGACGGCGGCTCGGCAGCCGTCGAGAAGCTCCAGGAGCCGCCGGTCGGTGTCGCCCCGTCGACCGAAACGGTCGCCGTGTAGTTTGTCGACCAGGCCAACGGCTCGGCGGGGGTGAAGCTGACGACCAGGGTGGCCGGGTCATAGGTCGAGGTGCCGGCAACCGCCCCGGCCCCACTTGTCAGCCCCAGCGTCGGGGTCTGGGTGGGTGCGGCCGACAGCTCCGCGCTGACCGTCACCGTCGGTGCGACATCCGTTGCATCCGAGCCCGGGGTGGTCGAGAGCACGGTGGCCGGTGGAGGCGGGGTTGCCTCGGCCGTGGTGAACGACCAGGTGCCGACGGGTGTCCCCGCCACGGACACCGTCGCGGTATAGGTCGTTGCCTGTGCCAGCGCGGCGGAGGGGGAGAAGGAGACAGTGTTCGTCGTCGAATCGTAGGCGGAGGTCCCGGCGACATTGCCCGAGCTACTCGACACCGCGAGGGTCGGCGGCTCGCCGGAGGTCGCCGCCGACAACTCTGCGGTGATCGCGGTGCTTGGGTCCACTCCGGTTGCCCCGTCGGCCGGTGAGCTCGACGTCATGGTGACCGGCTCCGGCGCGGTGTCCGAGGTCGTACGGAAAGTCACATCCACGAAGTAGTTGGATGCCTGCCAGGAGTTGGTGGGGTACCCACCGGATGCCCCGTAGAGGAATCTCCCGTTCTCCGCGGTGCCGGCGGTGAGTGGTCCACTGGTCAGCGGGGTTTCGAAGAACCCGCTGGTGTAGGAGTAACCCCCGTTCGGCGCGAAGTACGACACCACATAGGTCTGCCCAACAGTGAGCTCGACCGGGATCGGCAACTCGGCGGTTTGCCATCCGGTGGCGCTCTCATCAGCGAAGGTGACAGTTGCCAGCCGCTCACCGGTCGATGACCACAGCGAGCCGGTGTGCGACCCTGTGTTGCCGGATCCCTTGTAGAACCGGATCGCAGTCACCGAACCGGCGGCTGAAGTACTGAACGACATGCCGAGCTCCACGGGTGAGGTGTCATTGGTCGCCGAGGAGACGACCGGCGTCTGCGTGCCGAGCAGGTTGTGGGTCGTGTAGACGGGCGCGACCGTGGCCGTCGTGAAGGACCAGGCCTGTGGAGGCAGCTCTGTCCCGGTCCTGGATGCGACATTGGTGAGTGAGGCATCCACCTCGGTGCTCGTCGGAAGCGGGTCGGTAGGGACGAACGAGATCATCTTCCGGTCGGGCGACAGGGTCGTCGCGCCGGGAACGGAGGTGCCCTGGACGCTCACCGAAAGCTGGTATCCATCCGCGACTGCGGTCGACAGTGTTGCCCGCACCGCCGTGGCGGGGTCGACATCGGTGGCGCCGTCAGCCGGGCTCAGGGTTACCACCGTGATCGGCGCCTGGGCCGGCTCGAAGACCAGATCGACGAGGTAGTTCGTCGACGACTGGTTGCCCGGGAATCCATCCGCATAGCTGAACGAACCGCCATTCGCGGGGACGGAGAGCGGGCCGCGAGCGTAGCTATCGGCGAATCCGCCCGGGGTCACCGAGTAGTGCCCGACAGTGGTTCGATAGGCCGCGGTGTATTGGGCACCCGCGGAGACGGGCACCGGGTTCGGGAACGTGACCGTCTGCCATCCTGCGGTGCTTTCCTCGGTGAAGGTCGCGGATGCCAATAGCTTGCCTGACGCGTCCCACAGCGACCCGACATGGCTGCCGATGTTGGCGGAACCCTTGTAGAACTTGACGCCGGTGATCACCCCATCGCTCTCGCTGCTGAAGCGGACGCCGAGGGTCACCGCAGCGGTATCACCGGAATCGGGGACTTGCGGAGCGGTCAGGTCATCGAACAGGCTGCACGGGCATACCCCCTCCGCTGTCGCCGGCTGCGCCGTGGTGAACGTCCAGGTCTGCCCGCCGCTCAGCTCGATGCCGGAGGAGTCCTCCGCGGTCAGCGTGACGGTGTACTCGGTCCCACCGTCCAGAGGCGCCGACGGAGTGAAGGTCGCCGCCCTCGTTTCCGCGTTGTAGGCCACCGCCCCGGGAACGGCCGTGTCGCCCCCGCTGGTGACTGTGAATCCAACCGAGGAGGGGTCAACCGGCCGAGACAGGACGGCGCTGATCGTCGTGTCGGTCGGGACACTCGTCGATCCGGGCAGCGGCAACTGGTTTGTTGCGGTCAGCGGGCTGGTATCGGTGAAGCTGAAGAGGGCGTCGACGAAGTAGTTACTCTGTTGGAAGTGGTTCGTCGGGAAGCTGCCGGGCGACCAACTGTAGACCCCGGCGGGCGCGGTGCCGTAGCCGCCGGCGACGGTGAGCGGTCCGGCATCCCGCCCTCGGTACGACCAGTAGAGCGGAGTCGCCGAGTAGTGCCCGTTCGGCGCGGAGTAGGAGACGACATAGTCCTGGCCGGCGGTCACCGCGACCGTCGAGGTGAATGCGGCCGACTGCCAGCCGCTCCCAGTCTCGTTGGCAAAGGTGACGGTCGCCAGCCGATTCCCGGTGGCGTCCCACAGCGATCCGGTGTGGGTTCCGGTGTTCGCCGCACTCTTGAAGAAGCGCACGCCGGTGATGAAGCCGCTCTCCTCCGGCGTGAAGCGGAGGCCGAGTTCGCTGCCTCCCGGATCGCCGGAGTCCGGGGTGGCCGGAGGCTCCTCCCCGAAGACGCTGAACGGTCCGCCCACGACGAGGTCGACCACGGATGGTGTCTGTGGGTAGTTGGCGCTGTCGTCGATGGCGCGCACCTGCACCGTGGTCGCGCCGGAACCCTGCTGGTAGTAGCTGTAGCTCCAGTCGGTCGTCCCGGCGGCGGCACGCCAACTGACGCCGCCATCGGTGGACACCTCGACCCCCGCGACCTGCCCGCCGACATCCGATGCCGTGCCGGCGATCGTGACCTTCGCCCCGTTGGCGACGGACGCACCGGATGCCGGTGCCGTGATGGTGACGACCGGCGCAGTAATATCCGTGCTCGCGGCGCTCGCAACCAGCGGTGCTGCCAGCGAATACGGTTGTGCCCCCATGTCGGCCAGCAGGTTCACCTGAGCCTGCCGCATCCTCGGGTCGGCCGGTGCGCCGTTGCCGTCATGCTCCTGGTCGAGGCCCCAGGTCCACTGGACAGTACCCGCTCCGAACACGAGGGCACCGCTCGCGGCCCGGTACAGCGTGAGATGGTGAGTGGTCGAGCCGGCTGCCACTGTGTTGCCGAAGTCGGTCAAGACCTGGTCAACGGCACCGACCGTAGTGGAGAGATGGATCAGCCCGGGCGGCCGAAAACCGTTGTCGAGATCCTCATCCGACTCGTAGCCGACCGTGTGCGGAGCAAGCGCCTGGGTCGTGCCGGGGGTCAGCGAGTCTAGGGATGTGTTGCGCCAGAGTCGGAGCTTTCCCTCCAGGGAGGAGACTGTCACCGGCAAATCACCCTGGTTCACCCGGAAGATCGTGCCGGTGAGTTCGTTCTCCGGCGTTGCCGCGCCGGCCGTTCGGGGGGCGAACCGTGGGTCACGCCAGGTGCCCGTCCACTCGGAGCTCGGGTCGGTCTTGGCGTTGTCCCAGGTCTCCTTGTAGGAGACCAGGGTGCGGTACGGGGTCGCTGCGCCATCGGCGGACGGCTCGTAACGTGTGCGCCAATAGATTTCGTTACCGGAGAGGAACTGGAGGTTGACACCGGCATCGCGAGCGGCCGTGACATTGTCGCGCTGTGCTCCCGACCAATACTCGTCGTGGCCCACCGACAGGAACACGCGATGGTCCAGCAGCTCCGATCCGAACCGATCGGTGTCCACGCCGCTGAAGTAGCTGACGTCGTAGCCGTTCTGTTCGAGGAAGCGCACTGCCGGGTACTCGTTGCCGAAATAGAAGTCCCGTTGGGTCAGGCCGCCCCGAGTGGCGAACGGTCGGTTGTAACTGATCTTGTAGGCTCGCCCGTTCGCGGCGCCCTGATAGAAGTTGGAGCCCCCGTACGCGTTGTAGGCATGCCAGGTCGGGTCAGAAGTCTGGAAGAGCACGTCGGACTGACGGGCGAGATCCCTGACGACGAACGTGATGTGACTTTGCCCACCGGTATCCGTGCGAGTCAACAGTGCGACGTAAACACCGGAAACCGCCGTGGCCGGGACCTCCCACGAGGCCGAGACTGCCCAGGTGCCGCAATCGTAGAGTTCGGTGACGACGTCAGAAATGCACTGCGGCTGGCGCTGGGGAAGGGTCGCCGAAGGGGTCACACTGGCCACCTTCCGGGCGCCGAGGCCCTGGTACCACCCGGTGCGGTAGATGTCGATGGTGTAGCGGCGCGCATCGCTGTCGATCTTGAAATCGACCCGGTTGCCGACGTTGACGCTGATATCGGTCGAGAAGCCTTGGATCGACGAGTCCCCCGCGCCGTCGATGTCCCACACCTCCGGGGCGACGCCCGGCTTGCTGTTCTCGCAAGTGATCTGGTTGCCGGATGGACCGCACGGGTCTGCCGCGACGACAGGGGACTCGTCAACGACAACCAGGAGTGCCGCGATGAGGGCGATGGCGACTCCGAACGAGAGCGCCGACCGCCTCCGGCGATGCGGATACTCGACGACGCTCGCCTCTCGCGCTCCGGCGCGCAGCAGTGGTGTCCTGGTGACCAATGGCGGTAATGCCGGAGCTTCGCTCATTACATGTCCTGTGTTGCGGGCGTCGACAGGATCGAACCGCGGGCGCTTCTGGGTAAGCAGCACCCCGCAAGCCGGTGGCAACCGGATTGCAGTATCGGAAGCGACCTCGCCGTCACTTCCGATTGACCCCCTGTCGGGGGTGACTGGTGACAAACTATTGCCTTGTGAACCACCAAACTACCCCCAATAGGGGGCACAATCGAGTGTTCTTCGCAGAAACAGTCTTAGATATGTGGTAGGTGCGCAAAACTCCCACCCCGTGATGGGGTGGGAGCCGTTGGCGCGCAACTCGTGCCGGACTAGCCGTTGCTATGCGTCAACGTTCTGCTCAGCAATACCCGCATGCACTTCGTCCATGTCGAGTCCACGTACGGCGTTGATGACGTCGTCGAGGGCGGGCGCCGGAAGGGCGCCGGGCTGGGCGAACACCAGAACGCCGTCGCGGAACGCCATCAGCGTCGGGATCGACGTGATGCCGGCGGCGCCGGCCAGCGCCTGCTCTGCCTCGGTGTCGACCTTCGCAAAAGTGATATCGGCGTTGCTGTTGCTGGCCTCTTCGTAGATCGGGCCGAACTGCTTGCACGGACCGCACCACTCCGCCCAGAAATCGACGAGCGTGATGCCAGGCTCAGTGACGGTCTTCTCGAAAACGTCGGCGGTCAGATCGATGGTGGGCATGGATTTCCTCGTCTCTCGCTTGCTATGTCGTCATAACAACCTATCGGGCCGCGCTGGCTATTCCCGGGGCGTCGGCCGGTCATTCGCTGGACGCCGGCGATAGGTGATCTTCGTGCCGACCATATGGGCGAAGCCAGTGGAATCGGAAAGTTCCGCAGCAACACGGGCAACCGTCAGGCGAACCGAACCTCCAGCTGCGCGAGAGTCGTTTGAGCGTCCCTGTGCCTCATTGCTGACCAGCCGTGCGCCTCGGCTGCAACACAGTTCACATCCAGGTCATCGATGAGAACGCGCCGACTGTCAGTTGAACCCAGCAGTGTGTCGGCGAGTTCGTAGATCGCGGGATCCGGCTTCGCAATCCCCACCTCGTGCGAACGCAGGTAGTGATCGAAGGTGAGTGTCCCAGCGAGAAGCACCGCCCGGTGCGGTTCCCGCTCCAGCACACTGTTGGTAAGCATGCCGAGCATCAATCCCCTGTTTCGAAACAGTTGCAGCCCCTCGAGCAACTCGTAGTCGACCGTGCGGGTGCGGTAGTAGTGGAGGATCCGTACGCACAGGGCACCCGATTACGGTAGAAAGCAAAGTGCTCGCGGCGTGGCCAGGTCCGAAGATCGATCGGCTGAGAGACGTCCACGGGCCCCATTTTTTCAGAACGGACAGTCCAAGGCGGGCAGCGTGCTCCGGTCAATCCGCTTCAGCAACCCCACCTGTCTGGGTTGTCGTCGGGACGTGGCCCCTGCCGGTTGCCACGGTTGCACCCGCCACGAGGCGGCTTTCACGGCCCACCGGTGTTCCAGCTAGCATCCACCAGCCGATAGCACTCGCCTCATTGATTCCGCCGAGCGTGCAAGGGGTGCGGCGGAGGCCTTTGCCTGGTAGCAGCTGATTCTTGGCCAAGGCCGGGAGACCCGTGCCCGGTCATGCTTGGGCAAGTGTTGACCGGGCTCGCCTCAGTACCTCATTGAGTACTCGGCTGGCCGCAGCCACGTCTTCCGGGGACAGGCCCGCCCACACTGGGTCGGTCCGTTCGGCGATCTGCAATTCGATATCCGAAACCACAGCTTCGCCGGCGCGGGTGAGCTGTCCGCCGTCGAGAAGTCCGGCTGTGGTTAGTTCTCCGACCAGTGCTCGTGCATCGCTGAAGTGTGCCCTGTCGGAGACCGCGCGCGCGAGTGCGTCATTGCTGCTGATTCGCGACTCCAGGAGCTGCGCGATCCGGAGCGTAACCCACTGGGCCTCCGTGAGTTGGTCGCCGAGGATTGTTTTGAGGAGGGCGTTGAGAGTTTTCTCGGTCTGGCCGATCAGTTGCGGCCCGAATATGAGTGGCATTAAAGCTCCAATCGTTGGTGCGTCCAACAATACTGGAAAGTGTTGGCATCGCCAACATTCGATAGGCTTTCAGTATGTCCGTGTTGGATCGAGTTGTTGGAAGACCGACCTGGCTACTGAGCAGGGCGAACGCACGGGCGCAAGCGCTCCTGTCTGATGCATTCTCGGAATTCGGGGTGCGTGGCTACCACTTCCGTGTGTTGGCTGCTCTCGATCAGGATGGTCCTTCGAGCCAGGCCGCGATCGGACACATCGCAGGGATGGACAGAAGCGACGTCACCGCGACCATTGACAACCTTGCGAGCTGGGGACTAGTCACTCGCGTGCTCGATCCG
The DNA here is from genome assembly GCA_040904805.1 of Homoserinimonas sp. GTDB lineage: Bacteria > Actinomycetota > Actinomycetes > Actinomycetales > Microbacteriaceae > RYN-87. The sequence goes on along the minus strand of JBBDSS010000014.1, from coordinate 272,364 downwards.
GCCGATCGCCGCAGAAATGTCGTCAGCATAACTGACGCTGGTGTCGCGCGGCTGAAGGAGTTGGACGCAACACTCGCACGTGTTCAGGATGCCGTACTGCAACCGCTCACCGCCCAGGAGCGAGCAACACTGCTGCAGCTTCTCGCAAAGCTAGGCAGAGGCTTTTAGCCAGACGCACGGCTAGCAGGCAGCAGAAGTTCACAATCGCCTAGCCGTTCGCTGATGCTGCCTGACTCATCGCCGGGCTGCGAAGAGCGGTTGGCGAAGCACATGGAAACCCTGACCCCCGCCACTCAGCACGGTCGCACCATGCGGATGGACATCCACGACATCGTCCGTGAACTGAACGCAGCCCTCGGCCCGACTCTCGTGTCAGCGCTGTCTGGGTCGAAGGAGCGGAGGCTCCCCATCCGGCGGGCGAAGGCCGACGGTCCCGAGCCATGCGACTCGTCGGCTGAGGTTCGCGCACCGGCAGTGGACACTGCTCGCTGCTGCGTACGGAGAGCACGTCGCTCGCCAGTGGTTCATCGGCGGGAACCCGCATCTGAGCGAGAACGCTCCGATCACCGCGATCCGGCGAGGATCGCCATGGGGATGTCGCCAATGCGGCGGACTCGTTCATTGCCGCGATTTGCGCAAGAAGACGCGGAAATGGAACTTCAGTCCGGCTTCGCCGCGCTTGCCGCGGCACTGGGCGAAGGAAGCGATGAACCACAACCGAGGTGCTCTGGAGTGCATTACACGGCATGAGCTTGCTCGAGCGCGCCGGGCGGATGCGACCGGAGCACCGCCACAACCGGATCACCGAGCTCGCTGCCCGCTTCGGACGCCCGGGGATATGAGTGAATCCATCGCCGCGTCAGCCCTCGGCGCTGCGACATCGGCCAGTTGGCGTGACGTCACCAGGGCCTGCCGGACAGCCGTGACCGGGTGCGCGCCGGTGCTGTTGAGGGCAGTGAGGCAAGGATGTCGGCAAGAGTCGTCTGGGCGAGCTTGTCCCTCCAGGCTTGGTGTGCCTCGGCCATCTTCTGGGCGAGAATGCATGGTTCCTTGCATTCCGCTGGAGGCAAGCTGCCCTTGCCTTGCTGTCGGATCTCGCGGCACTGGTAGGGGTCGGACCCGCCGTCGACCGACTCGACAATTTGCAGGAGCGTGATTTCGGCAGAATTCCGGGCGAGCCTGAAGCCGCCACGTGGGCCGGTCGTCGCTACTAGCACGCCCCCCTTGACGAGCAGCTGCAGCTGCTTGGACAAGTACGCTACCGGCAAGTCGTAATAGTCGGCGAGTTGTGTCGCCGACGCGGAGCTAGCGTGCTCGAGCTGCGCGAGCGTCGTCGCGCAGTGCAGCAGCCACTCCGTGCTCACCGGAAGTTTCATACCAAATAGCATATCGCCGTTATAATGGACCCGAATTGTCCGAAATATGAGCCGCCACGGCGAAGGGGAAGACGTTATGCGGATTGCAGTTGCAGGTGTCACGGGAAACGTGGGTTCATTCACAATGACCGCTCTCAAGCAGGGCGGCCACGAGGTCGTGCCCGTCAGTCGATCGTTCGGTGTGGATTTACAAACCGGCGTTGGACTGGATGCGGCACTCGTGGATGTCGACGCGGTGATCGATGCGACGAACGCGCCGGCCGGAGACGTCGAGGGGACGGTGGCGTACTTCGGTGCATGCACGCGGAACCTGTTGGCTGCGGAGGAGAGGGCCGGTGTGCTCCACCACATCCTGCTGTCAATCGTCGGGGTCGACCGAGTTCAGGGGAACGCGCATTACGCCGGCAAGAGGGAGCAGGAGCAGCTCGTGGCCTCGGGATCGGTGCCATGGACGATTGTCCGCGCCACGCAGTTCCACGACTTCGCCGAAATGGTCGTGAGCTGGACGGAGCGGGATGGCGTCGCATCTGTCGCACCATTGCTAATCCAGCCGCTCGCCCCGGCTGATCTGGCCGACGTACTCGCCGGAGTCGCCGCTGGTGAGGCGCAAGGGCGCTACCCCGACGTGGCCGGGCCCGAAAAACATGATCTGGTCGACATGGCGCGACGCGCCACCCTGGCACGAGGCCGCACGGTCAAGCTCGTACCAACGTGGTCAGAGGTATTTGGTGCGGACATGGCAGGTAACGTGCTACTCCCGGGCGAAGGCGCACGGATCATGCTTACAACCTTTGACGACTGGCTCGCCGCCTGAGGGTGGGCACCCCGGCGGGCGCAGGCGTTAGGTTTCCAAGCTAGGTCTCATCCGGCAAGCGCGCGATTCCGGAGCTGGCGGCGCGAACGGCGTCATCAATCCAGAGCGGGATGGAATCGCCGATCATCGGACGAATCAAGCCGATTGGCGCCTCTCTGCATGCGAGCGCGACGGTGGCGAGTCCGCGCGGAGTAGCTCGCCCATATCTTGCAATGGTGAGGCCATTCAGGGCATGGCCGACTGGCGCGTTCAGATCTTCCAGTTCCGAAAGCAATTCTGTCGGCGGGTTCTGCATGAGGTCGCTGTAGCGATAAAACGTCATCATTCGGGCATCGAGTGGGTTATCGCGGCAGAAGCGAGGAATCAGCAGCGCGGTTTCGACGATCGCCTCGAGCGGGTCTGTGGATTGCACCCGATCCAGCTGCCGGTGGAATCGCTTGATCGATCGAATCCAGGCCGAGGCGAAAAGCGCTTCGCGTGAGCGGAATCGGTGATAGATCGAACCGGACGGGGCGCCGAGTCTGGCGGTGACATGGGCGATCGTCGCCGACCGCCAGTGCTCGTGAGCGGCGTGCATGGTGGCATCGAGCATTTGCTCTCGTGTGTAGGAAGCGGGTGTTGGCATCTCAGTTCATTGTATGCCATTGTAGAGACAGTTCTCTAGAGACGCATCTCTAGAACGATTGAGGAAGAAAATGTCTGCTATTAGACGACGCTGGCGCATGGTCGCTTTCTGGGGCGTCATAGTTTCTGTTGCACCGTATGTTTTAGTGAAGATCGCCTGGCTTGCCGGTTCCGATTTCGGCATGCTGCCTGGCGCAGGCACCGGTGAAATGAGTACCCCACGCTTCGTCATCGGAAACACCCTGACACTCGGCATGGATTTGATGGCGGTTCTGCTGGCTTTGGCTTTGGTTAAGCCGTGGGGCAGGCGTGTTCCCGCCTGGCTCGTCTTCACCGTTGGCGGTGCCGCGACGGGATTACTCGCACCAATCCTTATCGGGGTACCCCTCGGCAGTGCCCTTCAACTGGTTATCGAGGGAAGAGTTACGTCCGGGGCCGAAGGAAATCTTCAAGGTTGGATGTTCGCCATGATTTATGGCGGGTTCGGGCTGATGGCTGTCGCGCTGGCGATCTTGCTGGGACTGTACGCGGAAGACCGATGGGGCGATCTGATCGCGACCGGACCCTGCGCCCCCCAACTCCACTGGGTAACGGTGATCAGCGGGATTGGAATGCTCTTGTATGCCGTGGCCATGTTCTACTGGGGCGTCATAGGGCCGGGAGCTGCTGGACCAGCGGGGATGAACTCGGTGGCGCAGCGGAGTGTTCTTGTCGTCATCGCCCTGGCCGCAATGGGAGGGTTCCTCGCTCCGCTTCTCACCTACGGTTCACAATTCCGCGCTCGCGCCGCTGCGGTGATCACCTGGGTCGGCTGTGCTACTGCAGCATTGCAGCCTGTGACCGGGCTCCTTTTGGCCCACGACGGACAGGTTTCTGCGCTCGGCATCGCCCTGGCGGCCGTGACGACCCCTGTCTCGGTCCTCTACGGCCTGGCGGTGATGAGAGCCACCAGGGCGGGGCCTCCGTCCGATTCAAATGCTGAGCTCGCACGGCGGGATACCGAACTGTACGGACGCCATCACGGTGCCGGAGCTGTCGCCGGCCTCGAGATGTTGCGTGAGTTCCGCTGAGACATGTGCCGCAAATTCACCTGTCTGTTTAGCGTCGAAATGCTATCAGTGGCTCGGTCTGCACATCGATCGGCTGAGGGAGGGTTGCATGCCCACGGTTCCAGAACAGGGTAATCCGAGCGCGGCCGGTGGACTTCGTACTGACCTAGTGCCCGGCGTCAATCCGAGGCGTCGCTCGCGCCCCGAAATGTATGTACCTCTTACCGGTCGGCAGTGAGTAGAACGTCACCTGTCTTGAGGGTGGCACGCCAGGTTGGCCGACGACGAACACGTCAGCGGATGAGTCGGCCGGAATCACTTCGTACTGCTCGACTGGTTCTTGAACCACGGTGGCTAGAGCGCCGGTGGTGGTGAGACGATTCAGGGGGATGCCATCCCGTTGAAATACATCAATTGCACAGCTCGCGCGTTCATACCGGCCAATGTGCGGTGTGATGTCCACGAGGGATTCGTCGGCTGGGTCCAGCGGCCCCGGTACGGTGATGCCAGCCAGTTCAGCGAAGCAAGCTACCGGATGGATCGTACGTCCCTGTCTGCTTCGCGGTCGACGGTGCGCAGCAGGTACGCTTTCGACGACCGTCCATGGCTCTGCTGCGCTAAGCGCGTTCTATAGCATTCAGTCGATAGGTCAACCTGCGGCTGGTCCCGGAGAACACTCAAGCGAGCCTGCAGAGGGGGTGAGTAGAAATCCAGCCCTGACCTGGGAAAAAGAAGAAGGCCACCCCATGTAGAAGCTAGGGGTGACCTTCAGTGGCTCCGACCGGCGTCGATCCGGTGACCTTTCGATTTTCAGTCGAACGCTCTACCAACTGAGCTACAGAGCCGTGCGGAACGGCGATCGTAGGATGCGCATCCGTCACTAGGAAAAATAACCCACCCTTTCGGATGGGTTACTCACCTTGCGACCCTGACCGGACTTGAACCGGCGACCTCCGCCGTGACAGGGCGGCGCGCTAACCAACTGCGCTACAGGGCCAAGCTATGAAGTTTGTGGAACGGTACTGCGGTGAAACATATGTTTCGTGACCCCAACGGGATTCGAACCCGTGCTGCCGCCGTGAAAGGGCGGTGTCCTAGGCCACTAAACGATGGGGCCGTGAAGTCAACAACCTTCGTAGCTACCGAAAGAAAAGCATACGGGTGAGAAGCGATTTCACCAAACTGGCGGAGCGCCGATTTTCACCACACCGGGCGGAGGGCTTCGAACCGACGATGCTGGACGTTAGCCTTCAAGGTGCAGTTGAATGTCATTGGCGTGGCTAGCGCGCACACAGGTCACGGATACGGGGGATTATGACGCAGGTGCCGCACCGCTTGAGCCGCTTCTGGGCAGTCCTGGCGATCATTGCGCTGGTGGCTACCGGCACCATCCTGGGGCAGGGTGCGGATGCGGCGTGGGCCAAGGACTATCCGACCTGGAACGAAGTGCAGAGCGCCCGCAGCAACGAGGCCGCCAAGAAGTCGCAGATCGCCAAGCTGCAGGCGTTGCTCAAGCAGCTCGAGGCTGAGGTCGTCGCCGCGGACGAGGTCGCCAAGGAGAAGGGCCAGATCTACTACGAGGCTCAGCTCGCCTACGACGAAGCGGCGTACAAGGCCGACCAGCTGCAGCAGCAGGCCGATCAGGCCCAGGCGACAGCCGACGAGTCGATGCGCCGGGCCGGCCAGATGGTCGCCCAGGCGCAGCGTGCCGGCGGGCAGAACCTGGCAGTGCAGTTGTTCTTCGACGGTGAGGGCAGCGAGAACCTGCTGTCGCAGCTGGGCATGGCGAATAAGGTCAGTCAGCAGTCATCCGGTCTTTTCGCCAAGGCGAAGCGGGATCAGAACACCGCACAGTCGCTGACCGACCAGGCCAACGTTGCCAAGGAGGCGTTGCTGGAGCTGGCGGAAGCGGCCGAGGCGGCGATGGCTGAAGCACAGGCGGCGGCGGATGCTGCGGCCGCCGCCCTGCGGGAACAAGAGGAACACCAGGCCACCCTCAAGGCGCAACTGGCAACGCTGATCGAGAACCGTCGGGTGGCCGAGGCCGAATATAAGAAGGGTGTCGAGGCGGCGTGGGGCGCTGGGGCCGGTGCCGCCGGTCCGATCAGTGCGTCTGGCTGGACCCGCCCGGCATCCGGCTATGCGTCAGCGAGTTCGTTCGGACCGCGCGTTCCTCCATTTGATGGCGCATCGGCATGGCATATGGGGACCGACTTCGGGGCCGCATGCAATGCCGGCATCTATGCGGCGCACGCCGGCACGGTCGTGTACGCCGGCTGGTTCGGCGGTTATGGCAACTACGTGGAGGTCGACCATGGGAATGGGATCACCACCGCGTATGGGCACATTGTGAATGGCGGCATCAAGGTGCGTTACGGCCAGTCGGTTGGACCGGGCATGCTGATCGCGAAGGTGGGGACCACCGGAAACTCCAACGGGTGTCACCTGCATTTCGAGCTCCGCCTCAATGGCACCGCCGTCAACCCGGTCTATTACCTGCGCAATCAGGGCGTCAATATCTGATTATTTGTCCCCCGTTCTGGGGGAACACTCGCTATTTTCGGCCGCCTGTTGTTAGTGTGACACTTGTTAACAGTGTTACCAACGTGACTTAGAGGGTCACAGACACTCAGGGGAAACGCACCACAGTGGGGATAAAGATGGCGCAAGTTCACGGTCGCTCGAAGAGATTTCTCGCGGCCCTCGCCATCGTCGCAGTGCTCGTCAGTGGTGCCATCGTTGGTCAGGCATCGCAGCCTGCCTGGGCGGCGAGTTACCCCAGCTGGTCCGACGTGCAGAACGCGCGCAACAGCGAGACGGTCAAGAAGGCCCAGATCGAAAAGCTGAAGGCCCTGCTCAGGCAGCTCGAAGCGAACGTTGCCGCAACGCAGGAAGAGTCCAAGCGCAAGGGCCAGCTGTACTACGAGGCCCAGCTCGCCTTCGACGCCGCAGCGTACAAGGCGGAGCAGTTGCAGATTCAGGCCGATGAGGCTCAGACCACGGCGGATGAGTCCATCCGCCAGGCCGGCCAGATCGCCGCCCGGGTGCAGCGCGCCAGCGGTCAGGACCTGTCAGTGCAGCTCTTCTTCGGGGAGGAGAGTGAGTCAGACCTGCTCTCCAACCTCGGTATGGCGAGCAAGGTCAACCAGCAATCCAGTGGCATCTATGCCAAGGCCAAGCGTGACCAGAACACCGCCCAATCCCTGACCAATGACGCCAACGTCGCCAAAGAGGCCCTGAAAGGGCTGGCAGAGGCGGCAGAGAAGGCCATGATCGAGGCCCAGAAGGCAGCGGATGCTGCTGAAGCGGCCCTCGCGGAGCAGGCCGGCAACCAGGAACGTCTGGAAGCACAATTGACTTCCCTCGTTGAGGACCGGGTGCTCACCGAACAGCAGTACGCCGTCGGTGTTGAGATCAGGCGGCAGGCTGAGATCCGTCGCCAGGCCGAGATCAAGCGCCAGCAGGAGATCGAGCGTAAGAAGCGCGAAGCGGAAGCGGCGGCAGCCGGCGGCGGTTCCTCGTCAAGTGGATGGGCCAGGCCATCCTGGGGTTATGTATCCGCGGGTTCCTACGGTCCTCGCGTCCCCCCTTTCGACGGAGCCTCGTCCTGGCATTTCGGCGCCGACTTCGGTGCCGGTTGCGGAACCCCCATCTATGCGGCGTCCAGCGGACGAGTGATTTACGCTGGCTGGAACGGCGGCTACGGCAACTTCGTGAAGGTCGACCACGGTGGAGGGGTCACCACCGGTTACGCGCACATCCGGGGCGGCGGCATCCGCGTCGGCTACGGGCAGAGCGTCGCGGCCGGCCAGGTCATCGCCTATACGGGAACCACAGGAAGCTCCAACGGATGCCACCTCCACTTCGAGGTGCGCAACTGGGGTTCAGCGACCAACCCGGTCTACTACCTCCGCGCCCGCGGCGTCAACATCTAACGACCCGTCACCCACGCTCCCTTCGCGCTCGTTGTGAAGGGAAGAGCACCGCACCCTTACAGTGTTCGTGAGAGAACGCAACCGCGTCGTCGACGTCACCGAACCGGGTCGATGGGCGCCGAATGCTCGGAGAACCTGTGCGACTACGGCAACGACGACCGCGTGGTCAGAATTGGCCACTAGTGCACAGCGTTAGTGCCCTTCCGCCTTCAGCTTCTCGATGCCGGCCACGACGATTGCCTCAGCCTCGGCCGCGTCGCCCCACCCCTCGGTCTTGACCCACTTGCCGGGCTCAAGGTCCTTGTAGTGCTCGAAGAAGTGCTCGATCTCCTTGCGTGTGTACTCCGGGATGTCGGTGAGGTCCTGGATGTGCAACCAGCGCGGGTCCTTGGCCGGGACGGCGATGACTTTCGCGTCTGAGCCGCCGTCATCCGTCATGTTGAACACCGCGACCGGCCGCACGCTGACGCCGACACCGGGGAACAGCGGGTAGTCGAGGAGCACCAGCACGTCGACCGGGTCGCCGTCGAGCCCGAGGGTGTTTTCGAAGTAGCCGTAGTCGGTCGGGTAGACGAACGTGGTGAAGAGCACCCGGTCGAGGTAGACCCGGCCGGTTTCGTGGTCGACCTCGAATTTGTTGCGGCTCCCCTTGGGAATCTCGATAACGGCGTCGTAGGCGGCCATGACTTGTGCTCCTTGTTTTTCGCGAGTGCTGCAATAACGTTACTGGATGACCTCCCGCCGTCCACGCCTCACCCCGGCCGTCGCGGATGTGCGACGGGCCGTGCGGGATTCCCTCGCCGTATTGTGCCAAGCCGGGGCGGATGTGCCTGAGCGAACAGGCACAATCGCGCCACACGGGAACAATCACGAGCCTCTCCCCGAGCGCACCCTCGTGCTGGCAGGTCTGAGCGGCGGTCCGGATTCGCTCGCGCTCGCCGCCGCCACGGCGTTCGAGGCGCCGCGGGCCGGCCTTCGAGTCGGGGCCATCATCGTCGACCACGGGTTGCAGGAGGGGTCGGCGGATGTCGCGGCTCGCGCCGCTGGACAGGCGAGGCGGCTCGGACTGGACCCGGTGGTCGTCACCCGGGTGCAGGTCGGCAGCGCAGGCGGACCGGAGGCTGCCGCCCGCGAGGCGCGGTACCTGGCATATGCGGCGGCGACCGAGCAGACGGGAGCCGCCGCAGTGCTGCTCGGCCACACCCTCGACGACCAGGCGGAGACTGTGCTGCTCGGGCTTGCCCGGGGGAGCGGGGCGGGAAGCCTGCAGGGGATGGCTCCCGTCTCGTGCGCTGAAATCCGCCACAGTGGGGCCCAGGACAACCCCGAACCCTCATCGGGGGCAACTCAACAGCCACTTATGCTGCTGCGACCACTGTTGGGTATTCGTCGGGCAACGACTGTGGCTTTTTGCGCCGACTCGGGACTCGAGCCGTGGGATGACCCCCACAACACCGACCCGGCCTACGCCCGGGTCAGGGTGCGCAGCCGCGTGCTGCCGATACTGGAGCGCGAACTCGGCCCCGGGGTCGCCGACGCCCTGGCCCGCACCGCGGAACAGCTGCGCGAAGACGAGTCGGCCCTCGACCACTTCGCCGAGGAACTCATCGAAGACCTCGCCGAGCACGCGGAGGCCGGCATCTCACTGGCGGTGCGCGGGCTGGAAGCGAACCCGCCCGCCCTGCGGCAGCGGATCATCCGCCTCGCCGTGTCCGCTGAGTTCGGGATTGCGCTCAGCCGCTCGCAGACGCTCGAGGTGGCCAGGCTGGTGACCGACTGGCATGGACAGGGTGCCGTGCACCTGCCGGGCGTTAGGGTTGAACGGCACGGGCACCTGCTGGTGTTCTCGTCGGCCATGAAAGATCGGGAGCCTCACTAACCATGGAATTCAGCGATGTGGCGGATGACCTGACCAGCACGCTTTTCAGCGAGGAGGAAATCCACGCAAAGATCGCGGAGCTCGCCAGGCGGATCGAAGCCGACTATGCCGGCAAGGAGATCCTGCTGGTGGGAGTGTTGCGGGGAGCGGTCATGGTGATGGCAGACCTGGCCCGTGAACTGACCATCCCGCTCGAGATGGACTGGATGGCCGTCTCATCGTACGGCTCCGGCACGCAGTCATCCGGCGTCGTGCGCATCCTCAAGGACCTCGACTCCGACCTTCAGGGGCGTCACGTTCTGATCGTCGAGGACATCATCGACTCCGGGTTGACCCTCTCCTGGCTGCGGGCAAACCTGGAGACCCGCGGCACGGCATCCGTCGAGATTTGCGCGCTGCTGCGCAAGCCGGAAGCCGCCAAGGTGGAGGTGGACGTTCGCTATGTCGGCTTCGAGATCCCGCCGGCCTTCGTCGTCGGGTACGGCCTCGACTACGCCGAGAAGTTCCGCAACCTCCGCGGCATCGGCGTGCTGGCCCCCCACATCTACGAGTAACCCACCGGCGGCATCCGCCCCTCCCCGTCCTGTCTCTCAGTGCGAAATGAAGGAAGAACTGCTCCTTCGTAACAGGTTTATTGGGCGATGGGCGCCACAGCGGCGGTATCTCCTTCATTTGGGATAGAGCGGGGCGGTGCGACGGCGCGGTTACGCCTCCAGCAAACACGGGGGCGGTGCTCAGGGGGTGCAGGATAGCCTTACAAGCACTATGAATCTGAAGAAGTTCCTTCGCGGCCCGCTGGTCTACATCGCCGTGGCGATCATTGTCGTTTCGGTGGGCTTCAGCCTGCTCGGTGGCGGAGGTTTCCAGCAGATCGATACCCAAAAGGGTATGGCCCTGCTGCAGGAGGACAAGGTCGAATCGGTCAAGATCATCGACGGCCAGCAGCGGGTCGACCTCGTGCTGAAGCAGGGCGGCGAGCAGGGCAAGCAGGTGCAGTTCTACTACGCGGCAGCCCGAGGCGATGACGTCGTGGAGGCCGTCAACAACTCGAGCGTGAACAGCTACGACGACGAGGTCGACAACGGCAGCTGGTTCACCTCCATGCTCGGCCTGATTATCCCGTTCATCATCATCGGCCTCATCTTCTGGTTCCTCATGTCCAGCATGCAAGGCGGCGGCAGCAAGGTCATGCAGTTCGGCAAGTCGAAGGCCAAGCTGGTGTCGAAGGAGTCGCCGAAGGTCACCTTCGACGACGTCGCAGGTGCCAACGAGGCCATCGAGGAGCTCGAGGAGATCAAGGAGTTCCTGACCGACCCTGCCCGCTTCCAGGCGGTCGGCGCGCGGATCCCCAAGGGTGTGCTGCTGTATGGCCCTCCCGGAACCGGTAAAACACTTCTCGCCAGGGCTGTGGCCGGTGAGGCGAATGTCCCCTTCTACTCGATCTCCGGATCCGACTTCGTCGAGATGTTCGTCGGCGTCGGTGCCAGCCGCGTGCGCGACCTGTTCAAGGAGGCCAAGGAGAACTCCCCGGCGATCATCTTCGTCGACGAGATCGACGCCGTCGGTCGCCACCGTGGCTCGGGAATGGGTGGCGGTCACGATGAGCGTGAGCAGACACTCAACCAGTTGCTGGTCGAAATGGACGGCTTCGACGTCAAGACGAACGTCATCCTCATCGCGGCGACGAACCGCCCGGACATCCTCGACCCGGCGCTGCTGCGTCCTGGCCGTTTCGACCGTCAGATCGGTGTCGACGCCCCCGACCTGAAAGGTCGCCAGAAGATTCTCGAGGTGCACGGCAAGGGCAAGCCGCTTGCTGCCGGCGTCGATCTCGAAGTGCTCGCCCGCAAGACACCCGGCTTCACCGGTGCCGACCTGGCAAACGTGCTCAACGAGGCCGCACTGCTCACCGCGCGCTCCAACGCGCAGCTCATCGACAACCGGGCACTGGATGAGGCGGTCGACCGCGTCATGGCCGGCCCGCAGCGTCGCAGCCGGGTGATGCGCGACCAGGAGAAGCTGATCACCGCGTACCACGAGGGCGGACACGCCCTGGTCGCCGCCGCGATGAACAACACCGACCCGGTCACCAAGATCACCATCCTTCCCCGCGGGCGCGCCCTCGGCTACACCATGGTGATGCCGCTGGAAGACCGCTACTCGGTCAGCCGCAACGAGCTGCTCGACCAGCTGGCTTACGCCATGGGTGGTCGCGTCGCCGAAGAGATCGTTTTCCACGATCCGACCACCGGCGCATCGAATGACATCGAGAAGGCCACCGGTACGGCCCGCAAGATGGTCACCGACTACGGCATGAGCGCCAATATCGGCTCGGTCAAGCTGAGCTCCGGCTCCGGGGACATGTTCCTCGGTCGCGACATGGGCCACTCCCGGGACTACTCGGAGACCCTCTCCGAGCAGGTCGATGCCGAGGTGCGCGCCCTCATCGAGGCTGCCCACGACGAGGCCTGGTCGGTACTGACCGAGAACCGCGACATTCTGGACACGCTGGCATCCGAATTGCTCGAGAAGGAGACCCTCGACCACAACCAGATCGCCGAGATCTTCGCCAACGTCATGAAGCTGCCGGAACGTCCGCAGTGGCTGTCGAGCACGAAGCGGCCGGTTTCGACGCAACCTCCGGTTGGGCTCCCGGCGAAGGCTCCAATCGACTCTGGCTCGGTCGACGGCGGCGTCGACTCCGATCCGAACCCGAAACCGAAGCGCGCGCCGCGCAAGTCGCCCGGTATCGCAACCGCGTAGGGAGCAGTCATGCCCCGCACCACAGGCAGTGTCGCCGCCGTCGATAGCACGGGGGTCGACGTCGAGCGCATCCGGGCCGCCGTCACTGAACTGCTCTATGCGATCGGTGAAGACCCCTCACGCCCCGGGCTCGCCTCCACGCCGGAGCGGGTGGCCGAGGCCTACGGCGAGTTCTTCTCTGGTGTCGGCGTTGACCCGCTGATCCACCTGGCCCACCCGATCTCGGGAGATTCCGGCGGTGAGCTGGTGCTGCTGCGCGGCATCGAACTCCGGTCCATCTGCGAGCACCACCTGCTGCCGTTCCTCGGCGTCGCCCACATCGCGTACGCCCCGGTCGACAACATCGTGGGGCTGGGAAGCCTGGCCAGGGTTGTGCACACCATTGCCGCGCGGCCGCAACTCCAGGAGCGCCTGACTGAGGAGATCGCGGATGCCCTGAACGACGGGCTGTCTCCGAACGGCGTGCTCGTGGTGATCGACGCCGTACACGGATGCGTCACTGCCCGTGGGGTGCAGCAGGTGCGCAGCTCCACCGTGACGGTGGCCACCCGCGGCACACTGTCCGACCCCGCGCAACGCGCGGAAGCGATGGCCTTGATCGGTCACGCTGGGGATGGGGCGGTAAATGCCTGATTCACGTCCACGCATCATGGGGGTGCTCAACGTCACCCCTGACTCGTTCAGTGACGGTGGAGAATTCGCCCGGCAGGAGGCGGCGATCAGCCACGCGGTCAGGATGGTGAGCGCCGGTGTCGACATCATTGACGTTGGCGGTGAGACCACCCGACCGGGCGCCGAGCGCATCCCTACTGATGTCGAGCAGAATCGCGTGCTCCCGGTCATTCGCGAGCTGGTGCAGCGAGGCGTCCGGGTGAGCGTCGACACCATGAACTCGGCGACAGCCCGCGCCGCCGCCGAGGCCGGCGTCGCCATCATCAACGATGTCTCCGGCGGGCTGGCCGACCCGGACATGCCCCAGGTGGCGGCAGAGACCGGCCTCGACTTCATCGCCATGCACTGGCGTGGGCACAGCGCCGTCATGGACGAACTGACCGCCTACGACGATGTCGTTCGCGACGTGCGCGCCGAACTGGAGCAGCGCGTCGCCGAATTGATCATCGTCGGCGTGGCGCCCGAGCGCATCATCCTCGACCCCGGCCTCGGCTTTGCGAAGACGGCGGACCAGAGCTGGATGCTGATGGCGCACCTGCGGGACTTTCGCAGTCTCGGATGCCCGGTGCTGGTGGGCGCATCGCGCAAGCGGTTTCTCTCCACGCTGCTTCCCGACGGCGCTGAGCCGAAGCAGCGTGATCCGGCGACCGCCATCCTCAGTGCCCTGGCTGCGGAGGCCGGTGCGTGGGGTGTCCGCGTGCACGATGTCGCCGGCACGCGCGCCGCACTCGACCTCTGGGCTCGCTTGAAGGATGATGCTCAACATGACCGGTGATCACCTGACGTTGACAGGGCTCAGGGCGTTCGGTCACCACGGGGTGTTCGCCGACGAGCGCGAGGCTGGGCAGGAGTTCCTGCTGGATGTCACCGTCTGGCTCGACTTTGGTGCTGCAGCGGGCGGAGATGACCTCGAACAGACGGTGCACTACGGGGTGCTCGCCGAGCAGATTGTCGCCGCGGTGGAGCGTGACCCGGTCGACCTCATCGAGACGGTCGCGGAACGAGTTGCCGCCATTGTGCTCTCACATCGGGCCTCTGACGCCGTGCGGGTGACGGTGCACAAGCCGAGCGCGCCGATCACGGTACCGTTCTCCGACGTATCGGTGACGATCACGCGGGTGCGCGAGTGAGCGGCACAGGGGATATCGCCCAGGCCGTGCTGGCTCTGGGTAGCAACCTGGGCGACCGGGAGGCGACCATCCGTGCCGCGCTGATGGATATCGACGCCACACCCGGGCTCCGTGTGGTCTCGGCATCCGGGCTGGTCGAATCCGGTGCCCTGAAACTGACCGGCCTGGACGATTCGGCGCCCCGTTACCTCAACGCTGTCGTGCTGGTCGAGGCGGCCGTGACGCCGCTCGACCTCCTCGATGCGGTCAACGCGATCGAGGTTCGCCATGGCCGCGTGCGGGACACCGCCTGGGGCGACCGCACCCTCGACATCGACGTGATCACTTTCGCGGACGTGCAGCTCCGCAGCGACCGGTTGACCCTGCCGCATCCGCGAGCCTGGCAGCGCGCCTTCGTGCTGGCTCCGTGGCTCCAGGTAGACGCGGATGCCGTCATCCCGGGTCACGGACGAGTCGCCGACCTGCTCGCCACCGTCGACGACGTGGTGTGGGAGTTTCCGGCAGAGCCGCTACCCGGTACAGCCACGAAAACCTCGGCAGGCAGGGGGGCACCGGAGTGAAACGCACCTCAGCACTGACCTTGACCGTGTTCGCCGTGATCGGGCTGGTGGCCGGCGTTCTTGTTCAAGTGTGGCTTGCCCAGTCTGGTGAGCCGGGTGTGCGGCCCCCGCTCACTCTGGCGATCGGCCTCGCCCTCATCGGCCTGGTCGATATCGGCCTGGCCTGGCCGATCCGCAAGGTGGCGAACGGCACGGCCAGGGCGCTGGTCGACCCGTTCTATGCGACCCGGGTGGTGGTGCTGGCGAAAGCTTCAGCGATCGCGGGCGCCCTTCTCGCAGGCGCGGCGGCAGGTTTCTCCGCGTACCTGCTCTCCCGGTCGGTCACGCCTGTAGGCTCGATCGGGTTCTTCATTTCAATGTTTGCCGGTGCGATCGTGCTGATGGTCTGTGGACTGGTTGCCGAGCATATGTGCAAACTCCCGCCGGACGATGGAGAAGACAATCAGGACAAGAAGCCGGCACAGGCGTAACCCGAAAGACGCTATGAGTGAGGGATCAATGACCAGTCAACTTGAGGTTCCTGAACTGGTGTGGCGACGGGTGTCCCCTAAGCTCATCATCTCGGAGCTGGTGGGCCTGGTCGTCTTCTGGGGGGTGGCAGTTGCCGCGTCGCTCGTGCTTCAGACGATGGGCTGGGAGTGGGCCTGGTGGATCACCGCGGCGGCCGTCGCCAGCTTCCTGCTCAACGCGGCCATCACCCCTCGGCGGGTGCGTGCCTATGGATACCAGTTGCGCGAAGACGACCTGGTGTTCCGCCGAGGCATCATGTTCCAGCGCATTGTCGCGGTTCCGTACGGCCGCATGCAGCTGGTCGATATCAACCGTGGTCCGCTGTCACGGGGGCTGGGTCTCAGCGAGCTGAAGTTCGTCACGGCGGCGGCATCGACCGGCATCACCATTCCAGGGTTGCCGGCGGATGACGCCGAGGAACTGCGCGACCACCTGGTGGCCGTAGCCGAGAGCCGCCGGGCGGGCCTGTGACCGACCCCCGCAACCCGGATCCGGCCGCCACCGATCTGCCCGCCACCGATCAGACCGTCACTCCTGGGCCCACTCCGCAGGCAACGCACGGTTCGAAAGAGTCGGGCGTCCGTGCGGTGGGGATCGCAGCGTCCCTGACCGACGGTGAGTGGCACCGGATGCACCCGGCCTCGCCACTGCTGAAGGGTGGCATCACCCTCATCGCCATCCTCGGTATCGTGATCGCCAACCTGAGGGAGCGCCTGATCAGCATCGTGGTGCCCGGTTACGCCGGTGAGGGCGACCCAGTGGACTACGTGCTCGACAACGGGTACATCGGCTTCGCCCTCCTGGGCCTGGCGGTGTTCCTGATCGTGCTGATCGCCGCCTTCTACGTCTCGTGGCGTATGCACAGTTTCCGCATCACCAATGAGGTGGTCGAGGTGCGGTCCGGCATCCTGTTTCGCACCAACCGCAAGGCCAGGCTTGACCGCATCCAGGGCATCAATATCGTGCGTCCGTTCTTCGCGCGATTGTTCGGCGCCGCCAAGCTCGAGGTCAACCAGGCCGGTGCGGATGCGAACGTGCAGTTGTCCTACCTGGGGTCGGCGGCGGCAGATGACCTGCGCCGGGAAGTGTTGCGGCTGGCATCCGGTGCCCGCCGGGCAGACGCGCGGGAGGCTGAGGCCTCCGTCGAGGCGGGTCATGGCCTGATCGACCGCAGGGTCAGCGAGCTCCTGGCCCCTGAACTGGATCCGAACGCGGCTCCGGCGGAGTCGGTCGTGAAGATTCCCCCTGGCAGGCTCATCGGCTCCACCGTGCTCAGCGGCGTCACCATCTTCCTGATCCTGGCCATTGTCGGAGCTGTCGTCTCGGTGGTTGTCTGGCAGAATTTCGGTCTCCTCTTCACGATGATTCCGGCGATCATCGGCTTCGGCAGTTTCTACGTGAACCGCATCACCAAGTCGTTGCGTTACTCCATCGCGGGCACCGCCGATGGCGTCCGAGTCGGTTTCGGCCTGCTCAGCACCAGCAACGAGACGCTGCCGCCGGGGCGCATCCACTCCGTGCTGGTCAGCCAGCCGCTGCTCTGGCGCCCGGCAGGCTGGTGGGAGATCAAGGTGAACCGGGCGAGCCAGTCCACCGCCAAGGGTGCGGCCGGCCAGGCAAACACCACGATCATGCCGGTCGGCGACCGGGCGGACGTCATGCGGGTGTTGGCGCTGTTGCTTCCGAAGCTCACCACGGATGAGATGACTCGCCTGCTCGAAGACGGCCTGACCGCGGAGGGCACAGCGGGCGACGGTTTCGTCAACTCCCCGAGGCGCGCCGCCTGGCTGCGCTGGTTCTCCTGGCAACGCAATGGCTTCGCGATCACGGCGGACGCGGTGCTGCTGCGCAAGGGCATAATCTGGCGCGGTCTGGTCGTCGTGCCGACACCTCGGGTTCAGAGTGTCTCCGTCAGCCAGGGGCCGCTCTACCGGCTGTGCCGCCTGGCCTCCGTTCAGTTGCATACTGTCGCCGGCCCGATCACGGCCGAGCTCGACGCTGTCGACCAGGATGCCGCGCTCGCCTTCTTCAGCGAGGTCGCCGACGTCACCGTCCAGTCGGTTGCGGCCGACACCTCGCATCGCTGGCGGTCGGGGGAAGCCCCCGCATGAGTGATGCGCAGCGGCAGCAGTCCGGACGGCTGGGAATCGGAATCATCGGTGCCGGCCGGGTCGGACCGGTTCTCGGTGCCGCGCTCGCGGGCGCCGGTCACGCCATCGTCGGCATCAGCGCAATCACCAGCGCGAGCCGAGACCGGGCCGAAGCGATGCTGCCGGGGGTTCCGGTGCTGGAGATCCCGGCCATCGTCGAGCGCAGCGAGCTGGTGATCCTCGCCGTACCCGCCGCCGAGCTTGCCGACCTGGTGGGCGGCCTCGCCGCAACCGGCAGCTGGCAGCCGGGGCAGCTGGTGCTGCACACTGCGGCGCAGTTCGGCATTTCGGTGTTGTCCCCGGCACTGGCCGCCGGCGCCATCCCCCTCGCGGTGCATCCGGCGATGGCATTCACCGGGACCAGCATCGACCTGGTCCGGCTGCGTGAGGCATACTGCGCCGTGACTGCCCCAGCACCAGTGCAGCCGATCGGGCAGGCACTCGTCGTGGAGATGGGCGCCGAGCCGGTGCTCGTCGCGGAGTCCGATCGCGCGGCCTACGCCGAGGCCATCGAAACTGCAACCAGCTTTTCGGCGGCGATCGTTTCCCAGGCGACCGGGCTTCTCGACGGCATCGGGGTGGTAGCCCCGGGGGCAGTTCTCGCGCCGCTGGTGCGCTCGGCCGTGGAGAATGCTCTGGCCGCCCCGACGCGCTCGTTCCCGGAGGATCTCGATGGCTGAGACGGTCACCACTATCGAGCAGTTGCAGTCCCGGCTGGATGCCGAGAGGGCGGCTGGCCGCTCCATCGCCCTGGTACCCACGATGGGCGCTCTGCACGCCGGTCACCTGGCGTTGGCGGAGCGAGCGGGAGACCTGGCGGACGTCGTTGTCGTCTCCATCTTCGTGAACTCGCTGCAGTTCGGCTCCAGCGAGGACCTCGACCGTTATCCGCGCACTCTCGAGACGGATGTTGTTGCTCTCGGCGACGCTCCGATCGTCTTCGCCCCGAGCACGGCGGAGATGTATCCGGACGGTGAGACGCAGACCCGCATCGCCGCCGGCATGGTCGGCACGCTGTTCGAGGGCGCGGCCCGCCCCGGGCACTTTGACGGCATGCTCACCGTCGTCGCCAAGCTCTTCAACATCGCACGGCCCGGGATTGCCGTCTTCGGGCGGAAAGATGCCCAGCAGGTGTACCTGGTGAGGCGGATGATCGCCGACCTGAACCTCTCAGTGCAGCTCGATGTCGTCGAGACCGTGCGGGAGGACGGCGGTCTCGCGCTGTCCAGTCGCAACCGGTATCTGGCCGAGGACGAGCGCAATGCCGCCCTGGTGCTGTCGGCCGCGCTGGAAGCTGCCGCGGCATCCGCTCACCAGGGCGCTGACTTCGCCAGGGTGGCGGGCCGCAACCTGGTTGCGGAGGAACCGAAGGCAGAGCTCGACTATCTCGAACTGGTGAACCCGACGACATTCCTGCCCGTTCCACCCGATTTCCGCGGCGAGGCAACCGCCATCATCGCCGCCCGCGTCGGCGGCACTCGCCTGATCGACAATCGGTTGGTGGTGGTCTCCTAGTTCGCTCCCTTTTCACCACCGATCGATACAGAAAGAGCCGTCGCCGCTCGGGCTACATACTCTCCCAGGGCATCGAGCCGATGGCCGATTCTCGACTTGGGCCCGCTCACGTTCAGCGCCGCGACGATGCGCCCGTTGAAGTCGACGATGGGGGCGGATGCGCCGACAACGCCGATCTCGAGTTCTTCGTCGAGGAGGGCGTAGCCGCGTTCCCGGATCCGTCGGATCTCGGTCAGCAGGCTCGAGAAGTCGGTGACCACGGCTTTGTCGGGTGGGGGGTTTTCGAGAACGGCGAAACCGGCGGAGGTCAGTGCAGGGTCGAGAGGGCCGAGCAGGGCGCTGTCGCGCCCGTGTTCGTTGTACCAGTTCTTGATCGATACCTCATCCCAGTCACTGATGAGCACCCGCCCCGACGGGGTGCGCCAGCCGGCAGTCGTGATGCCCTCCCATCCGGTGGTCCGGAACTCGTGGGAGCTTAGCTCGCTCATCAGCGTGAGAACGTTTCCGCCCTGAAGCGTGCAGAGATGGGTGGTTTCGCGAGTCGACTGCGCGATCTGGCGAAGCGAGGTGCGGGCGCGAGCAGCCAGCGTGGCCTGGGACGTTCGACCGGCGAGCGCGTAGATGCGGGAACCGAGGCGATAGCTGAGGCTCGTATCGTCGCGGTCCACCAGGCCGGCGTCCGCCAGCGTCGCCAATGCACGGGAGATCACTGCCTTGTCGCGACCGGTCAGTTCGGCGATTCGGGTCATCGTGAGGCCGCCGGTTCGGAACGCCTCGGCATCACCGAGTAGTTCGAGAATCTCGACGTCACGGGTGAGACCTGACGAATTCTTTCGCCCAGCCCGTGCCTGTGCTGCTTGTGTCATGCGCCTCAGAATATGGTGCGTTTGCCATATGTGCAAGCTCTGTTGTGCAAATGGAGATGCGTCGCTATCGTCGGGGTTGCGATCCGCCGCAGTTTCACAGTCGAGGCAGGAGGTCCCAGATGACTGGATTCGATTGGGACACCCTTGCCGTCTTCCTGACCCGGCGATACGACGACATTCTCGAACTCGCAGGCGAACACCTCACAGTGGTTCTGATCTCCGTGGGAATCGCCCTGATCATCGGCGTCGCCGTCGGATTACTGGTGTGGGACAAACCGATCACTCGGTCGGTGTCGATCTCCACGGCAGCGGTGATGCTGACCATCCCGTCGCTCGCGCTGCTTGCGTTGCTCAGCCCACTACTCGGGCTTGGTTGGGGGCCCTCAGTCGTTGCCCTGGTCTTCTACTCGCTGCTGCCGATCGTCAGGAATACGGTGGTCGGCCTCAGAGAGGTGCCGGTTCCGATTCTCGAGTCGGCTCGGGGAGTCGGCATGGGCCGAGTCCGGGTGCTGTTCACGATGCAACTGCCGATCGCCTGGCCGATCATCCTCGCCGGCGTTCGCACAGCCGTTCAATTGACGGTGGGAATTGCCGCGATCGCGGCCTATGTCGCCGGTCCGGGGTTGGGCCAATACATCTTCAAAGGCTTGTCATCGCTCGGGTCCAAGAACGCTCTCAACTATGCGCTCACCGGAACCGTCAGCGTCGTCATCCTCGCACTGCTGCTCGACGCCGCCTTTCTCATCATCGCCCGTTACACGATCTCAAGGGGATTGAAGTGACCGAACCCACCAGCGCAGGCCCTTTCTCGACAGTCAACGGAGCAGTCGGAATCGAGCTGGAGAACGTCTCCAAGATATATCCCGGGCAGACCGGAACTGCCGTCGAATCGTTCTCCATGTCGATCAACCCGGGTGAGCTAGTGATGCTCGTCGGCCCCAGCGGCTGCGGCAAGACCACCACAATGAAGATGATCAACCGCATCATCGAACCCTCATCAGGGTCGATCCGTATCGGCGGCAATGATGTTCTCTCTCTTGACCCCAACCAGCTCCGTAGGCATATCGGCTATGTGATCCAACAGATCGGCTTGTTCCCACACCTGACCATCGAAGAGAACATCGCGACCGTTCCCCGGCTGCTGGGATGGTCGAAGAAGAAAACTGCCGACCGCGTCGAGGAACTGCTCATCACAGTGCAGCTTGACCCAGGTATCTTCGCCAAGAGGTACCCGCGCCAGCTCTCAGGAGGACAGCAGCAGCGCGTCGGAGTCGCCCGTGCCCTGGCTGCAGACCCGCCCGTGATGCTGATGGATGAGCCGTTCGGTGCCACCGATCCGATCACCCGCGAGAAGTTGCAGGCCGAGTTCCTTCGCTTGCAGTCGGAGATCGGCAAGACGATCATCTTCGTCACACACGACTTCGAAGAGGCCATCAAGCTCGGCGACCGCATAGCGGTGCTTGGCGAACGCAGCCGCATCGAGCAGTTCGACACCCCGTCGAACATCCTCTCTGCACCGGCCAACGACTACGTTTCGTCGTTCATCGGCCAAGGGGCATCGCTCAAGCGTCTCGCTCTCATCCCGGTGGCGGAAGCCCGGCTCGGCCAGGCCAGTGGTGACGCCTCAGGTGCGCGGGTCGATATTGCTGGCACCCTGCGTGACGCACTCGACCTCCTTGTGCTCACCGGTGGGTCCAGCATCGACGTCTCGGAGGGGGAACGGGTGGTTGGATCCATCAGCCACACCGCCATCTCGGAGGCGCTGGGAGCCGCCCCCCTGGCGGGGGCTCGGCAGGCGGAATGATGTCGGTCGTCGAATCGGAGACTGTGGCGCTGAACACCGTTGGTGGCGGGCCCAGAAATCAGGGCAGCCGGGCCTGGCCCGCAATACGGCGGTTCATGCCGGTCCTGGTGGTTGCCGTGGTCTTGTTCGCCACCTGGCTGTGGGTGTCGTCGCTCCAACTCGACTCCATCGAACAGCGAACTCTCAACGCCGACTACATCGTCTCGCGCATCCAGGAACACCTGGTACTGACCGTCACCGCCTCGATACTGGTCGCAGTGCTGGCGATTCCCGCCGGAATCGCAGCGACCCGATCGCGCTCCCGCATGTTCACCGCGACGGTGGTCGGCATTGCAAACGTCGGCCAGGCGACCCCGGCGATCGGCGTCGTCATTCTGCTGGCCATCGTGTGGCAGACCGGATTCACGACCGCCTTGGTATCGCTGGTCGCCTACTCGTTCCTTCCGGTGTTGCGAAACACTA
The DNA here is from genome assembly GCA_040904805.1 of Homoserinimonas sp. Classification (GTDB taxonomy): domain Bacteria; phylum Actinomycetota; class Actinomycetes; order Actinomycetales; family Microbacteriaceae; genus RYN-87. The sequence goes on along the minus strand of JBBDSS010000014.1, from coordinate 250,255 downwards.
TGGCTGGTCTGGAACAGGTCGACTCGACCATCGTGGAATCAGCGCGCGGTATGGGCATGACTCCGGGGCAGGTGCTTCGACGTGTTGAACTCCCCCTGGCGTCGCCCGTCATCCTGGCCGGGTTGCGCACGGCGCTCGTCTTCGCGGTCGGTGTCGCCACGGTCGCGACGTTCATCAATGCGGGCGGTCTCGGCGACATGATCATCAACGGCCTGAAGCTGCAGCGGTTCCCTGTGCTCCTGGTCGGCGCGGTGCTCGTCGCTGCGATCGCCGTCCTCATCGACTGGCTCGCGGGCCTTGTTGAGGAGATGGTGCGCCCGCGTGGCATGTGAGTTCTATCCCTTCACTACAACGAAACCCGAAAGGCAAATCACAATGAAGAAACGCATTATCGGAACGATGGCAGTGCTCGCTGCGGGCGCAGTGGCGCTCACCGGCTGTGCTGGCGCCGGCGCCGAGCCCGGCGGCGGTGACGGCGAGCTGAGCGGCCTGACCGGTGAGATCGGCGCCAAAGACTTCGCCGAGCAGTACATCCTCGCCTACATGACGGCCGAGCTGCTCAACGCCAACGGCGCTGACGTCGAGGCCAACATCAAGTTGGTCGGCTCGGCCAATGTGCGCCAGGCGCTGGAGAACGACCAGTTCCTCGGCTACTGGGAGTACACCGGAACGTCCTGGATCACCTACAACGGCAACACCTCCCCGGTTGTGGGTGTGCCCGAGCAGTTCGAAGCGGTCAAGGAGGCGGACGCCGAACATGGTATTGCGTGGCTCGACGGCGCACCGTTCAACAACACCTACGCTTTCGCCATTCGCTCCAGTGAGCGGGATGCGCTGGGGGTTGACTCGCTCAGTGATGTGGCCGCGCTTCCGGCAGAAGATCAGACCTTCTGCATCGAGAGCGAGTTCTCGACGCGCGACGACGGCTGGCCCGGACTCGCGGGTGCCTACGGCTTCGCCGCTGATGACTCCAACGGGCTGACGATGCTCGATACCGGTGTCATCTACACCGCCACCCAGAAGGGCGACGACTGCAACTTCGGCGAGGTGTTCCAGACCGACGGCCGCATCAGCGCGCTCGACCTCGTGGTGATGGAGGACGACCAGAATTTCTTCCCCGCGTACCAGGGCGCGTTCACGCTCAAGCAGGCAACGCTCGATGAGTTCCCGGCGATAGCGGATGTGATGGCGGAGCTTTCCCCGCTGCTCACCACCGAGGTCATGCAGTCACTGAACCAGCAGGTGGATGTTGACGGCGAAGACCCGGAAGACGTCGCCATTGCTTGGCTCGAGGAACAGGGGCTCATCTAGTGCCGGAGCTCCAACTCGGCGAGAGCTTCGTCGGCCAGGGGGTGAACGCCGCACACATCAACACCGTCTTCGGACACCGTGATGGGCCGGCGGGCGCCGCCTGGGCGGCGGCCCTCGCCTCCCCCAGCGCCGGTCATGTCCCGTTCGTGGCGATCCTGAAACCGTCCCTGCCGACCAAGCCGTTCACGCTGTTCGTGACCAAGGCTGCCCCCGCAGGCGACGAGCATGGCACCTTCATTTGGGGGCCGGCTCAGGCAGGCGTCGCCGCTGGTGTCGCCGACGCCGTAGCCGACGGAGTGATCACCGAAACCGAGGCCGACACGCATGTCGTCGTCGCCGCCGTGTGGGTCAACCCGGGCGCCGACGATGCCGATGCCGTGTACCGCAACAACCGTGAGGCCACGCGAACCGCGTTGGGCAACGGCGCAGCTCAGCTCCCCACCGTGGCCGACGTGCTGGCCGCCCGGGAGAACCCGCAGAACCCCTACTACGCCCCGAAAGGCAACGCATCACTATGAGCTCCACAACGCTTCCGGTTGTCGGCTTCGTCGGCTTGGGCAGCATGGGTTCCGGAATGGTCCGCAATCTGCAGAAGAGCGGCTTCCGCCTTGTAGTGACGGATGTTCGCGCAGAAGCGGCGGCCGAGGCCGTTGCCGGCGGGGCGATGTGGGTGGATTCGGCCGCCAGTGCCGCCGCCAACAGCGATCTGGTAATCACTATGCTCCCCACCCCCCGGCATGTATCCGATGTCCTCTACGGCACACACGGAATCCTCGCCGGAATCGCGGACGGTGGAACCTGGGTCGACATGTCGACCTCGGTCCCGGAGGTCGCCGCACGCGTGAGAAGCGAGGAGACGGCTCGCGGGCTTCACATTGTGGACGCCCCGGTCAGCGGGATGTCGGTGGGTGCCGCGGCCGGCTCATTGCAGATCTTCATCGGGGGCGACGCGGACGATGTGACGCGTCTGCGACCGGTATTCGAGGCGATGGGTGACGCCGAGCGGATCCTGCACGTCGGCCCCCATGGCGCAGGCTATGCCGTCAAGCTCATGATCAACCAGTTGTGGTTCTCGCATCTCGTGGCGACGGCAGAGGTGCTCGCGGTCGGCACGGCAGCGGGTGTCGATCTCGGTGTGTTGCGTGATTCGATCATCGCCAGCCCGGCCAACAGCAACTTCGTCGAGCATGACGTGCTGTCGATCCTGGATCATGGCGACTACGACGAAGGATTCGCCATCGCGCTGGCATGCAAGGATCTCGGCTTGTCCATCGATCTGGCGCGGTCTGTCGGTATTGCCACTGAACTGTCGGCACTCGTCGAACAGGTGTACCGGCGGGCGAAGTCCACCTACGGCGATCGTGCCGGGGAGATGTCTCCGTTCCACCTCTATGAAGACCAGCTCGGCCGCGAACTGCGGTTGAGCCAGATCGACGGCGCACCGGCTCGGTGAAGCCTCCCGCTCACACCTCAGAACAAATTAGGACAAGGATGACCACAGCTCTTTCGAACGAACTCCCGGCAGCAGTTCCGACCAGGCTCTATGTCAATGGACGCTGGCAGGACGCGTCGTCCGGAGCCGAGTTCGATGTCGTCGATCCGTCGACGGGCATCGCCATCGCCCGGGTGGCGGACGCTTCACCGGCGGACGGCGAGGCTGCCCTTGCCGCCGCCCATGGCGCCCAGGAAGGTTGGTCGCGGACCGCGCCGAGAGAGAGGGCGGAGATTCTGAGGCGTGCATTCGAGCTGACCATCGAGCGCACCGAGGAGATCGCCCTCGTCATGACGCTGGAGATGGGCAAGCCTCTCGCCGAATCGCGCGCCGAAGTCGTCTATGGTGCGGAGTTCTTGCGGTGGTTCTCCGAAGAGGCAGCCCGCATCTCCGGTCGCTATGCGACAGCCCCAGACGGGAAGAACCGCCTGATGGTGATCAAGCGCCCGGTAGGGCCGTGCCTGTTCATCACGCCGTGGAACTTCCCCCTGGCGATGGCGGCGCGCAAGGTGGCGCCGGCGATCGCGGCAGGGTGCACATCGGTCCTCAAGCCGGCCGCCCTGACCCCGCTCACTGCGCTGTTGTTCGCCCAGATTCTCGAGGATGCCGGGGTACCGGCCGGGGTGGTGAACGTTATCCCTACATCACGCGCCGGCGCTGTCACCGGGCCACTCCTGAGCGATGCCCGCCTGCGCAAGCTCTCATTCACCGGGTCGACGGAGGTGGGCAAGAAGCTCATCGCAGCATCCGCCGATCAGGTTCTGCGCGTGTCGATGGAGCTGGGGGGCAACGCGCCGTTCCTCGTCTTCGAAGACGCCGACGTGGACGCGGCAGTCGAGGGTGCCGTGCTGGCCAAGCTGCGAAATGGTGGCGAGGCTTGCGTTGCGGCGAATCGCTTCCTGGTACATGAGAGCGTCATCGACGAGTTCAGCGAGAAGCTGACCGCGCGAATGGGGTCGTACACGCTGGGAAGGGGCACCGAGGTGAGCACGACGCTGGGGCCCTTGGTTGACGAGGTGACGCGCGCCAAGGTCACCGAACTCGTGGCCGGCGCTGTCGCAGAGGGGGCGGTCGTGAAGCTCGGAGGAGTTCCGGCCGAGGGGCCCGGATATTTCTACCCGGCGACCGTATTGACTGATGTTCCTCTGTCCGCGCACATCCTCACCGAAGAGATCTTTGGCCCGGTTGCCCCCATCGTTCGATTCGGCGACGAGGACGAGGCCGTGAAGATCGCGAACTCGAGCGAGTACGGTTTGGTCTGTTTCGTCTACACGCGGGACCTGAACCGCGCCCTACGCCTGTCGGAGCGGCTCGAGACAGGGATGCTCGGCATGAATACCGGCCTGGTCTCGAACCCGGCAGCACCCTTCGGCGGGGTCAAACAATCTGGTTTGGGGCGGGAAGGCGGTTTCGAGGGCATCGACGAATATCTTGAGACCGGCTACATCGGCATCGCTGATCCATTCGCTGCCTGACGCCACAGACACCAAGAAAGAAAGTGCATGAAACTCACTGACTTCTCGCTCGACTTTTTTTCACTCACCGGCAAGACGGCCATAGTCACCGGCGGCAACACCGGCTTGGGAAGGGCGTTCACTGTCGCACTTGCGACCGCTGGTGCCGATGTCTTCGTGCCGAGCATGTTCGATGACGGCGGCGAGACTGAACGGCTCGTGGCGGCGACGGGGCGCCGGTACGGACCAATGGAGGCGAACCTCACCGAGAGCGGGGTGCCTGCCGCAGTGATCGAGCGCTGCATCGAAACGCTCGGGTCTGTCGACATAGTCGTGAACTCCGCCGGTATCAGCAAGCTGGCTCCGGTCACCGAGTTCGGCCGGGATCAGTGGGATGCCATGGTCGCCGTCAACCTGACCGCGGCCTTCGAGCTCGGCCATGAAGCTGCCGCGCACATGATCAAACGCGGCAGTGGCAAGATCATCAACGTCGCCTCGCTGTTTTCTTTCCTCGGCGGCCTTTCGTCCCCCGCCTATGCCGCCACGAAGCACGGCATCGTCGGCTTCACCAAGGCGTACGCCGACGAACTGGGTTCGCACGGGATTCAGGTCAATGCGATAGCGCCCGGCTACTTCGCGACTCCGATCACGGCGGCGACGCGGGCGGATGCGGCCACCAACCAGCGCGTTCTCGACCACATTCCGGCCGGGCGCTGGGGCGACCCGGCGGACCTCATGGGCGCCCTCATCTTTCTCGCCAGCAGGGCATCCGACTACGTCAATGGGCATGTGCTCACCGTCGACGGAGGCTACCTGGTGCGCTGAGTCGCGCCTCCATTCCACACCACCACCCAGAAAGCGCAGGAAACACATGGTCGCGTCCCGATCAGATCTCGACCGCAGCGACATCGTCGCCGGATTGGTCTCTTTACTCGATGCCGTGCAGGTCGACACGGACCCACAACAACTCCGCGAGGCGAGTGTCGACCGCTTCAAGAAGTACTCCGCGATGCACGGTATATACGACGGCCCGATCCCGGCCGCGATCGTGTACGCGCAGTCCACAGCAGAGGTCTCAGCCGTGCTGGCGTTCGCTGAGCAGCACCGGATCAACGTCGTGCCCCGCACCGGGCGCACGGCCACCGAAGGTGGGCTGGAGACCGTCGTCGAGGACTCGATCGTGCTCGACGGATCCCGAATGGACGCCATCCTCAAGATCGACACCGAGAACATGATGGTGACTGCCCAGTGCGGGGTGCCGCTCCAGGTGCTCGAAGACGCCCTGCGAGCACGCGGGTTCACGACCGGCCACTCCCCGCAGTCCAAGCCGATCGCCCAGATGGGAGGCCTGGTCGCCACCCGCTCGATCGGACAGTTCTCCACGCTCTACGGAGGAATCGAAGACCTGGTGGTCGGGCTTGAGGCAGTGTTCCCGAACGGGCAAGTCAGCCGCATCAAAAACGTGCCTCGACGGGCGGCTGGCCCTGACATCCGCCATATCGTGATCGGCAACGAAGGTGCATTGTGCTTCATCACGGAAGTCACCGTGAAGATCTTCACCTACCAACCGCAGAACAACCGTTTCCTGGGATTTCTGGTCGACAGCCTGCCTACCGGGGTGGACGCCCTCCGCAAGGTCATGGTCGAGGGGTACCGGCCTTCCGTTGCCCGCGCCTACTCCGAGGAGGATGCCGATCAGCACTTCTCACACTTCTCGAAGGGTCGTTCCGTGGTCGTGCTGGTCGCAGATGGACCCGCCGGCGTGGCGGATGCCACCGAGCTGGGCATCAGGGCGATCTTCGACGGCATCCCGCATGAGCCGGTCGACCCGTCGCTTATCGAGGAATGGTTCGACAACCTCAACTGGGGCCAGAGCAAGATCGACGCCGAGAAAGAGCAGATGCTGCAGGATGCGCGCCTGGGGTACACCACCGAGGTTTCGATCAACTGGTCGGGTGTCGAGGAGCTGTTCGATTCGGTGACGCGCCGTGTGCGTACGGAGTTCCCGCGGGCATCCGATCTCGTGATGCTCGGGGCGCACTCATCCCACAGCTACCAGACGGGAACCAACCTCTACTTCGTCTACGACTACAACATCAGCGTTGAGCCGCGTGACGAGATCAACGAGTATCACATCCCGATCAACGCCATCGTGGTGGAGGAGTCCCTGCGGCTGGGCGGTTCGATGGTGCATCACCATGGCATCGGGAAGTACCGTACGCCGTGGACCGAGCAGGAGCACGGGAGTGCATATCCGCTGCTGCGGGGTCTGAAGGAAGCATTCGACCCCGCAGGCGTTATGAACCACGGCACGATCTTCCCTGCAGAATAGCCGTATGGCGCAGCAGGAGAAGGCCTATCTGGTCGCGATCGACTCTGGTTCCCAGAGCACGAAGGTGACCATCCTCGACGCGGTCGGTACGGTTCACGCCAGTGCCCGCGTACCGCTCGCTGCTTATGTGTCGCCCGGTGCGGGGCGGTGGGAGCACCCGGATGACGACATCTGGGATTCGATAGTGTCGGCGACCTCTCTGGCGATGTCACGCTTCAGCGGTGATCGGGCCCGGATCGTCGGTGTCGGGTTGTGCACTATTCGCTTCTGTCGGGCGGTCCTGCGCGCCGATGGGTCGCTGGCACAACCGGTGATGAGCTGGATGGACGAGCGGGTGTCCCGCCCGTACTTCGCGGAGGTGGCGGATGCCGCTTTCGTCACGACGTCATCCGGTTACATCACCCATCGACTCACCGGATGCTTCTCCGACACCGCCGGAAACTATCAAGGTGTCTGGCCCATCGATACCGCCACCTGGGAATGGCTGGGCGACGAGAGTGCTGAGCAGTCGGGCATACCGCGACGAATGCTATTCGACCTGGTGCTGCCGGGGGAACAGTTGGGAACCGTCACCGCTGAGGCGAGTGCCGCTACCGGTCTTCCACGCGGCATCCCCGTGATCGCCACATCCAACGACAAGGCAGTCGAAGCCCTGGGCGCCGGGCTGCGAGACGACGGTGCCGCGCTGCTGTCACTGGGAACCTACATCGCTGCGATGGTGCCGGATGCCGAACACCGGGCGTCGGTCGCTGCGGGATGGCAGAATTTCGCCTCGATTCCGCACCGATACCTCTGGGAGAGCGACGGCGTGCGTCGGGGAATGTGGACCATCGCATGGTTCCGCGATCTCGTCACCGGCTTCGGGGCATCCGCTCCCCACGAGGGCAGCCATGCGGAGCAGCAGCTGGGTGCCGAGGCGGCCATGGTTCCGGCCGGGAGTGAAGGCCTGGTGACCGTTCTCGACTGGCTTGCGCCTCCGGGGGAGACGCACCGCCGCGGCGCATTCCTCGGATTCGACGGCACTCAAGGTCGGGCGCAGCTGTATCGGTCGATTCTTGAGGCAATCGCCTTCACCATGCACGACAACGTGCGCCGCCTCGAAGTGAGCCTCGAACGAGACATCACCGAGCTGGTTGTGTCCGGTGGTGGGGCTTCGTCGGACCTTTTCCTGCAGATCCTCGCCTCGGTGTTCGGGCTGCGCGTACGTCGGCCCGAGCTTACCGACGCGGCTGGTGTGGGCGCAGCAATATGCGCCGCAGTAGGCGTTGGCGTTTATGACAGCTGGGAGAGCGCCATCGACGCGATGGTCAGGGTCGACACGGTGTTCGAGCCCGATATCGCCCTGCACAGCAGTTACGTCGTCATCGAGCGGCGTGCGCTCACTGTTTCGGCGCGTGCCCGGAACCTGTTCGCTAACCTCCCGTGACCGCGGGCGAATCCGGGTTCCGAGCTGAGCGCAAGTAAGCTTGAGGCTTGACCCAAGGAGAAGCCGCACAGCCATGACTGACACCTCAACCCACACCGAACCGACCGAGGAAGAGCTGTCTGAGCAGGCCCAGGTTCGGCTGGCCAAGCGAGAGCGCCTGATTCAGCTCGGCGATGGCGCCTACCCGGTGTCGCTGCCGATCACCACGACCGTCGCCGAGGTGCGGGCCAAGTACCCGGACCTTGAGGCGGATGCCGCGACCGGTGACACGGTCGCGCTCGCCGGCCGCATTGTGCACCTGCGCAACACCGGGAAGCTGTGCTTCGCCTCAGTGCAGTCCGGCGATGGTGAGCGCATTCAGGCCATGGTGTCGCTCGCCGCGGTGGGCGAGGAGTCGCTCGCGCTGTGGAAAGAGCTGGTCGACCTCGGCGACCACCTGTTCGTCTCCGGCGAGGTCATCTCGTCGCGACGGGGCGAGCTCAGCGTCATGGTGGCGGACTGGAAAGTCGCGGCCAAGGCCATCCGCCCACTGCCCAACCTGCACATGGAGCTGAGCGAGGAGACTCGCGTGCGCTCCCGCTACCTCGACCTGATCGTTCGTGAGCAGGCGCGGTTCACGGTTCGTGCCCGGTCCAAGGTGAATGCCTCACTGCGCGCGACGTTCGACGTCCACGAATACCTTGAGGTCGAGACGCCGATGCTGCAGACGATGCACGGTGGAGCATCCGCCCGCCCGTTCGTCACGCACAGCAATGCGTTCGACACCGAGCTGTTCCTGCGGATCGCGCCCGAGCTCTTCCTCAAGCGTGCCGTCGTCGGCGGCATCGAGCGGGTGTACGAGATCAACCGCAACTTCCGCAACGAGGGGGCTGACTCGACCCACTCTCCGGAGTTCGCCATGCTCGAGGCATACCAGGCCTACGGCGATTACAACCAGATGGCCGACCTGACGCAGGAACTGGTGCAGAACGCGGCACTCGCGGTCTCCGGCACGCACATCGTCACCTGGGCCGATGGCACCGAATACGACCTGGGCGGCCAGTGGGATCGCATCTCGATGTACGACTCCCTGAACGCGGCCTCGGGCATGGCGGTCACACCGCAGACCCCGGTGGAGGAGCTGCTGGAGCATGCCGCGACCCTCGAGATCGAGGTGCAGCACCCCACTCACGGCAAGCTGGTCGAGGAACTGTGGGAGTACTACGTGAAGGTCGACCTGCTTCGGCCGACATTCGTCCTGGACTTCCCGGTCGACACCAGCCCCCTTGTTCGTGACCACCGATCAGTGGAGGGCGTCGTCGAGAAGTGGGACCTCTACATCCGCGGCTTCGAGCTGGCTACCGGATACTCGGAGCTGGTCGACCCGGTCATCCAGCGTGAGCGTTTCGTCGCCCAGTCGAAGCTGGCCAGCCAGGGCGACGTGGAGGCGATGCGCCTCGACGAAGAGTTCCTGAGGGCCCTGGAGCACGGCATGCCGCCAAGCGGGGGGATGGGGATGGGGATCGACCGACTGCTGATGGCCATCACCGGCCTGGGCATCCGCGAGACCATCCTGTTCCCCCTGGTGAAGTAGCGCAACTCTCCGCGCCGGACGCGTATCCTTGTCACCGTGGTAGAAGAATTCTGGGCGAACGCGGTGTTCTCCGTGACGCCGACGATCCTGATCGGGCTGGTGTTCTGGCTGATCCTGCGCTCGATCATCCGTGCCGACCGCACCGAGCGCAAGGTGTACTCCGAGATCGAGGCCGAAGAGCGGGCGAAGCGCGGCCTTCCCGCTGCCGACTAGCGCCTGTTACCCTCGCGGCTTGAGCCGCACCGTCGGCATCGTCGGTGCCGGCAATGGGGCTCCATCGTAGCCACGAACTTCGCCGAAGTGCCCGGCATGCGTCCCTCCGCCGACTACTTCAGATTGCCACTGCGCCCGGGAGGCGGCGACATCGTCGTGGCTCCGCCCGATGAAGTTCCACCACATGACGATCTCTTCGCCGAGCGGTTCGCCGCCGATGAGCACCAGCCGGGTCGCGGTGGTCGCCTCGAGTTTCAGCTGTTCCCGCCCCGGCCCCAGGTAGGCGATATGCGAGACGGGCACCTCGTTTCCTTCGACCCTGACGCGACCGGCATCCACCAACATCCCGTGCTCGAAACTGCTCGCTATGGGGAGGGTGATTGACTGCCCGGCTTTCAGGTCGACCTGAGCGCCGACCAGTGGGCTGAACGTGGTGACCGGGGAACGCTGGCCGACGAGCGTCCCCATGAACACCCTGATGCTGCCCTCCGGAAACTCGATGACCGGGGGAACGTAGTGCTCGAAGGTCGGGGTGGTGTGCCTGACCGCGTCTGGCAGTGCCGTCCACAGTTGCACGCCGTGCAGCATCCGCGTCGACTCGGTCGATACCTCGGAGTGCTGGATTCCCCGGCCCGCCGTCATCAGGTTCAGCTCTCCCGGCCGCACCATGGCGTGCGCGCCGGAGGAGTCACGGTGCTCAATTTCGCCGGCGAACAGCCAGCTCACAGTCTGGAGTCCGGTATGCGGGTGAGGGGGTACTCTCATGCCGCCGGTCACGGCGACGTCGTCCGGACCGTAGTGGTCGGCGAAGCACCAGGCGCCGATCAGGGAATGCCCGCGCTGGGGTAGCGTGCGGCGCACGTCCATGGCGCGCGGGCCGCCGAGCGGCACGTCGCGTGGTTCGAGCAGCCGGAAGCCGTCGCGCCGCTCAGCGGAGGCGACCAGCTCTTTTGGGTCTCGTTCCTGGTTGCTCATTTCCTATGGTGTGGTTCCGGGGAGAGGTTCCCCGCCCTCGGGCGGCGATTCTTCAGGTGGCGGTACGGTCTCTGTCTCTTCTGGCTCTTCTGTCTCTTCTGGTTCCTCTGGCGGCTCTGGCGGCTCCGGTTCGGGTTCAGGCTCGGGCTCCGCTGTCGGGCTGGGAGCGGGCGGAGGTTCCTCGGTCGGTGCCTCCGTTGGTGTGGCCGACGGGGTGATCGACTCGGTCGGCGTTGGTGTCGCGACCGGCTCCGGGCCGAGGTCGCTCCACGGCTGCCACACGGCGAGGGCGATCGCCGCAGCCATCAGCAGCACGGCCGTGCCGATGAGCCAGGGAACCGGCGACTTCCGGTTCGGGGGCGGCGGTGGCGGTGCGCCGGCCCCGCCGAGATCGTCGCCGGACGCATCCGCGATCGGAACGTAAGGGGCAATCGGCTCAGTCGCCGCCGGGACAGGTTCGTAAGCCTCCGTTGGGGCATCCGCTCCCGCGCCTGCGGCGGCACCAGCTCCAGCTCCAGCGCCGGCTGCCGCGTCCGGATGCACTTCGGGCAGCGGTTGCGTCGGCTGCTCGTCGGGGTCCACTCCGCTGTTGGGCGGGTCCCGCGGTATGTCGGCTCCCATGCCGACCAGCCTAATCGCGGACCAGCAGGTCGCCCACCTCGCAGTCGAGTGCTTCACAGACGGTGGTCAAAGTGGAGAAGCGGATGGCTTTGCCCCGGTCAGTTCTGAGCACCGAGAGGTTGACAATGCTCCCCACTGGCGGAGGGGTCGAGAACCCGCAGAATGGGCCGGGTCGGTGCGGCGGATGCTCCAGCCGCTAGTGTTTCCGGCATGGGGGAGCGCCGAGGGTCGAAGCGGGGCGGATTGGCGTTCGCGGTGGCGCTGGTGATGATGCTGAGCGGGTGCTCGCTGGTCGGCGACGGACGGCAAGTCTGGGACATCCTGCAGGAGGAATCCGAGCAGAAGGACGCGCTCACGGCGGCCGTCGACGAGTTGCGAGCACTCGAGGGGGTCGAATCGGCGCACACGCGGTTCAGGGCCGACGGCCCTGGCGGTGACGAAGCCGGCATCACTGTCGTCGCGAAGCAGGGTACGGCCACGCCTCAGCTGGCGGCCATCACCGCCGTCGCCCATGAAGTGCTGGCCGGAGAGAAGCTGGTCGCGGCGGTGCCGCTGTTCACCCTGGAGATCGAAGGCAGCGGAACATTCACCCAGCAGGCGTTCGGGCTCAGCGAAGACCAGCTCGCGACAGAGATCACCTATTGGCGTGCGGCGGAGGACGCGGTCGGTGCCGGGCTCTCGCTGACCCTGGTAGAGAACGGCGCTGAACCGGAGTACCGGCGGGAGTTCCGCACACCCGAGGACGGTGACGGGCAGCACCTCATAGACCAATTCATTGCCAACTACGCCGAGCTGCAACGCGTTCCGGACCGATCCACCGCCCCCGGCTGGTGGTTGCTTCCCGGGCTCGGAATCCAACAAGAGTTGCCGAACGCCGGCCTCGTTTCCCTGCTGGATCGCATCCGCTCAGTTATCCCACTGAGGGACCTCACCCGCATTCCGGTAAGCCCGCCGATGGACTATGAGTTCCCGGAAGGCGCCCTGGTGTCATGGAACCAGTGGCAGCCGGATACTCCCGAAAGCCCCAGGGTGGACGTCGTCCAGAACGAGTACAGGCAGTCCGACTGGACGAGTGTACTCGAAGCCGCCGCCATCACGGCGACGGTTCCACACGCATCCTTCAGTTATCACGCGAATGACGTGAATGGTGAGCGCGACTTCCGCTTCTTCACGCGGCCGTGCGAAGGTTTCATCGATGTCAAGGAGGACGATGGGACCCTTGTCGAGGCCCTGGCCCAGGCCGGCACAACTCTTCCGCCAGGAGGCGGACCGGGCGCGTGCAGTCCGACGCCGCCCGCGTGACCGGTGACCTGCCATAACGCCTAGGGCGAACACGGGAGCAAATCCAAGGGTGCGGTCGTTACTCTCTTTGTAACGGCATCCAACCGCCACGATGCCTGAGGAGATTTAGAGATGTTCGAAAGATTTACTGACCGAGCCCGTCGCGTGGTTGTCCTGGCCCAGGAAGAGGCCAAGATGCTCAACCACAACTACATCGGCACTGAGCACATCCTGCTCGGCCTCATCCACGAGGGTGAGGGTGTTGCAGCCAAGGCCCTGGAGTCGCTCAACATTTCGCTCGACTCCGTGCGCGAGCAGGTGCAAGACATCATCGGCCAGGGCCAACAGCAGCCGACCGGGCACATCCCGTTCACGCCGAGGGCGAAGAAAGTACTCGAGCTGTCACTGCGCGAGGCGCTGCAGCTCGGCCACAACTACATCGGCACTGAGCACATCCTGCTCGGCCTCATTCGCGAGGGTGAGGGTGTTGCAGCCCAGGTGCTCGTCAAGCTTGGTGCAGACCTGAACAAGGTGCGCCAGCAGGTGATTCAATTGCTCTCCGGCTACCAGGGGAAGGAGCAGGTACAGGTGGGCGCCAACGAGCAGCAGGGCACTCAGGCCGGCTCGCAGATTCTCGACCAGTTCGGGCGGAACCTCACCCAGGCCGCCCGCGACGGCAAACTCGATCCGGTCATCGGCCGTGAGAAGGAGATGGAGCGGGTCATGCAGATCCTCTCCCGCCGCTCCAAGAACAACCCGGTTCTCATCGGTGAGCCAGGTGTCGGAAAGACCGCAGTCGTCGAGGGCCTTGCCCAGGCGATCGTCCGCGGTGACGTTCCCGAGACGCTGAAAGACAAGCAGCTCTACACGCTCGATCTCGGATCGCTGATCGCCGGTAGCCGGTACCGCGGTGACTTCGAAGAACGCCTCAAGAAGGTGACCAAGGAGATCCGCACCCGCGGTGACATCATCACCTTCATCGACGAGATCCACACCCTCGTCGGGGCGGGCGCAGCGGAGGGCGCAATCGACGCCGCCAGCATCCTGAAGCCGCTTCTGGCTCGCGGTGAATTGCAGACGATCGGTGCGACGACGCTCGACGAGTACCGCAAGCACTTCGAGAAGGATGCCGCGCTTGAGCGCCGCTTCCAGCCGGTGCGCGTCGAAGAGCCGAACCTGCCGCACACCATCAACATCCTCAAGGGTCTGCGCGACAAGTACGAGTCGTTCCACAAGGTGTCAATCACGGATGGCGCGATCGTTGCTGCTGCCAATTTGGCAGACCGCTATGTCGCTGACCGGTTCCTGCCGGACAAGGCCATCGACCTGATCGACGAGGCCGGCGCCCGGCTTCGGTTGTCGATCCTGTCCGCCCCGCCGGAGCTCCGCGAGTTCGACGACCGCATTGCGGGCGTTCGTGGCCAGAAGGAAGCTTCCATCGAGGACCAGGACTTCGAGAAGGCCGCATCGCTGCGCGACGAGGAGAAGAAGCTGCTTGGTGAGCGGCTGCGCCTCGAGAAGCAGTGGAAGAGCGGCGAGGCCGGTTCGACCGGCACCGTCGACGAGGGAATCATCGCCGAGGTGCTTGCCGCCGCGACCGGGATCCCCGTGTTCAAGCTCACCGAAGAGGAGACGGCTCGTCTGGTCTTCATGGAGAAGGCCCTGCACCAGCGGGTCATCGGTCAGGAGGAGGCCATCTCGGCGCTCTCCAAGACCATCCGCCGCACGCGTGCCGGGCTGAAGGACCCGAAGCGGCCATCCGGTTCGTTCATCTTCGCCGGCCCGACCGGTGTCGGAAAGACCGAGCTGGCCAAGGCGCTCGCCGAGTTCCTGTTCGACGATGAAGACGCGTTGCTTGCCCTCGACATGAGCGAGTACGGCGAGAAGCACACGGTCTCGCGCCTGTTCGGTGCCCCTCCCGGGTTCGTCGGCTTCGAAGAGGGTGGCCAGCTCACTGAGAAGGTGCGCCGCAAGCCGTTCTCCGTGGTGCTGTTCGACGAGATCGAGAAGGCCCACCCCGACATCTTCAACTCTCTGCTCCAGATTCTGGAAGAGGGCCGGTTGACGGATGGCCAGGGTCGGGTCGTCGACTTCAAGAACACCGTGATCATCATGACCACCAACCTCGGTACGAAGGACATCACGGGTGGCCCGGTCGGCTTCACCATCGAAGGCGACGAGGCTCAGAGCTACGCCGGCATGAAGGCGAAGGTTGTCGAGGAGCTGAAGAAGAACTTCAAGCCTGAGTTCCTCAACCGCGTCGACGAGACCATCGTCTTCCCGCAGTTGAACCCGGTCGAACTGCTCCAGATTGTCGACCTGTTCGTGAAGCGCCTGAGCGAGCGGATGCTCGACCGCGACATGACCGTGGAGCTCACGCCGGCGGCCAAGGCCCAGCTCATCAAGGTCGGGTTCGACCCCGCGCTGGGGGCAAGGCCACTGCGCCGCGCCATCCAGTCCGAGGTTGAAGACCGGCTGAGCGAGCGCATCCTGCAGGGCGAACTCGGCGCTGGCGATCACGTGCGCGTCGACTACGTCGACGGCGACTACGTGTTCAGCACGTCACGCCAGCCCGGCCGCGAGGCCATTGAGGAGCCGGCGGCCGCGCTCGAGGCGTAGCGCTCTCTGAGCTTGTTGAAGGGGCGTCGGGAGAACCCGGCGCCCCTTCGCCGTTCCGCAAATACCGCGCTGTCTTCTGTTGATGGCGCGACCAGCAACGGCCAGCGCTGTCAACGAACCGCCGCGTTAATGTGCAGAACATGCTCGCGCGATGCCGCCAGTTTGTATACCGTCCGGTACATGCGGCGTTCTGGCGGGCCGCCCATATGATCGAAGAATGACTTTCTCCGTACGGCCGGCTCGCACCAGCGACGTTGCCGCCGTGCTGGGGCTGATCCACCCGCTCGTGCAGGAGGGCATCCTTCTCGGCAAAGAGCGTGTGGTCTTCTACGAGTCGATCCAGGAGTTCCTGATCGCCGAAGACGAGCAGGGCAATGCGGTTGGCTGCGGTGCCCTGCACGTGATGTGGGAAGACCTCGCCGAAGTCCGCACCCTCGCCGTCGAAGCGGGCTGGCTGCGCCGGGGTGTCGGCCACGCCGTCCTCGACGGCCTGGAGCGGAAAGCTGCCGCCCTCGGCATCCGTCGCCTGTTCTGCCTGACCTTCGAGGTGGACTTCTTCACCAGGCACGGCTTCGCGCCGATGCCGGAGGAGCCGATGGATCCGGCACTGTACGCGGAACTGGTCCGCTCGGCCGATGAGGGCGTCGCCGAGTTCCTGGATCTGTCCCGAGTTAAGGCAAACACGCTCGGCAATACGCGGATGCTGAAGAACCTCTAGTTACCCTTGGGGCATGTCGACGTTCCGTAATCCGGTCGGCCCCCAGGCGCCGCAGGTGTACTGGCGCCGCAGACTGATGGTCGGCCTCGGCCTGCTCGCGGTCGTCGTCGTGGTGCTGCTCATCGTCTTCCGGCCGGCCGGAGCGGCGACCGACGACCAGGAGCCGGGGACCGACGGTGCCCCCGCCAGCACCACTGAACCGACGGATGAGCCGGTTCAGGAGGAGGGTGCCGCCTGCAACCCGGAGAACATCGAGCTGAAGGCGGTCACCGACAAGTCGCAGTACGCCAGCGGGCAGCAGCCGATGATCAGCATGTCGATCGTCAACAACGGCAGTGTGGCGTGCGTTGCAGACGTGGGCACCGACAAGCAGTTGTATGAGATCACCAGCGGCGCCGAAACGTACTGGCTGTCAACGGACTGCCAGGCTGAGCAGACCCCGCAGAAGGTCGCCCTTGAGCCCGGGGTCGCGCAGTCCACTACGCCGATCACTTGGGACCGCACCCGCTCTGACCCGTCGACCTGCGAGAACGAGCGCAAGGCTGTCACGGCGGCCGGCGCCAGCTACCACCTCACGGTGAGCCTGGGCGACATCAAGTCGGAGAAGACCGCGCAGTTCCTGCTCTACTGATCGGCTCAGAACGACGGTACGTCCGGCTGGTCGAGCTGGGCGGTGGCGAATGCCGTCCGCATCGCCTCGCGCAGGTGCGGGGCGGCGTCGTCGATCATGGTGGTGAACCCGAGACGCTTGGCTTCCGCCGCGCGCTGCTTGGCCTGGGACACCGGCCGGATCTCGCCGGCCAGGCTGATTTCGCCGATCGCGGCGAGGGTGCCAGGGAAGGCTTTGTCACTGTAGGCGCTGGCGATCGCCAGGGCGATGGCGAGATCGGCTCCGGGCTCGGTGAGCCGGATGCCACCCACTGTCGACACGTAGACATCGAACTTGCTCAGTTTTAGGCCGGCGCGTCTCTCCAGCACGGCCAGCAGCATTGCCACCCGTGACGAGTCGACTCCGTTGGTCACCCGCCGCGGCTGCGGTGCGTTGGTCTCGACGATGAGTGCCTGCACTTCGACCGGCAGGGCACGCCGCCCCTCGGTGGCGATAGTGACGCAGGTTCCGCTGACTGGCGCGTGAACGGATCCAGTTCCGCGCGACATGAACAACCCGCTCGGGTCGGCGACCTCGGCGATGCCGTCTTCGGTCATCTCGAAGCAACCGACCTCATCTGTCGGGCCGAACCGGTTCTTGTGGGCACGGATGAAGCGCAGGCCGCTCTGGCGGTCACCTTCGAACTGGCAGACGACGTCTACCAGGTGTTCAAGCAGTCGTGGCCCGGCGATGCTCCCGTCTTTGGTGACGTGCCCGACCAGCAGGATGGGCAGGTTGCGGTCTTTGGAGACGCGGATGAGCGCCGACGCGACTTCCCGCACCTGGGATGGCCCCCCGGCCAGCCCTTCGGTGGCGGCGGAGGACACCGTCTGCACGGAGTCGACAATGAGCAGGTCGGGGTCGATCTGGTCGACCTGG
Organism: Homoserinimonas sp.; assembly: GCA_040904805.1. Lineage (GTDB taxonomy): Bacteria > Actinomycetota > Actinomycetes > Actinomycetales > Microbacteriaceae > RYN-87. The sequence continues at coordinate 232,712 of JBBDSS010000014.1, read as the reverse complement.
CCGAGGATGGTGGAGAGGTCGGTCTCGGCCGCGAGGTAGAGGGTGGGCTGCAGCGCGTTGGTGCGCTGGGCCCGCAGCCGCACCTGGCTGGCGGATTCCTCGGCTGTGACGTAGAGGATCTTCTGCCCGATGGCCGCGGCCTTCGACGCCACCTCAAGCAGCAGGGTGGATTTGCCGACGCCAGGCTCGCCGCTCAGCAGGATCGTCGCGCCCGGCACGATGCCGCCGCCCAGCACCCGGTCGAACTCGGCGATGCCGCTCGGCCAGTGGGCGACAGACTCCGCCCCGATCTCGGTGATCGGCTTGGCGACGCGGTCGCCTCCGATAGCTGCAGGCCGGATCGAGCGGATGACGCCGGTCGCGTCATGTGCTTCCACCACTGTCCCCCAGGCCTGGCATTCGCCGCAGCGGCCGGCCCATTTGAGGGTAGACCACCCGCACTCAGTGCAGCGGAAGGTGGGGGAGGTGCGGGCCATGCTGCCAGCCTAAGCGAGGCATCCGTCATCGGATGCAGGCGCTCACACGCGTGTGGGCAATGACTCGAAGACGCGGTCGATGAGGGGGAGGAACGCGGACGCCCACACTCGGTAGCCGCGGTCGTTGGGGTGGAAGAAGTCGGCGGCTGCCTGGTTCAGCGCGACCCGCGCCGCGCCTTGCCGACGGGTGGCCCGGTAGAGCGGCGCCAGGGCGAACCCTCGCTCGCCAACCACCTGGTGCACGATGCCGTTGGCGAGGCGCACCCGCCTCTCCGCCTCGCCGAAGAAGAAGGAGGGGAGGTCGGCGACGATGGCATGCGGTGGCAGGGCATTCGCCAGTTTTCGCAGCTCCCGGTCGAATCGGACGCCGTCGAAAGTTGCGATGTCGTTCGCTCCGATGGAGACGGTGATCACATCGGGCGTGAGGCCTGCCAGCTTCGGCACCTGGCTTTCGAGCGTCTCACGCAGGCGGGAACCCGACACGCTCAGGTTCACCACGCGCACGGACTTGCCGGTGGTCTTGCGCAGGTGCGCCGCGACGGTGCCAACATAGCCGCGATGCGGCGTGCTGGCACCGATCCCCTGCGCAGCTGAGTCGCCGACCGCGACATACAGCAGCTCGCCCTCCCGCTGGGCGTGCTCACGCCACCAGGCAGAGTGCACCGGTAGGGTCAGCGCCAACCGTTTCGACCCGTTTTGCCGACGCCGGTGGAAAGCGGTGACGGTGAGCCAGGCGGTCGTGGCGGTCGCGGCGATGGCAGCGGCAACGATGGCGAAGAGGGTGCGGTTCACCAGACGATCCTAAGTAGGTCTTCCTCATCCTCCGCTGGACGTGCTGCTGGCGGGGGTGTACTACAATCGTCTGCGGTACCGTGTCCGAGCGGCCGAAGGTGCAACTCTCGAAAAGTTGTGTGGGTGAGAGCCCACCGTGGGTTCAAATCCCACCGGTACCGCCAAACGCAAGCCCCCTGCATCCCAATGAACACGGGAGAGTCAGGGGGTTTCGTGCTTCCCCGAAGTGCCGTTTGCCCACATTTTGCCCACATTCGAAATCGTGCGAGCGTGATCGAGGGCGGCTCCAACAGCGTCCAGGTCGTCGTCGAACAGGTCCGCGTAGACATCGAGGGTCATCGCCGCGGAGGCGTGACCGAGCATCCGCTGTACCGCTTTGACGTTCGCGCCAGCACTCACCGCGAGACTCGCGGCCGTGTGGCGGAGGTCGTGCCGGGTGACCTTCGGGAAGGTGTCATCCTCGAGCTGAGCGTTCCGCAGCGCAGCCACCCACCAGCCGCGCCTAGCGTCCGGTGGGCGCATGTAGCTGACCCCGTCGCCGAACAGGATGTCATCGCGCCCCTTGCCCTCGCACAGCTCCGCGAGCGGCAGGCTGAGGAACTTCGGGTATGGCACCGATCGGGCCTCGTGCGACTTCGGCGTGCCCACCACGATCTGCCCGCCGACCATCACAGCGTTCTCCCGGATGTTCACCCGCAGGCGCAGCGCGTCCAAGTGACTCACGCGGAGACCGACCGCTTCGCCCCAGCGCAGGCCCGTGTAGGCGAGGAACCGCACCAGGGTGCCCTTGTCGCCGGCGTGAGAGGCGAGGAGTTCCACCTGCTCGTGGGTGAGGTAGACGCGGGCCTTCCCGGTCTTGCGGGGGAGGTTCACGCCGCGGGCTGGGTTCGAGTGGATGCGCCTGTCCCTGACCGCCACGTCGAGGATGGACGCGAGCACCCCGTACGAACGCAGCACGGTGGTCGCGGAACCGGACAGCCCGGTCACCCACGCTTGCACGGCACTGTGCCGGATCTCACCCACTGGCTTGTCACCCCAGACGGGTTCGACATGCAGCCGCCAGGCGATCTCTACTGGGCGGAACGATGATGGCTTCAGGTGTGACTGGTGACGCAGCCAGACGGTGCCCAGCGTCCGCAGGGTCTCCCGTGCAGCCCCGGCCTCGATGAACTCACCCTTCGCCTTGGATACCTCCACCGAGGCGAGGAACAGTTCCGCCTCACGCTTGGTCTTGAATCCGCGCTTGTCGGTCTGGCGCCGGTCCGGAGTGCGGTAGCGCACCCGGTACCGTTTGCCGGCCGAGGTCGAGTACGAGGTGATGCTAGCCATGCGCCGCGTCCGAAAGGTGGCCTCGTTGTCTCGCCAGTTTTACCCAATGTGACGCGGTTCTATGAGGTATTTCGAGAGCCCCTGCCACGTATTGAGTCGGCGGTTCCAACTTGATCCGGGCGTTCTTGTATATGCGCGCTACCCAATCCAGAGTCTCAGGTGTTGGTCCCTGCGCTTTGAGTTGCTCGAATAGACCTGGCTCGAGAGTCTTCGTGTGCATGGATACCAAATTGGATCCGGGTACCTCAGGGCGGAGATACATGGCCCTGTTGACGCACCTTTTCAGAATCAACTGAATCGGCAAGGCCCGTAGGAGTGCTCCGTTGATTGGCTCACCGCCGGGCTCGACTTGCACGCGGAGATCAACGATCTCATAGGTGAACTGATCGTCGTTCCACCGGATGTCGAGCAGGAGCGTGGACTCTCGATCCTCGCTCCAGTTCAGATCATCGTCCTGCTCGACGAACGCTTCCACTTTCCGAAATACCACCACGCCGTTGCCGACATCGACGATCAGGTCGTCTTGGTGCGTGTAGTGGATATGGATCATTCCGCCACTTTAGAGGTTGCGTCACAAGTGCGCAATTGCTATAGCTTGACGAACCTACGCAAGATCACCTATTCTCTAATCACGTCAAGCCATCGCAAGTTAGGAGTTTCGAGTGGACGACTACCTCTCGCCCGCACAGGTCTGCGAGATTGTGCCGGGCATGACCAAGGCGAACCTGGCCCAACTCAGGTTCACGGGGAAAGGGCCGATCTTCCTCAAGCCCACTCCGAAGACCGTCATCTACCGGCGGACGGACATCGACTCGTGGCTGAACGGCAGCGAGCGTACCCAGACCGGAGAGCCGGTATCAGCATGACCACCACCAAAGAAAGAATCCCCGCCGAGTTGCACCTCGCGGGGATCACGTCCGAAACACCCACAACAGGAGAAACGAACATGACAATTAAAGCAGAAACCGTGACACAACACCACACAGTTTTGAGCGTGCCCTGCGGCTTCGTCGGAGACCTCGCCGCCGACCTCGCAGCCGGACCCCGACCGGTGCTCAAGATGACCGACCGGATTGGCGACCACGAATACTACTTCGCAGACGACGGCCATCGCACCAACGGCCGCAACAAGGGTGACGTATGGGAGTCACCCCGCGACGGTCAACACCTCGACTTCGGCTTCGAGTACCTGGGCAACTACGAACTCGTAGGCACCAGCGAACGCGACGGTAGACGCCATGCCCTCATCGCAGAGGTTGCTCCACAGGAGGCTAGCTAGCGAATGGCTCATCAGGACATCGAGTGGGCGTACGGAGTCGCCCTCCCAGCGCCACAGAAGGCGGTCCTCCTCGCGCTCGCTCACTGCAAAAACGGGAAGACAGGAAGATGCTTCCCGAGCCAGCAGGAGATCTCGACGATGACCGGCCTGGGGCTGTCGACGGTGAAGCGCTCACTCGATGCTCTCGCCACGGAACGTGTAATCAGTCGGACGAAGACGGCCAAGGGCCGGTACCGCAGCAATGACGAGTACCGGCTCAACCACAGCTATGAGTCCACCGAAGCACAGCCCAGAGCGACCTCCGCCCATTCTGAGCCCCGCCCAGAGAGTCCAAAAGCGGAGCCCACACAGTCAAAAAGCACAGCCCAGAGCGGGCGGGCAGTAGAACCAACCGGAATAGAACCGGAAGATAACCGGAAGGGGGCCGCGCAGAAGCGCGGCACCCGCATCCCGGACGACTTCACCGTCACGCCAACGATGATCGAATGGGCACGAGAGAACGCCCCGGATGTCGAGCGCACGCGCGCCACCACCATGTTCATCAACTACTGGACCGCCGCCACCGGCCGCAACGCCACGAAGCGCGACTGGGAAGCCACCTGGCGCAACTGGCTACTCAAAGACCAGCAATTCGCTGAGAGAGCACCCGGCCGCAAGCAAACACCCACCGACAGGGCACGACAGACAGCAGCAGCCGGACAACGAGTCGCCGGCCGCCTGGGCAACGTCACCACCCTCAACCCGAAAGCGATCACATCATGACCACCGAAGAACTCACCCTGCTACTCGCACGCATCCAAGTACTCGACAACCGCCAGGTTGACGACCTCACCATCGAAGCTTGGGCGCCAATCGTCGGCGACCTTGGCTATCAAGACGCCGTTCATGCCGTCAACCAGCACTTCCGCAACTCCACCGAGTACCTGCGACCAGGGCACGTAGTAGCAGGAGCCCGTGAGCACAAGAAGTTCGAGACCGCCCGCCTCGAACGCGTGGCCAAGAAGTACCTGGGCGAAGCCCTCGCCGGCGACGACAGCTCCAACGTCAACTACCTGCCCATCAACCTCCGCCAGCTCGGGCAAGCACTGGACGACAACAACGGGGCCGAGGTGCAGAAGGCCATGAGGGAGCTTGACGCGGCATTCACCGAGGTGATGGGACGCCCTCTGAACCGTGCACAGCCGCCAGCGATCGGGGTCGCATGAGCGCACATCACCGCGACCCGCTGTACCTGAAGAACGCCCGCCTCATCAGGGCCACCACTAACGCCCGTCTGAAGCGTGGAGACCAGGTCAACTGCGGCAAGTGCGGCAGGCCCATCCAACAGGGGCAGGCGTACGACGTAGGGCACAGGATCGACGCCTCCCGAGGGGGCGGGCACGAGCTGGCCAACCTCCAGCCGGAGCACCGTCGAGAGAACCGCTCCTCAGGGGGCAGGGCAGGCGCAGCAGCCACCAACCAAGCATCCAGACGCGCCCGCAGACTACCCACCATCATCTGAGGAGGATTCTTTGAGTAACAGCCCCACAACCCCCGCTAAGGCTCTCAAAGGCGTCTCTCTCCCTGAATCCGTGCAGTCGCACGAACTTCTTGACGAGTCGGCGTGGCTGGCGCTGCGGGACTCTGGGATAGAGCCGTTGCACGCGACAGAGATGGTGACGACGGCGGACTCGCGGGCGGAGTTCTTGGTCGGTGCGTGGCTGCTTGACCGGACGGTGAAGGATGGCGGGCTGCTCAACAACATCAAGCCTCAGATGTTGCGCGTGGTGGATGTGCTTGCGGCCGGCCGTCTGATCAACGGGGTCATCGAGCCTCGCCGCTCGAGCAAGACGACCACCCTGTTCTGCATCCTGTTGGGGCGCTGCTATCTGCGAGATGTGCACTTCGCAGGGTTCACGCTTGCGACGACGCAGAAGAAGGCAGCGGAGCGGTTCATGCTCGACATCTACGGACCGATTGTTAGGCAGTGGCCGGAGGAGAAGGAACGCCCAGTGGCCCTCTACAAGGGCAACGGTGGGTGGCGTGTCGAGTTCAAGAACGGGTCTGTGATGCACGTCCTGTCTCCGGATGGCGAGGCGTTTCGGTCGGCGGCGTACGACACGCTACTGGTGGACGAGGGTGGTGAGGCATCTCCGGCCATGGGTGAAGACATCCAGTCGGCGGTGCTCCCGGCGTTCGACACACGCCCCGATGGGCAGTTCATAGTGGCGGGTACGGCTGCAAAGTTCCGGGAGACCAACCTTCTGTGGGACACCATCAACGACCCGGACTCTGGGGTGCTGCGGTTCACCGTCCCGGACTCTGTGTCGGATGAGGAGCTTGCCGGGTGGGAGCCGTCCGAGGAGCACCCTGAAGCGCGCGTCCGCGAGCTGATCGAGGGCATGCACCCGGGCGTTGGGACCCTCACGACTCTGGACCGCATCGCGGTCAACTATCGAAAGCTGGGCATCGAGCTGTTCAGCCGCGAGTACCTGGGACTGTTCGGAACGTTCGGGTCGACGTCGACCATCCTGAACCAGGAGCAGTGGGCGCTCGCCGGCACTGGTGCCGCCCTGCCACCCATGCCGGAGCGGTTCGCCCTGGCGTTCACCCCGCACCCGGACCAGCTCTGTGTCTCGGTGTTGGCCGCATGGCGGGACGAGGAGGGGCGGGCGGTGCCCTTCCTACTCGACCACCGGATGGGTATCGAGTGGGCGGCTGCGTTACTGCTGACGGTGTCACGCAAGTACTCGGTGCCGATCACCTACGACGCCGGATCCCAGGTGGCCGCGCTGATCGTGGAGCAACTGAACCGGGCCAAACCGCGGCCGCGTCTGGATCCGCAGACCTTCCCGGATGTGAAGAAGGCCGCATCCCTGATCGTGGATGAGGTGGAGCGCGGCAACATCGAGCACTACCGGCAACCGGAACTGGAGTCGGCGGTGAAGCTGGCGGTGAAGCGGAAGGCCGGGGTGAACGGGTGGGCGTTCGGGCGTGACCCTAAGTCGCCGAACGATGACGTGACCGGGGTGGAGGCGTGGTCGCTGGCGCAGCTTGCCTATGACCTGGCGAAGCCGAAACGCAGATCAACATCGAGGGTGGGTTCATGAGCCGGTACGTAGAGACCACGCTGGCGCTCACAGTCGTGCGGTGTTGGGAGTGTCCGCATTGGTTCGGATTCGCGGACGACGCAGTGGATGGGTGGCGGGTGGCACGCGCCCATGAGCAGGCCACACATACAGGTGAGAAACAGGCCTTGCGTGCGTTGAACTCGGCCCTGACACGCCGGAGGGATAACTGATTTTCAGGCGTATACCCTGCGTTCGACGCTTGATGTATGGGACTACTCGACATCTTCCGCAGCCCGGTCAATCTGACCGCGCTCGCTGCTCCGGTGTCCCTGTCGCTGGAGTCCCCGAACCAAACCTCCAGCCTCGCCAAGGTGGTGTTCGCTGAGTACTTCGCCGGCGAACTAGGCGAGGTCTCCCGGCTCACCGCCCTCCAGATTCCGGCCCTCAAGAAGGCTCGCCAGCTCCTTGTCTCAACGGTGGCCGGTCTCCCGCTGACGGAGTATGAGGGCGAGGCCAGCGTCGATCAGCCCTGGCTCTACTCGACCAAGACCGGCATTAGCCCGTGGCACCGCACAGCCTTCATCCTCGACGACCTGCTGTTCTACGACTGGGCGGCTCTCGCAGTTGAGCGTGACAAAGACGGCCAGATTACCGACGCGGTGCGGGTGCCCTTCGAGCGGTGGGGTGTGGATGCCCAGGGCAAGGTCTCCGTGGACGCCAAGCCGGTCTCTGCCGACCAGATCATACTCATCCCCGGCTCCGGCGACGGCGGGATCCTCGCCGCTGGTGCGCAAACCATCAAGGGCGCTCGTGCTCTGGAGCGTGCCTGGATCGGACGGGCACAGAATCCCATCCCCCTGGTGGAGCTTCACCAGCTCACCGACGACGGTCTCACAGATGGCTCGGTCGATGCTGACGACGACGAGATCGGTGACCTGATCGAGGCGTGGTCAGCGGCCCGCACATCCCCGACCGGCGCAGTGGGTTTCACCGACAACCGGGTGGAAGTCCGCACCCACGGCACCGTCGCCACCAACCTCTTCGAGGAGGGCCGGAACGCCATCGTCCTCGACATCGCCCGCCTCACCGGAGTCCCCGCCTCCATCCTCGACGGTTCCAGTCCGAAGCGTCCCTCACCTACAGCACCTCAGAAGGGAAGCGAAACGACTTCCTCGACTACTCCCTCCCAGCACTCCTCGCACCCATCGAGGCACGCCTGTCCCTAGACGATGTGTCCGCCGCTGGGCGTGTCATCCGCTTCGACAAGTCCGGCCTGGTCACCACCGAGCAGGCATCCGTCAACCAACCCACGAAGGACTAACCGATGACCAATGCACTGTTCGCCGATGTGGAGGCCCGCACCCTCCGGGGTCTGCTGCTGCCGTACAACGAACTCAGCTCTCTGAGCGTGAGCAAGACAGAGCCGGTGATGTTCCGCAAGGGCACCGTCGAAGTTCCCGCTGACGTGTCGGCACTGAATGCGAACCGGCTCCACTCCCAGTTCGCACCCGTCGCTCGCTTCACGAAGGTCGAGGAGACTGACGCGGGATTGGTCGCCCACTTCGCGGTTGCCAAGACGGACGACGGCGACACCCTCCTCCTCGAAGCTGCCGACGCTGACGAAGCCAAGCGCCCCCGCCTCAGCGCAGAGATCAAGGGTCTCGTCCGCAACGGAGCCAACGCGGTGAAGGCCGCACTCACCGGGGCAGCGTTCGTACCGCAGGGAGCCTTCGCATCCGCTGGCCTGTTCAGCCTCGCAGACGAAGAGGCCGACGACATCGAAGACCGCATCACCGCCGCTGTGAAGGCAGCACTGGCGGAGCACAAGACCGACGACACCCCGTCCGAGGAAGCACCATCCGAACAGAAGGAAGAAATCATGACCGCACAAGCTGCCGTCGTGCCGGACGGGCTGACCCCTCCGGCAACCGTCGACACCGGACTGAGCGCGAACAGCCTGTTCGCTGCTCTCTCGAACGCACGAGGCAACGCTGACGCGCTCAAGGGCGCGGACGCGCTCGGGGAGCTGTTCGCTATCTCCACCATCCAGCACTCCGGTCCCTCGACCGTCACCATCGGCGCGGACGTTCAGGTGCCTCAGGCGCTCGGGGAGCTGTGGAAGCGCCGCGCATTCAACCGCCGGTTCGCCCCGTTGTTCAACCAGCAGCCTCTCACGAGCATGAAGGCTCGCGGCTGGCGCTGGGTGGAGGGCAAAGAACCGGTCGTGGGTGACTACGCCGGAAACGTGGCGGAGATTCCGTCCAACGCGCTCGACACCGAAGAGGTCACCGCTGATGCGGCCCGCCTCGCCGGTGGTCACAAGCTCGACCGTCGCTACCTGGACTTCAACGACCAGGGCGTGATCGCCAGCTACTTCAACCACATGACCGAGGACTACTCCCGGAAGTCGGACGCCAAGGCGCTCAGCTCCGCGCTGACCGGCTCGACCGCGCTGACCTCCACCGTCGCCCCGCCATCGGGTGTCGCCACAGGCCTCGCCGCCATCGTGGACGGAGCTCTGGCCGTGATCGACTCGGAGAACACCCCGAGCTTCGCCGTCGTCAGCTCCGAGCTGTGGCGTGAAATCGTGCTCACCCCGCACGACAACATCCTCGGCTACCTCAGCGCCTCGCTGGGACTCGAAGAGGGCACCACGGCAGGGTTCCGCATCATGCCCGGTGCAGTCGGCACCGGCAAGGTGTTCGTGGGTGCCAAGGAAGGCATGACGTTCTACGAGCTGGGCGGTGTGCCCATTCGCGTGGAAGGGGTGGATCCACATCATGGTGCGATCGACCCGGCCCTGTTCGGCTACTGGGCGGCGATCATCAACAACGCGAAGGCGCTCCAGCTCGTCACCGCGTACACAGCCGCGTAACCGGAAGGGGCGTAGACGATGACCACCTGGCACGACATCGAGACGGCACGCGACGAATGGGTCGACGCACCGCTGGACGATGACGCGCTCACGACGCTGCTGGCTGTAGCCAAACAGCAGGTACTCGCCTACGCCCCCACCCTTCCGGCGGTCGACCCTCCGGTTGAGCCTGAGGAGATCCCGGACAACTACCGATACGGGCAACTCGAGCAGGCGAAGAACCTGTGGAACGCCGGCAGGGTCGACGCGGGGGGCGGGGTGGGTGACGACACGTTTGTTGTCCGCCCGCACCCTCTCGACTGGATCATCAAGCAGATACTCCGGCCCAGGCGGGCGGTGCCCCGTGTCCGGTGAATCTGTCCGCGACTGGCTGCAAGCGCAGCTCACGCCCCTACTGCCGACCACCTGGCGATTCATCCCCAACCAGCGGATGCCGCAGACCATCGAGGGAATCACCGTCGTCCTGAAGCACAGCCAAATGGAGCGTCTTGCGGAGGCACCGCAGGGCAGCCTCCGGAACACGGTCGTTCTCACAGTGGTCGATCCGCACGAAGACCAGACGGCCGCAGAGAACGCACTCGACGACTCGGTGCTGGAACTAGTCACCGCGATTGACACCCTCCCAAAGATCAACTGGACCAACGCCGAAAAGGTGCTCGTCGACCCTTACCTCGGCTGGGACATCACCCTCACCGTCATCACAGAGAAGGAGTAAACCGTGGCCGCTATCGCAGTCAACCCGTTCATCATGAAGGACTGTCTCCTGACAGTTGCCCTCGACAGCTACGAGGCTCACGTCTCCGCCGTCGAATTCGTACCCTCAGCCTCGCCGGTCACATGGAAGGGGCTCACCCCAACCAGCGTGTTCTCCTTCGGCACCAACGCGACCTGGGCGTGCAACCTGTCGTTCGCGCAGGACTGGGAGACCGCCGACAGCCTCAGCCGGTACCTGTTCGAGAACGAGGGCGACGAGATCGAGGTGGTGTTCGAGCCGGTCTCCGGTGGCTCGTCTGTCACCGCGACTCTGCTCATCACCCCGGGCTCCATCGGTGGCGCGGTCGACTCGGTTGCCGTGTCCACGGTGACGCTCGGAGTCAAGGGCAAGCCGGCTCTGGAAGCGATCGTCTAGTCGTGGCGAGCAGTGGGCGTATCTCGCTGCTCGTCTCCAGTCCCCTCGCCACGTTGGTGCAAGCCGTACGAGGAATGGACCGGGAGGTGGCGGCGCAGATCAGGAAGCACACGAAGCCGGTCGCAGCCCCGGTCTGGCAGGAAGCCGTCCGCGGCAACGTCACCGACAGGTTGCAAACCCGCGTGCTGTCAGACACCGCGACCGTGTCGGTGTCGGATGCGAACGTGATGCTCCGATCCGGTGGCACCGGCAAGATGAGCAGCGGCATCCAGAAGTCTGTCCTGGTCAGCGGTACAGAGTTCGGCGCTGACCCGAACAAGATGATCGCCTCGAAGACGAAGGGCGGCAAGCCGTACCAGCGTCGCCGTGGGCAGCAGTTCAAATTGCCTCGCTCCCGCGGCTACGTCGTGTTCCCAGCCGCGCGTGAGGTCATCCCGCGCATCGCTTCCCTGTGGGTGCAGACCGCCGTCCGCACCGTGCATGAGGTGTTCGAGAAGGGTGGCGCTCGTGGCTAAGGGCATCGAAATCGGCATCGCCTCCGAAACGAAAGCATTCAAGCAGGGCATCGACACCGGCATCATCGAGCCGCTGGAGGACGCCGAGAAAGCCCTGAAAGACCTCGGCCAGGATCGCAGTCTGGACAAGCTAGAGGACGGACTGGAGGACGCTCAGAAGGCGTCCAAGAAGCTCGAGCGTGAGGTGAAGGACACCGCCGACACTATCGAGTCGGAGTTCAAAAAGAGCTACGCCAAGATGAAGAACTCCGCCGAGGATGGCGCTGACGGCCACGCTCGATCGATGGACGATATGAGGCGGGAGGCTAACTCCACCGCGAAGGAATCCGCAGCGTCATTCGACGGTTCGGCAGAGTCCATCGTGGACGCCTTCCAGGAGGTAGCCGCCAACGCCTTCGAGGGCTTCGGTCCAGCCGGCGCTGTTGCCGGTCTGGCCGCTGCTGCTGGTATCGGTCTAGTCTCCGCAGCCTTCACACGGGCGGGGGAAGACGCTGAGGCGCTGGCCGAAAAGACCGCCGAAGCGTTCGACCAGATGATTCAGTCGCAAGGCAAGTACATCGGGCAGGAGTTCATCCAGTCCAACTTGCAGGATTTACTGAACGACACGGAGAAGGTGGCGGAGGCGACCAAGATTGCCGCCGATCTGGGGGCGGACTTGGCCACAGTGCAACGCGCGATGGCAGGAGACGCTCAGGCTCTCGCAGACGTGCAAAGCAACGCGGCCCGCATGGCGAGCGAACTGGGAAAGTCCATCGAAGAGCAGAAGGATGCCACGGGCCGGGCCTCGGTTGAAGACCTCAAGCGGCTCGAATCGCTCGACAAGATCAGCGGCAAGTTCGAGTCTCAGGCCGGGGTCTACGCGGAAGCGGGACGGCGATGGGAGGCCTATCAGAAGGCCTCCACTGACAGCGCGTTTGCCAACGATGTGAACCTCAAGAGCGTGGCCAAGCTGACCGATGGTGTCGACAAGTTGGGCTCTGGCCTCAGTCGGGTGCCGAAGAACACCAACCCGAAGGTGAACGTGCAGTACAACATCGACGACCGGAAGCTGCAGGCCGCATTGAAGAAGACCTACACGATCGACATCCGCGGTGTGTATCGGGACCGGCAGGGTCGGAGGTTGAACATCTGATGGCTGACACAATCACCAGTGGAGCGACCACGATCACCCCCGAACTGATCGACGGGTACCGTTCCGAGCGCACCGCCGGCAACGTCATCCACCCGGCCGCAGATAACCCCGCCAATGTGGACGTGACCTTCCGAGTGGCAGGGCTCCGCACCGGCACCCTTCGGCTCCTCTTCCTCACACTCACGGATGCGCTCGCGGCTGAGACCCTGCACGCCGCGGCCGACGTGCTCGAGCTAGCGAGCACCGACCACCCCGGACTTGACATGGCGTATGTCGCGAATGGTGCCATCACCGTCGAACTGGACGACGAGACCCGTGCGCTCTGGCTAGTTGAGGTCGACTTCCAGGAGGTGCCGGCGTGACGTTCTCCAAGCACACCTACACGGCCACCGTCGACGTTGCAGGCGTCCCCACCGAGTTGATCCCCCTGCGCGGTTCGCTGACGATCGACGAGGGATGGGCGCCGTACATCCAAGCCGACATCACTGTGGCCGTTGACGCTGCCGCCTACACCGCGCTGGACCCGCGTGAGGATGCCAGGGTGGAGTTGACCCTGACGCAGGAGTTTAGCGACAACGGGGTGCTGACCCCGGGCACCACTGTCACGGTCGACTTGGGCGTGCGTCGCCGCACCCGCACTCCGGAGGGTGATGTGCAGCTCGAGCTCGCTGGTGATGAGGCGCTCGCTCAGGACCGCGCACACCTCGGGCCGTGGATGGAGCGGACCTACGGTGAGGTGGCGCTCCTCATCATCGACTACCTGGTCCCCATTGGTGCCGAGCTCACCTCACCGTGGCCCTTCGCCAGTCTTGAAGAGCCCGACCAGAGCATCTTCCCGGGCGACATCATCTGGGACGTTCTGACCCCGGTGATCGAGCAGTCTGGTCTGCGCCTGTTCGTCGACACGGCACGCGAGTGGAAGCTGGCCCAGGTACCGCTGAACCATCCACAGAGCATCAGTCTCGGCTCAGTGCCGGTCCTGCAAGAGACCACCGACACGGTCTCCCGCGACGACGAGTCCTGGGCGGATTCTGTGGTGGTGAAATACGACTGGACGGACGCTGCCGGTGAGGCACACAGCGAAACCGATATCGCATGGACTGGGTCGGCACCCTCGAAAACCAAGGTCATCGAACGCGGCTTCGCCTACCCCGGCGCTGGTGCAGCTCAGCACGTGCTGAACCGTGCCCAAGCCCGCGGCCGGTCGATCGACTCCGTCGCTGTGTCGAACTACTCAGTCAGGCCCGGGATGCAGCTCACCCTCCCCGTGTCAGACGGGTTCCTATCTGGTCGGGTCGCCGCCGTGACGTGGTCACTCGACGACGACCGGATGACCATCACTCCCCGCGACCTGGAACTGGCTCACGAGTTCGCGTGGGTGCTGCTGGCACCCGGCGAAAGCTGGGCAGACTCAGCCCCCGGCATCCCCTGGACAACCCCGTAGAAAGGCACCCCAGCATGGCAAACGGAGACGCAGCAGCAGCAGCAGGCATGGACGTAGTACCCGAGACCGCTGATAGGCGGGAAGGTTATGACGAGATCAACAAGACCCGCGACTACATCGCCGAGCAGGGGCTCAGCTGGCTCGCCGAGGATGTCATCACTTCCGAAGTGCAGGCCGTCACCCAACACGGCATCGGGAAAATAACTGGTGCTGCCGCAACGTCAGTAAGTGAGACGTTCAGCTTCCCCGTTCCATTCGCTTCGGTGCCCGTCATGCATGTCAGCTACATCGGCGCTCGCACTACCTCGACCTTCAACCCGGCCGGCCTATCCGACTTCGCCCCGGACGCGGTCGGCAAAGGGTTTGGCCCCTCCACCTCGGGCGCCACCGCACTGGTCCACCGAACGAACGGGGCAAACCTTTCAGCCGGGTGGGACTTCTACTACTCATGGTCCGCCACCGGGGTGCTCGCCTGATGATTGAAACCCCGGAATCACGGCCCTCGCTAAGCGCCGTATACGACAAGATCAACACCGTCCAAACCGATGTGGCCGTCATCAAAGACCAGCTCATCGACCTCTCCGACCACGAGCACCGCATCCGCAACCTCGAGTCCCGCATGTGGATCGCTATCGGCGGGTTCGGACTCCTGGCCGCAGCCGCACCCTACCTATCCAAACTCGCCGAACTGTAGGAGAACACCATGCTCGACAAACTCGCCAAGCAAGCCAAAGCCGCCCTCGGAGGTGTGCTCTCCGGACTCATCACCCTCGCAGCCGTAGCAGCCACAGCGACCGGTGTGCAGGACGTGACGTTCATCCAGTGGGTGCTCGTCGCAATCAGCACCATCGGAGTGTGGATAGGCGTCTACTCAATTCCGAACAGGCCCGCAGTTTAGAGGCATGGCCATGATCGTCCTCTCTGGGAGCAGTCCGGCCACTGCGATTGGTATCTATACAACTAACGCTTTGGTGGATCGAGGTTTAGGCTCTGCCGCTGCGCTCCTGGGTCCTAGCGCGCACCGCCGCTTCTTGGATGGCGGCGAAGTTTGGTATTCGACTGCCGATGGCCGTGGCCTGAAAATTAGGGAAGCGTGAGCGAGATCTCTGAGTTAGCTGGTGGTTGTGGATGTCCTGGCCATACTGAAGGTGCAGCTTTGATTCGTGAGTGAAATTAGCTCGCAGCGTCGCGGAGTAGTGTTCTGCGGCCCAACCAAACTCAGACTCTTGAACGACTTGGTAGTGTGACGCACGCCCTATTAGGCCGCATATCCAGTCGGCGAATTGGATTCCCGAGTTGAGCTTACTTTCGATGTGCAGAGGAGCCTCGACGATCCGTTTCATTTCGTCCCGCCTCCGCGAATAAATGTGTGCGTACATCTTCCCAGCCAGTTCACGTCGCGTCTTGTCTGTGATTGCGTCCATGAGAATTAGGACATCTTCGTCAAGCAACTCCGCATAGGTGCAAATTCGATTGATGGTCTCCCGCAAGGCGTCGTGCATGATGTCATTTGGGGCTCGTTTGGTCTGCTTTAGCGTTCCCCGTGTCTTCTCGTCGCCGTAGTAGAAAAGTCGCCCGCCGTGCCCGCGAAGAGTTACCACCAACCCCCCAAACGCTCGAAGAAGCTCCGGGCGAGCTACCACGCTCCCGGTCGAGAAATATTCCGAACCCTTGCGTTCCCATTGGGCTGGGGTGCTGCTCCGAGCGATGTCGGTCTTGAAGAGGGAATTCTTGACATTCTTGAAGTCCCTACCCATGTAGCGTGCTTCTTGTGCCGGAATGACGAAGCCGGCATATCCGAATATCGGGTGATGCCCGAACTTCGCATGGCCGGGTTCGATGAATGGACCCTGGTGTCCGAATTCGTCTAGGTAAGCAATCAGCACTCGGGTTCTCCCTAACGCAAGAACCCACGCACTGAGGCGTGGGCTCTTCGAGGTGGCGCGCAATCCATGTTTCAGAATCCGCTACCACCGCTAGTATCTACGCTTTGACACCTCATTGTCAATTGGTTTCGCCGCATGCGGAGCATTATGCGGGTACAACCGATACAAAGTCACATCGGTACAGTTCGGGTGGCGATCGGGTCGACCATGCGGGGAGTCTACGCCGTGAGCCGGTTGAATGAATCGGCTACAACTTAGGCTTCTCGTCAGGCAAGGAATCGAGCCAAGCCAGTAGCTCAGTAGCAAGAATGACCCGCTTCCCGTCCACCCACTTCACGGCGATGTGGCGGGCTCGAATATGCTCCTCGAGCTTCGAGGGAGAAATCCCGACCGCAGCCGCAGCGGACTTCACGTCATATGCGAGAGGGGGCGCTACGGGTCTCAGCGAAGCTCTCATAGTCAGCAGAGCCTAGTCCGCTTCGGGGCGCTTCCACAGGAGGGCGTTGACGAGCAGCCACACGAGCAGCGCGCCACTGCCGGCAGTCGCGAATAGGGACGCCCAGGCGAACTGGACCGCGCCCGCGCCGACCTCGTAGGACTTGTCCACAGCGTCGACTCCCACGAGTGCCAGAATGCCCGCGAGGACGAGCGCGCCGATCCACAGCCACAGCAGCGTGACGACGTACGGGTTCATCGGAGGCATCGCGGTCTGCCCAACCTGAGCGGAAGTCGTTTCACTAGTCATGGTCGGATGGTACCGCCTCCCGCCGACTTGCAGTCAAGTTCCTAGCACGAGGCAGGGCTAACCTATGCGCCTATGGACATTGTTCGAGTCGAGTTCCCTCCCGCCCTGATGACCCGCGAAATGGCCGCGTACTACATCGGCGGCACCCTGGCCGATATCGACCTGCTCAAACGGCAACACGAGATCACGCCGGTTGGCACCCAGAAGCGAATCAAGTACAGAAAGACCGACCTGGACCGGTACGTGGAGCAACTACCCGAGCGACCGAGCGCGAGGCACTGACTGCCTTTGCCCACATTTTGCCCACAATTGCCCACAAATCACGCTGGTTCAACGGTGCCCAAAAAATTGAAAACTCATATAGAAACAGGGGAGCCGGAGCACAGCCCCGCCGCTACTGGACACGCATTAGAGTTCAAATCCCACCGGTACCGCCAAACTCAAGCCCCCTGCATTCCTTTGTTTATAAGAAAAGCAGGGGGTTCTGTGATTCCGGCCCGATCCCAGAGGTAACGCAGCGGTAACAGAATAACTGCGAGTTGCTGTGAACAACTGTGAGATCTGACGGGCTGGTGCGGGGACCGTGCGACTGTCGGGAGTCCGCCTTGCCTTCTTCGGAGTGCTTCGATTAAGCATACGAATACATCGCGGATAGCTGGTGATTGGTGCAGTGCTGGCCGGGTGTTCGGACAATTATCATGCGCGCCTACATTCTATTGCGGACTCAAGATTGAGGAGAACCTGCGCATACGTATACTGTTGTCAGGTTCCCTCGTTATCGATGCTCGCCTCGGCCCTCGATATGCAGCGGCAGCTGGTCCGCGTTGTCCGTGGCTCAAAGGTGAAAGTCGAAAATGTATCCGCTCGTTTTGCTTCCCGGAATGAACTGTACGGAAGATCTATGGCTGGGGGCAGGTCTCGACGATGCGATACATCCCGTACTCAGTAAGGAGAGCGTGGATGCGCAAGTCGACGCTCTCCTCGAGCAGCTTCCCGAGGTTTTCGTGGTCGCCGGCATCTCGTTGGGCGCGATTGTGGGAATGGCATTGGCGCTTTCCGCTCCGCAAAGAATCGCTGGTATCTGCCTCGTCTCGACGAATGCTAATGCTCCAACACCGATGCAATATGACGGTTGGAATGATTGGATCCGCCGACTCGATGCTGGAGAAGATGCGGGGGAGTTGCAGCAGAGTATCTTGTCGGGGTTGCTGTCCCCAAGAAGCATCAGCGACCGCCCCGATTTAGTTGAGCGTGCGTTGAGAATGGGGCGTGAGACCGGCGCGGCGCGACTTCGAGCGCAGCTACGGATGCAGGGGTCGAGAGTGGATCTTCTCGGTAGGTTGTCATCGCTTCGGGCTCCGGCGCTGGTTGTGTCCGGACGCGACGATGAGATCTGCCGACCTGGTTTCCATACCGAGATCGCCAGCGCGATTCCTCGGGCGCGGCTCGTCTCCTACGACGCCGGGCACCTTCTCCCGATGGAGAGGCCGCACGAGTTCGGTCACTTGCTGAAATCCTGGCAGGCGCAGCAGCGCGCGTGATCATTTCATGGTGCGGATTGGATTGCGCCGATCTCAGCAAACGACGTGCCACTGACGCTCGTACGTAGGTACCGCAACGCCGAGAAGCCTTCGATCCCGCAACCCACGGGTTCGAGAACCGTAAATCTGCTCCGGAGACGTGCGTCCCCGCCTGTCGGTCAACTTAATCGCGTTCGAGACCAGCAGTGCTAGAGCACCGGGTCCATTAGCTGCCTGAAGTGCATCATGAGCGAGTGTGCGAGATTGTAGACGACGAGGTTTGCGCCACTCTCGAATGCCGCGGCGGCGGCTGCCTGGTCTCCGACGATGTCCATCCGCAGTGATCCTGCTCGCCTGAGCTCCGCATTGATGGCCGAGATCGCATCCGGCACCGGAGGATCCCCCGGTCCCGTGGCTGCGTTGAGGTCCGCGGGGCCGATCATGATTCCGTCCAGTCGCGGTGTCGCGACGACGTCGGCGACGTTCTCGACGCCGAGCGGTGATTCGATCATGCCGAGGACCAGCGTGTTCTCGAGGTGCCACTCGCGGTGGCTGTTCGGGTCGGTCTCGCCGAAGCGGCCGGCTCGGCTGTAGGTGGCGAAGCCGCGCCGGCCCACGGGTGGGTACATGGTGGCGGAGATGAGCGCTTTGGCGTCGGCGCTGGTGTCCAGATGTGGCGCGAGGATGCCTTCGGCTCCCTGATCGAGCACGCGCAGGATCTGTCCCGGATCGTTCTCGCCCACCCGGACGATGACCGGCACGCCGTGGATAGATGCAAAGGCGATGTGCTGGCGCAGAGCGATCATGTCGGCGGGGCCGTGTTCGCAGTCGATGAGTACAAAGTCCATTCCCGCGACCGCGACCATCTCAACGAGCTCGTCCGACGGCATCCGCAGCAGCCCGCCGATGAGGCGATCGCCACGGCATGCCCGCTCGCGCAACGAAGCCATTACGCCACCATCCCGGCAGAGAGGTCGACGTCGGCCCCGCACATTCCCGGCATCGCGAGCATTGCGATTACGGCCGCGCCGACCTCGTCCTCGGTGACCATTCGGCCCAGCGCGGCGCGTGACACGAACGCCTGCTCGGCGTCGTCAACGCTCGATCCGGAACGCGCGGCCTCCATACGGAAGTTGCGCTCCATACGAGGGCCGGAAACTGGCCCGGGGGACAGCGAGTTGACCCGCACACCGGACGGACCGACCTCGAATGCCAGCGTCGAGGTTAGACCGATCACCGCCATCTTCGAGGCGCAATAGGGGGTTCGGTGAGCCAGCGGTCGCTTACCGGAGACGGAAGCGACATTGATGACATCGCCGTCGCCTCTCTCGATCATGCCCGGCAGAAGCGCCCGACACAGCAGGTACGTGCCGCGCACGTTGACCGCGAACACTTCGTCCCAGTCGTCCACGTTGATATCGGTGAGGGCGGCGACGGGGCCGGGGATGCCGGCGTTGTTGACCAGGATCGACACCTCGGTGTCAGCGAGCGTGTCACGAAGGGCATCGACGGATGCCGCATCCGATACATCGCAGGTCAGCCAGCGCGCCCGCGAACCCAGTTGCGTCGTGACGGCCGTGAGCTTCTGCTCGTCGCGGCCGACGAGGATGACTTCGGCGCCCTGCCCGTATAGTGACCGGGCGATCGCCGCTCCCAGGCCGCTGCCGCCGCCGGTGACGATGGCAGTGCGTCCGGTCAGATCGGTCATCGCGGGCTCGCCTCGATCGCGTGGCTCTCGTCGATCCAGTCGAAACTCGTGCCCGAGTGACGCCAGGCGCGGGCATCTCCGGAACGCGCGTGGCCCTCAAAGAACTCGACCCGCGCCGCCCGGCCGCATATCTCGCCGAGCTCGGCCGACGAGGTGGTGTTCACGACCTCCTGATACGTTACGGTTCGCAGATACTTGCCGACCCACAGCCCGCCGGTGTACCGCGCGGCGCCGAGCGTGGGGAGCACATGGTTGGTGCCGATGACCTTGTCACCGTACGACACGCAGGTATTCTCTCCCAGGAAGAGCGCACCGTAGTCGTGCATCCGGGTGAGAGCTTCGCGCGGGTTCTCGGTGAAGATCTGTACGTGCTCTGAGGCGAAGTCGTCGGCGATGCGGTAGGCCTCGTCGAGGTCGGCGGCGACAATGACCTGGCCCCAGTCCCGCCAGGCAGGTTCGGCGTAGTCACGGGTAGGCATGTCTGGCAGCAGTCGTTCGATCCACTCCATGACCTTCTCGCCGAGCTCCTGCGACGTCGTCACGAGCACCGCGGGCGAATCCGGGCCGTGCTCAGCCTGCGACAGCAGATCAACAGCGGTGAAGAAGGGGTCAGCATGCTCGTCAGCGACGATCAGGATCTCAGTCGGCCCGGCGAAGAGGTCGATCCCGACCTCACCGAAAAGCTGCCGCTTGGCCTCGGCGACGTAGGGGCTGCCGGGCCCGGCGATGAGGTTTACCGGCTCGATCGTGTCGGTGCCGACCGCCATCGCAGCCACCGCCTGCACGCCGCCGAGCACGTAGATCTCGTCCGCGCCGGCGAGCTTCATCGCAGCGATGGTGGCAGCGGGGATCTCACCGCGAATGGGCGGAGTGCACGCGATGACGCGAGGTACGCCCGCAACCTTCGCCGTGATGATCGTCATGTGCGCGGATGCTGTGAGCGGATACTTACCTCCGGGGACATAGGCTCCGGCGGCCTGTACAGGTACGTGCTTCTGCCCGAGGAACACGCCGGGGAGCGTCTCGACCTCAAGGTTGACGAGCGAGTCGCGCTGCGCCTGCGCGAAGCGGCGCACCTGCGTTTGGACGAACTCGATGTCGGCAATGACCTGGGGATCGAGCGTGGCCATGATCTGCGCGATCTGCTCTTCGGAGAGGCGATACGACTCCGGGCTCCAGCTGTCGAACTGCTCCGCATAGCGGCGGACGGCGGTGTCGCCGTTCTGGCGGATGTCGTCAATGATGGTCCCGACGCGCTTCGCGACATCCTTTTGTGCCGTGTCGGCGAATGTCTTCGTCGGCGCACTCTTCAGGTACATGGGCATGTTTGAGTCCTTTCTACATACGTATGTGGTAATTATGAACACTCAGTCAAGCTTTGGTCAAGGCCAAGCTTGCATCCCGACATGCATACGCATACGCTACGGACATCGACACCGCGCTCAACGAAGGGACGCGGACGATTCTGACTGAAGGAGTGAGACAGCGTGCCTCTTGACCCGGTCGCTTACCAGCCGTACAAGAACCCTGACGATTTCATCCGTGAAGTCACCGATCTGATCTGGGTCGATCAATCCATCAGTTTCCTTCAGGAGAACTATGCGGTGGATTCGATCGTGCACGGCGCCTACGGAACCTCGACTGATCGCGATGAGGTCATCAAGAGCACGCTGATGAGCATCTCGGCCGCACCGGACTTCACCGGCCAGGCCGAGGACGTGATCTGGGAGGCGCGGGGCGACGGTGCGTTCCTGAGTTCCCACCTCGTGCTCTCCGCGCAGCTGAACACTCCGGAGTACAGTCGCTCCATCGCCAACTGCCTGTATCGCAGCGGTCGGATGGTGGAGGAGTGGGTCGTGCGCGATGATCTCGCCGGCGCACTGCAGCGCGGCGACGATCTCGACGAGCTGGCGCGGGTGCAGGCGTTCAGCGGTTACGCCGGAACGATGAATAATCCAGCGCCCATCGATCCAATCGCCGCCGGCGATTCCGGCCCCCGGCCCGACGTCTACCGCTCCGAGGTCGAGACCGTACTCGCGATGATCCAGGCAGTGTGGAACGAGCGCGACCTGCAGAAGGTGCACAAGTACTTCCACCGGGACCTAGTGCTGCTCACCGTCGGCAATCGCGTCATCATTCGGCCTGCGGGCTACCAGCGCGCGCTGCTGCGCTTCCTGGAGTCCTTCCCCAGTGGACAGTTCGAGATCCGTGATATCCAGACGAACTACGACATCCGCTACGCCGGGCTGCGCGTCGCCGTGACGTGGAGATTCGTCGCCGACTACGACGGCAAGCCGAACTATGGACCGCTCACCGGGAAGCCTGTCGAGGTGCTCGGCATCTCGCAGTTCACTCTGCACGAGGGCGCTCTGGTCAAGGAGGTGCGCCTCTGGGACGACATCGCCCTCCGTGCGCAGATTGCCGCGGGCCGCGGTGACGTGCCGGTCGACCGCTGAATACCCAACGAACCACATAGAGAAGGAGCAAGAATCATGAGCGACCTGATAGTCGATAAAACCGAGATCGAACGCCGGACAATCCGGCGTTCGGACTGGGTGCCCTGCAACTCGGCATTCATCGATTGCCGCACCCCGGGGTCGGACCAGAAGGAAAATTACGCCTTCATCGGAGCCGGTGTCTCCCAGAACACCAGCCAGTTCGTCAACCTCACCGAGAACCACGGGTTCAACACGGGAGCTGCCGGGATGCCGAACGGCATATCGAACAACCTGCACATGCACTTCACCGCCGAGGTCTTCGTCAACCTCGGCGGCGAGTTCCGCCTCCGCTGGGGCGTGGACGGCAAGCAGGGAGAGTACGTCAGCCATGACGGCGACATCATTTCGATTCCGACCTGGATCTTCCGTGGGTTCACCAACGAGGGGCCCGACGAGGGCATTCTCTACACGGTCCTCGGTCGTGACGACACGGGCGGCATTATCTGGGGCCCGTCGGTACTGCGTGAGGCGGAGACGCACGGTCTGCACCTGACTGCCGACAACCAGCTCGTCGACACCGTCGCCGGTGATGTCATTCCAGACGATGTGGCTCTCATCACCCCGATGAAGCAGCACTACATCGATGAGCTGACCTCGTACTCCGTCGAGGAGTTGCGCTCCCGCGTCATCCAGCCAGGCGATCGCAAGTACTCCTCGAACGCGCTGCTGTGCACCGCGGTCGAGGGAGGTGCGGCCGATGTCGCACTCGTCATCGGATATGGCATGACCGAGAACCGCCGCCAGGTGCCCGCGATCCACGAGCCGCACTCGTTCAACATCGCCTGGGTACGCGCTGCCGCCGGCCAGGGTGTGCTGAAGCACCGTCACTCGCGCACGCAGGCGCTGCTGGTGCAGTCGGGCAGCTGGGACGTGACTCTCAACGGAGACCCCGGGACCACCGTTACGATTGATGCTGGGGATTCGTTCTCAGTGCCCGCTGGCAGTTGGCGCTCTTACGTGTGTGTCGAGGACGGCGAGTCCGGTCCCGGTGAGGTGCTCGTGATCAACGGCGGCGACGACAGGGTCTACCTCGAGTGGGCACCGGAGGTCGTGGCGGCGGCTGAAGACGCCGATCTGACCATCGACCCCAACGGATATCTCGCACCGCTAGGAGTGATGATCACGGCAACTGAAGACGACTGATCGTCGCGGGATGCGCAGGACCATTGCCACGCGCATCCCGCACGGCATCGTCGTATCAAAATACATACGACTGCATAATCTATTCACCCAAGTCCCATAGATGGCTTCTTTACCAACAAACAGCTTGACACACACGTGTCCAGCTGGCTAGATATACGTATGCAATCCACGAAACAAGGAGGTTTCTGATGCTTCGCTCACACAAGGCGGCATTGTTCGCAGCCAGCACACTCTCGGCACTGCTGGTACTCACTGCCTGCGGTGCAGGTTCTCGCACCGGGGCGCAGGAGGTCGACGCGGTCGCGTGCGATTTCCCCGCGCAGGAGCAGGAGGTCGAGGTCAACGTTCTGGCCTACAGCTCATCGGCGACGGACCCATTCACCAACATGATGGTGGCCAGCTGCTCGAAGGACGGGGTCGAGGTCAAGCATGCGCCGATCGACTTCGGCGGCCAGTACCAGAAAACGGCGACCACGCTCGCGGGGAACACCGGCAGCTACGACATCATCGAGATGTACTCGGGTGCTGTGCCGCGCTACGCGTCGACCGACACGCTCCTCGCGCTGGACGAGCTCTTCGAGAAGCACCGTGAGGCATACGATTTCGACCAGCTCAGCGAGGCCATGCTTGAGGGGCTCTCGTATGACGGGAAGCTCTATGCGCTGCCAACGCAGTCCAATGTGTTCACCCTCGTCTACCGCGAGGACATCTACGAGGAGTTCGGCCTCGACGCGCCCGAGACCTACGCGGACGTTCTCGCGGACGCCGAGGTGATCCAGGCGGGTGGCGAGATCAAGTTCCCTGTGGCGCTTCCCTTCGCCGACGGCACATCGACGCTGTTCGAGGGCGCGCTGGCCTCCCAAGGGAGCACGTATGTCGATCCCAAGACGGGAGAGCCGACGTTCCTCTCGCCGGAGGCGGAGAAGGGCCTGAACGCTCTCGTCGACCTGGTGCCGTACATGGATCCGCAGGTCATCTCCTTTGACCAGCCCCGAGTGCAGCAGCAGCTGTTCAACGGCACTGCTGCGATCGGCATCATGTACTCCGGGCGCATGGCCGACTTGACCAACCCAGACCTGACGCAGTACTCGGACGGCTTCGCTTTCGCGCCTGCCCCGGCCATCGCGCCCGGCGGAAAGACCAGCGCGATCCTCTCGGTCGATGGCTGGTCCATCCCGAAGAACACGAAGATCGATCCGGACCTGCTGTTCCGTCTGATGGCGGCATCCATCACAGAGGAGGCGGCGGAACAGGCTCTGCCCTTTGCCTATCCCTCCCGCGACAACGTCGTGACGGAGCACAATACGCCCTACGCGGCGGCGGTGCAGGAGGCGCTCTCCAATGGCGCGGGCACGCCGCCGATGGAGACCTGGCTTGGCACGATGCAGGGTGACACTGCGGTCCTAATCCAGCAGGCGATCATCGGCAAGTCATCAGTGCAGGATGTGTTGGCGGAGGCCCAGAAGATCGCGATTCGCACGCTCAGCGGGGCCGCCGAGTAGTCAGTCGACACGGGAAGGAGGAGGGACGCCATGAGGCGACGCGAACTACTTATAGGTGTGGGTCCGAGCTTGGGAGTTATGCTCCTACTGCTGGGAGTGCCGCTCATCTATACGATCGTGTGGAGCTTCCAGAGCGTAAAGTTCGGTGCTCCGGGGGACTGGATGGGACTCGGGAACTACGCCCGGGTGCTGCAGGACCCGACGTTTCACTCGGCAGTGCTCTTCACAGTGGGCTTCGCCATCGCCAGCACCGCTGTGCTGCTGGTCCTCGGCTACGCCCTCGCCACGCTCCTGCACCACGCCGGACGCGGGCGATCCGTATTCCTCGGCGTTCTCCTCGTCCCCTACGTAGTTCCCGCCATCATCGCCGCGACCGCGTTCTCCTGGCTGTTCGACAACAGCTTCGGTGGACTGGTCAACTTCATCCTGGAGACGATCACCGGAGAGCAGGTGCAGTGGTTTACCAACACTTGGGCCAACCGCGGCCTGATTCTCCTCGCGGGCGTCTGGCTGGGCGCGCCGTTCTACATGCTCGTTCTGCTCGGGGCGCTCAAGGGCGTCCCGAGTGAACAGCTTGAGGCTGCCATGGCCGACGGCGCCAACTGGTGGCAGCGGCAGTGGTACGTCGTGATCCCCACTCTCGGACCAATGTTCCGCTTCCTGGCGCTGATCGGAATCATGAACGCCCTAGGAGTCTTCGACATCCTTATCCCGCTCGCCCCGAACGCGGAGACCGTCGAGTCTCAATCGGTGAGCCTCTACGTCTACCAGAAGGCCTTCGCTCGTGATCAGCAAGACCTGGGCCTCGGCAGTGCGGTGAACGTACTCATGATGCTGGTCATGTTCATCCTGGTCTCCCCGTTCGTCCGCAACATCTATCGAGAAGTGAAGGCAGGTACGGCATGATGCTGCAGGCACCCGCGCCCACAACTGCAGCCAGAATGGTCATGGTTCAGCCGAAGTGGATGCGCTCCACCCAGGCAGGGCGCGCCAAACGGACGACGGTGCTCGTGACGATCGCGTTGCTCGCCGTTGTGTTCGTCGCTATGTCGCCGTTCATCTGGACGCTCATGGCGGCGACGAAGCCGACGAACATCGCCTTCGCCAATCCGCCTCACTTCCTTTTCCAGCCGACACTCGATGCTTTCGTAAACCTCTGGCAGACGACGGACTTTTATCGGTACACCCTTAACACCCTCGCCATCGGTGCGATGTCTGTGTTGGGAACACTGGTGTTCGCAGCTCCCGCCGCATATGCCTTGTCCCGCTTCGGAGGCAAAACCAGCGCGATCATTCTGGCTTTCGCACTGTTGATCAGATCAATTCCGGGCTTTGCGATCATGCTCCCGTTTTATGAGTTCGCCACCACGCTCGGCCTCTACGACACGAAGCTGGCGTTGACCGTGGCTTTCATCGCGGTGGATTTGCCTTTTACCATCTGGCTCCTCCGCAACTTCTTCGCTGCGATCCCGCCGGAGCTCGATGAGGCCGCGATGATCGATGGCTGCTCACGATGGGGCGCTTTCCGTCGGGTGATCCTGCCGCTCATGCAGCCAGGGTTGGTCACGGCGGGGCTGCTGACGTTCTTGCTCGCCTTCCAATCCTTCCTCCTGCCCGTGGTGCTGGCCGATGTCGATTCCCAGACGGTTCCGGTGTTCCTGTCCACCCAGATCGGCCAGTCGCTCCCGCTGCTGCAGCAGGCGGCCGCCGGCGTTGTCCTGCTGACGCTCCCAGTGCTGATATTGGCACTGCTCGCGCAGAGGTACCTGGTGGCCGGCTTGGCCGCCGGAGCGGTCAAGGGCTGAGCCGCGCTGGGGCGCCATCCAGAAAACACAATCACGTCGCGAGAAAGATACGAAGATGAGTCAGCCAGAGCGGAAGATGGGCAGCTACCCCTACACGGATGTAGTCGATTTTGTGGAGAGAACGACATATGTCATCTGGAATGACAAGCAGCCCGACCTGGTGCATGAGTGGTATCTGCCCGAAACTGTGATCTGGACGGATGGCGGTGACATTGTCGGGGCTGACAAAGTTACCGCGGACACCGGGGAACGGCGTCGCGGTTTCTCGGACTACTACGGGGTCATCGACGACACCATCTGGACGGGTGATGACCAGTCCGGCTATCGCACTTCCATGCGCTGGATAGCCCGTGGAACGCACGACGGCGAAAGCCGTCTCGGCGAACCCTCCGGGAGGTCGGTCGCCAACAGCTCAATTTCACACTGCGTCATCCGGGGAGATCAGTACATCGAGGAATGGGCCGGCAGGAACAGTCTGCGCTTCTTCGAGCAGCTGGGAATGGATGTGGAAACCGCAGCGCAACGGATCCGGCCCACCGGTGCACCGCGCGGGGAGAAGGCTCGGGAGACCACTCGGGCGCTCGGGGTCACCGTGCCCGCAATCCCGAAGGTCATCGACGGTCCCGGGCGGGTGGTAGTAGACCTCCTGAACGGGCTCTACAACGACAGGGACCTCTCCTGGGCTGACCGCAGTTACGCACCGGGTGCGCCCTACTCCTTCAGCACCAGCCGCATCGGGTTCGGCCCGGCCGGGGCGCGTGCCGAGGTCGAACGCTGGCTGAGTCTCCTCCCGGATCTGAAACTCGAGATCGAGGAACTGTACTGGAACCTCGACGGCGAGGACAGCGGACGCGTTGCGGTGCGGTATCAGATCGAGGGGACCGCCCAAGACAACGCCGGTCAGCCACGCCCAGTCTCAATGATGGGCTTCCACCACATCCACGTCCACGGGACGACGGTGGTCGCGGAATGGGCAGAATACAACGAACTCGCCCTCCTCGCGCAGGTCGGCAAATGACCGACTTGCGTACCGCCAGCACCGAATCCAGCCATGACCAACATAAACGCAGCGAGAGAAAGGCACACGCTATGAGTCAGCCAGAGCGGAAGATGGGCAGCTACCCCTACACGGATGTAGTCGATTTTGTGGAGAGAACGACATATGTCATCTGGAATGACAAGCAGCCCGACCTGGTGCATGAGTGGTATCTGCCCGAAACTGTGATCTGGACGGATGGCGGTGACATTGTCGGGGCTGACAAAGTTACCGCGGACACCGGGGAACGGCGTCGCGGTTTCTCGGACTACTACGGGGTCATCGACGACACCATCTGGACGGGTGATGACCAGTCCGGCTATCGCACTTCCATGCGCTGGATAGCCCGTGGAACGCACGACGGCGAAAGCCGTCTCGGCGAACCCTCCGGGAGGTCGGTCGCCAACAGCTCAATTTCACACTGCGTCATCCGGGGAGATCAGTACATCGAGGAATGGGCCGGCAGGAACAGTCTGCGCTTCTTCGAGCAGCTGGGAATGGATGTGGAAACCGCAGCGCAACGGATCCGGCCCACCGGTGCACCGCGCGGGGAGAAGGCTCGGGAGACCACTCGGGCGCTCGGGGTCACCGTGCCCGCAATCCCGAAGGTCATCGACGGTCCCGGGCGGGTGGTAGTAGACCTCCTGAACGGGCTCTACAACGACAGGGACCTCTCCTGGGCTGACCGCAGTTACGCACCGGGTGCGCCCTACTCCTTCAGCACCAGCCGCATCGGGTTCGGCCCGGCCGGGGCGCGTGCCGAGGTCGAACGCTGGCTGAGTCTCCTCCCGGATCTGAAACTCGAGATCGAGGAACTGTACTGGAACCTCGACGGCGAGGACAGCGGACGCGTTGCGGTGCGGTATCAGATCGAGGGGACCGCCCAAGACAACGCCGGTCAGCCACGCCCAGTCTCAATGATGGGCTTCCACCACATCCACGTCCACGGGACGACGGTGGTCGCGGAATGGGCAGAATACAACGAACTCGCCCTCCTCGCGCAGGTCGGCAAATGACCGACTTCCAGGCTGAGAAGGCCGTCGTACGCGCCCACCACGCGGCCATTATGAACGCGGATCCAAGCTCCGTAGCGGAGGTGCTGGCACAGCGCACCGCACCCGACTGGTTCTGGCGCGGAATGCACCCCTTTCATGAGCAGGTCGGGGCTGAGGCGGTGGCGCGTTCATTCTGGGCCCCGTTCCTCTCGGCGATGACTCGGGTGCAGAACCGACCGGACATCTTCATGGCAGGGAAGGACGAAATCGACGGCTTCCAGTCCGTATGGGTCACCTCAATGGGGCACTTCATGGGCTTGTTCGACCGCCCATTTTTGGCCATTCAGCCGACCGGCAAGATCGTCATGCTCCGCTATGTCGAGTTCAACAAAGTCGAAGATGGACGGATCGTGGAGACGGCGATGTTCTTCGACATCCCCCACTTGATGATGCAGGCCGGACAGAACCCTTTCGCTCCCCAGACCGGTGCGCACTTGGTTCAGCCAGGCCCGGCGACGCACGCGGGTTTGATGTACGAGGTTCAGGACCCCGCTGTAGGGCAAAAAACTCTCAATGCCATCAATGCGATGCTGACAGGCATGGGAGTCGACGACGGCTCCCCCTACGCGGAGAAGCTCGCCCGGACTTGGCATGACGACATGATTTGGTGGGGTCCGGCCGGAATCGGAGCCACCTACACGATTCCCCGTTACATCCGCCAGCACGCCGAACCGTTCCGGGACGCACTCACGGAGGGGTACCGGTTCAATGGACATCTGTGCCGTATCGCCGAGGGCAACTTCGGCGGATTTTTCGGATGGGCGAACCTCACGGTGACGAACGCAGGCGGCTACATCGGAATGACCGCGGGCCCGCATGCAGCGGACATGCGGGTGGTTGACATGTACCGAGCCCACGACGGAAAGCTAGCCGAGAACTGGATCTTCATCGACATTCTGCACTACATGAACATGCAGGGTCTGGACGTTCTGGCTCGGATGGAATCACTTCAGTCATGACCTCCGCCGCGAACAAGCAGCTTGTCTTCGCAATGTTGAATGAGATGGCTGCCGCGAGCCCAAAACGGAGCCGGGAGGTTCTGGAGAAGTATTGTCACCCAGACGCAGTCTTCGAGGTCTTCCACCCGTTCAACACACTCCGCGGTTTGAACGCTGCGGCGACTGAATTTTTCGAGCCTCTCAAAGCCTCTTTCCCCGACTACGGCCAGCGGGTGGGGCTGTGCATCGCCGGGACCTATGAGGATCGCGATCTGGTGTCAACGCTCGGACATGTCATAGGCACGTTCTCGCGGCCCTGGATAGGAATCCCTGCCACTCATGGTTTGACGTATCTGCGTTTCGGATTCAACGCGATCGTGGTGGACGGGAAGGTGGCGAAGGCATACATCCTGCTGGACATAGTCGATGTGATGCGTCAGGCGGGTCATTACCCCTTCCGCGTCATGCCCGGGAGCGCGGAGCAGTGGCCGCTGCCTCCCGCCGACACGGGTGCGAGCACATTCGCGGTCGACGGCGATCTCGGCGCGGAGACTCTGCGCATCGTCAGGGAAATGCAGAGCGGGCTGGGCTCCGGTACTGATCTGGCCGACCACGTGGCCACGGTCGACCACAGTCCGCATTGGCACGATCACATGAACTGGTACGGCCCGGCAGGAATCGGCTCGACGCGGGGTCAGCGCGGCTTCGACGACTATCACGGCGCCCTCTTCATTCAAGCGTTCCCCGACCGCGCCGGATTCCCACGAGTTCCTGGGGGTAGGGAGAACGCTCCCGGGCACTACATCCAGGCTGGCGACGGCCGCTTTGGTGTCACCGGTGGGTGGCCCTCGTTGCAAGGAACCCATACCGGGGGCCAGTGGCTTGGTCTCCCGCCAACCAATCGACGCATCGAGATGCGAGTAGCCGACTGGTACAGAATCGATGACGCCTACAAGATCTCCGACAACTGGGTGCTAATAGACATTCCGCACATTCTCGATCAGATGGGATACGACCTACTCGACGACCTGAGGTACCTCGTCGATCCAACCATCCCACGTTGGGTGGTGCGGCGAGAGGCCGAGACCGCGCGATGAACCAGAGTCGAGCGACTCCGCCGATTACTGCGTATGCCAAAGCGGAAAAGTTCAATAGACTCAGACGCCACGGGAGGGGAGAACAATAATGTCCGTGACCAGCCACAACGTGGCGCGTCTCGCCGGGGTATCCCAGCCGACCGTCTCTCGCGCTCTGCGCGACGACCCACGAGTGTCGGCAGAAACCAAGCGCAGAGTGCGTGAAGCGGCAGCTCTCCTCGGGTACGTTCCCAGCGAAGCCGGTCGCGCACTCTCAAGTGGGCGCACACACCGCATCGGCCTGCTGGTTACCGATCTCGATAACCAGTTCTACTGGCAGATTATCGCTCCTGCCCACCGATCGCTCGACCGTCTCGGCTACCGACTGATGTTGCATACCGACACCGGGTCTGACGAGACGATCGCGGAGCGGCTGGTGTCCGACGGGCTGGACGGCGTAATCCTGACCACGACCACCCTTGATTCGGTTACGCCTGTTCGACTCCGAGACCGTGGCATCCCGTTCGTGTACCTTAACCGGACCTCGTCGTTGGTGGAAGCGGATGCGGCCGTGGTCAACTCCGACCAGGGTTTCCGCGAAGCAGTGCGGATGGTCGCCGAGCTTGGGCACCGCCGGATTGGTGCAATCCTCGGCCCCGCCAATACCAGCACAGGCCAAAGCCGAGAAGTCGCTCTGCGGCAGGAGCTCGACACGCACGGACTCACCTTGGACGAGAGCCTGGTCCGGCGAGGGCCGTTCGATTCCCACGCCGGCGACTCAGCGATGTCCGAGCTGTTGGAGAAACGTGACAGGCCCACGCTGGTCTTCTGTGGGAACGACGTCGTCGCGTACGGGGCACTCAACGCCGCTCGCCGGCAGGGGATCGCTGTCCCTGAGGAGATCTCCGTAATTGGATTCGACAACCTGCCGGATGCATCCTGGCCCATCATCCAGCTCTCCACGATCGCTTACGACTACGTTGCGATGACCGCGCGCGCAACGGAGTTGATCGTGAATCGAGTCGAGAACCCCGCGTCTGCCTTCCGGCATGAGGAATTCGACACAACGTTCATCGATCGCAGCACACTCGCCCCTGCACCTGAGGGAACCGAAAACATGACCTCGCAGTTCCACTAGGTCGATCGATCCAAACATGCGCATGTACAGAGCGACTTGGGTGCCCACGAGGGGAACGGTCTACGGGAGAATTTTGCGCCGAGTGGCCACGCCAGAAACGTCAATGTCGTTGACACGAATAGCTCAGGGCCATCAACTCATGGCACGTGGCCTGCAGCAGATTTCACGACCAGTTCAGCGTTCGCGAACAACTCGGCGAACTCGGCAACAACGACGGGAGGACTGTTGAGGTCAACTTCTCCGGCGAGCAACAGCACCGGCGCAGTCAACGATGCAGGAGGGACTGCTGAAGGTTCAGGTGACACCTGATCTGGGGCGAGATGCTCGTCTCTGGAAGGATGTTTGCCGTGCCGAGAGCGTTTCCGAAGGAGTTCCGGGATGATGTCGTCGCGATCGCGAGTCGCCGTGAGGCGTCGTTCGCTCAGATCGCGAAGGATTTCGGGATCTCCGAGTCATGTGCCCAGCGTTGTCGCAAGGAGTGCTGCGCAGCCCAAAATGATCTACCCGCTCGTCCGCGAGCTGGCCGCGACCGGCGCCCCTATCTGGGGGCGGGTCGCGGTGACGTGTCGGGTGTTGAAGGTTGCCAAGCAACCGTTCTATCGATGGTTGCGGCAGCCGGTGTCTGATCGGGATTGGGATGAGGCTCAGCTGATCAACGCGGCGATCGATGTGCATCGCGACGACCCGGTGTTCGGGTATCGGTTCATCGCCGACGAGTTGGCCGACCTGGGGTTTGAGGCCTCGGAGCGGCGGGTGTGGCGGGTGTGCTCGCAGCAAGCGATCTGGAGTGTGTTCGCCAAGAAGAAGGGCGGGAAGAGCCGCAAGGCCGGCCCGCCGGTCCATGACGACCTCGTGCGCCGCCGCCGGCCCGAACCAGTTGTGGTTGACCGACATTACTGAGCACTGGACCGGTGAGGGGAAGGTCTATCTGTGCGCGATCAAGGACGTGTTCGCGAACCGGATCGTGGACTACTCGATCGGAGACAACATGACCTCGCAGCTGGCCGTGAACGCGCTTCGGATGGCGATCCAGCGGCGTCGCCAAGTCGGAACGATCGTCGTTTAGGGTCATCGCGATACTACGATCTCGATCTCCGAGCCGACCTCAGGAGTGGATCGCCCAGCAGGCTTCGACTTCTGGGTCGCGGGGGGCGTAATCGTGAGAGTTCAATAAAAATCTTTGGCCGAGATCTAATGTTAGTGACTATCATTAGAGGGTGACGAGACGACTACGAACCCAGGCAGCGTTGCAGGAAGCAGCCCTGCAACTTTTCGACGAGCGCGGCTACGACGCTACCTCGGTCGCTGCCATCGCCGTACACGCCGGAGTCACCGAGATGACCTTCTTCCGGCACTTCGGCACCAAGGATGCCGTACTGATGTCCGACCCCTACGACCCGCTCATCGCTGACGGAATCGCGCGCCAGCCCAGCGACCTCGCAGCGATCGCAGCGACCATTGCCGGCATCCGCGGCGCGCTGGCGAAGGTTCCCCTGGCGGCGACCGTGATCATCCGTCGCCGCCTCCGTATCGTGGCACGCACACCATCACTGGCCGGGGCAATGGCGCGGAACAACGTCGCCACCGAAGCCGCGATCTCGGACGCCCTGGTCTCGCGCGGCGTAAACAGGGCGGATGCCCGCATCGCCGCCGCGGCCGCGCTGGGCGCGCTGAACGCTGCTCTCCTCGATTGGGTGGACGGGGACGACGACGACCTCGGCGCCGCGATCGAGCGTGCCCTGCGGGTAGTGGAGGGCAGCCGTGGCTGAGGTCAGGCTTGCGGCACGCGACGTTACCCGAAGCTTCTCCAGCGGCGCCGGCGTGCGGGGTGTCACCCTCGAGCTCGGAGCCGGCGAAGTGATCGCGCTCGTCGGCTTGAACGGCGCCGGAAAGTCCACTCTGATGCGGCTCCTGCTCGGCATGCTGCGCCCGGTCACCGGCGAAGTCGAGCTGGATGGAGTGAGCCTCCCCCTGGCGCCGATCGAGTGGTGGCGATCGGTCGGGCATTCGGTGGAGTATTCGCTCGCCTACCCGGAGCTGACGGCCAGGCAGAACCTGCGGATGAATGCCCGCCTGCACGGGGCGGTCGACGTGAACCCGCTGGTGGAGAAGTCGCTCCAGGAACTCGGGCTGGAGGAGTACGCCGATCGACGTGCCCGAGCTCTCTCCCAGGGCAACCGTCAGCGTGTCGGTCTTGCCGCAGCCCTACAGCATGACCCAAGCGTCATCGTTCTCGACGAGCCGAGCAACGCCCTCGACCCGAAAGGAGTCATCCTGCTGCGGGAGGCTCTCCGGCGTCGTGCCGACCGCGGGGCAGCCGTGCTGGTCAGTAGCCACCACCTGGACGAAGTCGCCCGTGTCGCCGACCGGATCGTGGTCATGAACGCCGGGCGGTTGATCGGCAAGCTCGACCCAGGCACTCCCGAGATCGAACGGGCGTTCTTCGAGATCGTTCGCCGCGACGACGAACGGGCGAGCGCATGAGGGCCGCGCTGTGGGCCGAGGCGGTGAAGCTCACCAGCTCCGCCGTGGGCCGTGTCGGCACTGCCGCCATCGTCGGAGGCATCGCCGTGCTCTGCGGTGCGCTGCTGCTGGCAGCGGAATCAGGTGACCCCCAGCTGGTTGCCAAGCTCGGCCCGGCGGCGGACGGGGGCTGGTCCGGGCTGCTTGCCGCGGCAGCCCAGGTGACCGGTGCCGGCGGGCTGCTCGGATTCGGCGTCGTGCTGGCCTGGTTGTTCGGGCGTGAGTTCGGGGAGGGCACCGTCAGCGGCCTCTTCGCGATTCCCATTAGGCGGTCGACTATTGCCGCTGCGAAGCTGCTCGTCTACGGTGCCTGGGCGACGCTGGCCAGTGTGGCATTGGCGGTCGCCCTGCTGGTCGTGGGCCTCGTGTCCGGGCTGGGCGCATTCCCGGCAGAGTTGTGGCCTGCCATCGCCAGGCAGTTGGCCTTGACGGTGATGACTGCCGCGGTCGCGACGCCGGTCGCCTGGGCGGCGACGGCCGGCCGTTCCCTGCTGGTCGGGGTGAGCACCGCGATTGGCATCGTCATCGTCGCGCAGGTCTCGGTACTGGCTGGGGCGGGCGGATGGATGCCGCTGGCAGCACCCGCGCTGTGGGCGGTATCCGGCGGCAGCGCGGTCTCTTTGCTGCAGTTGTCACTGCTGGTGCCGGTGGTGGCGGCTGTCGCCGGGGCGACGATGGCAATCTGGGAGCGGCTTCAGCTGGATCGGTGACTCAAGGTAAGCCGACCACGCCGGGACAGTCACCCGAGAACTGGTGCAGTCGGCGGTGCCGATCACAACCATCGCGGCGGGGTCGGAACTGGGCTGTCGTCCACCGTCGCGACTCCCGCCGTTCCCCGGGCGGCGGCCCACTCGGCGAGGCGGGTGAGCGCTCGGGCGTTGTAGCTGACATGGGCGATGACGTGCCGCCGATCCCAGCCCGGGAGCAGCGTTATCCGGTCGACACGGCGATGTTGCGCTGGGAGCCCAGGCCGTCGATCGTGGTCTGAAGGACGGATCCGTCGCCGAGGTAGCGCGGTGGTTTCCGCGCGTGGCCGACGCCGCCGGAAGTTCCGGTGGAGATGACGTCCCCCGGGTTCAGGGTGAGGATCTGCGAGAAGTAGGCGATGAGCGCGGCCGGCGTGAAGACGAGATCGCCGGTCGAGTCCTGCTGCACCGTGTCACCGTCGACGACAGTGGTCATCGTCGCGCCGGGCGTCCACTCGTCGGTGGTCACCAGGTACGGCCCGAACGGCGTGGTGCCCTCGAATGTCTTCCCCTGCAGCCATTGCAGGGTGCGGTACTGGAAGTCGCGCATGGTCACGTCGTTGAGCACGGCGTAGCCCGCGATGGCGGCTTCCGCCTCCGCTTCAGTGGCATTCCGCACCGGTGCCCCGACGACCACGGCGAGTTCGCCCTCCCAGTCGACCGCGTTCGATACGGGCGCCAGCTGGATGTCGTCGTACGGCCCGATCAGGGCTTCAGGGAACTTGGCGAAGAAGGTCGGATGCTCCGGCAGGTCGCGCCCCATCTCCAGGATGTGGTTGCGGTAGTTGAGCCCGGCGCACAGGATCTTCCCGGGTCGGGGAACCACCGGCGCCCAGGCCGCATCGTCGATGGAGGAGAGCGGATGCGCCACGCCGGCCGCGGCATCCGCCACCGCCCGCCAGTCTGCTCGCGCGAGCAGCGCACCGACGTCGGCGACGCCGGTGATTTCGATGGCGTCG
This sequence comes from Homoserinimonas sp., assembly GCA_040904805.1. Lineage (GTDB taxonomy): Bacteria > Actinomycetota > Actinomycetes > Actinomycetales > Microbacteriaceae > RYN-87. Next base: position 196,413 of record JBBDSS010000014.1, on the reverse strand, counting down.
CCGTCGGTCACTACGACAGCGTTCGTCGTTCCGTTGAGGCGCAGGGTGGCGAGTTTCATCCCTCCATCATCCCGGTCCAGCGGTGATGCCGCCAGTCAGGTTCGCGTTCACAAGCAACGAGAAGTTTCCGCTCAGCGGAGATCAGGCGAGCGAGTCAGTTCCCTCCCGATCCATCAACTCCAAAAGGCTCGCCGCCATCCCGGACGCGGCCCCTTGCAGCACCGGGACCAGTCGCAGCGCATCCGCCCGCACGGTGTGCGTGACCAGACCGACAGCGGCCAGCGGGCCGTTGCGCCCCATCACCGGCACGGCCATCGAGGTGTTGCCAAGGGTCATCTCCTGGTGCGTCTGGCTGTAGCCGTTGCGGCGCACCTCCACCAGCTGTGCCCGCAGTCTCGGCTCCGACGTGATCGAGAACCTGGTCGGCCGCTCGAGTTGACGGGAGAAATAGGCGGCGAGGTAATCGTCGTCCTGCCAGGCAAGGAGTATTTTGCCTACCCCCGTGGTGTGAAGCGGCAGCCGGCCGCCCATCCGGCTGATGGTCGGCACCGAATGGGGGCCGACGAGCTGGGCGACATACAGTGCCTCCACGCCGTCGAGGATGGCCAGGTGCACATTCTCGGCGGTGGCCTCGTACAGGGTCAGCAGGTAGGGAAGAGCGGTCTCCCGCAGGCTGAGGCTCAACGGGGACACCTCGCCCAGCTCCCACAATGCCCGCCCAATCGAGTAGCGGTGGTCTCTCCCCCTCGACAGTAACTTCGCCTCGACCAGCTCGCTGAGCATCCGGTGAGTCGTGGTCATCGACAGTCCGGAGCGGGCGGATGCCTCGCTCAAGGTCAGACGAGGATGCTCACCGTCGAAGGTGGCCAACAGTCTTGCCGTGCGGGCGATGACCGAAGCCCCTGGTTCCGCCGTATTGCCCGCCATGGGCTGCAGTCTAGTGAGCGGGAACCGTTCGCCTAGGCCTGCGGCTCGAGTACGACATCGCCGCCAGGGAAGACGACGCTCTCGTGCCCGTCGTCGAAGCGGATCAGGTACGGTGCACCGCCATCCTCGCCGCGGACTTCGACCACCTCGCCATGCCGGTCCGGGGTCTCGACAGTGCGGCCGCGAATGATGATGCGGTCTCCTGGTTGTGCCTTCATGCAGTTCACCTCCTGGCGTCAGGTTACGCCGGGTGATGGCATCCGAACAGGGTCAGGCTAGACGCCCTGCCAATCCGGCTTGTTATCCCAGGCGTAACGGTAGTAGTCGATGTTCTTCAGCCGGCTGGCAGCGGCCTCATCAAGTACGACGGTGGCCCGCGGGTGCAGCTGGATAACGGATGACGGCTGGCTGGACGAGACCGGGCCTTCGACTCCGGCGGCGATCGCTTCGGCCTTGCCTTCGCCGAAAGCGAGCAGCACTAGGTGGCGGGCGCGCAGGATGGTGCCGAGCCCCTGCGTGATGGCATGGGTCGGAACCTCGTCGAGCGAGTCGAAGAACCGAGCGTTGTCCTGCCTGGTCCGCAGGGCGAGCGTCTTCACCCGGGTGAGCGAGGAGAGCGACGAGCCCGGCTCGTTGAAGCCGATGTGCCCGATACTGCCGACGCCCAGGATCTGCAGGTCGATGCCACCGGCATCCGTGATCGCCTGCTCGTAGGCAGCGCCGGCGAACTGGACGCCTTCCGGCTTACCGGACGGCACCCGCACCAGCGACGGGGTGAGGCCGAGCGGTTGAATCACCTCGCGGGTGACTACCGAGTGGTAACTCTCCGGGTGCTCCTCGGGCAGCCCGACATACTCGTCGAGCGCGAATCCGCGAACGTGCGAGAGGTCGATGCGTTCTGCGGCCACCCGGGCGGCCAACGAGTCATACACCGGCAGTGGGGTGGACCCGGTCGCCAGGCCGAGCACGGCATCCGGCTTTTGGGCGATCAGGTCGAGGATGGCGTCGGCAATCAGTTCCCCGGCTTGTTCACGACTCGGGACAATGACGATTTCGGGCATGAGACGACCCTATCGGCGCTGGCGTCACGGAGATGCACCGCGGGCCGAGCAGCGCAGTGTCGGGTGTGCGGCTGCTCGGCCGTAGGTGCATGCACTGGCGCGATCGAGTCGAGTCAGGTCGGCCTGACGGTCGCCCGTGCAACCTGTGAGGATTGCGCGTGGGTCGGGTATCCCCTGGCGTTCAGGCCCATCTGCGTGTTCAACTCGATAATCCGCGACCACTGGTTACAGTGTTACACATGTCGTCACAAAGTAACAAGCGCTTGCGAGACGACCTCATTCTGGACGCCGTGCGAGAGTCAGTGATTCTTCACGGCGTTCGCCGCACCACCGCCAGCGATATCGCGCAGCGGGCGGGCGTTTCGCGGATGACGTTTTACCGGGCGATGGAGAGCGTCAACGAAGCGGTGCTCCTGACCCTTGAGCGCGAGTTCGCCACCGAGACCGCGCGAACCCGATCCGACACCACCGCGTCGACTGCTCGGGAGCGGCTCGTCGACTTCACCGTCGACGGCGTTCGCGCGTTCATCGCGTCGCCGCTCTTACGGTCGATCGGGGAGCGCGACCCCGAACTGTTGATTCCGTATCTCACCGATCACTTCGGGACCAGCCAGGTCATCCTGCTCGACGCGATCGTTGCGTACCTTGCCGAGGGTGAAGCAGACGGCACCATCCGCCCCCGAGCTGGTATGGCCTCGGCGGTGCTGCTCATCCTTCAGAGCTTCAGCATCTCGTCGAAGATCCTTGCCGCGCGCGGCGAACTCGAGAGTAGCCTCGCTGAGCTCCGCATCCTCATGAACGCCTACCTCGCCGCGGAGGGGTAAGCGCCAACCGCCTACGCTTCAGACTTCTCCGGAGCCGTCTCCGTCTTCCCCTGCTCGGCCAGCGCCGCGGCACGCTCGGCGAGGCGGCGCTGAACTTCACTCTGCGCGTCGTCGATGACCGCCTGGTCGAGCTGCGGATTGGTGTGGTTGTTGTGTCCGTGGTGCTTCTCGATGTAGGCGTCCAGCTCCGGGCCGGACTCCCACGAGGTGATAAGGCAGAAGCGCGGCTCAGGGCCCTTGTGCCAGACGGCGTGCCAGAAGCGCTGCGTGTCGACGATGATCTGCGCGCCGGCGGGAAGGGGGATGCGAATCTCTCGGGTGGGGTCGAAGCGGTCTTCGCGCAATGTCATGAACGACTCCGGGTCGTCGCTGAGGTTGAAGAAACCACGAACGATCCAGCCGGTGCCATCCGGGTTGAGACGGTTGTTGTCGTCCTGGTGCAGGTTGTAGAGCGTGCTCGCGTACTCGTTCGGCTGCAATTCGATGACCCGGCAGCGACCGACATTGGCGTCCGGCTCCTGGGCGCGGCGAACCAGGTTCGGCGCCTTGGCCACCTGGGAGTCGATCCAGACACCGTCCTTGTCAGTGCGAGGAGGCGTGTGGTTCCAGAACCCGTTCACTTCGATTTCGCCCTTGGCGCTGGCAAGCGGCGCGAACCGGGTGACACCGGATGACTTCCAGTCGACGTACTCGAGGTCGAGCCATTCCTTCGGATCCTGCGACTGGTCGTACTGGTCCAGGACGACGAAGCCCTTTTCGTCAAGAAGTGCTGATTTGATGTAGCTCATTGGGGGAAATGTGCCCTTCCGATAAGAGAACTAGCGCGTTTTTACTAGCCCAACTAAGGCCACCCTAACACTGCGGTTTCCGGGCCTCTCGGGGAAATCAGGCCTGGCAGACCGGGCAGTAGAAAGTGTTGCGCTCCTGCAACTCATCCTCCCCGAGGGTGCCGCGCCGAATCGGAGTCCCGCAGCGGAAGCACGGCCTTCCCTCCCGGCCGTGCACCCAGGCGGTCTCACCGCGCAGCGTGCCGGTGGTTGTGCGTGTCGCCCGGTTGCGGTTGGCATGGATGAGCCGCTGCCCGAGTTGCACCAGCTTCTCCGGTTCGGCCACGTCGCCGACCGCCCGTGTCGGCAGCACCCCGCGCAGGAAACACAGCTCGTTGCGGTACACATTGCCGAGGCCGGCGATCACCCGCTGGTCGAGTAGGACGAGGCCGACCGCGCGATCGGGTGCTGCGAGCATCCGTCGCAGGGCTTCGTCCTCGTCCCAGTCGTCGCCCAGCGGGTCCGGTCCGAGGTGGCCGACGATCGATTCCTCATCCCGCCGTGGGACCACCTTGAGCTCGCCGAGGTCGAAGCCGACAGCCACCCACTTCGCGGTGGTGAGTACCGCCCTCGCCTGCCACGCCGGCCGCTTCCAGCGGGAGCCGGGGCGGTACAGGTGCCAGGAGCCCTCCATCTTCAGGTGGCTGTGCACGCTGGCGTCCCCGATGCGCATGAGCAGGTGCTTACCGCGGGACACCACGTCGTGGACCGTTTCGCCGGTCAGGTCGACGGTGGCGAAAGCGGGAACCCGGATGTCGCATCCGGTCAGTGTCTGCCCGGCCAGCGCGGCGTTCAGGTTGGTCGCCGTCAGGTAGACGGTGTCACCCTCAGGCACGGGTATTCAACACCCCGACCACAGTCCGGCTCCGCTCTCCTGCGCCGACCGCTCAGCATCGACCAGTTCACCCCAGAATGCGGAGTTGGGTTCGACGTTGAGGGCGGTGCCGAAGCCGTCCGCGACCAGCCTCAGGTTCACGAATTCGCCGGCCTCCGTCCACAGATAGAAGAGACTGCGACCATACTGATCCTGGGATTCGGCATCCGCGACCACCCGAACGGTGCTGCCATCCGGCGCAAGCTGTCGAAGGTGATCGCGTGCCTCGAGTGCATAACATTCCGCCGCGGGTTGCAGTTCGGGGGTGTCGACGCCGATGAGCCGTACCTTGAGCTCGGTGCCCGTCGAGGTGGTGAGGAAGAGGGTGTCGCCATCGTGGACATGGGCGACGGTCATGCCGAGCGCGGAGTCGGGCACGGCGATTGCGGCCCCGATATCCGCCGGCCGGGCCTCCTGCGATGACACCGTCCCGTCGGGAGGTCCAGTCAGCTGGCTCGACACGAGAGCCCATGCTGCACCGACGACAATGGCGAGCACGGCCAGGGTCGTCAGGGCACTGCCGGCGGATTTTCTCATCGTCCAGATCCTATGGCCGAGCCGGGATGCTCAGGCACGCAGTCTCAGCCCCTGGGGTGTCGCGCTGAAGCCCGCGGCCGCAAGCGCGGTACCGAGCGGCGTGCCGATCACGAACGCGCCGTCGACCTTTTCCACTCGAAGCCGGCCAATGCTGCGGCGGATGCTCGCGGCCAGGCTGTCCGCCGCAACCGCCAGCACTGCCTCGTCCTCGGTGAAGGTGAGCGTCGTCTTGCCTCCGCGCTCGATGTACAGGGCGAGGGCTCCGTCGACGAGAACGACCAGCGCGCCCGCCTTCCGGCCTGGACGGTGGGTTCCTTCAGTCCCAGGCCAGAGTAGGGCGGAACCATAAGGATTCGCCGGGTCGGTGGCGGCCAGGGTGAACGCCTGAAGCTGCGGTGCCGCATCCGTCTCCACGGTGAAGGAGCGCAGCCGGTCGACAGTGGCGCCGGTGGCGAACTGGGCAGCGCCCAGGCCCTCGACGAAGTAGCCGCGGCGGGCACGGCCGGTCTCCTCGAATCCGCTCAGCACTTTGTAGACCGAGCTGAATCCCCCACGCACGCCCTCGCTGGTGACGGCGCCTCGCGTCACAACCCCGTGCCGCTCGAGCAGGTTCTCGGCCGTCGCCACGGCGCGAACCGTCGGGTCGCTCTCACCTGGTGGCAACAGCGACCAGCGGCCAGCCACGCTGGGCGGCCCGGACTGGGCAGGAAGCGTGACCCGCCTGCCGCGGTAGGCGCGCACCCGGCGGGTGCTGGTGCGGCCCGGACCACCGAGCTGCGCACGCAGTGGGGTAAAGGTATCCCCGGTGATGCGACCGGCCCACACCAAATCCCAGAGGGCGATGGCCAGCGCCTTGTCGTCGGTGCTGCCGAGAGTGGTCGAGAGCTGACGGAAAAAGAATGCGCCCCCGTGGGACAGCGCGTCGAGCACTGCCCGCTGGAGTTCGTCGACTTCGGCCTCCTCCGTCTCCGTCGCCAGTGTGACTCCGGCACTCTCCGCGAGGTGCAGGCTTACCCACCCGTCGCTTCCGGGGAGGGCCCCCGACCCGGACCACAGCACTTCACCGGTCGCCGTGAGTTCGTCGAGCATGACCGGCGAATAGTCTCGCAAGCGCAACGGCAGCACGACAGACTCCCAGGCGGATGCCGGCAGCGCCACCCCGGCGAGCTGGTCGATCACCTGTACCAGGCCGTCAATCCCCCGCAGGGGCTCGGCGACGTGCTGCCAGGAGGCCAGAAAACGCCCGAGGGTGGGTGCATCGACCGGCTCCACCTGGTGGCGAAGGGCCGCAAGGGAACGGCTCCGCAGCCGACGCAGTACCTCGGCATCGCACCACTCGCTGCCGGAGCTCCCCGGCCGAAACTCCCCTTCGACCGCCCGCCGCTGCTGCTCGAGACGCCGCAGGGTGTCGGCCACCACGGCGGCGCCGAGACCAAGGCGCTCGGCGACGGCGGTGACGGTGAACGGTCCGTGGGTTCGCGCGTAGCGAGCGACCAGATCGCCGACCGGGTCCTCTACCGGTTGGACGAATGCGCTCGGCACCCCGATTGGAAGGGGCGTCCCGAGGGCATCCCGCAGTCGGCTGGAATCCTCGATGACCGCCCAGCGCGGCTGCCCGGCGATAGTGGCGCGCAGCACGCGACCGTCGCGCTCCAGCCCTTCGAGAGCGCTTCTGCTGGACGACACCTCTCCCGTCACCAGCCGCTCCGCAATCTCGTCCACAGCGAGCGGCCCGAGTATCCGCAACAGGTCGACGATTCCCTCGACGCCTTTGACCTTGCGGTCAGGGGCCAGCCGCTGAAGCTCGCGTTCGGTCTGCTCGATGACATCAGCATCGAGCAGCTCTCGTAGCTCGGCGCGGCCCAGCAACTCCGCCAGCAGGGTGGAATCGAGGGACAGCGCGGCCGCCCGGCGTTCGGCGAGCGGCGAGTCACCCTCGTACATGAACGCAGCGACATATCCGAACAGGAGCGACCGGGCGAACGGGGATGCCTGCTCGGTCTCCGTCTCGACGATGCGGATACGTCGGCTGGCCACCTCAGCGGCCAGCTCGGTCAGCGCGGGCAGGTCGTAGACATCCTGCAGCACTTCGCGTACCGCTTCCAGCACGATGGGGAAGCTGGGGTACTTCGCCGCGACCGACAGCAATTGCGACGCACGTTGACGCTGCTGCCACAGCGGGGAGCGCTTGCCAGGGTTGTACCGGGGGAGCAGCAGGGCACGGGCGGCACATTCGCGGAAGCGAGAGGCGAAGAGCGCAGACCCGCCGACCTCCGTGGTGACAAGGTCGCGGAGCTCCTCCGGGTCGAAGAGGAACAGCTCAGCGCTCGGTGGCTCGGCATCCGTCTCTGGAATCCTCAGGATCACGCCGTCGTCGCTTGCCATGGCGGCGCCGTCCATCCCATAGCGCTCCCGGATGCGCGCCCCGACAGCCAGCGCCCACGGCGCGTGAACTTGCATGCCGTAGGGGGAATGCAAGATGACGCGCCAGTCGCCGAGCTCGTCCCGGAAGCGTTCGACGACCAGCGTCCGGTCGGTGGGAACATGCCCGGTCGCCGCCTTCTGGTCCGCCACGAAGGCCAGCAGATTCGTGATCGCCAACTCGTCGAGTCCTACCGCCTGCAGTCGTTCCCGCGCCGGCGCGTCTGCGCCCGCGCTGAGCTCCCGGGTGAAGCCGCCGATGGCACGACCGAGCTCCGCCGGGCGGCCGATGCCGTCGCCCTTCCAGAACGGGACGCGACCGGGCTGCCCGAAGGCGGGGGTCACCAGCACGCGGTCGTGGGTGATGTCTTCGATCCGCCAGCTGGTGGCGCCCAGCGCGAAGACGTCTCCGACCCGCGACTCGTAGACCATTTCCTCGTCGAGTTCGCCGACGCGCCCTCCTCGGCTCCCGCCGGTCGGCAGTTCCTCGTCGGAACCTCCGCTCCCTGAGCTTGGTGAGGGGCTCGACCCCACCATGAACACCCCGAACAGCCCGCGGTCGGGGATGGTCCCCCCGGACGTCACTGCCAGCCGCTGCGCCCCTGGCCGGCCGGTGATCGTTGCTTTCACCCGGTCCCAGACGATGCGCGGACGCAGTTCGGCGAACTCGTCCGACGGGTAGAGGCCGCTCAACAGGTCGAGGGTCGCGTCGTAGGCGCTGCGCGGCAGGGTGGCGAATGGTGCGCTGCGCCGCACAGTGTTGAACCACTCCTCCACGTCGAGCTGGTCGAGGGCGGCGGCGGCCACGGTCTGCTGCGCCAGCACGTCGAGCGGGTTCTGCGGTACCGACAACTCCTCGATGAGGCCTGCCGTCATTCGCTCCGATGTCACTGCCGAGTGCAGCAGATCGGCGCGGTGTTTGGGAAACAGGATGCCGCGAGACACCTCTCCCACCTGGTGCCCGGCGCGTCCGACCCGCTGGAGGCCGCTGGCGACGGATGGCGGCGATTCGACCTGGATCACCAGGTCGACGGCCCCCATGTCGATGCCCAGCTCGAGGGAACTGGTGGCGACGACGCAGCGCAGTCGCCCCGACTTCAGGTCGTCCTCGATGATCGCCCGCTGGTCTTTCGACACCGAGCCGTGGTGGGCCCGCGCCAGCAGCGGCTCGGCACCCCCGGTGGCTCCCGACTGCCCCATCATCGCCGCGGGCATTCCGCCCCCGCTGGTCGACGACTCAATCTGGTTGCTTCGTTCTACCCAGATCTCATTGAGGCGGGCGGTCAGTCGCTCAGCCAACCGGCGGGAGTTGGCGAACACGATGGTCGATCGATGCTCCACGATGCGGTCGACGATCTGTTCCTCGACGTGCGGCCAAATGGAGCCCTGAGCGGGAGCGTTTCCTGCCGCCGATCCTTCCCGCACCGGTGCGGTGCCGAGCTCGGTCATGTCCTCAACCGGAACCACCACCCGCAGATCGAACTTCTTCGAGGCCGGTGGCGCGACGACGGTGACCGCAGCCTGGCCGCCGAGGAAGCGGGCGACCTCCTCTCGCGGGCGCACCGTCGCTGAGAGCCCGATGCGCTGGGCGGGAGTCTCGAGCAGGGCGTCGAGCCGCTCCAGCGACAGGGCAAGGTGGGCACCACGCTTGGTGGAGGCGACGGCGTGCACCTCATCGATGATGACGGTGTCTATTGTCTTCAGCGTCTCCCTCGCTGAGGAGGTGAGCATCAGGTACAGGGACTCTGGCGTGGTGATCAGGATGTCCGGCGGGCGCCGCTGCAGCATCCGCCGGTCAGCGGAGCTGGTGTCGCCCGAGCGGACGCCGACGGACACGTGGGGGGCGTCGATGCCGAGCCGCTTCGCGGTCTGGGTGATCCCGACCAGGGGTGAGCGCAGGTTCCGCTCGACGTCGACACCGAGTGCCTTCAGCGGGGAGACGTAGAGCACCCGGGTACCCGGTTCGGAGTCGTCCCCGCTCCCTGAGCTTCGCCCGGCCAGCCGGTCGATCGCCCAGAGAAACGCGGCAAGGGTCTTCCCGGACCCGGTCGGCGCAACCACCAGCGCGTGTGCACCGCCGGCGATCGCCTTCCAGGCAGCGGCCTGCACGTCGGTGGGCGCGGCGAATGCGCCAGAGAACCACTCCCGAGTCGCGGGCGAGAACAGCTCGAGAGGTGAAGCCATTGCACCATCTTCGTCCACACTGCTGACAGCGGGGGAGCAATGCGCGGCTCCCGGCGCTAAACGCGCAACAATGGAGCATGAGCTCAACTGGCGAACCCCACCCCGAGAACGCCTGGCTGTCCGACGTCGAGTTGCTGGAGATCCGCCGGCGACTGCCGATCCTCTACGTCGAGGCAGTACCGGTTCGCATCGACGGTCTCGGGCAGGTTACCGAGGTGGGCATCCTGTTGCGGGCATCCGTCACCGGGGAGATGTCCAGGGCGCTGGTCTCGGGCCGCGTCCTCTACGGCGAGACCTTGCGGGAGGCCCTGTTCCGCCACCTCGAGAAGGACCTCGGGCCGATGGCGTTCCCGCAACTGCCGACCAGCCCGGTGCCGTTCCAGGTCGCCGAGTACTTCCCGCTGCCCGGCATCAGCCAGTTCACGGATGATCGACAGCACGCCGTCTCGCTGGCCTACGTCGTTCCGGTGACCGGCACCTGCGAGCCACGGCAGGATGCGCTCGAGATCAGCTGGATGTCTCCGGCTGAAGCGGCGAGCTTCACTGTGAGCGAGGAGCTCGAGGGCGGCCGCGGCGCGCTGCTGCGTGCCGGCCTGGCCTCAGTCGGCGTGCTCCCGTAACGAAAGTGCCCGTTCCGGAGAATTGCGCCTGTTCTGCTGGGCACTATTCTCCGGAACGGGCACTTTGGTGCGCGGATGTTCGGGCGCTAGCCCTGCGCGCGGCGTCCGGAACGGCGCTCGCCGCCGGCCGGTGCCGGGCTGGATGTGCTGTAGCTGGTGCTGCGTGACTGGCCGCCCTGGCGCGACGCGGGTGCGTGCGAGCCGGAGCCTGCGCCACGACCGGCGCGAGCTGCCTGGCCTGAACGGGCGGTGTCGGACGATCCGGAACCGGACCGTGCCGGGCGACCGGAACGGTCACGACGCTGTCCGCCTCCGCCGTCACGGGCGGCGCGCTTGCGCTGGGCGTTGGCGCCCTGCGACTGTCCACCTCCGCGCTGCTGGACAGCGGCCTTCGGTGACGGTTTGACGTAGGCGGCGACGTCACCGGTCAAAGCGAGCACGGCGTCCGACGACGACGTGACGCGTTGCGGCGCCACGCTGATGGCCGCCTTGCGCAGCAGCGACAGCGTGTCCTTCTTCTGCGTGGGGAGCATGATCGTGACCACGTCACCGGCGCTGCCGGCTCGTGCGGTACGGCCGCTGCGGTGCAGGTACGCCTTGTGCTCGGCCGGCGGGTCCACGTGGATCACCAGTTCGATGTTGTCGACGTGGACGCCGCGTGCAGCGACATCCGTTGCCACCAGCACCTTGGCGTCGCCGGCGGAGAAGGTGGCGAGGTTGCGGTCGCGCTGCACCTGCGACAGGTTGCCGTGCAGGTCGACGGCCGGGATCCCGGCGTCAGTCAGTTGGCGGGCCAGCTTCTTCGCGTGGTGCTTGGTGCGCATGAACAGGATGCGCCGGCCGGTCCCGGAGGCCAGCTTCTCGACCAGCTGGCGCTTGGTCTCGACGCTGTCGGTCTCGAACAGGTGGTGGGTCATGTCGGCGACATGCGAGTTGGCATCGTCGACCGAGTGCAGAACCTCGTTGTGCAGGAACCGCCTGACCAGCTTGTCGACACCGTTGTCCAGCGTGGCGCTGAACAGGAGGCGCTGGCCATCGGTCGGCGTCTTGTCCAGGATGCGGGTGACGACCGGAAGGAAGCCGAGGTCGGCCATGTGGTCGGCCTCATCGAGCACAGTGATTTCAACCGCGTCGAGGGAGACGAAGCCCTGCTTCATCAAGTCTTCGAGCCGGCCGGGGCAGGCCACGACGATGTCGACGCCTGCTTTGAGGGCTGCGACCTGGCGCTGCTGGGAGACGCCGCCGAAGATGGTGGTGCTCTTCAGCCCGTAGGCGGATGCCAGCGGCTCCAGTGCGGTTGCGATCTGGGTCGCCAGCTCGCGGGTCGGAGCCAGGATGAGTCCGAGCGGCCGACCAGAACGACGTTGGCCACCGGCCAGCTTTCCGCCGAGGCGGGCAGCCATCGGAATGGCGAAGGCCAGGGTCTTGCCGGAGCCGGTCTTGCCGCGTCCGAGTACGTCTCGGCCCGCCAGGGTGTCAGGAAGGGTGTCGACCTGGATCGGGAACGGGCTGGTGATGCCACTCGCGTCGAGGGCGGTGACCAGCGGGGTGGGCACGCCGAGCGCGCCGAAGGTTGTTTCAGTCATGGAGTAAGTGGTGCCTTTCAGGCATCATTACCGGCGGCCGACAGGCTGGTCGAGGAAAATTCTCGCTGATCGAGCTTGTTCTCGCTGATCGAGCTTGTCGAGATCCGGTGAGGTGGCGAAGGTGGCGATGGCCACATCCGTTCGCCGTAAGAAAATGATCAGCCCGAATGGGCGAAGACGCGTTCTACGACGCAGCGAATCCAACGATGGATTCGCAAGTGACCCCACTCTAGCATTAGGGCCAGAGTGAGCGGTCAGGAACGGCGGAATACCTCCGCGGCGACCACGAGGTCTTCCCAGGGCATGCCAGAGCTCTTGAACACGCGCGGACGGCTGCGGTCGACCGCAACCTCCCCGATGACGAGGTCGCGCAGCGGCGAGGCATGGTCGAGGGTGATCGCCCCCTCGTTGATCGGGATGATGACGTCGCCGCCCTCGATCATCACGTGTCCCAGGTCTTCGACGATCACCTGGGAACGCGCGATGAGCGAAGTGTCGAGCTCCCGGGCGGTCGGTTCGTGGCTGCCCACGGCGATCACGCAGGCGTCGTCCGGAACCAGTGAACCGTCGAAGACCGGCTCACGTGCGGTGGTTGCGCAGACAATCAGGTTGCTGTCTTTCACGTCATCCGCGGTCCCTACGACTGCGGAAATTCCGCTGGCCGTGATCTGGTCGGCGAGTACCTGCGCACGGTCGCGGTTGCGTCCTACCAGGGTGACCCGCGTGATGTCGCGGATGGCGCGGAGCGCTTCGACGTGGCCCCAGGCTTGCGGTCCGTAGCCGAAGATGACCAGGTGATCGCAGGTCTCGGGTGCGAGCAGGTCTGCGGCGGCAGCGGACACGGCCGGGGTGCGCAGGGTCGTGAGCGCGACGCCGTCCATGATCGCCAACGGTGAGAGGGTGGCGGTGTCGAAGAGTAGGTAGTGGCCCTGGATGCGCTCGAGGCCCTTTTCGGGGTTCCCTGGGGCCACCGTGACGACCTTCACCCCGAGGAACTCGGAACTCTGGGTCGGCATCAGCAGCACCTGACCGTTCGTGAGGTCGTCAATGTGTTTCGGGAGGTCCTTCGCCGGGTCGACTCCGGCTTTCAGGTCGCGGTGGTATGCCTTGACGGCGTCACCGAAGCTGACCCGGGCGAAGATCTCGTCGGCCGAGATCCAGGGAATGGAGGGGGTGTTCATCTGAGTACGAATCCTGTTCCGACCGGGTCGGTCTGATCGAGGGTGAACGAGTGTTCTCCGGTTGCGTAGGCCATGCCTTCGACTTCAGGGATGATGGCGCCATCGACTGATGGACGAATTCGTCCGAGGAAGCGCGTGCCGATGATGGAGTCGTGGGTGAGGGTGGTGCTTTCGCGCATCCGCCCGCTATCGGCGAGCAGGGCGAGTCGGGCACCGGTTCCCGAGCCGCAGGGGGAGCGGTCGACCTCCCCGTCGGCGAAGACGGTGACGTTGCGCTGGTGCGGGCCCTCCGCGGTGTCGCCGAGGTCGTCGAAGAGGATGGTGCCGTAGACCCCGCTCAGGCGATCGTCATGTGGATGCTTTGCCCACTCGCTGTCGTTGAGTGCCCACTTGATTTCGCGGCCGATGGCGATGAGGTCGGTGTAATGCTCCGGGGTGACGGAGAGGCCGACGGATGCTGCGGAGACGGATGCGTAGATGGCTCCGCTGTAGCTGAGGTCGGCCTGGACCGTTCCGCGTGAGGTCTGAACGTCGATACTGCGCACGATGGGGTAGCTCTCGACGTTTTCGAACACGACGCTGGTGATGGTTCCGCCCGTGCTGTGTACGTAGGCCGTCACGCGACCTGATGGCACGTCGATGGTAACCGGGGTTACGCCGTCGGGGTTCGCGGTGACGCGTCCGGTGTGCACCGCCCAGACGCCGAGGGCGATCGTGCCGTGTCCGCAGGCGGTCGAGTAGCCGTCCTTGTGCCAGAACAGCACCCCGAAGTGCGCTCCGTCATCGTCGGGGGGAACGATGAAGCCGCCGTACATGTCGGCGTGTCCGCGCGGCTCCTGGCAGAGCAGTTGGCGCACGGCATCGAACTCCGGTGATGCCGCAGCGTGAGTCCGCCGTTCGGCGACGGTGGTGCCGCTCAGGGGTGGTAACCCGTCAGTGACGATCCGGAACGGCTCCCCTGACGTGTGATAGTCAATCGCTCGGATCGCGCCAGTAATATGCCACACATTATGATGGTAGCCGATGCCCACGTGACTGGCGATGACGCCAGCGGACAGGCAACGAGAAGGGTTGACGATTAATGAAGATCACGGCCATTGACTGCTTCGGCTACGACTTGCACTATGCGCACGGCGAGTACGTGATGTCGGGCAACCGCGCGGCGACATCCGAGGTCGGCACACTCGTTCGAGTGAGTACCGATGAGGGAGTGGAGGGCTGGGGCGAGGTCACCCCGCTGGGCGACCTGTACCTGCCGACGCACTGGGCCGAGGTGCGTGCCGCACTGCGCACCCTCGCGCCCCGGCTGATCGGCGCAGACCCCACCAACCTCTCCGGCATCCACCGCATCATGAACGGCACCCTGCTGGGCGGGGGCTATGCGAAGGCCGCCATCGACGTGGCCTGCTGGGATCTGCTCGGCAAGGCGGCCGGACTGCCCGTCTCGGTGCTTCTCGGCGGTGTCTTGCAAGAGGACTTCCCGCTCTACGAGGCGGTTCCGCTGAGAACTCCGAATGAGATGGCCGCCTTCGTCTCGGAGCGCCAGGATGCCGGCATCCACCGGTTCCAGCTGAAGGTGGGCAACGACCCCCACGATGATGCCGCCAGGACACGCGCGGTGGTCGAAGTTGCCGAGCGGGACACGCTGATCGTGGCCGACTCCAATGGGGGTTGGAACCTGCGCGCCGCTCAGATTGCCGTGCGGGAGCTGGCCGACCTGCCGGTGTTCATCGAGCAACCGTGTCGGAGTACCGAGGACTCGATCTTCGCGATGCGCCATTCCTCACTGCCCCTCGTTCTCGACGAATCAATTCTCACCCAGCAAGACGTCTTCCATGCAAAGAACGTGGCTGGCGCGGTATCGATCAATATCAAGATCAGCCGGGTGGGGGGACTGACCCAGGCGGTGCGCATGCGTGACCTCATGCAGGAGCTCGACATGATGGTCTCAGTGGAGGACTCCTGGGGTGGCGATATCGTCACCGCCGCGGTGAGTCACCTGGCCGCCAGCACGCGCCCGGAAAACTTCCAGAACGCTTCGTTCATGAATGATTGGACGGATGGCCACGTCGCCGGATACCGCCCGAGATCGGTGGGCGGACGCGGCTCCGCCCCCACCGGTGCCGGGCTCGGCATTGAGGTTGTGGCCGACGCGCTCGACCTGATGTTCACGGTTGATTCGTCCAGCACCCAGCGATGATGAGTTGCTCGACTTCCGCGCGCTGATTGTCGGTCGGCCTGGCTCCGGAAGCAAGGGCGGCAGTTCCAGCGGTCTGCCGCCAAATATGGCACATACTATTGACATCTGAGCGAGCCGATCACCATTGGCACTCGGCTATGACTGTAGGGGAACCATGTCTGCTTCATCTATTCACAAGGTCGAAAAGTCAGCGAGCCTTCGCGAGCGAATCGGCCAGTCGCTTTCGGCTGCGATCATCTCGGGTGAGCTCGCCCCCGGCTCCATGGTTTCTGTGCCCGGCCTGGCTGTGGAGTTCGGCGTATCGGCAACGCCGGTTCGCGAAGCGATCCTCGATCTGGAGCAGCGCGGGTTCGTGCATTCAGTTGCCAACAAGGGCTTTCGAGTCACTGAGGTCAGCGAACAGGATCTCCACGAGATTATCGAGGTTCGGCGGATGTTGGAGGCGCCTGTCATGGCGGCGCTCGCTGGAACCATCAACGCAGATGCGATGGTGAAGTGGCGCCGGCTGGCCGACGAGATCAGCGAGCACGCAGATGCCGGCAATCTGACGGACTTCCTCGAGACTGATCGGGAGTTCCACCTGGGGCTCTTGTCGCTCTACGGCAATTCCCGGCTCGTCGCGACGGTTACCGAGTTGCGTTCGCAGACCCGGATGGTTGGCTTGGCCAAGATGACGAACACCCCGGAACTCAGCAAGTCCGGTCGAGAGCATCACGAGATGCTCGACCTCATCGAGCAGGGGGAGGGCGAGAAGCTGGAGAAGCTGATGGGCACCCATTTGGCCCACGTCCTGGCCTGGTGGGGGCCGGTCGCGGACTAGCGGATCCTGTCTCCGCTTTGGGCCCGCTTGCCCCCAGCTTTGTAATATGTAATATTGTACCGCACGTGCAAGACGCGGACACAGCCGCCGGAATCATGCACATTTTCACCATCAACGGAGAGGCAGAAAATGAAGCTCGGAAAGCGCGCGGGGGCAATGCTCGGCATTGCCACAGCGGTAATACTCACCACGTCCGCATGTAGCGGAGGTTTGCTCGGTGGTGGCGGCGACGAGGGCGACGGCACTGGCCCCATCAAGATCGGCATGATCGTGCCAACGTCCGGCAGTAGCGCGCCGACCGGTGCCAGCATGTCCAACGGGGCCCAGCTCGCTGTCGACGAGATCAATGAGGCCGGCGGAGTGCTTGATGGCAGGATGCTGGAACTGGTCGTCGCCGACGGTGCATGTGACGCACAGCAGGCCGTGGCCAGCGCCAACAAGCTCGTCTCAAGTGAGGTGGTCGTCTCGGTCGGTGGCTACTGCTCCGGCGCAACCCTTCCGACCCTGCCGATTTTCGACAAGGCCGGCGTGCCCATGATTATCCCAGCCGCCAACTCGCAGGACCTCGTCAGCGAGGGCCTCAAGTCGGTCTTCCTGATCAACGGAACCGGCCTGCAGCAGTCCACCGCAGCTCTCGACTTCATCAAGAAGCAGGGTTACGGGACCGTCGCGCTCGTCGACGACAACACCAGCTACTCCGTCGACATCACCACCGAGACCGAGAAGCAGATCAGCGAAGATGGGTCGGCCGAGGTCGTTCTCAACACCTCGGTGAACGCGGGGGAGAGCGACTACTCCTCGGTTGTGCGTGACGTCATCGGCTCGGGTGCCGAAATCGTCTACTGGACTGGCTACTACCAAGAGGGTGGACTGATCATCGACCAGCTTCGCAAGGCTGGCTATGAGGGTGACATCGTGGTTGCAGACGGCAGCGCCGACAGCACGCTGGCCGAGATCGCCGGAGATGCAGCCGAAGGGGTCTACGCCACGATGACGCCGACCCCGAACACCATCGAGGGTGCCGAAGGCTGGATCGCCGACTTCGAGGCCGCGTTCGGCGAGGAGCCCAAGCCCTACTCGACGCAGTCCTACGACGCGGTGCGTCTCGCTGCCGAGGCGATCGAATCGGCCGGCAACACCGAGACCGACGACCTCATCGCCGCTCTTGAGGCCGTCGACTCGTTTGACGCATTCTCCGGCCCGCTTTCCTTCACCCCGGAGCACACGCTGGCCAGCGGGGGATTCGTGATCCTGGTCATGGAGAACGGCGACTTCGTTCTGCACGACGACCTGCAGTAACCCACTGAAGGCGTAACGCCGTGGCCGGCGGCACTTCGACCGGCCACGGCGTTGCGTCGTGATCTCTGCGACGGAGCAGGCTTCTATGGCACAAATCATTTGGGACGGGCTCTTTGTTGGCTCGTTCTATGCCCTGATCGCGCTGGGTTACAGCATGGTCTATGGCATCATCAAACTTCTGAACTTCGCGCACGGTGACCTCTATATGGTCGGTGCGTTCATCGGGTACACGATTCTCACCTCCATCGGAGGTGCGGCCACCTCAATGGGGCTGTTCGCGCTCATCGTCGTGATGATGCTCAGCATGCTTCTCACCGGCACCATCGGTGTCGTCGTCGAAAGGCTCGCCTACCGGCCACTCCGCGGTGCCCCGCGACTAGCGGTTCTCATCACCGCGGTCGGGGCATCCTTCGCTCTTGAATATGGCGTGGCCGCCATCGCGAGCCCCAACCCTCGCGGCTTCCCGATCCGCCTCGACGGCGAGGTCATCATGGTGCTCGACGCCCGCGTGACCCTCCCGCAGATCACGCTCATGCTGATCGCCGCGGTGCTCATGTTCGCGCTTGACCGCTACATCAGAAAGACATCGACTGGGCGGGCGATGCGGTCGATCTCACTTGACATGAAGGGATCCCTGTTGATGGGCGTTAACGTGAACGCCGTGATCAGCCGCACCTTCTTCATCGGTTCGGCCCTGGCGGGTGCGGCCGGCGTCATGGCGGGTGCCTACTACGGCAAGATCGACTTCCTGATGGGGTTCATCATCGGGCTCAAAGCTTTCACGGCAGCGGTGATCGGCGGAATCGGCAATATCCGCGGTGCCATGCTGGGCGGCCTGGTCCTCGGCCTGGTCGAGGCGTTCGGCTCTGAACTGGTGGGGGGCCAGTGGCGCGACGCGTTCGCGTTCGCGGTGCTCATCCTCTTCCTCACCCTGCGTCCGACCGGAATTCTGGGCGAACGAATTACGGAGCGTGTCTGATGACGATGGAACACAAAACGTCCAGCATCGTGACGAACCGTCCTCCCGAGAAGCGGAACACCGTCGGCGCGTGGATGACCAGGATTTTCGAGAACAAGCACATCGGGTGGGCCGCCCTGGCCATTGCCCTGCTCATGCCGTTCATCACTGCAACGCCATACTCGCTCAACGTGATGACGACAGCCGCGATCTTCGTGGTTCTCGCTGCCGGCCTCAACATCGTTGTCGGCTACTGCGGTCTTCTCGATCTCGGCTACATCGCCTTCCTCGCGGTCGGCGCCTACACGGCCGGAATCCTCTCGAAGATGTTCGAACTCCCCGTGCTGTTCACGCTTCCCGCTGTCATCGTCATGACGATCCTTGCCGGGCTGATCATCGGTGCTCCGACGCTTCGGTTGCGCAGTGACTACCTGGCGATCGTCACCCTCGGCTTTGGGGAGATAACCCGGATCACGGCCAATAACCTCACCATCACGGGTGGGCCCTCCGGAATCTTCGGTATCCCCGGACTCCTGGTGGTCGGCGACTTCGACTTCCAGCACCCGGTGATCTTCTACTACGTCACCGTACTGATCGTCGCCGGACTGGTGCTCGCGGCAGCGCGGCTCGGCAAGTCGCGGCTCGGCCGCGCCTGGAAGTTCGTCAAGGAAGACGAGGATGCCGCAGAAGCGATGGGCATCCACACCTACAAGGTGAAGCTGCTCGCCTACATCTTCGGGGCGATTTGGGGAGGCTTCGGCGGCATCCTGTTCGCGTCGCATCTGACCGCGGTGTCGCCGATGAGTTTCCTCTTCCTGCAGTCGGCACTCGTGCTGATGGCGGTCGTGCTCGGCGGCATGGGGAATATGAAGGGTGTGGTGATCGGTGCTCTGATCATCAGCCTGCTGCCGGAGTTGCTGCGCGATCTCGCCGAGTACCGCTACCTCATGTTCGGCGTGCTGCTCGTGATCGTCATGGTGTTCCGCCCGCAGGGTCTCTGGCCACCACATGCTTCAGAGGCTGAACGCACCCAGGCGAGGCTCGAGAAGGCCGAGATCAAGAACGGAATGGCTCGATGAGCGCGGTATTGGAAGTCAAAGACCTGCAGATTGCCTTCGGCGGGGTCAAGGCTGTAGACGGTCTGAGCTTCAGTGCAAACGCCAGAGAGATCATTGCGGTCATCGGTCCGAACGGCGCAGGAAAGACGTCGGCCTTCAACTGCATCACCGGTTTCTACAAGCCGACCGGCGGGCAGGTGCTCCTGGGTGGAGTCGATATCACCGGTAAGCGCCCGGCAGACATCGCTCAGGCTGGGGTGTCGCGAACCTTCCAGAACCTGCGGCTGTTCCATGACATGACGGTGCTCGACAACGTTCGGGCGGGGATGCACCTCTACGGTGGGCAAAACGTCCTCGACGCCATCTTCCACACGCCTCGCTTCAAGCGCAGCGAGGCCCGCTACACCGAAGAGGCGCACCACTGGCTCGACTTTGTCGGGTTCGGCGGCAATCGAGGAGTACCGATCCGCAATCTGTCGTACGGCCAGCAGAAGCAGGTCGAGATCGCGCGGGCCCTTGCCCGCAAGTCCGAACTGCTGCTGCTCGATGAACCGGCGGCCGGTCTCAACCACAACGAAAAGCAGTCACTGCTCGAACTGTGCCGGCGTATCCGGGATCTGGGCACCGCCGTCGTGCTGATCGAACACGATATGGGCCTGGTCATGGAAGTTTCGGAACGCATCGTCGTGATGAACTTCGGCAAGGAGATCGCTGATGGAACGCCGGCAGAGGTCAAGGCGAACCCCGCAGTGATCGAGGCCTACCTGGGCAAGGACGACGACGAGGAGGTGCCCGCTGATGGCAATGCTTGAATTCGACAACGTCGAGGTCTTCTACGGCAAGGTGCAGGCGCTGCGCGGTCTCAGCGTTCGCGTTGACGAGGGTGAGATCGTTGCGTTGCTTGGCAACAACGGCGCGGGTAAGACGACGACCCTGTCGACGGCATCCGCCCTGGTCAGTGCGCAGACCGGCCGCGTCACCTTCAACGGTGAAGACATCACGAAGGCGAAGCCGTGGGATGTCGTGGCCGCCGGGCTGATTCATGTTCCGGAGGGGCGGCGCATCTTCAGCACGCTTTCGGTGTACGAGAACCTGCAGCTGGGCGGCTATCTGGTGACCGACCGCAGCCTGATCGCCAACCGCATCAAGCATGTCTACGAGCTGCTGCCGCTGCTCGAGGAGCGTAAGAATCAGCAGGGCGGAACCCTCTCGGGTGGTGAGCAGCAGATGCTGGCAATTGGGCGGGCGCTGGTGGCCGGCCCGAAGATGCTGATGCTTGATGAGCCGTCGATGGGGCTTGCTCCGCTGATTGTCGCACAGGTGATGCAGGTCATCAGCGACATTCGAGATGAGGGCACGACGGTTCTGCTCGTAGAGCAGAATGCGCGTGCGGCGCTCAAGGTCACCGACCGTGCGTACGTCATCGAGGACGGCGCGACGACGCTGGAAGGCCAGGCGTCGGAGATGATCTCCGACCCGAGGATCATCGACGCCTATCTCGGAGCGTAGCGAGCTCAGCTCGGTGCGCCACGGTGGCGCAGCCGAGGCAGCTGTAATATGTTACATATCATTAGCAATTGGATGAGGAGGCCGGAGTTGATGAGTAGTGCGATAGTCATCGGCGCCGGCATCGTCGGAGCAGCCTGCGCCCGGAGCCTGGCGAAGCTTGGCGTCGTGGTCACCGTGATCGACCGTTCCGCCGCCGCATCAGGCACGACTGCCGCCGGCGAGGGAAACCTGCTGGTGTCAGACAAGGCACCAGGGCCAGAACTGAGAATGGCCCTGCACGCTGCCGCATCGTGGCCACGCCTCACCGCCGAACTGGCCGACGAACTTGGGCCTGAGTTTCCGCACACCGAATATGAGCAGAAGGGTGGCCTGG
Source organism: Homoserinimonas sp. (assembly GCA_040904805.1). GTDB lineage: Bacteria > Actinomycetota > Actinomycetes > Actinomycetales > Microbacteriaceae > RYN-87. Next base: position 175,154 of record JBBDSS010000014.1, on the reverse strand, counting down.
TGGTCGCCACGACAGTCGTCGGGTCGGAGCAGCTGCTCAAGTTCGCCGCCGGCCAGCGCGGCGCCGGGGTGCAGGCGGACGAACTCTCCAGCGCTGACGCCCTGCGACTGGAACCAGATCTTAATCCGGCGATAACGGCGGCCGTCTACTACCCACAGGACTCCCAGATTCAGCCGGTCATCGCGGCAGAAGCATTGCTGGCTTCGGCGAGACGGCACGGCGCGCGAATTGTGCAGAATGCCACGGTCACCGGGCCGGTCCTCGGCCAGGATGGGGCACTCGTCGGGGTCACGGCTAACGGCGAAACATTTCGGGCGGATGCCGTAGTGGTCGCAGCCGGTCCCTGGTCGGGCGAGGTGGCGCAGGTGCTCGGAGTAGACCTCCCCGTGCTGCCGCGCCGCGGGGTGGTCCTGGTGACCTCCCGGATGCGGCACCGCATCTTCCACAAAGTGTACGACGCTGACTACGTCGGCGCGGTCGGCTCAGATGACGCCGCGCTACAGACCTCCAGCGTCGTCGAATCGACGGCATCCGGCACTGTGTTGATCGGCTCATCCCGGCAGCAGGTCGGCTTCGATGCGAGCATGCGCACCGAGGTCATGGAACAGATTGCGGCCAAGGCACTCAGGCTCTTCCCGTTCCTTGCCGACCATCAGGTCATGCGGGCCTATGGCGGCTTTCGCCCCTTCATGCCTGACCACCTTCCGCTCGTCGGCGAAGACCACCGGCTTCGCGGCCTCTGGCACGCGACCGGGCACGAGGGAGCCGGAATCGGGCTCGCGCCGGTGACCGGGAACCTGATCGCCGCAATGATGACCGGGGCGGAACCCGAGTTCGATGTCGCCCCGTACTCTCCCGCCAGGGAGAGCCTCGCCCCCTACCTCCGCGGAGTGGCCTGATGGTTGCCAGGCTGTTGCCGTTCGGCGAAGACCCCATTCGGCCAGCGGAGCCGACACCGGTGACGATCACCGTTGACGGTGAGTCGCTGAGGGGCGTCGCCGGGCAGAGCATTGCCGGGATCATCCTGGCCAATGAACGCTTGGGGTTCAGGCGAACCTCCGCCCACGACAAGCCACGCGGAGTGTTCTGTGGCATCGGGGTCTGCTTCGACTGCCTGGTGGTGGTTGACGGGATAGAGGATGTGCGCGCCTGCCAGCGGCGCGCGAAGGACGGCGATGCCGTCACCACCCAGCACCACGCCTTGCCCAGGGGTGAAAGCTGATGAACCAAGTGCTGGTGATCGGGGCTGGTCCGGCTGGGCTGGCCGCTGCGCGATCCGCGAGGGCGGCCGGAGCCGAGGTCATCCTCCTCGACGCCTCCGACTCGCTGGGCGGCCAGTTCTGGCGCCACCTGCCGGACAACCGCCCCGCGCGCAAGGAGCGTTTGCTGCACCACGGCTGGTCCCGCTTCCAGGCGCTCGCCGCAGAGCTCACCTCAGACCCCGGTTGCGAGATCATCCACGGCGCACATGTGTGGGCCATCGACGCCAGCGAGCACCCGATCGTGCACGCGGTCATCGGCGAACCGGACGGCCGCAACAGACGGCGGATGTCATTCCAGCCGACCGCGATCGTTCTTGCCACCGGTGCACACGACCGCACCCTTCCCTTCCCAGGCTGGGACCTGCCGGGCGTCTTCACCGCCGGAGCAGCCCAGGCGCTGGCCAAGGGGGAGCGTCTTGCGGTCGGGCAGCGCGTCGTGGTGGCCGGAGCGGGCCCCTTCCTGCTCCCCGTCGCCCAGTCGCTCGCGGCCACCGGCTCCCGGGTTGTCGCTGTGATGGAGGCCAACCGTGCTGTGCCCATGCTGCGTGGCTGGTTGCCCAGGGCATGGCAGCTGTTGCCGGCCGCCAGCAAGGGCATGGAGCTGGCCGGGTACCTGGCCGGCCACCTCCGTCACCGCATCCCCTACCTGCTGGGGCGCACCGTCATCGCCGCGCACGGCGCCACGGTGGTGGAGTCAGTGACAACGGCCAAACTCGACAACGACTGGGTGCCTATTCCGGGAACCGAGAAGATCATCGCCGTCGACGCCGTCTGCGTCAGTCACTCATTCACCCCGCGCCTGGAACTAGCCCTGGCTGTCGGGTGCGAGCTGACCGCAGACCGATTCGTGCGGGTCGACCGACGCCAGCAGACCAGCATCCCCGGCGTCTTCGCCGCCGGCGAGCTCACCGGAATCGGCGGCGTTGACCTCGCTCTCGCTGAAGGAGGCCTCGCCGGGCATTACGCGGCCGGGGCATCAGGAACCAACCCGTCCCTGGAACGCAAACGCGCCGTCTTCTCGGGGTTCGCAAAACGAATCGAAGCAGCCCACGGCATCCGTCGCGGCTGGCCGGCCTGGCTCAGCGACTCCACCATCGTCTGCCGCTGCGAAGAAGTCAGCTACGGAAGCCTCTGCTCCACCGCCCGGGCTACAGCATCCCAGTCACTGCGCTCGCTCAAGCTGAGCACGCGCGCCGGCCTCGGTATCTGCCAGGGCCGCGTCTGCGGTCGCACCGTCGAAGACCTGCTGGCGCGTGAGGCAGGAATCCCAAATCTCACCGACGGAACCACGAGCGACCGCAGACCGATCGCCGTGCCGATCCGCATCGGCGAACTCGCAGCACCGCCCGCAGACCAGCACTGACCGAAACAACCACACACAGAAGCCTGTTCGGCTCCACGAAAGGAACACCATGAGCAAGAACCCCACCTTCGACCTGGGCGGGGTCGTCGTCGCGACGACCCTCCCGTTCAAGGAAGACCCCTCGGCCCCGGCCGGCCTCGCCGTCGACTACGACAAGTTCGCCGAGCACATCGACTTCCTGATGAACAACGGATGCCGCGGTGTCGGACCAAACGGTTCGCTCGGCGAGTACGAGGCCCTAACCGACGAGGAGCGTCGCAAGGTCATCCAGGTCGCCGTGAAGGCCGTCGACGGGCGCGGAATCGTCATCGCCGGAGTGCACGGCACCGGATGGCACGCGGCCAGGAAGTGGGCAGACTACGCCAAGGAGGATGGCGCTGACGGCCTGCTGCTGCTGCCGCCGACCATCTATAGCTCGAACGACGACGAGATCTTCGAGCATTTCGCGAAGGTCGCCGAGGTGGGCCTGCCGATCATGGCGTACAACAACCCGTTCTCCACCAAGATCGACCTGAGCCCGGAACTCATCGCCCGCCTGGCCGAGATTCCAGAGGTGGTCGCGATCAAGGAGTTCTCCGGCGACATCCGCCGCATCCTCGCCATCCGCGAACTGTGCGACATCGACGTGATCTGCGGCACGGACGACCTGCTGTTCGAGTCGCTCGTCGACGGTGCAGTGGGCTGGTTCGCCGGCTACCCGAACGCCTTCCCGAAGGAAGCAGTGGAGATCTACGACCTGGTCAAGGCGGGCAAGATCACCGAGGCGTTCGCGCTTTACGAGCAGCTCGTCACGGTATTCCGCTGGGACACCAAGATCGAGTTCGTGCAGGCGATCAAGCTGTCGATGGACATTGCCGGCCAGAGTTACGGTGGCCTCACCCGCCCGCCGCGCGGCCCGCTCACACCCGAGCAGCACGCCAAGGTCACGGCAGACACCACCAAGGCACTCGACTACATCGCGAGCCGTAAAGTCTAAGCATGCGCACTTCCCGAATGTTCACGGCGGTTGACTCCCACACCGAGGGGATGCCCACCCGGGTCATCACCGGCGGTGTGGGGGTCATCCCCGGCGCCACCATGAATGAGAAGCGGCTCTACTTCATGGAGCATCTGGACGACATCCGGTTGTTCCTGATGAACGAGCCGCGCGGGCACGCGGCGATGAGTGGCGCGATCCTGCAGGCCCCGACCCGTGACGACGCCGACTGGGGCGTCGTCTACATCGAGGTGTCCGGATGCCTGCCCATGTGCGGTCACGGAACCATCGGCGTCGCGACGGTGCTGGTGGAAACCGGGATGGTGGAAGTTCAGGAGCCGGTCACCACCATCCGGCTGGACACCCCCGCTGGCCTCGTGATCGCGCGCGTGGCCCTCACCGACGGCCACGCCGATTCGGTGACGATCGAGAATGTGCCCTCCTACAGCGTGCGACTGGATGACACGGTGGAGGTTCCCGGGTACGGGAGTGTTCCGTACAGTCTGGCCTTCGGCGGCAACTTCTACGCCATGGTCGATCTGGATGACGTCGCTCTTGAGTTCGACCGCGGGAGCCAACAGCAAATCTTGGCCGCCGGGCTGGCGATCATGGATGCGATCAATTCGACGAACCCGCCGAAGCACCCTGAGATCGAAAGCCTCGACCACTGCCACCACGTCGAGTTCATCGCGCCGGGTTCGACAGCCGAGTATTCCCGCCACGCGATGGCGATCTACCCCGGCTGGTTCGACCGTTCTCCCTGCGGCACCGGCACGTCGGCGCGTATGGCCGAGCTGTGGGCCCGTGGCGAGCTTGCGCTCGACACCGATTTCGTCAACGAGTCGTTCATCGGCTCGAAGTTCATCGGCCGACTGGTACGCGAGACGACGGTCGCGGGCATCCCGGCCGTGGTTCCCACCATCACCGGCCGAGCCTGGGTCACCGGCATCGGGCAGTACCTGCTCGATCCCTCCGATCCGTTTTCCACCGGTTTCCAGTTCTAAAGGAGTAAGCACATGTCCCTCACCCCAGATCTCGAACGCATCGCCGCGAAGGCTGCGGAGGTTGCCCCGCTCTGGGCGGCCACTACTCCCCAGCAGCGCGCAGCCGCGCTGATGGCGGTAGCAGATGCCCTGACGTCGGCGAGTGAATCTCTGGTCGAGATCGGCATGGAGGAGACCGGGCTGGCGCACGCCCGATTGACGGGTGAGCTGAACCGCACGGTGGTGCAGCTCAAGCTCTTCGCCGATGTTGTCGTCGACGGCGAGTACCTCGATGTTCGAATCGATGATGCAGACCCAGACTTCGCTCTCGGCTCGCGGCCGGATGTTCGCCGGTACCGCATCCCGGTTGGCCCGGTGCTGAACTTCGCCGCCAGCAACTTCCCGTTCGCGTTCTCGGTCGCCGGTGGGGACACCGCTGCGGCGCTCGCGGCGGGATGTCCGGTAATCGTCAAAGCCCACTCGGGGCATCCGCGCCTCTCAGTGGAGACCGCCAGGGTAGCAGCGGCCGCGCTGGTGGGCGCGGGGGCACCTGACGGTGTGCTGCAGTTGATCTCCGGGCAGCAGCCCGGCGTCGATATGCTGAAGGACCGGCGTATCAAGGCCGGTAGCTTCACTGGCTCCATCCGAGTCGGGCGGATGCTCGCCGACATCGCCGCCGCCCGCCCCACACCGATTCCGTTCTACGGGGAGTTGGGCAGCGTCAACCCCGCGTTCGTCACGCGCGCCGGTCTCGCCGCATCGGCGGACAGCATCGTCGACGGGTTCGTGACCAGCGTCGCCGGTTCGGCGGGCCAGTTGTGCACGAAGCCGGGGTTCCTGTTCGTTCCCGGTCAGAACTCGCTTGCCGGGCGCATCGCTGCTGCCGCATCGGTGGTGCACGAGCACCGCCTGCTGAATCCCGGTATCACGGCGGGCTACCGTGAGCGGCGTGACGCGATCCTGTCGACGCCCGGTGTCACGGCGATCGCGGAAGGCGACGTGCGGGTCGATGAAGACGGGAACGGCTGGGCGACGCCGACGATCGTCAGCGTGCCGGCGTCTGTCCTCCGCGCGCACCATGAGACGCTCCTCGACGAAGCTTTCGGGCCGCTCTCCGTCCTGGTCGAGTACGACGACGAGGCCGAGCTGGCGCCGTTGGCCTCCCAGCTCTTTCAGGGGAACCTCACCGGCACGGTACACAGCGCCGAGGGCGAGAACACTCAGGAGCTGCGCGAACTGGTGTCCTGGCTCACGCAGAGCACTGGTCGCGTGTTGTTCGGCGGCTGGCCAACCGGCGTGGCGGTGACCCCTGCCATGCAGCACGGTGGGCCCTGGCCGGCAACCACCAATGACTCGAGCACCTCGGTCGGCACCGCCGCCATCGGTCGGTTCCTGCGACCGGTCGCGTACCAGGATGCCCCGAATGACCTTCTACCGCCGCCGCTGCGCGACGGCAACCCGTGGGGTGTTCCCCAGCAGCGCAACCCTGCTGGGGTGTCCAAGACCTGGGGATCCCGAGCCGCACAGTAGCCTCTACTCATGACATCCCAATCCGTCTACCAGGTTCGCTTCGACTGGGGTTCGCCGGGTGTCGACTGGGTCGGCGACGGTGCGGATGCTGTTATCTGGGTGGATCAGCTGGCGTCAACGCCGCGTGCTGTGCCGGAGTTTCCCGTGGTGGTCGCCGGGGGCATCCAGAACCGGGCTGCCGTGGCCCGATGGGTGCTCGCGCAGCAGGCGCGAAAGGGCGACAGGTTCACAGTCGCAGTTGTCGCCGCGGGTGAGTTGCGGCTTGACGGCTCGCTCCGGTTCGCGGTAGAAGACCTGATCGGCGCGGGAGCTGTCATCGACTCGCTCGCTTCGGTGGGCGTTGACTACTGTTCGCCGGAAGCGGCGGCGGCCTGCGCTGCTTACACCGGCCTGTCGGGCGCCGCTGCTCACCTCATCAGCGCTTCCGAGAGCGGACTGTCACTCGGCGGGCCTCTGCTCGACCTCGCCCCCGTCGATGAGGTGCCGGTACTGCCTTAGAACGGCTCAACGACGAGCGCGGTGCGCGCGGACTTTTGCCCGGTTGCCGCAGCGCTGCATCGAGCACCACCGACGGTTCGCTGAGCGCGAGTCGTCGTAGAACACCATCGAGCAGTCGGATGCCGCGCAGGTGCGGATGCGCTCGGCTCCGCGCTCGCCGAACAGGTCCACTGCGTCTCGCGCGACGGAAGCCAGGGCCTGGGCAACGCGCACTCTTCCGGCACCCGCCTGGCGGCGTCCTCCGCTCAGCGACGGTGGAACGTCAGGCATGGCCGCGTACAGGTTGACAGCGTCGATGTCTTCTGGGGCGGCCGACACTTCTCTGGTGCGGGCGACGGCGACGCGGGCGATGGCGTCGGCGAGATTCTCGGCGTCCCTGAGTTCCCGGTCGGTCGCCGCCTGCTCCACTCGGGTGAATCGCTGGCCGAGCCAGTCGGCGAGATCCGCGGGGTTGATGAACGAGGCGTAGCCGAAGTCGAGGCTGAGCGAACCGGAGTCGAACCACCATCGGGTGCCCGCTTCCGAGGTCAGCCACTGTCCGGTGGGCCGTTCAGAGACGTTGGCACCATGCATGTAACCAGTGTAGTCGGTTACGACTGCCGGGGGCGCAGGCCGACACTGGGCAGACTTTGCGTGGAAGCCATCCCTTGCCATGCTGGTCCGGCGGAGTCGGCGATGGCCCGCAGAATCGAGTGATCAATCGTGACCGACCAGTTGTTCCAGATAATTGCCATCGTCCTCTATATGGGGGCAATGCTGCTCATCGGATGGTTCGCTTTCCGGCGTACCAAGAACCTCGACGACTACATGCTCGGCGGTCGCGGTCTCCGCCCGAGTGTTGCGGCGCTCAGCGCCGGCGCATCCGATATGTCCGGCTGGCTCCTGATGGGTCTTCCTGGAGCGATCTACGTCGCCGGCCTGGTCGAAGCCTGGATCGCCATCGGCCTGACAATCGGTGCCTGGCTCAACTGGAAGTTCGTGGCGCCCCGCCTTCGCGCATACACCGAGGTCGCTGGCAACTCGATCACGATTCCCAGCTTCATTGAGCACCGGGTCAGGGACAGTTCGCGCATCCTCCGCGTCGTCGGTGGCATCATCATCCTCGCGTTCTTCACCTTCTACGTCTCATCCGGAATGGTGGCCGCCGGGGTGTTCTTCGAAAGCTCTTTCGGCGCCGAGTACCTGACCGGCATGCTGGTTGTCGGTGGTATCACCATCCTGTACACGCTCTTCGGAGGGTTCCTCGGTGCCTCGCTCACTGACGTGGCGCAGGGAATCCTGATGTTCGCAGCACTGATCATCGTGCCGATCGTCGCCATTATCACCATGGGCGGATTGGGCGAAACCATCTCCGCGATCGAGGCAGTCGATCCGGCCAGGCTCAACATCCTCACCGGGGGCACAGCCATCGGCATCATTTCGGCCGCCGCCTGGGGCCTCGGCTACTTCGGGCAGCCGCACATCATCGTGCGGTTCATGGCCTTGAGGAACCCGCAGGAGGCGACGGCTGCGCGTCGAATTGGTATCAGCTGGATGATCCTGACCAGCCTCGGTGCCATCGCCACCGGCCTCATCGGCATCGGCTATTTCGCGAACAACCCCGGAATTGCGCTCGAGAACCCGGAGACCGTGTTCCTGGTGCTGTCACAGATCATGTTCCACCCGTTCATCGCCGGGCTCGTTCTGGCGGCGGTTCTCGCCGCGATCATGAGCACGATCTCCTCGCAGCTGATCGTGACCTCTTCGGCGCTCGTCGAAGACCTCTACAAGATCGTCAGCAAAAAGAAGGCACCGGAGAAGGCGCTGGTGATGCTCGGCCGAATGGGCGTGCTCGTGATCGCCGTGGTCGCCATCCTGCTGGCGCTCGACCGCAACTCGACGATCCTCGACCTCGTGGGCTTCGCGTGGGCCGGGTTCGGCGCGTCCTTCGGACCGATCATCCTCCTGGCGCTGTTCTGGAAGAAGCTGACCAACTGGGGCGCGATCGCCGGTCTCGTTGCCAGCGCCGCAACAGTGTTCATCTGGGGCAACTCGCCGGCCGGCGATGTGCTCTACGAGATCGTCCCCGGCTTCGTGGTCAACCTGGTCGTTACCGTTGTGGTGAGCCTGCTGACCTACAAGCACAATGCGGACATCGAGCTGGAGTTCGACCAGGCAGTCACCCTCAGCAAGCCCGGGTACAAGCCCCAGGCCGAGGCGAAGGTCGAAGAGCCGGTCTAGAACCCGCAGCAGCGGCAGTGCCGTCGGGCTGCCTGGCCATTCGCGTCAGGCAG
>JBBDSS010000014.1:0-166259 GCA_040904805.1 Homoserinimonas sp. | reverse complement strand
CCCCCCCCCCCACGGTTCTCCCAGTGGATGGCGTTGGCGGCGTCGAAGCGCCGCGAGCACTTGCCGCAGGACAACGGCCTCGCCGGGCGGCGGTAGCGGTAGTGCAGATGCCCGGCCGGGCAGGTGCCGACCCAGGGGGCGAACTCGGTGGCGATCTGGCCGTCGTGGGTTCGCTTGCCGACGTAGCCGATGTCCCGCGCAATGAGCTTCCACTCCGGGCCGTGCCCCGCGCCTGCCCCGGCCAGTGCGTGAGCAACTTCATGCAGGAGCACCTGGTGGATCTCGTCGTCGTCGAATCGGTCCGCCAGGTACCGCGACACGGTGATGCGCTTGCGGGTGTAGTTGCACAGGCCGGCGCGGGTCTTCGCATTGTCGAAGGCGAACGACCACTCTGCCGGGTCCAGGTGAAGGGCGATGAGGGCATCCGCCCACCGCCTCACGCGCATCAAGTCAGCCACGGAACGACCCTAGCTGCCGTCGGCGACGCTTCCTGAAGCCCCGCACGCGATGCGGACAACTCGAACACCCTCTGGCAGGGGAGGGACGGTCAGACCATCAGGAACGACTCGGCGATCGCAATGGCGACCATGGAACTGTCGACGTCATCCGCGGGTGCACCGATCCGGACCCGGATGGTGACGGCCGTTCGGAAGTCGAGCAGGGCGGACTTCAGATCCTCCTGGTCGAAGTAGATGCCGCCGCGGGCGTGAAGCGCAGCAGCTTCTGCCGCCGCCCAGTCGTGTGCCCGAGCCTCGTTGACGCACGAGGTCAGCTCCACCAGCGCCGGCTCCAGCTTTCCGCGGTAATGCTGCACCTGTGCCCGACGGATGCGCGCGTGGCAGAGTTCCTGCCGATCGCCGGAGAACCTCGCCTGACGCAGGGCGTCGTTGGCCATATCCCAGGCCTCTTCCAGGCGCCCGACCAGGCGCAACAGGGTGACCTTTTCGTTGAGCGCCGCAGTGTTGCGCTGTACGCCGATCTCGTCGAGGCGCTCGCCGGCTGCGCTCAGGTCGACCTTCTCTCGAAGGGTGATTGGGTCATAGCCCACGATGATGCTCACGTACTTGCCCCGATCCGTTACGGTCTCAGGTTAACCCTCAGTCAGCTCGACAAGCCGTATCTCGAGCAGCTTGTCGTCATCCGGTGCCGGATTTCCCCGACCGTCGGTGTTGTTGGTGAGCACCCACAGGCTGCCGTCCGGCCCCGGGGTGGCGTCGCGAAGTCTGCCGTACTCCAGGGTGAACCAGGCGACTGCGTCCACCCGGTCGTCGACCGGGTAGGCAGCCCACAGCGCCTGTCCGCGCAGCGCCGCGAGGAACAGGGTGTTGTCGACGTGGGCGAGTCCGCTCGGGCTGGCTTCGGCGGTCGACCACTGGTATACCGGGTCGTCGAAGCCTTCGACTCCCGCCGCGCCTTCGACCTCCGGCCAGCCGTAGTTGTGGCCGGGTTCGATCAGGTTGAGCTCGTCCCAGGCGTTCTGGCCGAACTCCGCGGCCCACATCCGGCCCGCCTCGTCCCAGGTCAGCCCCTGCGAGTTGCGGTGCCCGAGCGTGTAGACCAACGATCCGGGAGTGGGGTTGTCGGCCGGGGCCGATCCGTCTGGGGTCATCCGCAGGATCTTCCCATTCAGGGATCCAGGGTCCTGGGACAGCGACGCGTTCCCCGCGTCTCCGGTCGTCGCATAGAGCATGCCGTCCGGACCGAGCTTGATGCGACCGCCGTTGTGGTTGCCGGCCTTCTCGATGCCGCCGAGCACGACGGATGCCTCACCCAGGCTGAGCGATCCTGGTTCGCCTTCCAGCGGCATCCGCACGATGCGGTTGTCGGAGTCCGACGTGACGAACGCGTAGAGCCAGAGACCATCGTCGTCGAGCACCTCGATGCCGAGAAGGCCGCCTTCGCCGCCGGGGGCGACCCCGGCCACCGTGCCGGCCTCGCGCACCTCTCCGCTCGAGGTCAACTCCTTGATCGCGGCAGTGTCGCGCTCACTGATGAGGGCAGACCCGTTCTCCAGCCGCACCACCGACCACGGCGCGTTCAGCCCAGTAGCCACCACCGTCGGGTCACCGGCCGGCTGCACCTGGGCAGTGTCGGAGGGTGTCGTGGAGGGGGAGGGCAGCGGCGCCGTCGGTGCGCTCGGGGCCGTCTCGCACCCTGCCAGCACAATCGTCAACGCCGCAACCACTGTTAGTCGCAGTCCACTTGTGCGCATGCGCCAATCATCCCGGATGCGCGCCCCAAGTGCCCGTTCCGGCGGATAGTGCCCGTTCTGCCGGTCACTATCCGCCGGAACAGGCACTTTCGGGTCAAGCGTCGCCGCGAGAGCCGGTCTGGAAGATGTTCTTCGACGGAGGCGGGGACGCGATGGCTGTGGCATCCGTCGCGATCGGCGCACCCGCGATCCAGGAGACCAGCTCGACGCCAGTGACCACCTTGGCCGGATGCGGTCCGCCGGCGAGCAGGCGCGGCATCCACTCGAGCGGGAGCGGCGTCGCCGAGCCGACCAGCACCACGTTTCCGAAGCGCCGCCCCTTGAGGATCTGCGTTTCGGCCAGCGCCGCGACATGGCCGGTCGCGGCCAGCAGCGTCGACGCCTGTCCGCGGGCAAAAGCCAGGCCGGGGCCATCCGCAACGTTCACGCACACCACACCGCCGGGGGCGAGCAGGCTGACCGCGGACGTGTAGAACTCGAGGCTGGTGACATGCGCGGGAATGCGCGCACCGCCGAACACGTCGACCACCAGCAGATCGACCGCGCCGCGCAACCCGGGTGGGAACCGGTCGAGCACCGCGCGAGCGTCACCGTGCCTGACCCGAATGGATGCGCTGCGCGACCAGGGCAGGTGCTCGCGAACGAAGTCGACCAGATCGCTCTCGAGTTCGACCACCTGCTGCCGCGAGCCCGGCCTCGTCTCGTCGACATAGCGGGGCAGGGTGAGCGCGCCTGCGCCCAGGTGCACGGCGGTGATCGGGCCATCCGGAAGCTGGTCGATCACGTGGCCGATGCGCTGCACGTACTCGAAGAAGAGCTGAGACGGATCGTCCACGTTCACATGGGATTGCGGTGTGCCGTCGACGACGAGCGTGTAACTGCCGCGCGTCCAGCGGTCGGGCTCGATGACAGCACGATACCCGCTGTTCTTCAGCACTATCGACGGGTTCTCGCTCATGTCTAAGACACTGTCACAATAACTACCATGAGCAACGCACCGAAGCGGCACATCGCCCCCGGGCTTCGCGCTCAACTCGACGCCTCCTCTTATATGGGGCCGGCGACGTTCGGGATGCGCCCCCTCCTGACCGAGCCGGAACAGCTGGACGAATGGCAACCCGACGTCGCTATCGTCGGATGCCCCTGGGATGACAGCACCACTAACCGCCCCGGCGCGCGGTTCGGCCCCCGTGCCCTGCGCGCGAACGCTTACGACCCGGGCACCTACCATCTCGATCTCGGCGTCGAGATCTTCGACCATCTCGAAGTGATCGACTACGGCGACGCCATTGTCACCCACGGCATGTGGGAGCCATCGAGGGCGGCAATTCACCAGCGCGTGGCCGAGGTCGCCGGCCGCGGCATCATCCCCATCGTCCTGGGCGGCGACCACTCCGTCACCTGGCCGGCGGCCACCGCCGTCGCCGAGCACCACGGCTTCGGCAAGGTCGGCATGATCCACTTCGACGCGCACGCCGACACCGCGGAGAACCTTCGCGGCAACCTGGCCAGCCACGGCAGCCCGATGCGCCGGCTCATCGAGTCCGGGGCGATTCCCGGGCACAACTTCATCCAGGTGGGCCTCCGCGGCTACTGGCCCGGCGAGGACGACCAGAAGTGGATGCGCGACAACGGCCTGCGCCACCACCCGATGCAGGAGGTCTGGGAGCGCGGAGTCAAGGACGTGATGGCGGATGTCGTGGCAGAAGCCCTCGACGGCACCGACGCCATCTACCTCTCTATAGACATCGACGTGCTCGACCCCGCGTTCGCGCCGGCCACCGGCACGCCGGCACCGGGCGGGTTCGCCCCGATTGACCTGCTGCGGGTGGTTCGCCAAATCGTTCTCGATACCAATGTCGTCGCGATGGACGTGATGGAGGTTGCCCCTGCCTACGACCACGCGGAGGTCACGGTCAACAATGCGCACGGCCTCATCTGGGAGGCGCTCGGCGCGCTTGCCTACAAGAACAAGCACCGACCCACAGGTTGAGCGGCCCGCGATATCACCCTAATCCTCGGTGCGGAACCCGGTCGCCTTATGGGTGCCGTCGCAGAACGGCTTGATGGAAGACATCCCGCACCGGCACAACGCCACTGTCCTCCGACCGGGGTCGACGGTGCCGCCGTCGGCATCCAGCAGCTCGAAATCGCCGCGCAGCAGCAGTGGCCCGTTCGGGCACGCCTCGATGCTGGCCGTCCCCGGTTTCAGCACGTTCATGCCGCCGCCACGGTGGCAGGGTGAGTCAGCGAACTCTCGCCCCGCTCCCATGATTCGAGCATGTGGCCGGCCATCCAGCCATCAATCGTGAGACAGGCGGATGCCCCGAACATGACGTCGTCGAGTAGCCGAGGTTCCGCCTCCACCAGCCCCCCGGCCAGGTCCCGGCCGGCGATCTGCTCGTGCACGGCATCCGCCTCGACATGCTCGTCGAAGTACCTAGTCGCCCGCTCGTCGTAACCGTTCCGGCGGAAACCGGTGCTGACCAGGCGGCACGGTATCGATGACGTCATCTCGTACGCGGCCAGATGGCCGACGATCGCCCCCCGCAGCCGGCGGTGCAGGCCGAAGAGCGACATCAGGTTCATCGAGGCAAACGTGATCGCTGCCGCGCGATCGGCGTAGGCTCCATACTCCGGGTCGAGCCCCAGGGCATCCATCGCATCACGGTAGATGGTTTGGTGCACCCGCTCCGGGCGGCCGCCGCCGTACTCATCGGCCTGGATCTCGACGAGCGCGGCCTTGGCCATGCCTTCCAGCCGTGGAATCGCCCAGCTGTGCGGGTCGGCTTCCTTCAACTGGTAGATCGACCGCTGAATCAGGAACTCGTGCAACTGGTCATCCGTCGCCGAGTTGGCGAGGTACCGCGACAGGCTCGGCCCGTCGTCGGCTTCCGTCAGCGCGAAGAGTGCGTCGGCGACTGTGCGCCTGGTCGGCTCCGGCCGCGCCGCCACCGGCACGACCTCCCGCAGTCGTTCTTCGAACGCGTTCTCGATGATGCTCCTCACGCCGAGCAGTCCCGGATGCCATTCCCACCGGTCATCGACTCCGTCCACGCCGCGGTAGTGCAGTTCGTAGAGCACGAACAGGGCCAACTGGAGGTCGTCGTCGCGCAGGATGTCTGTGCTGTCCGATACAGCATCCGTCACCGCGTCGCCTGCTCCCGTCGGCGAATCCCCGACGTTGCCGGCGAGCAGGTCGAAGACGGCCGCACCGGCTTTTCCTCGGGCTTGCGGCAATCGCATACTCGGCCTCCGTTGCTCACTCACGAAGCATCCCGGCGTTTCGCGCGTCGGGCCTGTGCGGCGAGTATTGTCAGGTTCGCTGTGCGGTTTCTGTGAGTTTGAGGGACCACCGGTCGAGCACTCCCGGTCTTATAGCGGAATTCGACAAAGAGGTCAACAACTCGGGTAGACAAGCGGCCGGACGCGCCCTATAGTTGACCTTTGCGCTCCCAGAATTTCTATGCCTTCATATTGCGGTCGGCCGTGCGTCCGGATGCAGTGTCTTTCTAGCTTTCGCTAGCCAGACGCCGTGCCTGTGATCCACCCAATTCAGGTTCTGGCGAGTCTCGCAAACAACACACCGCAACTACTGGCATCGCACGAATGTATTGACCCATGAGGTCACCGGAGGTTATTTCCTTGGCTGCTGCGCGCAACGCAACCACCAACCCGACCAAGATCCTCAAGAACGGCCGCGCCCACGCGCGCCTGTCGTTCGCGAAGATCTCCGACAACCTGACTGTTCCCGATCTGCTTGCTCTGCAGACCGAGAGCTTCGACTGGCTGGTCGGCAACGACATCTGGAAGGAGCGCGCTGCCCAGGCCAAAGCCGACGGCCGCCAGGACCTCCCGTCGTTGACCGGACTTGAAGAGATCTTCGAAGAGATCTCGCCGATCGAAGACCTCGGTGAGACGATGCAGCTCTCGTTCACCAACCCGTTCCTCGAAGAGAAGAAGTACTCGATCGACGAGTGCAAGGAGAAGGGCAAGACGTTCTCCGCCCCGCTCTACGTCGAGGCCGAGTTCATGAACCACCTCACCGGTGAGATCAAGACCCAGACCGTCTTCATGGGCGACTTCCCGCTGATGACCCCGAAGGGAACCTTCGTCATCAACGGCACTGAGCGTGTCGTCGTGTCGCAGCTGGTCCGTTCCCCGGGCGTCTACTTCGACCGTGCCCAGGAGAAGACCTCCGATAAGGACATCTACTCCGCTCGCATCATCCCGAGCCGCGGTGCCTGGCTCGAATTCGAGATCGACAAGCGTGACCAGGTCGGCGTTCGCATCGACCGCAAGCGCAAGCAGTCCGTCACGGTCTTCATGAAGGCCCTCGGCATGTCGAGCGAAGAGATCCTCGAGGAGTTCAAAGGCTTCGCGTCGATCGAGGCCACCCTGGAGAAGGACAACATCCTCACCAAGGAAGAAGCCCTCAAAGATATCTACCGCAAGCTTCGTCCGGGTGAGCAGGTTGCCGCCGAAGCAGCGCGTGCGCTGCTCGACAACTTCTACTTCAACCCGAAGCGCTACGACCTGGCCAAGGTCGGTCGCTACAAGATCAACCGCAAGCTCGGTATCGAAGCTCCCCTGTCCAGCTCAGTGCTCAGCCAGGAAGACATCATCGCGACCATCAAGTACCTGGTTGCGCTGCACGATGAGCAGAAGACGATCAAGGGTGTGCGCGAGGGCAAGGCCGTCGACATCCGCCTAGACATCGACGACATCGACCACTTCGGCAACCGTCGCATCCGTGCAGTCGGTGAGCTCATCCAGAACCAGGTCCGCACGGGGCTGTCCCGTATGGAGCGCGTCGTTCGTGAGCGGATGACCACGCAGGACATCGAAGCGATCACCCCGCAAACCCTGATCAACGTGCGCCCCGTCGTGGCCGCGATCAAAGAGTTCTTTGGCACCTCGCAGCTGTCGCAGTTCATGGACCAGAACAACCCGCTCGCGGGTCTGACCCACAAGCGTCGCCTCTCGGCGCTGGGCCCTGGTGGGCTCAGCCGTGAGCGCGCCGGCGTCGAGGTTCGAGACGTTCACCCGTCGCACTACGGCCGCATGTGCCCGATTGAGACTCCGGAAGGCCCGAACATCGGCCTGATCGGTTCGCTCGCATCGTTCGCGCGTATCAACTCGTTCGGGTTCATCGAGACCCCGTACCGCCGTGTGGTCAAGGGCAAGGTCACCACGACCATCGACTACCTCACCGCCAGCGAGGAAGACGAGTTCGTCGTGGCACAGGCCAACGCGCCGCTGACCGACGACTCGCACTTCGCCGAAGACCGCGTTCTTGCGCGGTCGAAGGGTGGAGAGGTCGACTTGTTCCCGGTTGATGACATCGGCTACATGGATGTCTCGCCGCGCCAGATGGTTTCGGTCGCGACCTCTCTCATCCCGTTCCTCGAGCACGACGATGCGAACCGCGCCCTCATGGGTGCCAACATGCAGCGCCAGGCTGTCCCGCTGCTGCGCAGCGAAAGCCCGCTGGTCGGTACCGGCATGGAGGGCTTCGCGGCCATCGACGCCGGCGACGTGATCACGGCAGGGAAGGCCGGCGTTGTCGCAGAGGTGTCTGCGGACTTCGTCAGTATCCAGCTCGACGAAGGTGGAACGCAGGAGTACTACCTGCGCAAGTTCGACCGCTCCAACCAGGGCACCAGCTACAACCACCGCGTCATCGTCAGTGCGGGTGACCGCATTGAGGTCGGCGAGGTCATCGCGGATGGCCCGGCCACCGAGAACGGTGAGCTGGCACTGGGCAAGAACCTCCTCGTGGCATTCATGCCGTGGGAAGGTCACAACTTCGAGGACGCCATCATCCTGAGCCAGAACCTGGTGAAGGACGACGTCCTCTCCTCGATTCACATCGAAGAGTACGAAGTCGACGCCCGCGACACCAAGTTGGGTAAGGAAGAGATCACTCGCGACCTGCCCAACGTCAGCCCGGACCTCATGGCCGACCTCGACGAGCGCGGCATCATCCGCATCGGTGCCGAGGTTCGCCCCGGCGACATCCTGGTCGGTAAGGTCACGCCTAAGGGTGAGACCGAGCTCTCCGCCGAGGAGCGCCTGCTGCGCGCCATCTTCAACGAGAAGAGCCGCGAAGTTCGCGACACCTCGCTGAAGGTTCCCCACGGTGAGGCCGGAACGGTCATCGGCGTGAAGGTCTTCGACGCGCAGGACGGCGACGACGAGCTCGGCTCCGGCGTCAACCAGCGCGTGGTCGTGTTCATCGCCCAGAAGCGCAAGATCACCGAAGGCGACAAGCTCGCCGGCCGTCACGGCAACAAGGGCGTCATCTCGAAGATCCTGCCGGTGGAGGACATGCCGTTCCTCGAGGACGGCACCCCGCTCGACATCGTCCTCAACCCCCTGGGCGTGCCGAGCCGGATGAACGTCGGTCAGGTGCTCGAGACCCACCTCGGGTGGGCCGCGGCCAACGGCTGGCACTTCGAGACCACGCCCGACTGGTTCTCCCAGATCGGCTGGGGCGACGAGCACGCGGATGTCGAGGGCCCGGTGCGTTTCGCCACCCCGGTGTTCGACGGCGCCAACGAGTCCGAGGTCGTCGACCTCCTGAAGAACTCGCGGCCGACCGACGACGGGGTCCGCCTCGTCGGCACCGACGGCAAGGCGACCGTGATCGACGGCCGGACCGGACAGCAGCTCGATGCGCAGGTCACCGTCGGCTACATGTACATCCTGAAGCTCCACCACCTCGTCGACGACAAGATCCACGCTCGCTCGACCGGTCCGTACTCGATGATCACGCAGCAGCCGCTGGGTGGTAAGGCACAGTTCGGTGGGCAGCGCTTCGGTGAGATGGAAGTGTGGGCGTTGGAGGCCTACGGGGCGGCATACGCGCTGCAGGAACTCCTCACCATCAAGTCCGACGACATCCTCGGCCGCGTCAAGGTGTACGAGGCGATCGTCAAGGGAGAGAACATCCAGGAGCCGGGCATCCCCGAGTCCTTCAAGGTTCTGATCAAGGAAATGCAGTCCCTCTGCTTGAACGTCGAGGTGCTGTCCGCTGACGGCCAGGCCGTCAGCCTCAAGGACACGGACGACGAAGTCTTCCGTGCCGCTGAGGAGCTCGGCATCAACATTTCCACCCGGTTCGAGAACTCGTCGATCGACGAGATCTAGACCCAGGCCAACACTTAACACGTTCTGTCTCAAGGAGAAAAATTGCTCGACGTAACTACGTTCGATGAGATTCGTATTGGCCTGGCCACCGCAGACGACATTCGTCGCTGGTCGCACGGTGAGGTCAAGAAGCCGGAAACCATCAACTACCGCACCCTGAAGCCCGAGAAGGATGGTCTGTTCGGTGAACAGATCTTCGGGCCGTCCCGCGACTGGGAATGCTCTTGTGGAAAGTACAAGCGCGTTCGCTTCAAAGGCATCGTCTGTGAGCGCTGTGGGGTAGAGGTCACCAAGTCCTCGGTCCGCCGTGAGCGCATGGGCCACATTGAGCTGGCCGCCCCGGTCACCCACATCTGGTACTTCAAGGGTGTTCCCAGCCGTCTCGGCTACCTGCTCGACATGGCGCCGAAGGACCTTGAGAAGGTCATCTACTTCGCCGCCTACATGGTCATCTCGGTCGACGATGAGGGCCGTCACGCCGACATGCCCGGCCTCGAGAACGAGATCCGCCTGGAGATCGCAGAGCTCCAGAAGCAGCGCGACTCCCGTGTGGCCGACCGCATGCAGAAGCTCGAGACCGACCTGGCCGCCCTGGAAGAAGAGGGTGCCAAGGCCGACCAGAAGCGTCGCACCAAGGATGGCGCTGAGAAGGAGATGGGCCAGACCCGTAAGTCCCTCGACGAGCAGATTGCCCAGCTCGAGCGCGTGTGGGAAGACTTCCGCACCCTCAAGGTCGGCGACCTGAAGCCGGAAGACTCTGTCTTCCACGAGCTGCAGGACCGCTTCGGCATCTACTTCGAGGCCTTCATGGGCGCCGAGGCGATCCAGAAACGGCTGCAGTCGTTCGACCTGGCCGCTGAGAGCGAAGACCTGCACGAGCAGATCGCCAACGGCAAGGGTCAGAAAAAGATCCGCGCCATCAAGCGCCTCCGGGTGGTGAACTCGTTCCTGCAGACCGGCAACTCCCCGGCGGCCATGGTGCTCGAGGTCGTCCCGGTGATCCCGCCGGAGCTGCGCCCGATGGTGCAGCTCGACGGTGGCCGCTTCGCCACCTCCGACCTCAACGACCTCTACCGTCGTGTGATCAACCGCAACAACCGCCTCCGCCGGCTGCTTGACCTCGGCGCCCCCGAGATCATCGTCAACAACGAGAAGCGGATGCTGCAGGAGGCCGTCGACGCATTGTTCGACAACGGTCGCCGTGGCCGCCCGGTCACCGGTACTGGTAACCGTGCGCTGAAGTCCCTGAGCGACATGCTCAAGGGTAAGCAGGGTCGGTTCCGTCAGAACCTCCTCGGCAAGCGCGTGGACTACTCGGGCCGTTCGGTCATCATCGTCGGTCCGCAGCTGAAGCTGCACCAGTGTGGTCTGCCCAAGCAGATGGCGCTGGAGCTGTTCAAGCCGTTCGTGATCAAGCGCCTGATCGACCTGAGCCACGCCCAGAACATCAAGAGCGCCAAGCGCATGGTCGAGCGCAGCCGTCCCCAGGTGTGGGACGTGCTGGAGGAGATCATCCGCGAGCGTCCGGTGTTGCTGAACCGCGCACCTACCCTTCACCGCCTGGGCATCCAGGCCTTCGAGCCTCAGCTCGTCGAGGGTAAGGCGATCCAGCTTCACCCGCTGGTGTGTGCTGCGTTCAACGCCGACTTCGACGGTGACCAGATGGCAGTTCACCTGCCGCTGTCGGTCGAGGCCCAGGCCGAGGCCCGCATCCTGATGCTCGCCTCGAACAACATCCTGAAGCCGTCCGACGGCCGCCCGGTCACCCTGCCGACGCAGGACATGATCATCGGCCTGCACCACCTGACCACCCTCAAGGAGGGTGTCGCCGGTGAAGGTCGCGCGTTCTCGTCGGTCGCCGAGGCTATCCTCGCGTTCGACCAGAAGTCGCTCGACCTGAACGCTAAGGCGCGCATCCGGTTGAGCGGGCTGCACTTCGCTGACGGTGCCACACCGGAGAACTTCGTCGAGGGCGTTCCCTACCTCCTCGAGACGACTCTCGGCCGTGCCCTCTTCAACGAGGCGCTGCCGGTGGATTACCCGTACATCGAGGAAGTGGCCGACAAGGGCCAGCTCTCGGCGATCGTCAACGATCTCGCCGAGCGCTACCCCAAGGTGGAGGTTGCCGCGACGCTTGACCGCGTCAAGGATGCCGGCTTCCACTGGGCGACCCGCTCCGGTGTGACCGTTGCACTCTCCGACGTTCTGACGCCGCCCAACAAGCGCCAGATCATCGAGGGCTACGAGAAGCAGGCCGCCAAGGTTCAGTCCCAGTACGAGAAGGGCCTCACGACCGACGCCGAGCGTCGTCAGGAACTCATTGAGATCTGGAACCGGGCAACTGCCGAGGTCGCCAAGGCAATGGAAGACAACATTCCCGAGGACAACAACATCAACCGCATGGTTGGCTCTGGTGCCCGTGGTAACTGGATGCAGATCCGCCAGATCGCCGGTATGCGTGGGCTGGTGTCTGACCCGAAGGGTGAGATCATCCCGCGTCCGATCATCTCGAGCTACCGCGAAGGGCTCTCGGTCGCCGAGTACTTCATCGCGACCCACGGTGCTCGCAAGGGTCTGGCCGACACGGCGCTGCGTACTGCAGACTCCGGTTACCTGACGCGTCGCCTGGTCGACGTCTCTCAGGATGTCATTATCCGTGAGGACGACTGCGGTACTTCGCGCGGACTCGACCTGCTGGTCGCGACTCCGGACGCCAACGGTGTTCTGGTTCAGGACGCCAACGTCGAGAACTCGCTCTACGCCCGCAGCCTCGCCGAGGACGCGGTCGACGCCAAGGGCAAGGTTGTGGCTCCGGCTGGTTCCGACGTCGGCGACGTGCTGATCGAGGAGCTGATCGCGGCCGGGATCACCCACGCGAAGGTCCGCTCGGTGCTCACCTGTGAGTCCGCCGTCGGTGTCTGCGCGACCTGTTACGGTCGCTCACTGGCCACCGGCAAGCTCGTCGACATCGGCGAGGCCGTCGGTATCATCGCGGCGCAGTCGATCGGCGAGCCCGGCACGCAGCTGACGATGCGTACCTTCCACACCGGTGGTGTGGCATCCGCTGATGACATCACCCAGGGTCTGCCCCGTGTCACCGAGCTGTTCGAGGCTCGCACCCCGAAGGGTGCGTCCCCGATCGCCGAGGCCGCCGGAAAGATCACCATCGAGGACACGGATCGGGCCCGCAAGCTCATCCTGACCCCGGACAGCGGTGACGAGCCGATCGCCTACCCGGTTCTCAAGCGCGCAACCCTCCTCGTTGAGGACGGCGAGCACGTGGAGCTGGGCCAGCAGCTGCATGTCGGCGCCATCGACCCGAAGGAAGTCCTTCGTGTTCGCGGTGTCCGCGCGGTGCAGCAGCACTTGGTCGAGGGTGTTCAGGGTGTCTACCGGTCGCAGGGTGTTCCGATCCACGACAAGCACATCGAGGTCATCGTTCGCCAGATGCTTCGCAAGGTGACGGTCGTCGACCACGGTGACACCGGCCTGCTGCCCGGCGAGCTGGTTGACCGTCAGCGGTACAACGAGCTTAACCGTGCTTCGCTGACCGAGGGTCGCAAGACCGCTTCGGCCCGCCAGGAGGTCATGGGTATCACCAAGGCGTCCCTCGCGACAGAGTCGTGGCTGTCGGCTGCGTCCTTCCAGGAGACCACCCGGGTTCTGACCCAGGCGGCCATGGAGGGCAAGTCCGACCCGCTGATGGGCCTGAAGGAGAACGTCATCATCGGAAAGCTGATCCCGGCCGGTACTGGCCTTGCCAAGTACCGCAACGTGTCGGTTGAGGCGACCGAGGAGGCGAAAACTGAGCGCTACCCGAACCGCATCTTCACGGAAGAGGGCGGATTCAGCGAGGCCGACCTGAGCTTCGTCGACTTCGACAGCTTCAGTTCGGACGACTTCCAGCCCGGCACCTACAACTAGCAGGCAAGGGAGCATCCCTCCCTGAGAAGGCCTCCGCTTCGGCGGGGGCCTTCTCGCGTACCGTTGTCCGACAGCGAGCAGACCGCGATCAAGCGGGATATCGCCAAGGCCAGCAGCGACTCGGGCTGCGGAGGCCCCACCTGCCTGCGTCCCGGTAGGGCCGATTTCACGACCGCTGCCTGCCTTCGGTGTGTCGCACCTCCGCTCTCCCCGATATTGGGTATGGCGATGGACGCGCGCCTAGGGTAGCTTTGCAGTCTCAGGTACTGGCCCTGGCTGGCTTTTATCTGAGTTCTATTGGGGGCATCACTATGCCGGGGGGCTGCAATGTCATCTCTAACTGAGATTCTGATTATTCGTGGTGCCATGCCCATCACGGCTATGGACAACGTCGTCGACGGCTGGAAGGGCGACGAGGCGACGGTCCGTCAGCTGGTCGAGAACGGTACGATTTCCGCCGTCGACTTCGCGTCGGCCAGAGCCGCCCAGCAGGGGCTTCCGTTCGTCGAGTTGACCGAGTATCCGGTCGACCGCGTCGCGGTGTCCTTGGTTCCCGCCGCCATCTGCCGGCGTCACGAGGTGCTGCCGATCGCATCCATCGGCAACACGCTCACCCTTGCTGTCGTCGACCCGGGCAACGTTTTCGCGGTCGATGACGTGCGCGCCGCGGTCCGGATGCAGGTCACCCTGGTCGTCTCCGAACGCCAGGACCTCCTGGCCGCCATCGACCGGTATCACCGGGCGGATGGCGAGCTGAGCTCGCTGACCACCGTGCTGGAGGAGGAGAGCGGCAGCTCAGGGCAAGAGGTGTCCCTTGCCGAGAACGAGCCGGGGGTCGACGACGCCCCGATCGTGCGATTCGTGAACCTGCTCATCAGCCAGGGCATCCAGGACAAGGCGTCGGACATCCACATCGAGCCTGGCCAGCACGACATGGGAGTGCGGTACCGCATCGACGGTGTGCTGCATGAGATGCAGCGGGCGCCGAAGGCGATCCAGAACGGCGTCATCTCCCGGCTCAAGATCATGAGCGACATCGACATCGCCGAGCGTCGCAAGCCCCAGGACGGCCGCCTCTCGGTGAACCACGGTGGTCGCCAGATCGACCTTCGTGTCGCCACCCTCCCCACGGTGTGGGGCGAGAAGGTGGTCATGCGTATTCTCGACAACTCGAATACGACGCTCAGCCTGACCGACCTGAACATGCTCGACAACAACCTGTCGGTCTACCGCAAGTCGTTCACCAAGCCGAACGGCATGATCCTGGTTACCGGCCCGACCGGTTCAGGTAAGTCGACCACGCTGTACACGACGCTGCACGCTGTCGCCAAGCCTGAGGTCAACGTCATCACGGTCGAAGACCCGGTGGAGTACCGGATGCCTGGCATCAGCCAGGTGCAGGTCAACCCGAAGGCGGGCCTCACTTTCGCCAGCGCGCTGCGTTCCATCCTGCGTTCCGACCCGGATGTCGTGCTGATCGGTGAGATTCGCGACCAGGAGACGGCACAGATCGCTATCGAAGCCTCGCTTACCGGCCACCTGGTGCTGTCCACGCTTCACACCAACAACGCCCCGGCGGCGATCACCCGTCTCATCGAGATGAACATCGAGCCGTTCCTGGTCGGTTCAGCGCTGGACAGTGTCGTCGCCCAGCGACTGGCGCGTCGCCTCTGCGAGCGTTGCAAGCAGCCCTACCAGAGCACGGTGGAGGGACTGGCCCAGCTCGGCTTCTTCATCGACCCGACCGGGGAGGCCCCGACGTTGTTCGAGCCGGTCGGCTGCACCCACTGCTCCAACACCGGTTACCGTGGTCGTATCGCCCTGCATGAGGTCATGTCGGTCACCGAGGAGATCGAGCGGTTGGCTGTTTCTCGGGCGTCCAGCATTGAAATTTCGAAAATGGCTGTCCAGCAGGGCATGGCGACCCTGCGCCAGGACGGTTGGACCAAGGCATTGCTCGGCCACACGGCCGTTGAAGAGATCCTGAGGGTTGTGGTTTAGCAGATGAGCAGTAACGTGTTCGACCTGTCCGCTGACGATGGGGGAACTCGCCCTATCGGAGAGCCCACTTACGAGCCGACGGCGTATCTTCCTTCCAGCGTGCCGAACCAGCCTGCTGCCCCGACCTTCGAGAAGGACGTTCCGCAGCCCCCGGCGCCTCCCACTACGCCTGCGCCGCCTGCCGCCGAGTTCCTTCCGACCGCGGCGCAGCCGCAGACTGTCGAAGTTCCTTCGCCGCCTCCGGTGTCGGAGGCCGTCAGCCAGGCCCTGCTGAACGCACCGCCTCCCAGGCCGGCCGAATCCGCGCAGCCGAGCTCGTCTGGCGACCAGCAAGCGCAGCCGTTCAATTTCGGGCCGCCCAGCCCATCTGATCCGCACTATTCCATGGCGGCACCGGTAAATTTCCGGGCCACCTTCGTCGACGCACCAGAGCCGGAGCCCGTACCCGAGCCGGCACCGACGCCGGCACCTGCGCCGCTCGCAGAACCCGCAGTTCAGCCGAAAACGGAGGCTCCGCCGATGCCGTCAGCAGCAGAGCAAGGACCAGCAGACTTTCCGCCACCGCAGCCGCTGCCTCCCGCTGCCAGCCCGGCCTTCGTGTCGCGCCGTGACCCCAACCTGAATCCCGACCCCGACCTCGAAGAGGCGCTGCAGAAGGTGCTGATGACGAGCGGGTCCGACCTGCACGTCACTGTCGACGCCCCGCCGATGATCCGCGTGGACGGCGCGCTCAAGCCGATCGTCGGAGCGGAAGTATGGGGGCAGGAGAAGGTCAGCGCCGCCCTCCTCAGTATCATGACCCCGGCCCAGAAGGAGCAGTTCGACGAGGCCCTCGAGTTCGACTTCGCCTATACCCTGTCGGCCAACGCCCGCTTCCGGGTGAACTTCTACCAGCAGCGCAACAACATCGGGGCGGCGTTCCGTCTGATCCCGACCGAGATCAAGAGCCTGCGCGATCTGGGTGTTCCTGAGGTCATCGGCAACTTCTCCACGCTGGCCAGGGGCCTGGTGCTGGTGACCGGCCCGACCGGTTCAGGCAAGTCGACCACGCTTGCCGGGCTCATCGACATGGTGAACCGCACTCGCTCCGACCACATCATGACGGTGGAGGATCCGATCGAGTTCCTGCACCGCAACCACAGGTCGCTGGTGAACCAGCGCGAGGTCGGCCACGACACCCACAGTTTCGGCGCAGCATTGAAACACGTGCTGCGGCAGGACCCCGACGTCATCCTGGTCGGCGAGCTTCGCGACCTGGAGACCATTTCGGTTGCCCTCACGGCGGCGGAGACCGGCCACCTGGTGTTCGCCACGCTTCACACGCAGGATGCCCCGCAGACGATTGACCGCATCATCGACGTCTACCCGCCGCACCAGCAGGGGCAGGTGCGGGCACAGCTCGCCGCGACCCTGCAGGGCGTCGTCTGCCAGACCCTGGTGAAGCGCTCCAGCGGGAAGGGCCGAGTGGTCGCCACCGAGGTACTGGTCGGTACCCACGCCGTCGCCAACCTGATTCGCGAGGGCAAGACCTACCAGATCCATTCGGCGATGCAGGCCGGCCGCGACCTGGGCATGCACACCATGGACCAGCACCTCGCGGACCTCGTGAACACCGGTCAGATCACCTACGACGCTGCGGTGGAGAAGGCCCACGATCTCGACGTGCTCAAGAGGCTGATCACCCGCACTGAGGCACCGGCCGCTTCCGGTTTGATGTCTGATGGCGTCAACTACGGTGACCGCTACTCGGTGGGGCGCTGATGGCCGCAGTCAAGGAGTTCGACTACAAGGCGCGGGGTGCCGACGGCAAGGTTGTTAAGGGGCGGGTTGAGGCCTCGACCGAGGGTGCTGTCCTCAACAAGCTCCGCACGATGGGAGTCGCGCCGATCTCGATCTCCGAGGCGGGAACCGGGTCCGGACTCAACAAAGAGCTGAACATCCCGGGCTTCGACAAGCAGCCCGGCCTGAAGGACCTCGCGATCATGGCCAGGCAGATGTCGACGATGACCTCGTCCGGGCTTTCCCTCATCCGCACCCTGACGATCCTGGCCGAACAAACCGAGAACAAGATTCTCGCCAGGTCACTCGACACAGTGCGCGGCGAAGTGGAGTCGGGGCTGTCGCTGTCCGGAGCGATGGTGCGCCAGCCGAAGATCTACCCGCTGCTGATGGTCAACCTAATCAAGGCGGGTGAGACCGGAGGCTACCTGGAAGGCACCCTGGTGTCGATCGCCGAAAACAATGAGGCGGATGTCAAGCTCCGCGCCACCATCAAGTCGGCCCTCACCTACCCGATCGCTGTGCTGATCATGGCGTTCGTGGCTGTCATCGGAATGCTGATCTTCATCGTTCCCGTCTTCGAGACGATGTTCTCGGACCTGGGGGGTGAGCTTCCGCTGCCGACGCAGATTCTCGTCGTCATGTCGAAAAACATGATCTGGGCCGGCCCGGTTCTCCTCGTCGCTTCGGTGGTGTTCATCTTCTGGTGGAGGGCCAATAAGCACACCGAGCGGGTGCGTCGCACGGTCGACCCGTGGAAGCTGAAGGTGCCGGTGTTCGGGCTGCTGTTCACCAAGGTGGCGATCGCGCGGTTCACTCGGAACTTCGCAACCATGATGGGCGCCGGTGTTCCGATCCTGCAGGCGCTGAGCATCGTCGGCGAGACCTCGGGGAACTACGTCATCGAGAGTGCCCTGAAGAAGGTTGCCGACTCAGTGCGCTCCGGAAAGTCGGTCGCCGCGCCGCTGGCGCTGGAGCCGGTGTTCCCGTCGATGGTGGTGCAGATGATCTCTGTCGGTGAGGACTCCGGATCGCTGGAGACCATGCTGACCAAGATCTCCGACTTTTACGACCAGGACGTCGAGTCGACGGCGGAGCAGCTGACCGCGTTGATCGAGCCGTTGATGATCGGCTTCATCGGACTCATCATCGGGGGAATGATCGTGGCCCTCTACATGCCGATCTTCAGCATTTTCGAGCAGATCGGCTAGCGCTGTCCCCCATTCTGCCGACCCCCGCTTTGGGGGTGTGTCGGTGGGATTAATCCCGATCAGCCGTTCGATTTCCCTTACATCTCCGCCATACTTATCGGCAGGGGGTCAATTCACATGGGGGCCACCTGTCCGCTATCTGCCGACTGACAGGAAGAGATCAATGATCAAAGCTATTAACCGTTCCATTGCTGCGAGGCATGAAGACGACGAAAAGGGATTCACCCTGATCGAGCTCCTCGTCGTCATCCTCATCATCGGCGTTCTCGCCGCGATCGCCATCCCGGCGTTCCTCAACCAGCGCGAGAGCGCGTGGGCGTCTCAGGTTGAGACCGACCTCAAGAACGCTGCGATTGCCGCCGAGGCGCATGCCGTCGAGAACAATGGCGAGTACTCGACCCTGGAGGCTGTTGTCTCGACTGACGCCGGCGTGGTCAGCACCAACTGGGACGCTGCGGGTTTCAACGCCACTCAGGATGTTGCCGTGAGCTTCGCTGCGCACGCCACGATAGCGAATGCTTACGTCCTGACCGGAACGCATAAATCCCGAGCCGGCGACAGCTGGAGCTATGACAGTTCGACGGGTGTAATCACTTCGCCGTAATAACAGGTGCATGATGCGGGCCGTCGCTCTGGCGGCGGCCCGCATTTGCGTTTCCGGGCACGTGCGTCGCTGGGGGAAGTGGGAATCGTGAAAGTCATGCGTGACCGTCTCGGTGTCAACTCTGCCCCCGAGCATGGCGTGGGCCTCATCGAGATCGTCGTCGCGATGCTGCTCTTCGGCCTCCTGGCGATGTCTTTCCTCCCACTGCTGATCATGGCGGTGAAGGCCTCGGCCACCAATGCCAGGATCGCGACCGCCAGCCAGCTCGCCGGGCAGCAGCTGGAGCTGATCAGGGCCCAGGGCTCAGACTGTGCCAGCATCGAAGCGCTCAACGGCGCCCAGCCCACAACCACCGACGAGCAGACAGTCGTCTACCAGCCGGAACTCATCGTGGGCGCCTGCCCGGCATCATTCCCGGGTGTCATCTCAGTAGAGGCCCGCGTTTGGAACACGACGATCGGAAGCCCGGACGGACCGCTGGCCACCGCGACCACCCTGGTACGGGTATTGGCGGCTGGGCCATGAAGTCCGAGAGCGGTATGTCACTGGTCGAGTTGCTGGTTTACTCCCTCTTGCTTGGGATCGTGCTTGCCCTCATCGGTGGCCTGCTGATCAACGGGCTTGTCACCGAGCGCACCGTCCGCAACTCGGCCGAGGCGACCACCACCGGGCAACTGGCTGCCCGATCCGTGAGCCACGGCGTGCGCGCCGCAACCGCACTTGAGCTTTCGGCGCTCTCTGGCGATCCCCAGGTACTCCGGGCGCTGATTGTGGACGACGCGTTGTCGTCCCCGGTGGCCTCCCACTGCGCAGCCTGGTACTACGGGGGCGGAGAGCTGCGCACTACGCGGGCAGCCGGCATGATCCCGCTGCCCACCACCGCAGCTGATGTGGAAAGCTGGACGCTTCTCGCATCCGGGGTTGAACCGGCAGGCGCCAGTCCCGTTTTCACCCTGGACCCGACCACTCGCGACGTAGAGTTCATCATGCAGCTCTCCCACGGCGACGGCCTGAACGCCCTGATCGAGACCACAGCATTGAGCCGACAGCCGGCGACGCCGCCGGCAGGGAGTGTGACATGTTTCTAAGCAACAGCACCAAGCGGGCGACGGCAGCATTCACCCGGGACGACCGCGGAAGCGCCATGGTCTCCGTCATCGGAGTCATGTCGGTGCTCGCCATTATCTCGGTGACCGTACTCTCGGCCACCATGAACGCCATGGGCACGACCAGTTCGACTCGCGCCGGGGTGCAGGCAACGGCTGCGGCCGAGGCCGGAATCGATGTCGCCACGGTGGGCTTGCAGACGATCAACGACTGTGCGTCCGTCAGCGGCGTTTACGCATCACCTGCCGGTACGCACCCGCAGTTCAACGCCGTCATCGCGTTCGATGAGGGCGCCGGGTGGGTCACCGGATGCCCCACCGATGACGCGGACCTGGTGCGCATAACTTCCACCGGCACTGCAGAGAGCGTGGGCATCGCGGGAGCGACGGCCGGGGACGAGGTTACCCTGGAGGCGATCTACACCTATGTGCCGATTATCATTCAGGTGCCGAAGGTCGGCTCAGCGGTCTACGCGCACGAGATCCACGGCACGCTGAAGAAGTTCGAGCTGAACTACGCCGAGAACAGCGTTGCCACCTCGGTGAGTATCAAGAACGGCGATGTGGTGTGCTCGAACGGAGCCAACATCGGCGGTGACCTCATCCTGGGCAACGGCAGCGCAAGCCTTGACATGTGCGACGTTGACGGAGAGGTGCATGTCTCGGGCAACGCCACCATCAACAAGAGCGAGATCGGCCGAGATGTGACAGCCGGGGGCACGGCCACCGTTACCGACAGCACCGTTGGGGGCGTCGTCACGTCCGGCGGCCTCGCCCCGGTGATCCCCGACTGGGTGGATGTCACCGACGACCCGGCTTATTGGGTGGCTCAGGGTTACACAGTGGTCGACTGGGTGGGGGCGTGCTCAATCTCGAAGAACAACAGCCCCTGGGAGAACCTGAGCAGCTATACCTCGCCCACGGTCATCAACTTCATCAGCGCCTGCCCGAACACGCCGGTCTCGACCAGCAACTCGATGAACTCGGTGGAGGTCAACGCCAATCTGGTCTTCATCGCAGAGGAATTCGCGTTCGACAAGCTCATTCTCACTGAGGCCGAGGCGGAGGTCGACCGCACGGTGACCTTCCTGGTTCCAGACAGAACTCCCGACAGCCTGCCGACCTGTGCCCCCCCGGCAGGGCTGGACGGCGGGATCACCCTGACGAACGAAACTGATTTCACCGACAACATATCCTCTATGGTCTACACGCCGTGCAAGGTCTACAGCGACCGCAACGGTTTTCGCGGCCAGATCTACGGTGGTGATGTCGAGTTCGGCCAGCAGGCGTCCCTCGAATTCGACGAGGTCGGCATTGCCGGTGCCGACCTGACCGGTGGGGTGACCGTACCCCAGCAATCCGGCGCGGAACTGGGTGCTCCGGTGAGCCTGCGCGAGGTGGGCTGATGGCGGTAGGCCTCCTGGCCGGTGCCGGCGTTTTCGGCGCCCTGATCGGATCTTTCCTCAACGTCGTAATCCTGCGGACTCCGACCGGCAAGTCGATCGTTTCCCCACCGAGCGCCTGCGCCAACTGTGGTGCGCGGATACGGCCATGGGACAACGTGCCGGTGGTCTCCTGGCTCGTGTTGCGCGGCCGCTGCCGGGATTGTGGCAATCGTATCTCGGCGCGTTATCCCCTGGTTGAGCTCGGCACCGGCATCTTCTTCGCGCTGGTGGGCTGGTGGGCGCTGGACGGCGGCGCCAGCGCCACAGGCGAGTGGGGAATCGCTCTCGCGCTCGTGGCGTTCCTCTACCTTGCGGCGGTCTCGGTCGCACTGACCATGATCGACCTGGATACCCATAAGCTGCCGAATAAGATCGTGCTTCCCTCCTACATCGTTGGCGGTGTCCTGCTGGGTTCCGCGAGCCTCCTGGCGGCAGACTACGAAGCGCTCATCCGCGCCGGCATCGGCATGGCGGGGATGTTCGCCGCCTATTTCCTGATGGCCCTCGCCTACCGAGGAGGCATGGGGTTCGGGGACGTCAAGCTCGCCGGAGTGCTCGGTCTCTTCCTGGCCTGGCTCGGCCTGGGACAGTTGCTGGTTGGTGCATTCGCCGCATTCGTGCTGGGCGGGGTATTCTCGATCATCCTGCTGGTACTGAGCCGGGCCGGACGCAAGAGCGGGATACCGTTCGGGCCCTGGATGCTCGGAGGCGCCTGGGTCGGGATTTTCTTGGGGGACAGCATTTGGACCGGATATCTGGCATTGTTTGGTCTGGGGTAATCAGCGGATGCTGACAAAACGGGGGAAGTGGGAAAGATCGTGGCCAAAGCGATAGTCGGCGTCGATATCGGCAACGACTCGATTCGGGCAGTCGAGTTGGCGGACGCCTCCGGGGGAAACCCGACAGTGGTGCGCTTCCACGAGGTGCCGCTGCCAGAAGGAGCGGCACGCAGCGGTGACGTGCTCGAAGTCCATACCGTGGCGTCAGCGCTGAAACGCCTCTGGGTCGAGGGCGGGTTCAAGAGCAAGGACGTCGTGCTCGGCATGGGCAACCAGCGTGTACTCGCACGGGACCTGACGGTGCCGAAGATGCCGATGAAGCAGATCCGCGAATCGCTCCCGTTCCAGGTGCAGGACATGCTTCCGGTTCCGGTGGCCGAAGCGATCCTGGACTTCTACCCGATCTCCGAGGGTGTTCAGGAAGGCAACCCGGTCATCAACGGCCTCCTCGTCGCCGCGGTGAAAGAAGCTGTCATGGCCAACATCACCGCCACACAGCTCGCCGGCCTCAACCCGGTCGAAGTCGACCTGATTCCGTTCGCGCTCACCCGCGTGCACATGCGCGGCGAGAGCGCCGGCGGCACTGTCGCCCTGATCGATGTGGGAGCCACCACGACCAACGTCATCATCGCCACCGAAGGGGTGCCACAGTTCGTGCGGATCATCCCCGCGGGCGGTGACGAGATCACCAAGGCGCTGGTCACCCGGCTGGATATGACTGCGGTGGCCGCGGAGCAGGCGAAGCGGTCGCTGGGGATCATCACGGTGGGAGTGGCCCCAGAGCACCGTCCGATTGTCGAAGTTGTGCATGAGTCGACCGGGCAACTGCTGAACGGGTTGCGCAACACCCTCTACTACTTCGTGAACGCCCGCCAGGAGGAGGCGATCACCCGCATCATCCTGACTGGCGGCGGATCCAGGCTCCCGGGCTTCGAGGCAGCACTAGCAGAAGTCACCAGAGTTCCCGTTTCCACCGATGACGGTTTCGGAAGCGTGAAGATGCAAAAGGCCGGCGAGACGATGGCGACCGTAGGCCGTGGCGCGATGACTGTTGCGCTGGGCCTCGCCCTGGGGAGTAAGGCATGAAGGCCGCGAGCAAGTCTGCCGGCATCGTGATCGGCGGAGAGCCCAGAATCGACTTCCTGCCACCGGAGGTCAAGGCACGCAACGGCGCACGAAGAACTCGCCGCTCGTTGATCGCCGTGGTACTGGTCGTCGTTGTGGGTTGCGCGGCGGGCTACGGCTTCGCCACCACCCTCGCCATCCAGAGCGAGGTCAAGCTTGCCGAAGAACAGGCCGAGACTCAGCGACTGCTGGCAGAGCAGGCGAAGTACAGCGCAGTGGGCACGGTGTCGAGTGCGACTGCGGCAGTGGAGAACGCCCGCATCGTCGGGTCGGCGACCGAGATCGTCTGGGCGGACTACCTGGCCGAGCTGAAGGCTGCTCTGCCATCCGGCGCCACCATCGAGAGCTTCGTCGTCGACTCGCAGGCCGCCGTCGAAGCAGCTCCGGAGGTGGCGGTTCCCCTGCAAAGCAGCCGAGTCGCAACGGTGACATTCGCCGTCCGCGTTCCCACGCTGCCCGTCGTCGACTCCCTGCTGGTGAACCTGCGCGAACTCAGCGGGTTCGCGGGTGCGGTTGTAACCTCCATCACGCTGGAAGATGACTCTTATTTGGCCAGCGGAGTGCTGCACGTGAACGCGGACGCCTTCGAGAAACGGTTCTTCGACCGGAATGAGGCCGGCGAACCGCCGGCCGACGAGCCGGACAGCAGCTCGGCTGAAGCGCCGGCCGACGACGAGGAGGAATGACCATGAATGCAGCGAGATTGTGGGCCTTCGGTTCGATCCTGGTCATCGGCGCGTTGCTGCTGGGAACCTGGTTCGTCGGTGTTTCGCCCCGCCTGGACGAGGCATCCGCGGCGAATGAGTCGCGAGCAACTGTGGTGGCGCAGAACACCATCCACTCTGCCAGGCTGGTCTCCCTCGAGGAACAGTTCGAGAAACTGGACGAACTTCGGGCCGAATTGGAACAACTACGCGTCGCAATTCCCGAAGGCGCCAACCTCCCTGACCTGATCAGTCAGGTCAATAGACTCGCGAGCCGCTCAGGAGTGGCTGTGACGACGATGACTTTCGCGGATGCCATTCCATACGCCCCCATCGAAGACCCGTCACAGGATCCGCAACTTCTGGCGGCGGCGGAAAGCGTCTCGCCGGAGTCATTCTTCGCTCTCCCACTGCAACTGGCCGTCAGCGGAACTTACGCAGATGCCATGGCTTTCGTCAGGAGCCTGCAAGCCGGCGAGAGACTCTTCCTGGTGCACGACCTGACGTTGTCCAGCGGAGTGATGTCGAACGAGTCGGTCGTGGACTTGAGTATTTCCGGTCAGGTGTTCGCTCTCCTGAATGCCGCCGACGTGGCAGCCGCCGCTGCGGCCACGGCTGAGACCGCTCCGACGACCACAGAGACTGCCCCCGCGGAGGACACTGCGGCAGTGGAGTAGCCCGCTCGGGTGCCTCGTTCTGGTCACATTGGTACAGTTGTGCCACGAGCCGATTGTCGGCGAAGTCCGTGAGGAGCAAATAGTGACCAACACGCCCCCGCCCAGCAACAACGACGACGCATCCAACGGCAGGACTGACGCCCCGGACCGGAACTCCGCAGCGCGGGGCTCCGAAACCGAGAACGCCGAGCCGGAGACCCCGCTCTTCGACGACGTCGCCACCGAGCATCCGGAAGCGCCAATAGCAGACGATTCGCAAGAACCGGCAGCGAGCGCGGAGCCGGTTCCGCTGGTGGAGCCGGCGACCCCCCAGCCGGCTCCGGTCATCCCGCCGCCGGCGCCAACTGCTCAAGCGCCGGTGCAGGAAGAGCGCACCGAAGCGCCAGAGGCTGTCGGTTACGACGAGCGCATCGAGGAGCCGCGCGTGACGGAGCAGCGTCCTGCTCAGGCTCCAGCGGCCACCTCGGCGCAGACCGTTTACGTGACCGCGCCGGTCGCTCCGAAGGCCAGGGGCAACCGCGGGTTCGGGCTGTTGTTCGCCCTGCTTGCCCTGATCGTCTTCGCGCTGCTGTTCGTCGGGATCATGGCGATCGTGCTGTATGCAATCTTCTCCGGCAACATGGCCGACCGCTTGATGAGTTTCGTCTCCAGCACGGCGTTCATCGTGCCGCTGGCCGTCTTCATCGTCGCGTTCGCCATCCTGGTGCTGCTCACGAACCGCGCCGGCTGGTGGGCATACGTGCTCGGCAGCTTCCTGGTCGCGCTCGCTGTCTACTTCGGTTCGATCGGTGTTGTACTGCTCACCGGAAACGTCTTCGGCATGACGGCGACCGCCGCGGCGGCCAGCTTCTGGAGCCTTGCAGCCAGCCCACCAATCATCATTGCCGGCGTTCTTGCCCGTGAAGTCACCATCTGGTTCGGGGCGGCAATCGCCTCCCGGGGCCGCAAGGTGAAGGAGCGCAACCTGGAGGCCAAGGCGGCATACGAGCGCGAGCTCGACAACCAGCCCCTCGGCTTCTCGTAGGCATTTGACCAGCGCCTCCCCGCCGGGATAGTATTTCCCGGTGTGCGCTTTGTTGTGCGATCACGCTGTGCCCAAAAACACTACTGATCGCCTGTGATTGGCACCAACCGGAATTGGGTCTGAAGGCACGGCCGCGAGGCTGAGCAATTCGAACTGAGAGATCAGACGATTTCCAGGACCCCCACGGCATACCCACCAAATATTTCCCAGAGCAATCTGGCAAGCCAGAGACTTTCTGTGCCTTGCTGGTGGGTCCACAGGCACTCAACCCGGGCAACCGGATGAGAGTCAAATGCAGCAGTAACTGTCACCGTGCAGTCAATTCAAGGAGTTATGTAGTGCCAACTATTCAGCAGTTGGTCCGCAAGGGTCGCAGCCCCAAGGTCGTCAAGACCAAGGCGCCAGCCCTGCAGTCCAACCCCCAGCAGCGTGGTGTGTGCACCCGCGTCTACACGACCACCCCGAAGAAGCCGAACTCGGCGCTTCGCAAGGTCGCCCGCGTCAAGCTCTCCAACGGCTCCGAGGTCACCGCCTATATCCCAGGCGAGGGCCACAACCTGCAGGAGCACTCCATGGTGCTCATTCGCGGTGGTCGAGTGAAAGACCTCCCCGGTGTCCGCTACAAGATCGTTCGCGGCGCCCTGGACACCCAGGCCGTCAAGAACCGCAAGCAGGGTCGCAGCCACTACGGCGCGAAGATGGAGAAGAAGTAATGCCTCGCAAGGGACCAGCACCCAAGCGCCCCGTGGTCAACGACCCGGTATTCGGCGCCCCCATCGTCAGCCAGCTCGTCAACAAGATCCTGCTCGACGGCAAGAAGGCCCTCGCTGAGCGCATCGTTTACGATGCACTCGAGGCCGTTGCCGCCAAGAACGGCCAGGACGCCGTCGTCACCTTGAAGAAGGCGCTCGACAACGTCCGCCCCACCCTTGAGGTTCGTTCCCGCCGTGTCGGTGGATCGACCTACCAGGTGCCGGTCGAGGTCAAGCCGCACCGTGCGAACACCCTCGCGCTGCGCTGGCTCACCACCTACGCCAAGGGCCGTCGCGAGAAGACGATGACCGAGCGTCTCACCAACGAGATCCTCGACGCATCCAACGGTCTGGGCGCTGCAGTCAAGCGTCGTGAAGACACTCACAAGATGGCAGACGCCAACAAGGCCTTCGCGCACTACCGCTGGTAACCCGCTGCAGCTGGCAATCGCGCCAGCAATTGCGTGACGCCAGCGCCGAGGGAGCCTGCGACCGAGGTCTGCATAGGCGCCGAGCCAGGCTCCCTACAACTCACTGACACTTATAAATCGGAGGACCCACGTGGCACAGGAAGTGCTCACCGACCTGAACAAGGTCCGCAACATCGGCATCATGGCTCACATCGATGCCGGCAAGACAACGACCACTGAGCGCATCCTGTTCTACACGGGCGTCAACCACAAGATCGGCGAGACCCACGACGGCGCCTCGACGACCGACTGGATGGAGCAGGAGCAGGAGCGTGGCATCACGATCACCTCCGCTGCTGTGACCTGTTTCTGGAACAAGAACCAGATCAACATCATCGACACGCCAGGCCACGTCGATTTCACCGTCGAGGTGGAGCGCTCGCTCCGCGTGCTCGACGGCGCTGTCGCCGTGTTCGACGGCAAGGAGGGCGTTGAGCCCCAGTCCGAGACCGTCTGGCGCCAGGCCGACAAGTACAACGTGCCCCGCATCTGTTTCGTCAACAAGATGGACAAGATGGGTGCCGACTTCTATTTCACCGTCGACACGATCATCAAACGCCTCGGCGCCAAGCCGCTGGTCATCCAGCTGCCGATCGGCCTCGAGTCCAACTTTGAAGGGGTCGTCGACCTCGTCGAGATGCGTGCCCTCACCTGGCGCGGCGACTCCAAGGGTGACGTTCAGATGGGCGCCAAGTACGCCATCGAAGAGATCCCAGACGACCTCAAGGAGAAGGCTGCAGAATACCGCACCGCCCTGCTCGAGGTTGTCGCCGAGACCGACGACGCCCTGATGGAGAAGTACTTCGGCGGCGAAGAGATCACGGTCGCCGAGATCAAGAAGGCGATCCGCAAGCTCACCATCGCCAGCGAGATCTACCCGGTGCTGTGTGGCTCGGCGTTCAAGAACCGCGGTGTTCAGCCGATGCTGGACGCCGTAGTCGACTACCTGCCGAACCCGCTCGACGTCGGCGCCATCGCCGCGCGTGACCCGCGCGACGAAGACAAAATCATCGAGCGCCACCCGGTCTCCACGGAGCCGTTCGCAGCTCTCGCGTTCAAGGTTGCCGTTCACCCGTTCTTCGGGCGACTCACCTACATCCGCGTCTACTCCGGCACCATCGAGGGCGGTTCTGCCGTCGCCAACTCGACCAAGGGCAAGAAGGAGCGCATCGGCAAGATCTTCCAGATGTACGCCAACAAGGAGAACCCTGTTGACAGCGTCACCGCTGGGCACATCTACGCCGTGATCGGCCTCAAAGACACCACCACCGGTGACACGCTCTGTGACTCCAACGCGCAGGTCGTGCTCGAGTCGATGACGTTCCCGGAGCCGGTCATCGAGGTTGCCATCGAGCCGAAGACCAAGGCCGACCAGGAGAAGCTCGGCACGGCCATCCAGAAACTGGCCGAGGAAGACCCGACCTTCCGCACCGAGCAGAACCAGGACACCGGGCAGACGGTCATCAAGGGTATGGGTGAACTTCACCTCGACATCCTGGTCGACCGGATGAAGCGCGAGTTCAACGTCGAGGCCAACGTGGGCAAGCCCCAGGTCGCCTACCGTGAGACGATTCGTCGCATCGTGGACAAGCACGACTTCACCCACAAGAAGCAGACCGGTGGATCCGGCCAGTTCGCGAAGGTGCAGATCTCGCTGGAGCCGATGGACGTTGAGGGCGACAAGATCTACGAGTTCGCCAACAAGGTCACCGGTGGTCGCGTTCCGCGCGAGTACATCGGCTCGGTCGACCAGGGCTTCCAGGCAGCCATGACTGTCGGCGTCCTGGCCGGCTACCCCATGGTCGGCGTCAAGGGCATCCTGCTCGACGGCGCGGCACACGATGTCGACTCCTCGGAGATGGCATTCAAGCTCGCCGGCTCGATGGCCTTCAAGGAGGCCGCCCGCAAGGCGAACCCCGTGCTGCTTGAGCCGCTGATGGCCGTCGAGGTGCGCACCCCTGAGGAATACATGGGTGACGTCATCGGTGACCTGAACTCCCGTCGTGGCCAGATCCAGTCGATGGAAGACGCGACCGGCGTCAAGGTCATCCGGGCAAATGTTCCGCTGTCCGAGATGTTCGGATACGTGGGCGACCTGAGGTCGAAGACCTCTGGGCGAGCCGTGTACTCGATGTCGTTCGACAGCTACTCGGAGGTCCCGAAGGCTGTTGCCGACGAGATCATCCAGAAGAACAAGGGCGAGTAATACAGGGGACCCCCCGTGTATTAACGCTGTCGCTGTATCCCGTAACATAAATACACACTCCAACCAAAGTGCATCCGATTACCTTCGGATGCACTAAACGATCGTCCTTAGGAGGACCACTGTGGCTAAGGCCAAGTTCGAGCGGTCGAAGCCGCACGTAAACATCGGAACCATCGGTCACGTCGACCACGGAAAGACCACCCTGACGGCTGCAATCTCGAAGGTGCTTGCTGACAAGTACCCCTCGGCGACCAACGTCCAGCGCGACTTCTCCTCGATCGACTCCGCACCGGAAGAGCGCCAGCGCGGCATCACGATCAACATCTCGCACGTCGAGTACGAGACCCCGAAGCGTCACTACGCTCACGTTGACGCCCCGGGCCACGCCGACTACATCAAGAACATGATCACCGGTGCAGCTCAGATGGACGGCGCGATCCTCGTGGTCGCCGCTACCGACGGCCCGATGGCTCAGACCCGTGAGCACGTGCTGCTTGCACGCCAGGTTGGCGTCCCATACCTGCTCGTCGCACTGAACAAGTCCGACATGGTTGACGACGAAGAGATCCTGGAGCTCGTCGAGCTCGAGGTTCGCGAGTTGCTCTCCAGCCAGGAGTTCGATGGCGACAACGTTCCCGTTGTCCGCGTTTCGGGCCTCAAGGCGCTTGAGGGCGACGAGAAGTGGGTCAACTCCGTTCTGGAGCTCATGGAAGCCGTTGACAACAACGTTCCTGACCCGGTGCGCGACAAGGACAAGCCGTTCCTCATGCCGATCGAGGACGTGTTCACGATCACCGGTCGTGGAACGGTCGTCACCGGCCGCGCCGAGCGTGGAACCCTCGCCATCAACTCCGAGGTCGAGATCGTCGGCATCCGCCCGACGCAAAAGACCACGGTCACGGGTATCGAGATGTTCCACAAGCAGCTCGACGAGGCCTGGGCCGGCGAGAACTGTGGTCTGCTCCTTCGTGGCACCAAGCGCGAAGACGTCGAGCGCGGCCAGGTTGTCGTGAAGCCGGGTTCGGTTACGCCGCACACCGACTTCGAGGGCACGGCCTACATCCTGTCGAAGGATGAGGGCGGCCGTCACAACCCGTTCTACGCGAACTACCGTCCGCAGTTCTATTTCCGCACCACGGACGTCACCGGCGTCATCACGCTGCCAGAAGGCACCGAGATGGTCATGCCAGGTGACACCACCGCGATGTCGGTGACCCTGATCCAGCCGATCGCCATGGAAGAGGGCCTCGGCTTCGCTATCCGTGAAGGTGGCCGCACCGTCGGCGCCGGCAAGGTAGTCAAGGTACTCAAGTAGCACTTCTGTGGGTTGAGTAGGCGCGCCAGCGCCGTATCGAAACCTTCACCACGAAGGGGTCGGGCCGTAAGGCCCGGCCCCTTTGTCGTTCCCGCACGCTCCGGCCAGGCCGCAGGGGACTACTGTGGTCCTCCCGCCCCGCACGAGGAGAAGAGTGCCACGACTACGCAGAGCAGACCCTGCCGCCGCGGGCATCCGCCGGCTGAAAGCAGGGCGAGGCTTCACCTATAAAGACCGGACCGGCGAGGTGGTCCGCGAGGCCGAACTGCGCGAACGCATTGACGCTCTGGCCATTCCCCCAGCCTGGACGGAAGTCTGGATCTGCCCATACCCGAACGGCCACATTCAGGCGACCGGCATCGACGCGGCCGGAAGGCGTCAGTACCTGTACCACCCGACGTGGCGTGAGCAGAAGGACCGGGTCAAGTACGACCGGGCCCTGTCGTTGGCTGAGTCCCTGCCGTCGGCGCGTCGGCAGGTGACCATCGACCTGCGCGGGCCAGAGCCGACGAAGGCCCGGGCGCTGGCCGCGGCATTCCGGATGCTCGACGCGGCCAACCTGCGTGTCGGCTCAGAGCAGTATGCCGAAGCCAACGGCAGCTTCGGGCTGTGCACGCTGCGCTGTTCCCACGCCACAGTTTCCGGGGACCGGGTGCAGCTGGAGTTCCCGGCGAAGAGCGGGCAGGAGTGGGCGTCCGCGGTCACCGACCCCGACCTGGCCGCCGTGGTGCGCGGGCTGAAGCGCCGCGGTGGGCGCGCCCGCCTGCTGGCCTTCCGGGATGACGGTGGCGACTGGCATCCGCTCACGCCTGCCGACATCAACGCCTATGTGAGGGAGCGCACCGGGGGAGACTTCACCTCGAAAGACTTCCGCACACTGGCTGGCACGGCGGTCGCTGCCGTGAGCCTGGCCAGGCGCGGTGCGGAGCGAACGAAGAACGCGCGCACGCGGGCGGTGGGACAGGCGATGCGTGAGGCGGCGGATGCCCTGGGCAACACCCCGGCCATCGCCCGCAAGAGCTACGTCGACCCCCGCGTCGTCGACCTGTACCTCTCCGGCACCACTATCGACCCCGCCAGAACGGCATCCGCCGAGTCCGAACTCCGCGCCCTCCTCTTCAGCTGACCCCCCTGCCAAATGCCCGTTCCGGTGTATAGGTCCCGTTCCGCGGGGCACTATTCTCCGGAACGGGCACTTCTGCGCGGGCGCAGTGCCACTCCCCAAGCGGCGAATCACGGGAGTTTGCTCAGAATCCTTAGACGCCCAACTTGCCTGGCGAATTCCTGCGACTGTCACGGGATGAGTGATAGCTTTCAGCAGCCGAACGGGCTCATCCTGGTCTCTGATGTCACGCGCTCCGGGGAAGACGATCGGCCGCTGCGCGTCGCACATCGGAACCGAGATCTGACGCGCATCCGCCGCGGTGCATACGTATCGGCTGCAGTGGGCGAGTCGGCCAATCGTGACGAGCGGTACGATCTGCGCATTGCGGCAGTGCTCGGTACCCGGCGCACACCGGTTGTGGTCTCGCATCTGTCAGCAGCGCGGGTGTGGGGGATACCCGTCGTTGCGCCCTGGCCCCGCCAGGTGCACGTCACCGTGAGTCCAGCATCGGGCAATCGGTCGAAGAACGGGGTTATCGTGCACCGGGGAGTTCTCAGCCTCGACGAGGTTGTCCAAACGTCTGGAGTGGCAGTAACCAGCCTCATCCGCACGCTGACGGATGTCGCGCGTACCGCGCCCTTCCGCGACGCGGTCGCGGCGCTTGACCATGCGCTTCACCATGGCCGCACAAGCAAACCCGAGCTGCTCGTCGCGCTCGATGACCAGCAGACAGCTATCGGACGGCGTCGAGCGCTGAGGGCGATCGCCTTCGCGTCGCCCCTGGCGAAGCTTCCCGGGGAGTCGTTCAGCAGGGTACTGCTCCACGAGCTCGGTTTCCCGCCCCCGGAACTTCAGCACGAGTTCGAGACAGCAGTGGGACAACGATTCGCCGACTTCTGGTGGGAAGGCGTTCGCCTGATCGGTGAGTTCGACGGTAAAGACAAGTACACCAACCCGAAGTACACCCAGGATCGGACTCCCGCCGAGGTGATGTGGGCCGAGAAGCAGCGCGAGAACGAGCTCAGCGACCACGACATCCGACTTCGTCGCTGGATATGGCAGGACCTGGAACTAGTTCAGCCGTTCATCAAGCGGCTGGAAATGGCCGGACTGCGCCGGGGGCGCATCCGCGAGCTTAGATAGTGCCCGTTCCGGAGGATAGTGCCCTGCAGAACGGACACTATTATCCGGAACGGGCACGTTTGTGGGCGTAGCGGGCGGAGATGCGCTGGCGGGACCGAATTCGCCGCGACACGCCCGGGTTGCAGCAATGCAAACTCTGTGACAGACTCTTCTAGTTCAACACTTCCACCGGGTGAGTTTTCATGCGGACGGGATCACTGCCAGGCAGTGCATAGGTTCGGTGCCGAGAGCATCGCCTAGGCCGCGGGTAGCAGAACAGAGCTTAACCAATCACCTCAGGATTCATGCGGCTTCGCGTGCGTCCGGCGAGGGCCCAGGCCCCCGTGTGGTGGCGGGTACGGCGTCGGGTGAACATCCGGCGATTGATATCAAAACAGTGGTGCGACAGCAGAAGTGTTTCGCAGCGTGCATCCAACAGATGCATTCGGTACTAAAGAGAGAGAGTCAGACATGGCGGGACAAAAGATCCGCATCCGACTTAAGTCGTATGACCACGAGGTCATCGATAGCTCGGCGCGCAAGATCGTCGACACGGTCACCCGTGCGGGTGCGACCGTAGTTGGCCCGGTGCCCCTTCCTACTGAGAAGAATGTGATCGTCGTGATCCGCTCTCCTCACAAGTACAAGGACAGCCGCGAACATTTCGAGAAGCGCACCCATAAGCGTCTGATCGACATCATCGACCCGACGCCGAAGGCTGTCGACTCGCTTATGCGCCTCGACCTGCCGGCCGACGTCAACATCGAGATCAAGCTGTAAGGAATCCCATGTCTACAACTACGACCCGTAAAGGTCTGCTGGGCACCAAGCTCGGCATGACGCAGGTCTGGGATGCAAACAACAAGCTCATCCCGGTTACCGTCATCCAGATCACCCCGAACGTAGTCACCCAGGTACGGACGCCCGAGGTCGACGGCTACAACGCGATCCAGATCGCCTACGGCCAGATCGACCCGCGCAAGGCGAACAAGCCGGCGACTGGCCACTTCGACAAGGCAGGCGTCACGCCTCGCCGCCACATCACCGAGGTTCGCACCGAGGATGCCAGCGAGTACACCCTCGGCCAGGAGCTCGCAGTCGACGTGTTCGAGGCCGGCTCGAAGGTCGACGTCGTCGGCACCAGCAAGGGCAAGGGCTTCGCTGGAGTCATGAAGCGCCACAACTTCCACGGAGTTGGCGCATCGCACGGTGCCCACCGCAACCACCGCAAGCCGGGTTCCATCGGCGCATCATCGACCCCCAGCCGCGTCTTCAGAGGAATGAAGATGGCTGGCCGTATGGGTGGCGACCGGGTGACCGTCCAGGGTCTCCAGGTACACGCAGTCGACCTCGAGAAGGGCCTGCTGCTCGTCAAGGGCGCAGTTCCCGGTGCTCGCGGCCGCATCGTTTTCGTCCGCAACGCAGTGAAGGGGGCCTAGCTCCATGGCTACCGAACTTGACGT
Source organism: Homoserinimonas sp. (assembly GCA_040904805.1). Taxonomy (GTDB): domain Bacteria; phylum Actinomycetota; class Actinomycetes; order Actinomycetales; family Microbacteriaceae; genus RYN-87. The sequence goes on along the minus strand of JBBDSS010000014.1, from coordinate 132,083 downwards.
CATCGACGCGAAGGGCAAGAAGGTCGGCTCCGTCGAGCTTCCCGCAGAAACCTTCGACGTTCAGACCAACGTCCCGCTTATCCACCAGGTCGTCGTCGCGCAGCGCGCAGCGGCTCGCCAGGGCACGCACAAGACCAAGGGTCGTGGCGAGGTCTCCGGTGCTGGTCGCAAGCCGTTCAAGCAGAAGGGAACCGGTCGCGCTCGTCAGGGCTCGATCCGCGCACCCCAGATGACCGGCGGTGGAATCGTCCACGGACCAGTGCCGCGGGACTACGCGCAGCGCACCCCCAAGAAGATGATTGCCGCCGCCCTGCGCGGAGCACTCTCCGACCGGGCCCGTGGCGGACGCATCCACGTCATCGACTCGCTCTCAGTGGGAGACGCTCCCTCGACCAAGGCGATCGTCGCACTGCTGGAGGGCATCGCCACCAGCAAGCACGTGCTGATCGTCCTGGAGCGCAGCGACGAGCTCAGCTACAAGAGCGTTCGCAACATCCCGACCGTTCACGTGCTGCCCTACGACCAGCTCAACGCCTACGACGTGCTCGTGAGCGACGACATCGTCTTCACCAAGGGTGCCTTCGACGCCTTCGTTGCGCCCAAGGCCGACAAGGCAGCATCTGACAAGAAAGAAGAGGTCAGCGCATGACCGCCGCCAGCTACAAGGACCCCCGCGACATCATCCTGTCGCCGGTCGTGTCGGAGAAGAGCTACGGACTGATCGACCAGGGCAAGTACACCTTCGAGGTTGACCCCCGCGCGAACAAGACCGAGATCAAGCTCGCCATCGAGAAGATCTTCAACGTGCAGGTCGGATCGATCAACACGCTGAACAAGCAGGGGAAAACCCGCCGCACCAAGTTCGGCCTTGGCAAGCGCAAGAACACCAAGCGCGCCATCGTCACGCTCAAGTCCGGTTCCATCGACATCTTCACGGCTGTCGGCTAGGGAGCAGAGGAATAACTAATGGCTATTCGTAAGTACAAGCCCACGACTCCGGGTCGTCGCGGTTCATCGGTTGCAGACTTCGCCGAGATCACCCGCTCGACCCCGGAGAAGTCGCTGCTGCGTCCGCTGCCGAAAACCGGTGGCCGCAACAACGCTGGTCGCATCACCACCCGCCACATCGGTGGTGGGCACAAGCGCCAGTACCGCGTCATCGACTTCCGTCGCAACGACAAAGACGGCATCAACGCCAAGGTCGCTCACATCGAGTACGACCCGAACCGTACGGCTCGCATCGCGCTGCTGCACTTCGCTGACGGCACCAAGCGATACATCATCGCGCCGGACAAGCTGAAGCAGGGCGACGTTGTCGAGTCGGGTGCATCGGCCGACATCAAGCCGGGGAACAACCTTCCGCTGAAGAACATCCCGGTCGGTACCGTCATCCACGCGATCGAACTGAAGCCAGCCGGAGGCGCCAAGATCGCCCGTTCGGCCGGCTCATCTGTTCGCCTGGTCGCCAAGGAGGGCCCATACGCCCAGCTGCGTATGCCGTCCGGCGAAATCCGCAACGTGGATGCCCGCTGCCGCGCAACGATCGGCGAGGTCGGCAACGCCGAGCAGTCGAACATCAACTGGGGCAAGGCAGGCCGCATGCGCTGGAAGGGCGTTCGCCCGACAGTGCGTGGCGTCGTCATGAACCCGGTCGACCACCCGCACGGTGGTGGTGAGGGCAAGACCTCTGGTGGACGCCACCCGGTCACGCCCTGGGGCAAAAAAGAAGGCCGCACCCGTCACCAGAACAAAGAGAGCGACCAGCTCATCGTTCGCCGCCGCAACGCCGGCAAGAAGCGCAAGTAGGAGAGTCAGAAGATGCCACGCAGCCTTAAGAAGGGCCCCTTCGTTGATGACCACCTGTTTCGCAAGGTGGCCAAGGCGAACGAGACCAAGAACAAAAACGTGATCAAGACCTGGTCGCGCCGCTCGATGATCGTCCCGGCATTCCTGGGCCACACCATCGCGGTGCACGACGGTCGCAAGCACATCCCGGTGTTCATCACCGAGACCATGGTTGGGCACAAGCTCGGAGAGTTTGCTCCCACCCGCACCTTCCGTGGACACGTGAAGGACGACAAGAAGGGTCGTCGCCGCTAACCGCGGTGGCGCAAGGAGGTAGAGAAATGGTGGAGTCGATCGCACGCGTGCGACACATCCGCGTGACCCCCATGAAGGCTCGTCGCGTTGTCAACATGATCCGCGGCAAGCAGGCTCAGGAGGCCTTGGCCATCCTGAAGTTCGCCCCCCAGGGTGCGAGCGAGCCGGTGTACAAGCTGGTCGCATCAGCCATCGCCAACGCGCGAGTCAAGGCGGATGCAGCTAACACCTTCCTGGATGAGCAGGACCTGTTCGTCTCATCCGCATACGTCGATGACGGAACGACCCTGAAGCGGTTCCAGCCGCGCGCTCAGGGCCGTGCGTTCCAGATCCTCAAGCGCACCAGCCACATCACCGTGGTTCTGGCTACGCCTGACGAGACCGACGCCCCCACGACTGCGAAGAAGACGACTGCGAAGGCAGGAAAGAAGTAATGGGCCAGAAAGTAAATCCCTACGGATTCCGTCTCGGAATCACCACCGACCACGCGTCGCGCTGGTTCTCCGACAGCACCAAGGTCGGTCAGCGCTACAGCGACTACGTGGCAGAGGATGTCCGCATCCGCGAGATGCTGAAGACGTCGCTTGACCGCGCCGGTGTGGCGCGCATCGAGATCGAGCGCACCCGTGACCGCGTTCGCGTCGACATTCACACTGCCCGCCCGGGTATCGTGATCGGTCGCCGCGGGGCCGAGGCGGAGCGCATTCGCACCGACCTCGAGAAGCTCACGTCCAAGCAGATCCAGCTGAACATCCTCGAGGTGAAGAATCCCGAGGCCGAAGCCCAGCTGGTTGCCCAGGGCATCGCCGAGCAGCTCTCCGCTCGTGTGGCTTTCCGCCGCGCGATGCGCAAGGGCCTGCAGGGCGCACAGCGCGCAGGCGCCAAGGGCGTTCGCATCCAGGTCTCCGGTCGCCTCGGTGGCGCGGAGATGAGCCGCTCCGAGTTCTACCGTGAGGGTCGGGTTCCGCTGCACACGCTGCGCGCGAACATCGACTACGGCTTCTACGAGGCCCGTACCACCTTCGGTCGGATCGGGGTCAAGGTCTGGATCTACAAGGGCGACATCACCAACAAGGAACTTGCTCGCGAGCAGGCCAACGCCAAGTCGTCGCGCCCTGAGCGTCGCGGTGGCGACGACCGTCCCCGTCGTGGTGCCGGTGCAGGCACCGCACCCAAGGCCGAGGCAGCTCCAGTAGCAGCAGTAGGAGCAGAGGGCTAGTCATGTTGATTCCACGTAAGGTCAAGCACCGCAAGCAGCACCACCCGAGCCGCAGTGGCCACGCCACCGGTGGCACGAAGGTGTCGTTCGGTGAGTACGGCATCCAGGCCATCACCCCCGCCTATGTGACGAACCGGCAGATCGAGGCAGCTCGTATCGCCATGACCCGTCACATCAAACGTGGTGGAAAGGTGTGGATCAACATCTACCCCGACCGCCCGTTGACCAAGAAGCCCGCCGAGACCCGCATGGGTTCCGGTAAGGGCTCGCCCGAGTGGTGGGTCGCCAACGTCAAGCCGGGTCGCGTGCTCTTCGAGCTCGCCGGCGTTGACGAGACCGTCGCACGTGAGGCACTCACGCGTGCGATCCACAAGCTTCCGTTGAAAGCGCGCATCATCAAGCGCGAGGAGGGCGACGCATAATGGCGATCGGATCCAAGGAACTCGCACCAGACGAGCTCGACACTTTCGAAGACGAGCGACTCGTCGACGAACTGAAGAAGGCCAAAGAGGAACTCTTCAACCTGCGCTTCCAGTCGGCCACCGGCCAGCTGGAGGGCCATGGACGCCTGCGCGCTGTCAAGCGCGACATCGCCCGGATCTACACGGTGATCCGTGAGCGCGAGCTGGGCATCCGGGCCACACCGGCCCCGGTTGAGGCCACCCCGAAGGCCACCAAGAAGACCAAGGCGAAGAAGTCCGACGCGACAGCGTCGGAGGCCGAGCCTGCCGACACCGCGGAGAGCAACGAAACCGCGACCAAGACCGAGGAGGCCAAGTAATGGCTAAGACTGAGGCTGCGAAGAACGCAGCACCTGTCGCCGACGACGCCAAGCTCGTTCGCGGCTACCGCAAGACGCAGCGCGGCTATGTCATCAGCGACAAGATGGAGAAGACCATCGTCGTTGAGGTAGAAGACCGCGTGAAGCACCCGCTGTACGGCAAGGTCATCCGCCGCACCGAAAAGCGCAAGGTGCACGACGAGACCAACTCCGCCGGCATCGGCGACCTGGTTGTCATCAGCGAGACCCGTCCGCTCAGTGCCTCAAAGCGCTGGCGCCTAGTGGAAATTTTGGAAAAAGCCAAGTAGGCCCGTATCTCGACCTCGAGATACACGCCAGCTTGCTTTGACAATTTAGAGGACAAACAATGCTTCAGCAGGAATCCAGAGTCAAGGTAGCCGACAACACCGGCGCCAAGATGCTGCTCACGATTCGCGTTCTCGGCGGCTCCGGTCGCCGCTACGCCGGGCTTGGTGACGTCATCGTCGCCACGGTGAAGGATGCCATCCCGGGCGGCAACGTGAAGAAGGGTGACATCGTGAAGGCCGTCATCGTTCGCACCAAAAAAGAGACCCGTCGTACCGACGGTTCATACATCAAGTTTGACGAGAATGCAGCGGTCATCCTGAAGAGCGATGGTGACCCCCGTGGTACCCGCATCTTCGGGCCGGTCGGTCGTGAGCTTCGTGACAAGAAGTTCATGAAGATCATCTCGCTGGCACCGGAGGTTATTTAGTCATGGCGAACATCAAGAAGGGCGACGTCGTCCAGCTGATCAGTGGTCGCAGCCAGGCCCGTGGTGGCGATCGTGGCAAGCAGGGCCGAGTGCTCGAGGTGCAGGTTGACAAGAACCGCGTGATCATCGAGGGCATCAACTTCGTCACCAAGCACAGCCGCGTGGGCCAGTCCCAGCGCGGTACCAAGACCGGTGGCATTGAGACTTTCGAGGCTCCCGTTCACATCTCGAACGTGGCCCTGGTCGACCCAGAGACCAAGAAGCCGACCCGCGTCGGTTTCCGCAACGAGGTAGTGGAGAAGGACGGCGTTTCCAAGACCGTCCGCGTCCGCTACGCCAAGAAGTCAGGTAAGGACCTGTAATGACTGACACAGCTGTAGCTGGCAAAAACCAGCCACGCCTGAAGCTGAAGTACCGCAACGAGATTGCGGCGCAGCTGAAGAAGGACTTCAAGTTCACGAACGTGCACCAGGTGCCCGGCATCGTGAAGGTTGTCGTGAACACCGGTGTCGGCGAGGCCGCTCGCGATGGCAAGGTCATCGATGGCGCGGTCAAGGACCTCATCGCCATCACCGGCCAGAAGCCGCAGGTCACCGCCGCTCGCAAGTCGATCGCCCAGTTCAAGCTGCGCGAAGGCCAGCCGATCGGTGCACACGTCACGCTTCGTGGCAACCGCGCCTGGGAGTTCCTCGACCGGTTGATCTCACTGGCGCTTCCGCGCATCCGCGACTTCCGCGGCCTGAGCGACAAGCAGTTCGACGGCAACGGCAACTACACCTTCGGTCTCAACGAGCAGTCGATGTTCCACGAGATCGACCAGGACAAGATTGACCGCGTTCGCGGTTTCGACATCACCATCGTGACCACTGCGAAGAACGACGAGGAGGGTCGCGCGCTGCTCAAGGCGCTCGGCTTCCCCTTCCGGAACGCAGAGAACACTCCTCAGTAACACCAACGCTCCACCGATCGACCAGGTCGGCATTCGTGTACCGGATGTCGAAACCAATCGAGATTAGGAAAAACATCAGATGACAATGACAGATCCGGTCGCAGACTTGCTGACCAGACTGCGCAACGCGAATTCGGCGTTCCACGAGAGTGTGTCGATGCCGAATAGCAAGCTCAAGTCCCACATCGCTGAGATACTCAAGTCCGAGGGTTACATCGGCGACTGGAAGGTTGAGGATGCTCGCGTTGGCACCACACTCACCATCGACCTGAAGTACGGCCCCAATCGCGAGCGCTCCATTGCGGGCATCAAGCGCGTGTCGAAGCCCGGCCTTCGCGTCTACGCAAAGTCGACCGAGATCCCTCGCGTTCTCGGTGGGCTCGGCGTTGCCATCTTGTCGACCTCGTCTGGCCTCCTCACGGATCGCCAGGCCACGAAGAAGGGCGTGGGTGGGGAAGTCCTCGCCTACGTGTGGTAATCCGTCATGTCACGTATTGGAAGACTTCCGATCGACATCCCGGCAGGTGTCGACGTCACGATCGACGGTTCGTCCGTCACCGTCAAGGGACCGAAGGGTGAGCTTGGGCTCACCGTCGCCAGCCCCATCGAGGTCAAGGTTGAGAATGGCCAGGTTTTGGTCACCCGTCCGGACGACGAGCGCGAGTCGCGTTCGCTGCACGGCCTGACCCGCACGCTGATCTCCAACCAGATCACTGGTGTCACCGAGGGTTACTCCAAGGGACTCGAGATCGTCGGTACCGGTTACCGGGTGGCAGCAAAGGGCAGCTCGCTCGAGTTCGCCCTCGGCTACTCGCACTCGATCACGGTCGAGCCCCCCGCAGGCGTCACCTTTGCAGTTGAAGGCAACACCAAGCTGACGGTGCACGGCATCGACAAGCAGGTTGTTGGAGAGGCCGCCGCAAACATTCGCAAGCTGCGCAAGCCTGAGCCCTACAAGGGCAAGGGTGTTCGCTACGCCGGCGAGGTAGTCCGCCGCAAGGCCGGAAAGAGTGGTAAATAATCATGGCTCTCGGAACTAGAGGTAAGAGCAAGTCTGCTGCCAAGGCACGCAGGCACGCACGCCTTCGTAAGAAGGTTGTCGGCACCGAGGCGCGTCCGCGCCTGGTCGTCACCCGTTCGGCTCGTCACGTCTTCGTGCAGGTCGTCAACGACAGCAAGGGATTCACCCTCGCGTCGGCGTCGACCATGGAGGCCGACCTGCGCGGACTCGACGGTGACAAGACCGCGAAGGCTCGTAAGGTCGGCGAACTCGTCGCCGAGCGGGCCAAGGCCGCCGGCGTCGCCGACGTCGTATTTGACCGTGGTGGTAGTCGTTACGCAGGACGCGTCGCGGCCATTGCCGAGGGAGCTCGAGAGGGTGGATTGAACCTGTGAGCGAAGAAATCACTAACAAGGAGCAGGCTGTGGCTGAAGTAGCCGAAACGCCAACAACGCCGGTTGAGACCGCGGCAGCGACCGAGCCGGCCAAGAACGAGCCTCGTGAGGCTCGTCGTGGTGGGCGTGAGCGCAACCCGAACCAGCAGCGTGGGAGCCGCGACTCCGACAAGAGTCAGTTCCTCGAGCGCGTTGTCACCATCAACCGCGTGTCCAAGGTCGTGAAGGGTGGCCGTCGCTTCAGCTTCACCGCCCTCGTGGTCGTCGGAGACGGAAACGGCATGGTCGGCGTCGGCTACGGCAAGGCGCGCGAAGTGCCTACCGCCATCTCGAAGGGTGTCGAGGAGGCGAAGAAGAACTTCTTCCGCGTTCCCCGCGTCGGCAAGTCAATCCCGCACCCGGTGCAGGGCGAGGCCGCCGCAGGCGTTGTCCTCCTCCGTCCGGCCGCTGCCGGTACCGGTGTTATCGCCGGTGGTCCGGTTCGCGCCGTACTCGAGTGCGCTGGCATCCACGACGTGCTGAGCAAGTCGCTCGGTTCGTCGAACACCATCAACATCGTTCACGCCACCGTGACAGCACTGAAGGCGCTCGAAGAGCCGTCCGCCGTTGCTGCTCGCCGCGGCCTGGCGATCGAGGATGTCGTGCCGGAGCAGATCCTGCGCATCCAGGCAGCGACGGCCAAGGCCGACGCGACAGCAGCAAAGGCAGGTGTCTGATGGCTCGCCTGAAGGTAACCCAGATCAAGTCCAAAATCAGTGAAAAGCAAAACCAGCGCGACACCCTGCGCAGCTTGGGACTCAAGCGCATCGGCGACAGCGTCGTCAGGGAGGACAACTCGCAAAACCGCGGGTACGTCAACACCGTCGCTCACCTGGTGAAGGTCGAGGAGATTGACTAATGGCTGACGAGAAGAAGCCAGCGAAGGCACCCGCCAAGGCGGATGCCCCCAAGAAGGCTGCAACCAAGGCTCCGGCCAAGGCTGCCGCCGCATCCGAGACCAAGGCTCCGGCGAAGGCCTCTGCGGCGAAGGCGGACGCCCCTAAGAAGGCTCCGGCGAAGACTGCTGCCCCGAAGTCTGAGACGAAGGCTCCGGCGAAGACTGCTGCCGCGAAGTCTGAGACGAAGGCTCCAGCGAAGACTGCTGCCGCGAAGTCTGAGACGAAGGCTCCTGCCAAGGCTCCCGCGAAGTCTGAGACGAAGGCCCCGGCCGCGAAGTCTGCTGCTGCCAAGTCCGAATCCAAGGCAACTGAGGCCAAGTCTGAAACGAAGGCTCCGGCTAAGAAGGCTCCGGCCAAGAAGAAGCCGGCCGCCGAAGTCGAGGCACGCCCGCAGGTGCTGAAGATGCACCACCTGCGTCCGGCCCCCGGGGCCAAGACTGCCAAGACGCGTGTTGGTCGTGGTGAAGCATCCAAGGGTAAGACCGCGGGTCGTGGAACCAAGGGAACCAAGGCTCGTTACCAGGTGCGCATCGGCTTCGAAGGTGGCCAGATGCCGCTGCACATGCGCACTCCGAAGCTTCGCGGCTTCAAGAACCCGTTCAAGATCCAGTACCAGGTTGTCAACCTGGAAAAGCTCGGAGAGCTCTACCCCCAGGGCGGAGACGTCACCGTCAGCGATCTCGTCGCCAAGGGTGCTGTCCGCAAGAACGAGAAGGTCAAGGTTCTCGGTGCGGGTGAAATTGCGGTTAAGCTGAACGTTGCAGTAGACAAGGTTTCCGGCTCAGCAGAGTCGAAGATCGTCGCAGCGGGCGGCTCCGTCAAGTAGTCGTTCGGGTGGCCCTGCAGAAGGGCCACCCGGTTGGCTCACCCGAAAGTAATCAGGAGGCCTCGTGTTCAGAGCTATCGCGCGTATTTTTCGCACGCCCGACCTTCGTCGAAAGATCGGCTTCACGCTCGGTATCATCGCGTTGTTCCGGCTGGGGTCCTTCATCCCTACCCCGTTCATCGACTACGGCAATGTGCAGTCGTGTCTTGCCGGCGGCCAGAACGCGGCCGGCCTCTATGAGCTGGTCAACCTCTTCAGCGGTGGGGCGCTGCTTCAACTCTCCGTCTTCGCGCTCGGCATCATGCCGTACATCACGGCGTCGATCATCGTGCAGTTGCTGCGCGTCGTCATCCCACACTTCGACGCCCTCTACAAAGAGGGCCAGGCCGGCCAGTCCACGCTGACCCAGTACACCCGTTACCTGACCATCGCGTTGGCCGTACTCCAGTCGACCACGCTCGTCACCGTCGCCCGCAGCGGAACGCTGTTCGGGTCAACCGGTGCCGCCGAATGTTCTGCGCTGATCACCAACGAGGCCTGGTACGCCATCCTGCTCATGGTCATCACCATGACAGCGGGAACCGGCCTCATCATGTGGATGGGCGAGCTCATCACCGAGCGCGGCATCGGCAATGGCATGTCGCTGCTGATCTTCATCTCGATCGCCGCGACGTTCCCGACCGCACTGTGGGGAATCGCGGAGTCGCGCAACTTCGAGACGTTCCTGATGGTGCTCGCCGTCGGAATCATCATCATGGGCCTCGTCGTGTTCGTCGAGCAGTCGCAGCGCCGGGTGCCGGTGCAGTATGCGAAGCGGATGGTCGGCCGGCGCACCTACGGTGGCAACAACACCTACATTCCGATCAAGGTCAACATGGCCGGCGTCATCCCGGTGATCTTCGCCTCGTCGCTGCTCTACCTGCCGGCCCTGGTGGCACAGTTCAACCAGCCGCCGACCGGGGAGCTTCCGGCACCCTGGGTGACCTGGGTGACCGACAACCTGACCTCCGGCGACAACCCGCTGTACATGCTGATCTACTTCCTGCTCGTGGTCGGCTTCACGTACTTCTATGTCGCGATCACCTTCAACCCGGAGGAAGTGGCCGACAACATGAAGAAGTACGGCGGATTCATTCCGGGCATCCGTGCGGGTCGTCCGACCGCCGAGTACCTCGACTACGTGCTGACCCGCATCACTCTTCCCGGATCGCTGTACCTCGGTCTCGTAGCGCTGATCCCGCTGATCGCCTTGGCGACGGTCGGGGCGAACCAGAACTTCCCCTTCGGTGGTGCCAGCATCCTGATCATCGTCGGAGTCGGCCTTGAGACGGTCAAGCAGATCGACTCGCAGCTGCAACAGCGGCACTACGAGGGGCTGCTGCGTTGAGCCGCCTGCTGATTGTCGGTCCGCCCGGCGCCGGCAAGGGTACCCAGGCGGCTCGACTGTCAGAGAACTATGGCATCCCGGCGATCGCCACCGGCGATATCTTCCGCTACAACATCAAGAACGAGACTCCGCTCGGCGTCGAGGTGAAGGCGATTGTCGACGCCGGCGACTACGTGCCCGACACCCTGACCAACGCGCTCGTCGCCAGCCGACTCGAAGAGGAGGACGCCCTCCACGGGTTCCTGCTCGACGGCTACCCGCGCACTCTCGACCAGGTCGCGTTCCTCGACAAGCTCCTCGCCTCGAACGGGCAGAGCCTCGACGCCGTCATCCAGCTGGTCGCGGACACGGATGCCGTGGTCGAGCGACTGCGGCGGCGAGCCATCGAACAGGGCAGGGTCGACGACTCGGAAGCCGCCATTCGCCACCGCCAGGATGTCTACGCTCGCGAGACCACTCCGCTGATCGCCGTCTACCGCGATCGCGGACTCCTCATCGAGGTCGACGGGTTGGGCGAGATCGATGATGTCAGTCTGCGAATCTCCGCGGCGCTGGCCGACCGCGGGGTCCAGGCGATCACGCGGAACGGGCAGTAGCTCGAACTCGAGTGGTCTCCGTGAGCTTTCGTAAGAGCATCTACAAGTCGCCGGCGCAGTTGCGGTTGATGGTCGTCCCCGGTGTGCTGACAACCCATGCGCTCGACGCGGTGCGGGACGCCATCCGCCCCGGTGTGACCACCGGTGAGCTGGACGCGATCGCCGAGAAGGTGATCCGGGACGGCGGCGGGGAACCGAACTTCGCGCTGGTTCCCGGCTACCGCCACTCCATCTGCGCATCAGTCAATGAGGATGTCGTTCACGGCATCCCGGGCTCCAGGGTCCTGCAGGCCGGTGACATCGTGTCGATCGACTGCGGCGCCCAGGTTGCCGGCTGGAACGGTGACTCAGCGTTCACGGTGGTTCTGCCCGACGAGTCCCGGCCGGAACTGGTCGCCGAGCGCCAGCTGCTATCCGACGTGACGCATGAGTCGCTCTGGCACGGCATCGCAGCATTGGCGGATGCCAGCCACCTGAACGAGGTCGGCGATGCGATCGAGGACTACATCGAATCACACCCGACGCGATCGCTGGGCACAGTGTTCGGCATCCTCGAGGATTACGTCGGCCACGGAATAGGCCGGTCGATGCATGAAGCGCCGCCGGTGTTCAACTACCGGGTCCGCGAGCGCGGCCCGGCAGTGAAGCCCGGTCTGGCCGTGGCGATCGAACCGATGGTCACGCTGGGCGGCATTGAGACGTTCACTCGCGAGGACGAATGGACCGTGGCAACCAGCGACGGAACCGCCGCCTCCCACTGGGAGCATTCGGTTGCCGTTCACGCTGACGGGATCTGGGTGCTGACCGCCCACGACGGCGGAGCCTCGCAGCTCGCGCCCCTCGGCGTGACCCCTGTGCCGATTCCCTGAGGTGCCCATCGGCAATCGAATTCGCGAAACGCCGCGGAATAGCCTAAGATTGACCCTTGGTGTCTAATGGCCGTTTCTGCGTGCCTGTCCCGGGTGACCGGGCTCGACACCACCATCCACGCACGACCAGCAAACAATACTTATAGCGATGAAGAGGTTATGGCCAAAAAAGACGGTGTCATCGAAATCGAGGGCGCAGTAGTTGAAGCTCTGCCCAACGCGATGTTTCGCGTTGAGTTGACGAACGGCCATAAGGTTCTTGCTCACATCTCCGGAAAGATGCGACAGCACTACATCCGTATCCTGCCCGAAGACCGCGTGATCGTAGAACTCAGCCCATACGACCTGACCAGAGGCCGGATCGTCTACCGCTACAAGTAACGAGCGTTCACGCAACTTGCTGGAAAGTAACGGCCTGCGGCGTCCCGCGGGTACGAAGACAGCGAAAATCAAGGAAACACAATGAAGGTCAACCCCAGCGTCAAGCCGATCTGCGAGCACTGCAAGGTGATTCGTCGCAACGGCAACGTCATGGTCATCTGCAAGTCCAACCCGCGCCACAAGCAGCGCCAGGGTTAATGCAGACACACAACTGAACACAGAAAACACAGAAAGCAACACCAGAACCGCGCCGGATTTATTTACCAGCGTGGGGACACCATCGGTTGGAGGCCGGTGTACCGGTGTTGTTACAGACCTCCACTCATCACACAGGAGAAGCCACCATGGCTCGTCTAGCAGGAGTAGACATCCCGCGCGATAAGCGCGTTGAAGTCGCACTGACCTACATCTACGGTGTTGGCCGCACGAAGTCGCTCAAAGCGCTCGCGGACACCGGAATCAGCGGCGAGATCCGCGTCAAGGATCTCACCGACGACCAGTTGATCGCCCTTCGCGACTACATCGAGGGCAACTACCAGGTTGAGGGTGACCTTCGCCGTGAAGTTGCCGCAGACATCCGCCGCAAGGTCGAGATCGGCAGCTACCAGGGCATCCGTCATCGCCGTGGCCTGCCCGTGCACGGACAGCGCACCAAAACCAACGCTCGTACCCGCAAGGGCCCGAAGCGCACCGTCGCCGGCAAGAAGAAGGCCCGATAGCGAGCACTGCTCGCTCGCCAACCACGCCAGCGCTCGTTTAAGGATCCAGGGAGAAACCAATGGCAGCACCAAAATCGGCCGCTCGTAAGCCGCGTCGTAAAGAGAAGAAGAACGTCACCGTGGGCCAGGCCCACATCAAGTCGACCTTCAACAACACCATCGTCACCATCACCGACCCGACCGGTGCGGTCCTGAGCTGGTCGTCTTCTGGCGTCGTCGGCTTCAAGGGCTCGCGCAAGTCGACCCCGTACGCGGCGCAGATGTCGGCTGAGTCGGCCGCCCGCCAGGCGCAGGAGCACGGTGTGAAGAAGGTTGACGTATTCGTCAAGGGACCGGGTTCAGGCCGCGAGACGGCGATCCGTTCACTCCAGGCCGCCGGCCTCGAGGTCGGCTCGATCAACGATGTCACTCCGCAGGCGCACAACGGTTGCCGCCCGCCGAAGCGCCGCCGGGTCTAATCTTCACGTCTTTGCCGCTGGTCGAGCCTCGACGGCTTCGGCCAGCGGACCATAACTAAACACAAACACCGGCGGGCCAGCCACCCGTCTCACGCCTAAGTGTCAAATAGCGGACACTTTGCCGAAAGGAATACACGTGCTCATTGCACAGCGTCCCACCCTGACCGAAGAGAACATCTCCGAGTTCCGTTCACGGTTCATCATCGAACCGCTGGAACCCGGTTTCGGTTACACCCTCGGAAACTCCCTCCGTCGCACTCTCCTGTCGTCGATCCCTGGAGCCGCTGTCACCAGCATCCGCATCGACGGCGTGCTGCACGAGTTCAGCACCATCGCCGGCGTGAGGGAGGATGTCACCGAGATCATCCTGAACATCAAGGGACTGGTCGTCTCCAGCGAGCACGATGAGCCGATCACCGCGTACCTGCGCAAGCAGGGTGCCGGGCAGGTCACCGCAGCCGACATCTCGGCTCCGGCCGGGGTTGAGATCCACAACCCCGAACTGCTCATCGCCACCCTGAACGACAAGGCGAAGTTCGAACTCGAGCTCACCATCGAGCGTGGCCGCGGCTACGTTTCGGCCACGCAGAACCGCAACGAGTACAGCGAGGCGGGCCAGGTTCCGGTCGACTCGATCTACTCGCCCGTGCTGAAGGTCACCTACCGCGTCGAGGCGACGCGTGCCGGTGAGCGTACCGACTTCGACCGCCTGGTCGTCGACGTCGAGACCAAGTCGGCGATCACCCCGCGGGATGCCATCGCATCCGCAGGCAAGACGCTGGTCGAGCTGTTCGGGCTCGCCCGCGAGCTCAACTCGGCCGCCGAGGGGATCGAGATTGGCCCGGCTCCGGTCGACGCAGTGCTGTCTACCGAACTCAGCATGCCGATCGAAGACCTCGACCTGTCCGTGCGCAGCTACAACTGCCTCAAGCGTGAGGGCATCAACAACGTCAGTGAACTGGTCGCCCTCTCGGAGACTCAGCTCATGAACATCCGCAACTTCGGTCAGAAGTCGGTGGATGAGGTGAAGGACAAGCTGGTGGAGATGGGCCTGTCGCTGAAGGACACCGTTCCCGGGTTCGATGGCGCACACTTCTACAGCTACGACGACGCCGACGAGAGCAACTAAGGCCATCGTTCGCGACAGCCTGAGACCACATTGATTCTGGAGATTTAGAAAATGCCAAAGCCCACAAAGGGTGCCCGCCTCGGAGGAGGCCCGGCCCACGAGCGACTGATGCTGAGGAACCTCGCCGCATCGCTGTTCACCCACAAGTCGATCAAGACGACAGAGATGCGTGCCAAGCGCCTGCGTCCGGTTGCCGAGCGCATGATCACGTTCGCGAAGCGCGGAGACCTGCACTCGCGTCGTCGCGTTCTCGGGATGATCAGCGACAAGTCGGTCGTCCACGAGCTCTTCACCGAGATCGCGCCACTGGTCGCTGACCGCCAGGGCGGCTACACCCGCATCACGAAGCTCGGTTTCCGCAAGGGCGACAACGCGTCGATGGTGCAGATGGAGCTCGTTCTGGAGCCGGTGAACGCCAAGCCGAAGGCCACGACCAGCACCAAGGCGGAGAAGCCTGCGAAAGAAGCTCCTGTTGAGGAAACGCCTGCTGAGGACGCCGACGACGTGAGCGCGGAGCCGGAGGCCACCGAGGTTCCGATCGAGAAGACGACTGAGCCGGCGGACGAAGCTTCGGTCAAGGCTGCCGATGCCGCTGCCGACGAGGCGCAGGACGCCAATCCGCCAGCCGGACTGGACACCTCAGGCAAGAAGTAGTCGCCGTAGACACTGGTTCGGGCTCCGCTGAGGCGGGGCCCGAACTGCGTTAAGGAGTTGCCCGATCCCCGCCTCGACAAGCTCAGTGAGCGGCTGTCGGGTCAGCGGTGGGAGAGCGCGGCCAGTCGCGGAAGCTGGTCGGGATCGGCCAGGGCTGAGCCGACGGCGACCACGTGCACGCCCCTGGCGAGGTACTCCTCGGCGTTGGAGGCATCCATGCCACCGGTCGCCACGAACCGTGCGCCCGGGAACGGGCCGGCCATCATGCCGAACCAGGCCGGGCCGAGCAGTGCGGCAGGGAATGCCTTGAGCCAGGTGAGGCCGTCCTTCATCGCCGCCTGCACATCGGACGCGGTGGCGACACCGGGCAGCGGAGGCATGCCGGCATCGAAGGACACGCGGCAGACAGCTTCGTCATAGCCCGGACTGACCGTGAAGGCAGCGCCAGCGGCTTTGGCCTGTCGTACGTGCTCCAGGCTGACCACCGTGCCGGCTCCCACCGCCTTGCCGGCGGCTTCCCCGGCCGCGACGACTGCGCGCAGAGCCTCCAGGTCTTCGTGCGACTGGATCGGCACCTCGACACAGTCAATGCCCAGGTCCCAGGCCTGCCGCGCAAGCTCGACGCTTCGCTCAGGGCCGAACCCCCGCAGGATGGCCATCAGTCGCTGCCCCTCGAACAACTCGGCGAGGCCCGCATTGGAGATCGTCGTCATGAGTTCTGCCCTTCGTCGTGTCTGTCGTCGGCGACGAAGTCGCTCATCGATTGCAGCACCAGAGCCGCCCGTTGGTGTCCTGCGGTTAGCCGTTCGGACGACTCACTGCCGTCCAGCGCCGCTGCCAGATAGCCTGCGGCGAACGCGTCGCCGGCGCCGACGGGTTCCACGACATCGACGGTCAAGGCCGGCACGAACGCCTCGCCATTGGCGGAGTACTCGGTCGCCCCGACATCCGAGTCCTTCACCACCAGCCGACCGGGAGCATGGAGGATGGCACGAACTTCGTCCGGAGTTCGCGTGCTCCACAGCGTCTCCGCCTCATCCAGACCGACGAAGACGATGTCGGCGCGCTGAGCCAGGTGGTGCAGGCGCGAGGCGGCGTCGGCAACGCTCCAAAGCCCGCCGCGATAGTTCACGTCGAAGCTCACCTGGGTGGACGTCTGCTCGAGCCTGTCGAAGAGCGCGTCGATGAGCGCCCCACAGCTGGGGGAGAGCGCCGGCGTGATGCCCGAGATGTGCACCAGTTCGGCGTCGAGCAAAGGAAGCTGATCCAGGATACTCGGGCCCAGTGTCGATGCTGCCGAACCACGGCGGTAGTACAGCACGCCGGCACCAGGGTCCTTGAAGTAGACGCCGGTCGGGGCATCCGCGGTCACGTCGACCATGCTGGTGTCGACGCCGCGCTCACGAATCGTGGCGACCAGGCGCCGCCCCAGCGAGTCGTCGCCGACCCGGCTCACCCAGGAAGCCTCATGCCCGAGTGCGGCCAGATGGGTTGCCACATTGGATTCGGCTCCTCCGATGTCGAGGTGGAAATCCTGTGCCTCCTCCAAAGAGCGGCTGGAGGCTGGGGTGACCAGCACCATCGTTTCGCCGAGAGTGATGATGCGGTGTCGAGCGTGTGAGGGCATTGATCAACTATCCCACTTGATCAGGCAGGCAGAGGTGCCAGGCCGTAATCCCGGGGCCCAAGCAGCGGAGGCAGCTCCGACAGTCGCTGCAGGGCATCGCGTACCGCGCCGACATAGACCTTGCCGCCGGCATTGCCCGGGTGGATCTGGTCGCCAGCCAGCAGCCGCACCTGACCGGAGATGGAGTCACGCCAGTTCGCCAGCTCCACGTCCCGGTACCGTTGGGCGAACGCCGAGAGGCTGGTATTGACGCCGTCAGTCCACCAGCGCGGGGCGAACACGTTGACCAGAACGATCTGGTGCTCGGTGCCGGCGAGTTTCCGCAAGCGATCCAGCACCTCCATGTCGATGGGCCCGTTCGTT
Source organism: Homoserinimonas sp. (assembly GCA_040904805.1). Taxonomy (GTDB): domain Bacteria; phylum Actinomycetota; class Actinomycetes; order Actinomycetales; family Microbacteriaceae; genus RYN-87. The sequence goes on along the minus strand of JBBDSS010000014.1, from coordinate 114,956 downwards.
CCCAGGCCGATGACCACCGTCGGTCGAAGGCTGCCGGCCGCCAGCATCGACTCGAGGATCTGCGGTGCCTGGGACAACTGCCGTGAGACAACAGCATCGATGTAGATCCCAGGGAAGGCAGCCTGCAGCTCCGGAGCGGAGGCCAGCATGACGGAGTCGCCGATAGCCGTGATCTGGTCGCCACCGGGGAGAGGCGGTGGCGGGCTCTCCTCGGGGGCACCGGCATCCGCTGGTGGTGCCGCCTGCTCTCGCTGCACCGCATCGTGCCCGGCCTGGATCTGGCTTTGGGCCGTCCCCTGGGCCGGGTTGGCCACGATGCTCGCGACCGTCGTGGAGCCGGTGGCCAGAACCAGGGCACTGACCGCTGCGACGCCGACTGCCCGGAGCGGTGAGGCGTTCCAGCCGGAGAGGAACGTCGTGAATGTGCCCCGGAACCCCTGTCGGCGAATCGGCTGTTCCACGAAGCGGTAGGAGATCGCCGCTGCGACCACCGTGATGGCGCCGGCCATACCACCGAGCATCCACCCGGGTGAACCCACCCTGGGTACCTCGGGGAGTGCGCCCATCACCAGGATGAATACCGGCCAGTGCCAGAGGTACAGACCGTAGGAGCGCTCCCCGATCCAGCGGAGCGGCTGCAGGTCGAGCGCGCGGCCGAGGTACGAGCCGGGGACGATGGCGCCGAGGATCGTGAGTGCGCTCAGCACCGCGACGGAGGCCAGGCCAGCCTGGTAGGTGAGCGCGCCTTCCGCCGTCAGCAGGAAGGATGCGGTTATCAGGGCGGCCACCGCCAGCAGTCCGACCACCGGGAGCACCACCTTCGGTGTGCGCCGCCAATCGACGCTCTCCCGCGACCACCGGGCTCCGATCATGGACAGAACAGCGCCGAGGGCGAGGCCGAAACTGTGGGTGTCTGTACCGTAGTAGACGCGGGTCGCATCCGCCCCCGGCACGAACAGGACAGCCATCAATACGGCGGATGCCACTGCCAGGGCGGCGACGACGGCCACTCGCACCCAACTCGGCCGGATGAACAACAGCAGGAGCACGACCAACGGCCAGAGCAGGTAGAACTGCTCCTCCACGGCCAGCGACCAGAGGTTGCGCAAGAGCTCAGGTGTCGTCTCGTCGAAGTAACTGCGGTTCGCAGCGACAGCGAGCCAGTTGCTGCTGAACGTCGTCGCGCCCAGCACCTGCTGGCCGAGGCCGACCAGCAGGTCGGAGCCGATCACCCACGCGGCCGTGCAGCAGACCAGCAGCAGAACGCCCAGCGCCGGCAGCAGGCGGCGCGCTCGGCGGCGCCAGAAGTGCCCCAGCCGGATGCGCCCGGTACTCTCCTGCTCGGAGAGCAGGAGGCTGGTGATCAGGAAGCCGCTGATGACGAAGAAGATGTCGACGCCCAGAAAACCTCCCGGCATGGCGCCAGGGGTCAGGTGGAATATCATCACCGTCAGCACGGCGATGGCGCGCAGCCCGTCGAGGCCGGCGAAGCGCGGTGGCCCGGGGGTCGGCGAAGTGGTCGCGGGCATCGCGACACGTTCGGGGGCGGAGGTCGTTGCAGCCATAGGAGTCGTCCACACGATCGTCCCCTGAAGGGTGCCGGTGGTCAAACCCGACAACCGCTCGAACCGGGCTGCTGGAATGGCGATGACGAGCGGCGAATAGACTCTCTGGCGTGGATGAGGGAACAGCGCCAGGCGGCCCAGACGGCCCGACCACACGCATCCGCCTGGATATCGCCTACGACGGCACCGCCTTCAGCGGGTGGACCAGGCAGCCGGGGCTGCGAACGGTGCAGGGCGAGATCGAAGCCGCGCTCGCTGTGATCTTCCGGCGTTTCCAGCCGATTCCCAGCCTGGTCGTCGCCGGGCGGACGGATGCCGGGGTGCACGCTGCCGGACAGGTCGCCCACCTCGACCTCAGCCAGGAGCAACTAACCAGCCTCACCAGACCTCGCCGCGGGAAGCTCGGCGGCCGGACCTATGACGCGCCCGCGTCACTGGGGCGGCGCATCAACGGCATCGCCGGGCTCGACAGCGATGTCTACGTCTCGCGCTCGGCGCTGGCCGCCGACGGATTCGACGCCCGCTTCTCCGCCGTCTGGCGCCGCTACGAGTACCGGATCGCCGACAACCTGGCGCCGCGGAACCCGATCGAACGCCGGCACACGGTCTGGTACCCGGCCACCCTCGACCTGGACCTCATGAACCAGGCCGCGGCATCGCTTCTCGGTCTACACGACTGGGCGGCGTTCTGCAAACCCCGCAAAGGGGCGACCACCATTCGCACCCTCCAGGAGTTCCGCTGGTCACGCCTGGCCGATGGCGTCCTGGCCGCCGAGGTGAAGGCTGACGCCTTCTGCCACAGCATGGTGCGCTCCCTGGTCGGCGCCTGCGTCGCCGTCGGGCAAGGCACCCTCGCCTTCGAACGGCTGGTCGGCATCCGCGACGAACGGATGCGCGGGAGCGAGTTCAAGGTCATGCCGGCCAAAGGCCTCACCATGGTCGAAGTCGGGTATCCGGACGACGACGGCCTGGCCGCCAGGGCGGACCAGACCAGGGCCAGGCGGCAGACCACTGAAGCCTCTCCGCAAATCATCCCCGGGCAGGCGACAGGTTTGCCGACTCGACAGCCATGAGCTAGAGTTGATCCTTGGTGTCTGCGTCTCCGTGCGCGGCATCCGATCATGAGCCCTCCACCGGCACCGTTCCTGCGACAATCTGTTGCGGAACGACCATCGGAGCGGGATTCACGAACATCTCATTTCGATCAGAAAGCAGCTTTACTGTGACGCGCACCTTTTCACCCAAGCCTGAGGATGTCCAGCGCGACTGGGTCATCATCGACGCAACCGACGTAGTGCTCGGCCGCCTGGCCAGCCACGCGGCCACCTTGCTTCGCGGCAAGCACAAGCCGACCTTCGCCCCCCACATGGACATGGGCGACTTCGTCATCATCATCAACGCCGAGAAGGTAGCCCTCACCGGCTCCAAGCTGGCGCAGAAGAAGGCTTACCGCCACTCGGGCTTCCCGGGCGGACTCAAGGCCACCACCTACTCCGAGCTGCTTGAAAAGCACCCGACGCGCGCTGTCGAGAAGGCCATCCGCGGCATGCTTCCCAAGAACTCCATTGGTCGGGCGCAGCTCACCAAGCTCAAGGTCTACGCAGGCGCCGAGCACCCCCACGCTGCCCAGCAGCCCAAGACCTACACCCTCGGCCAGGTCGCGCAGTAGCGCGCGCCAGTACAAGCAAGGATTCCCACAACATGGCGAAGATTTCAGACTCCATCGACACCAACCCGCTGGCCTCGGACAACTATTCGACTGAGACGCCGGCATCGGAAGCCCCGCCGGCTCCTCGCGCCGTCCTCAACGTCCCGGGCGCAGCTGTCGGCCGGCGCAAGCAGGCCATCGCCCGCGTGCGCATCAAGCCGGGCACCGGCACGTTCACGGTCAACGGCCGTGAGTTCGCGGAGTACTTCCCGAACAAGCTGCACCAGCAGCTCGTCAATGACCCGTTCAAGGTCCTCGACCTCCTCGGAAGCTACGACGTGATCGCGAAGATCACCGGCGGTGGCCCCTCCGGCCAGGCCGGCGCATTGCGTCTCGCGATCGCGCGTTCCCTGAACGAGATCGACCGCGAGAACAACCGTCCCGCCCTCAAGAAGGCCGGCTTCCTGACTCGTGACGCCCGCGTCATCGAGCGCAAGAAGGCCGGTCTCAAGAAGGCCCGCAAGGCGTCGCAGTTCTCGAAGCGCTAAGCAACGCGCGATAGCTGGTTGCAGCTGTAATGGCGCGTTTGTTCGGAACCGACGGGGTTCGTGGTCTCGCTAATCGGGACGTCACAGTAGAGCTCGCCCTCGCGCTGGCTCAGGCTGCTGCAGTCGTGCTCGGAAAAGGGCACGTCGCCGACGGTCGGCGGGCATCCGGTCGCCGACCGATCGCGGTGATCGCCCGCGACCCCCGGATCTCCGGCGAGTTCATCTCGGCCGCAGTCTCGGCCGGGTTGTCGAGTTCGGGTGTTGACGTGCTGGACGCCGGAGTCATCCCGACTCCGGCCGCCGCGTTCCTGATCGGCGACATCGGCGCCGACTTCGGGGTCATGATCTCGGCGTCGCACAACCCGGCGCCCGACAACGGCATCAAGTTTTTCGCGGTCGGCGGAACCAAGCTGCCCGACATCGTCGAGGACCGTATCGAGGCCGCGCTGTCCGAAGACAAGCTGTCTCCGACCGGTGTCGAGGTCGGCCGCATCCGTCGTTTCGCTGACGCCGAAGATCGTTACGTACTGCACCTGCTGTCGACGCTGCCGAATCGGCTCGACGGAATCCACGTTGTGCTGGACTGCGCCCACGGTGCCGCCGCCGGAGTCTCGCCCCAGGTGTTCACCGATGCCGGTGCCCGCGTCACCGTCATCGGTGCGGACCCTGACGGACTCAACATCAACGACGGAGTCGGCTCAACCCACCTCGACAACCTGGCCAAGGCCGTACTCGAGCACGGTGCCGACGTCGGGATCGCCCACGACGGCGACGCCGACCGCTGCCTGGCAGTGGACCATCGCGGCAAGGCGGTCGATGGCGACCAGATCATGGCCATCCTCGCCGTCGCCATGAAAGAGCGCGGTGTGCTGGCGGGGAACAAGCTCGTCGCCACCGTGATGAGCAACCTCGGCCTCCGCCTGGCCATGGCCGAGCACGGGATCGAGATGCTCACCACCGCCGTCGGCGACCGCTACGTGCTTGAGGCGCTGGGGGAGCACGGACTCAACCTGGGCGGCGAGCAGTCCGGCCACGTCATCATGAGCGATCACGCCACCACCGGTGACGGCATCCTCACCGGACTCCACCTGCTTGCCGTGATGGCACGGACCGGCAAGAGTCTCGCCGAGCTGAGCGACGTGATGGCGGTGTACCCGCAGGTCATGGTGAACGTGCGCGACGTCGACCATCACCGCATCGGCGAAGACGAGGTCATTGCGGCCGAAGTCGCCGCGTGGGAGGCGAAGCTCGGCACCAGCGGGCGCATCCTGCTGCGCCCATCCGGGACGGAGGCGATGGTGCGGGTCATGGTGGAGGCGGCGGAGTTGTCAACGGCCGAGAGCATCTGTTCTGAACTCGCCGAGCTGGTGCGCACCCGCCTCGCCCTGTAGCTCCGCGCCGCACGATTGCGGTCAGATCTTGCGGAGCAGGATGCTGTTCACGGCGTGCTGCGAATCCTTGCGCAGGACGGCGGTCGCCCGCGAGCGCGTTGGGCGGATGTTCTGGGTCAGGTTCGGCTCGTTGATGCGGCCCCAGATGTCGCGGGCCTTCCGGCGGGCATCCTCCTCGTTCAGGGAGGCGTAGCGGTGGAAGTACGACTGCGGTTTGGTGAACGCACCGCGCTGCAGTTTCAGGAACCGCTCCTCGTACCAGGTGGCGATGTCGGAGGTGCGCGCATCCACGTAGACGCTGAAGTCGAACAGGTCGCTGACGGCCAGCCGGTGCTGGGTGGTGGGAGGCTGCAGAACGTTCAGCCCTTCCAGGATCAGGATGTCCGGCTTGTGCACGACCACCTGGGCATCCGGAACGATGTCGTAGCTCAGGTGCGAGTAGAACGGAGCCCGAACCTCTTCCATGCCGCTCTTCACTTTGCTGACGAACCGCAGCAGAGAGCGTCGGTCATAAGACTCGGGGAACCCTTTGCGTTCCATCAGTCCGCGCCGCTCCAGCTCAGCATTCGGGTAGAGGAACCCGTCGGTGGTGACCAGCTCGACGTGCGGGGTGTGCTCCCAGCGCCCGAGGAGTTCGCGCAGCAGTCTGGCGATTGTCGACTTGCCCACCGCCACGGAGCCGGCCACGCCAATCACGAACGGGGTGCTGGGAGCCCGCTCGCCCAGGAACTCACTGGTGGATTGGTGCAATCGCTTCGCTCCGACGGCATACAGGTTGATGAGCCTGCTCAGCGGCAGGTAGACATCCGCCACCTCGTCGAGGTTGAGCACATCGCCGAGGCCGCGGAGCCCGACCACCTCCGCCGGCGTCAGCGGCGACTTCGTCGAACCGGCGAGGGCGGCCCAGGTGGCGCGCTCGATCTCAACGAACGGGGTCGCCGTTCCGTTGGCTGGGGTGGGGTCGGACACCCGAGAAAGCCTAGTCTCATGCCAGCTGGCGGGGCGTTCAGCCCGCGTACCGTAAAATCAGGCGCATGTGTGGAATTGTGGGTTACGTAGGCAGCGACAAGAGCATCGAAGTCCTGATGGGCGGGCTTCGCCGGCTCGAGTATCGCGGCTACGACTCCGCCGGCGTGGCGGTGCTGGACGCCGATGGCAACCTGGGCGTGCGCAAGCGTGCCGGGAAGCTGCAGATGCTCACTGACGAGCTCGAGTCGAATCCGGTTCTCAACGGTTCCACCGGCATCGGGCACACCCGCTGGGCCACCCACGGCAGCCCCAACAACGAGAACGCCCACCCGCACCTCGGCGACGACGGCAAGCTCGCCCTGATCCACAACGGCATCATCGAGAACTTCGCCGAACTCAAGCATGAGCTGCTCGCCGAGCATCCAGGCACCGTATTCACCAGCGAGACCGACTCCGAGGTCGCCGCGATCCTGGTCGGCCTCGAATACCAGAAGGAGCGCGACCTCGCCGGTGCCCTGCGCACTGTGGTAGCGCGCCTGCACGGCGCCTTCACGCTGCTGGCCATGCACCGGGACCAGCCAGGCGTCGTCGTCGGCGCCCGCCGAAACTCCCCCCTGGTCATCGGCCTGGGTGACGGCGAGAACTTCCTGGGCTCGGACGTCGCCGCGTTCGTCGAGCACACGCAGCGTGCCATGGAGATCGGGCAGGACCAGTTGGTCATCATCACTCCTGACTCCGTCGTCGTCACCGATTTCGACGGCAACACCGTCGAAGCGAAGGAGTTCCAGGTCTCCTGGGACGCATCCGCTGCTGAGAAGGGCGGCTGGTCGAGCTTCATGGCGAAGGAGATCAGCGAGGAGCCCGAAGCCGTTGCCAAGACCCTGCTCGGCCGTTCGGTCGACGGTGTTGTTCACCTGGGTGAGCTGGATGCTCTCGGTGACGATGTCCTGAAGGACATCGACCGTATCGTCATCGTCGGTGCCGGCACCGCCAACTATTCCGGCATGCTGGCCAAGTACGCGATCGAGAAGTGGACCAGGATTCCGGTCGATGTGGAACTCTCGCACGAGTTCCGTTACCGCGACCCGGTGCTGACGCCGTCCACCCTTGTCGTGTCGATCAGCCAGTCCGGCGAGACCATGGACACCCTGATGGCGGTCAAGTACGCTGCGGCGAATGGCGCGCGCACGATCTCGGTCTGCAACACCCAGGGCGCGACCATCCCACGGGAGTCCGACGCAGTCGTCTACACCCATGCCGGCCCCGAGGTGGCCGTCGCCTCCACCAAGGCGTTCGTCGCCCAGGTGATCGCGCTGTACCTGATCGGCCTGCACCTGGCCGCGGTCCGCGGCACCCAGTCGGAAGCCGAGGTGGCCTCGATGCTCACCGAGCTGCAGAAGGTGCCGGCGCAGATGGACACCGTGCTCGAACAGCACGACTCGATCAAGCAGCTGGCCGGCTGGATGGCCGACACCCGCTCGGTGCTGTTCCTCGGCCGTCACGTCGGCTTCCCGGTCGCGCTCGAGGGCGCTCTCAAGCTCAAGGAGATCGCCTACATCCACGCCGAGGGCTTCGCCGCCGGCGAGCTGAAGCATGGGCCGATCGCCCTCATCGAGCCCGGCATTCCGGTGTTCGTTGTCGTGCCCAGCCCGCGCGACCCGGACTCGTTGCACAAAAAGGTGGTTTCGAACATCCAGGAGATCCGCGCCAGGGGTGCTCGGGTGCTGGCGATCGCCGAACAGGGTGACGCCGCCGTGCTGCCCTACGCCGATGTCGTGATCCCGCTGCCGTTGGCCGGCCCGCTCATCGAGCCGCTGCTGGCCGTCATCCCGCTCCAGATCTTCGCGCTCGAGCTTGCCTCGGCGAGGGGGCTCGACGTCGACCAGCCGAGAAACCTCGCCAAGTCCGTCACGGTCGAATAGCGCGGTGGAGCTATGAAGATTGCGAAGCAATCTCGTGACCCCAGCGCCGACGGAGCCTGCGGCGTCGCTCTCTTGGCACAATGCCCGCAGGGACTCCGTTAATGATCGTCGGCATCGGCGTCGACCTGGTCGATGTGGCGCGTTTCGAGCGGGCGGCAAGCCGGACTCCCCGTCTTCTCGACCGCCTGTTCGCTCACAGCGAACAGCATCCGGAAGGCCGGAATCTGCCGTTGCGATCCCTCGCTGCCCGGTTCGCGGCCAAGGAAGCCCTGATCAAGGCGGTGGGCGATTCCGACGGTGTGCGGTGGCACGACATCCGCGTTGTCTCGAATGACCTCCGGAATCCCTCATTCGAGTTGGCCGGACGTATCTCCGAAGTCGCCGAGGAGCGCGGCATCGCCACCTTCCACTTGTCGATGAGCCACGACGCCGACCTCGCCATCGCCTACGTGATCGCCGAGGGACCGGCATGATCAGGCCACTGCGGGAAGCGCGGATCGACCTCGCGGCGATTTCCGCGAACGTGGAGACCCTGCGCCGAATCGCCGGCACCGAGTTCGCCATGGCCGTTGTCAAGGCCGACGGCTACGGCCACGGCGCCGTGCAGTCGGCGCGGGCAGCGCTCGATGGGGGCGCAGACTGCATCGGGGTCGCCGACGCGTCCGAGGCGTTCGCGCTTCGAGCGGCCGGTATAACCGCGCCGCTGCTGGCCTGGCTCCACAACCCGGAAAGCACCTTCGACGCGGAGCTGGCCGCCGGCATCGAACTGGGCGTCAGCTACGCCGAGCAGCTGGAGCGGGTCGCCGCGGCCGGCGGCCGGGCATCCGCCCCCGCCCGCGTGCACCTCAAGCTCGACACCGGGCTCGGACGCAACGGCGTCGAAACCGCGGGCTGGGAAAGCATCTTCACCGCAGCGGCAGAACACGAGCGGCGGGGCCGGATCCGAGTGGTCGGCGTGTTCAGCCACCTCTCCGGAACCAGCAGGGCGGATGACCTGGCGCAGGTAGCCGAGTTCGAGCGCGCAGCCGAGATGGCCGAAAGCGCCGGACTTGTCATCGAGCGGCGGCACCTGGCGGCCACCGCCGGGGCTATCCGGGTTCCGGAGTCACGGTTCGACATGGTCAGGCTGGGCGTCGGCATCTACGGGCTGTCCCCCTTCGACGACACGACGGCAGCGGAGCTCGGGCTGCGGCCGGCCATGGAGCTGAGCGCGGCCGTCATCTCGGTGAAGCGCGTGCCCGCGAACACGCCGGTGTCGTACAACTACACCTACCGGACGCCAGGGGAGAGCACCCTGGCCCTGGTTCCGCTCGGCTACGGCGACGGCATATCTCGACACGCCTCAGGGAAGGGCCCGGTCATGATCGCCGGCCAGATTTACCCGGTGGCCGGTCGAGTGGCGATGGACCAGCTGGTGGTCGACGTCGGCGACGACCCGGTGTCGATCGGCGACCGGGCCGTGCTGTTCGGCGACCCGGCGACCGGTGCGCCGTCCGCCGAAGACTGGGCGGCCGCGGCCGGAACCATCAACTACGAGATCGTCACCCGCATCGGCGGTCGGGTGGAGCGGAGCTGGTCGTGATCCGCCTCACCATCGGCACCCCGGAGCAGATGGCGGAGCTGGGCGCCCAACTCGCCGGCCGACTGCGCGCCGGCGACGTCGTGGCACTCAATGGCGAGCTTGGCGCGGGCAAGACCACGCTCACCCGCGGGTTGGGCGAAGCCCTCGGCATCCGGGGGATGGTCACCAGCCCGACCTTCGTACTGGCCCGCACGCATCCGCGCCTGGGCAGCGGAGCACCGCTGGTGCACGTCGACGCCTACCGGCTGGGGGACCCAGCCGAACTGGACGACCTGGACATCGACTTCGAGGAGTCGATCGTCGTGGTGGAATGGGCCGCCGGAAAGCTGGATGGCATCACGGATGCCTGGCTGCAGGTGGACATCCGCCGTCCGATCGGCGGGGAAGAGACCGAAGCGGGGGTCGAGCCGCGCGAGGTTCGGCTCACCGGCCACGGCGACCGTTGGAGCGGCATGGACGGGGCCGGCCTCGACTGGGCGGGAATAGGCTGGCCTGATGCTCCTCGCCATTGACACCTCAGCGGGAACCGCGGTGGCGGTCGTCGACCGGGACCGCGGCGTCCTCGCCGAACTCGCCGAGCCCGACACACGGCGCCACGCCGAGGTGATCGGGGAGCTGATCAAGGGTTGCCTCCGCGAGTCCGGGGCAACGGTGGCCGAGCTCTCCGGAGTCGCCATCGGGATGGGGCCGGGTCCGTTCACCGGCCTGCGTGTCGGTATTGCGGCGGGCAACGCCTTCGCCCTGGGCGCGTCAAAGCCGCCAATCCGTGTGATCAGCCACGACGCCATCGCCTTCGAGCACTACCGTGCCGGAACATCCGAGCCGCTGCTGGTGGTGACGGATGCTCGGCGACGCGAGGTGTACTGGTCCTCCTACAGCGGCATCGACGATGCCGGGCTGCCGGTCCGGGTGGGCGATGCGGGGCTGGCACGCCCCGATCGCCTGGCCGAAGCCGTCCCGGGATTCAACCGATTCACGCTGCTCGACGCCCACACCGTTTCCGCCGGCGACCTGGGCATGCTCGCCGAGACGATGTTCTCCGCCGGTCGTCAGTTCGCCGGACCTGAGCCGCTGTACCTGCGCTCGCCCGATGTGACCGTGTCGAGCGGCCCGAAGCGGGTGAGCTGATGACCTGGATGCTGCGCCGCGCCCGCACAGACGACCTGGACGCCATCATGACGATTGAGGCTGCCACCTTCACTACGGATGCCTGGTCGGCAGACGCCATGCGATCCGAACTGCTCAGCCCGCACACCTATTACCTCGTCGCCGTTCGGATTGAAGACCCGACCACGGTCGACGGCTACGCCGGCCTGCTTGCGCCGCAGGGCTCGGGCGATGCCGACATCCAGACCATCGCGGTGGCGGAATCCGCCAGGCGCCATGGCCTCGGGCGCACCCTGATGCGGCAGCTGATGACCGAGGCACACCAGCGCGGTGCCGCGAGGCTTTTCCTCGACGTGCGCGCAGACAATCCGGGCGCGCAGGCCCTGTACGAGGCGCTCGGGTTCCGGCCGATCGCGGTACGCGCCGGGTACTACCAGCCGGACAACGTCGATGCCGTGGTGATGCGGCACACCCTCTCGGCGCCCAAGGCCGGCCTCGCGGGGGCAGAGTCATGAGCGCACTCGTCCTCGGGATCGAGACCAGTTGCGACGAGACCGGCGTCGGGATCGTTCGCGGCACCCGACTTCTCGCCAACGTCATCGCCTCCTCGATGGACGAGCATGCCCGCTACGGCGGCGTGGTTCCGGAGATCGCCGCGCGGGCGCACCTGGAAGCGCTCACCCCCACGTTGAACGCCGCGCTGAGCGAAGCCGGCGTCTCCCTGCGGGAGCTCGACGCGATTGCGGTGACCGGCGGCCCGGGCCTCTCCGGTGCCCTCATGGTGGGGATCGGCGCGGCCAAGGCGCTCGCCGTCGCCCTCGACAAGCCCGTGTACGCGGTCAACCACCTGGTCGGCCATGTCGGTGCCGACATCATTCAGATGGATGCTTCCACCCGCCCCCTGGAATACCCGACCATCGCGCTGCTCGTCTCCGGCGGGCACACCTCCCTCCTCCACGTGCGCGACCTCATCTCCGACGTCGAACTGCTCGGTGAGACCATCGACGACGCTGCAGGCGAGGCGTTCGACAAGGTCGCCAGGCTGCTCGGGCTCCCGTACCCCGGTGGTCCTCAGATCGACCGGCTGGCCGCGGACGGCGACCCCACGGCCATCCGCTTCCCCCGCGGTCTCAGCCTCCCCAAAGACCTGGACAAGCACCGGTACGACTTCTCCTTCTCCGGACTCAAGACGGCGGTGGCCCGCTGGGTGGAGCAGCGCCAGGATGCCGGTGAGGAACTGCCGTTGGCGGATGTTGCAGCCGGCTTCCGGGAGGCGGTGGTCGATGTGCTGCTCACCAAGGCGATCGCCGCCTGCCTTGACCGCGATGTGCCACGGCTGCTCCTCGGTGGAGGCGTCGTCGCCAACGCGCGGGTGCGCGAGCTGGCCGAGCAGCGGTGTCGGGAGCACGGAATCGAATTGCGAATACCCCCGCTTTCGCTCTGCACCGACAACGGCGCCATGATCGCGGCTCTCGGCGCCCAGCTGGTCATGGCCGGGCATCCGCCATCGACCCTGTCCTTCGGCGCTGACTCGACGCTGCCGGTGACGACAGTGCAGGCGTGAGCGGGCGCTCGCATTGACACCCCATCAGCGGTAGTGCCACGATTGGCTGCGCTGAACTGTTTTCACCAACTCATAAGGAGCCAGCACCATGTCCGACACCACGCCTCCCGCACAGCCGGAGCCGACCCCGCCGAGTGACGGCTACACGGCGCAGCCTGCGGCGAACCCATACGCCTCTGGTGCGGCACCTGCAAAGGCACCTGTCCTCAGCATCATCTCCCTCATCGCCGGCATCGTCGGCTTCCTCGGCGCGTGGATCGTCGCCATCCCGATCATTGGATCGATTCTCGGCCTGTTCATTCCGGCGGCTGCCGTGATCCTCGGCGTGCTCGGCAAGAAGAAGGAACCGCAGGCGTCCAAGGGCCTGTGGCTGACAGGCATCATCCTCGGTGCCGTGAGCCTGGCGATTGCCGTCATCGCGCTGATCTTCTGGATCATTGCGATCGCCGGAGCCGGAGCATCGGGCGTGTTCGACTACAGCTACTGAACCTCGGTTCTTCTCGCGCAGGGGCGCACCTTCCGAGGTGTGCCCCTGCGGCAGTTAAGGCTCGACAGAGCGGGGGTGGCTCAGTCGCGGTGAGCGAGCAGGGCGACGCGCTTACCGCCCGCCCGGGTCAGGATGAGAGTCGCGGCACCGCTGCCCTTCAGCGACAACTGCTTGCGGAACTGTGCCGGGTCGATATCGACGCCGCGCTTCTTGATCTCCAGAGCGCCGATCGACCGTGATGACAGCTCCCGCTTGATCGGCTTCACCTCGAGCGGCAGTGTCGCGACGACGCGGAACCGGGCGGCGAACGGCGTATCTCTTGCCGTGTCAGAGGTCAGGTAGGCGATGTCCCGGCTCAGCATCCGCGCGTCGAGGCTACGGGCGACATCGCCGATCAGGCGGGCGCGGATGACGGCACCGTCCGGCTCGTAGACGTACTCCCCGAGCGGACCCACTTCGGCGTCATCGCTGTCGTCGGCTGCGGTCAGTTCGGCGTGCCCGTGATCGCCGATCACCAGGGCAGCGCGGCGGATGCCGGGACGCGCGACGGCGCCGAACCACACCCCCAGCTCGACGACGTCGTGATAGACCGACACCCACTGGGCCTCCGCCTCGTCAGGGATGAGGCTCCGGTCGATGCCGGGGCCGAGCTTGACCCCGGTGGGCACCCGCTCTCCCAGCCCGAACGCGAACTCCAGGGATGGGGACCAGTCGGCCGGGTTCGCCAGCCGCTTGCTCTTGTTGCGGCGGGCCGGGTCGAGGTAGACGCCGTCAACGCCTTCGAGGTCGATGGTGGTCGCATCCGCCTGCACCACGGCGACGCTCGGCCAGGGGGCCAGGTTGTAGGCGGCGATGGCCGCGGTCACCTCGTCGGCCTCAACCGCCGTGACCTCGAGGTCGAGGGCGGCCAGCGCCAGGGCATCAGCCCCGATTCCGCAGCCGAGGTCAGCTACTCTTCCGAGCCCGGCAGCCTTGAATCGGCCGGCATGGAGGGCGGCGACGCTCAGTCGGGTGGCCTGTTCGAGGCCCGGCTCGGTGAACAGCATGCGGCTGGCGAACGGACCGAACTTCGAGAGGGCTTTCGCCCTCAGCTTCGACTGGGAGAGCACGGCCGCGACCAGGGCGGGGGAGTGCCCGGCGGCGCGGAGCTCCGAAACTGTGCGCACGATGTCGGACTTCGTTTCGTAGGCGGGGAGCGAATCCAGTAGCCGCAGCCCCTCGGTGGACAGCAGTGCGACGAGCTCGGACTTCTCCATCCGTCCATTCTCGCCGTTCCGGTGAATAGTGCCCCGCGCAACAGGCACTATCCGCCGGAACGGGGCATTCGGGCGGAGTCTTGTTGGCACTCACGTTGCACGAGTGCTAGCCGGGCAGTACAGTTGTTCTGGCACTCTCGTAGGGAGTGTGCTAGCCCCAGTTTTCGAAGTAATGAGAAAGAGGTCAACCGTGTCGGTGTCCATCAAGCCGCTCGAAGATCGCATTGTCATCAAGCAGGTCGAAGCAGAGCAGACTACTGCTTCCGGCCTCGTCATCCCTGACACCGCGAAGGAAAAGCCCCAGGAGGGCGAAGTTGTCGCTGTAGGCCCCGGCCGCATCGATGACAACGGCAACCGCGTTCCCCTCGACATCGCCGTTGGCGACAAGGTCATCTACTCCAAGTACGGCGGGACCGAGGTGAAGTACGGCGGGGAAGACCTGCTCGTGCTCTCGGCACGCGACGTGCTCGCAGTGGTCGTGCGGTAACTCCGCATACAATACGCAACGAGAACGGCCCACCGGTGAATTACGGTGGGCCGTTCTCTCTTCGGTGCCAGTAGAATTCAGCGAGTGGCCCTCTCTGTCAATCCCATTCGCAGCGACGCCGAATCGCGGCAGCGGTCCGGCGTTTTCTTCGCCGTGGGGGCGTACGGCCTGTGGGGCATCATCCCCTTCTACTTCCTCCTGCTGGCCCCGGCCGGCGGCGTCGAGATCGTCGCCTGGCGCATCCTGTTCTCCCTCGTCTTCTGCGCCATCCTCCTGACCGTGACCCGCAAGTGGCCGGCGTTCATGGCCATCGTGCGCAGGCCCCGGCTGGTGCTCGCCACCGGGCTGGCTGGTGTGCTGATCTACGCGAACTGGCAGGTCTACGTTCTCGGTGTGCTCGACGGCCGGATCGTCGAGGCGGCGCTCGGCTACTTCATCAACCCGATCGTGACAGTGCTGCTCGGCGTCATCGTCCTGCGTGAGCGGCTGCGGCCGCTGCAGTGGGTGGCGATCGGGGTCAGTGCCGCTGCCATCTTGGTGCTCGTCATCGGACTCGGTTCCATCCCGTGGATCGCCCTCACTCTGGCCATGTCGTTCGGCCTCTACGGGCTCGTCAAGAAACGGGCCGGAGTCTCGGTCGACGCCATTACCGGGCTCACCCTGGAGACGCTCTGGCTGGTGCCGGTCGCATCCATCATCCTCATCATCGTCGGGTCGACATCCGGTATCGTGCTCGGAACCGTCAGCCCCGGGCACACTGTGCTGCTGCTCTCCGCCGGCGTGATCACAGCCGTGCCGCTGCTTCTCTTCGCGTCGGCGGCGAGGCGGCTCAGCCTGGTCGGGCTGGGGCTCATCCAGTACCTGGCGCCGGTGCTGCAGTTCATCTTCGGGGTGTTCATCATGCACGAGGCCATGCCGCTGGAACGCTGGATTGGATTCGCACTGGTCTGGGTGGCACTGATCATCCTCACCTGGGACCTCATCGCCCACGGCCGCGCGGCCCGTCGCGCGCTTCCGCTTCCCGCATAAACGGCCGGTGACGGGGTACTGACCATCGGCACGCTGCTCCCGGTCACCGGTGCTCAGGCCTTCATCGCCCCGGCGCAGGCTGCCGGGGTCGACGTGGCGGTGGGTGATGTGTCCGCCGGCGGCATCAAGTGCCTGAGCCTCAGCGAGTGCCGCACCGTCTTGACGACCCGTGACGACATCGACTTCGACGGTATTTCCGGCCCGGTGAACCTCACGCCGGAGGGCGATCCGGGTCGCGCGCACTTGGCTGTCTACGGGTACAACGCCCAGAACAAGTTTGCCCGGGTAGACGGAGTTGTCCTGGGTTAACGCCATTTGACGGGCGTTACAGGGCTGTAATGCGAATCACTTGTATCTGGCGCCATTCCCCAATAGCTTGGCATCAACGGCAGTGCCCTGCCGTGTCTCACATTCTCAACGCAAGGAGCAACATGAGCGTATTCGCGAAGGCCTCGGCCTCCCGCTCACGGACGCGCAAGACAGTCATCGGTGGCATTGCTGCCATCGGTGTTTCAGCACTCGTGCTGACTGGCTGTGCGCCAACTGAAGAAGAGGGCCCGCAGGCTCCTACGGAGCAACTGTCGCTGACGATCGGTACCCTGCTGCCGCAGACCGGTGGCCTTGCGTTCCTCGGCCCGCCAGAAGAGGCCGGCGTCGCGCTGGCCGCGAAGGAGATCAACGAGGCGGATCTCGGCATCGACGTTGAGATCATCTACGGCGACTCGGGTGACCCGGACAACAAGGCGTATGCCACCACGGTTCCTGAATTGCTCGGCCAGGATGTCTCCGCCATCGTCGGCGCTGCCGCATCCGGTGTGTCCAAGCTGGTGATCGACCAGATCACCGGAGCTGGAGTCGTACACTTCTCCCCGGCGAACACCTCACCGGACTTCACCACCTGGGACGACGACAACCTGTACTGGCGTACAGCACCGTCCGACCTCCTGCAGGGTGAGGTTCTCGGAAACCTGATCGCGACCGACGGTGCCAGCACCCTCGGCATGATCGTCCTGAACGACGCCTACGGTACCGGCCTCCAGAAGGTCACCCAGGAGACGTTCGAGGCTGCTGGCGGCGAGGTTGTTGCTGCACCGATGTTCAACACCGGTGACACCAACTTCTCGGCCCAGATCAACGAAGTGATGGCACAGGACCCTGACGCCCTCGCCCTCATCACCTTCGACGAGGTCTACACCATCGCCCCTGCACTCAAGGACGCTGGCTTCGACATGTCGAAGGTGTACCTGGTCGACGGAAACCTGAAGCAGTTCGGTGACGACCTGCCCGCGGGCGCCCTCGTTGGACCTGACGGTGAAGGCGCCAAGGGAACCACACCTGGCCCGGTTCTGGAAGATGACTTCCAGGAGCGCCTGAGCGCCGCATGGCAGGAAGAGCTGGGCGGCGATGAGCCGCTGAGCGACTTCAGCTACGCAGCAGAGTCGTACGACGCCGTCGTGCTGATTGCCCTGGCTGCCCTGGCCGCCGGTTCGACCGACGGTGCCGACATCGCCAGCAAGCTGCAGGAAGTCTCCGGCGGTTCCGGCGACGGTGAGACGGCAACCGACTTCGCGTCGGCCGCCCAGATCATCCTCGACGGTGACGTTGCCGACTACGACGGCTACTCCGGTCCGATTACGTTCGACGAGAACGGTGACCCGACCGAGGCGACCATCGGTATCTTCCAGTACGGCGAGGACAACATGCACACCCGCATCAACTAAGTTCTCTTAGCTGACGCAGAAGGGCCCCGGCTGATGCCGGGGCCCTTTGGCGTTTTCAACCAGGTGGCCGGGCCCCTCCCGTTCGCGCTCGCTCCCGGCCCCTGCCTCTCTAAGCCTGTGAGCCCGACCGGTAAGACGGCCACTCCCCGGGCACAAGAAAAGGGCCCCAGCGCGCGGCTGGGGCCCTTTCCGTGGGTCGTGCGAACCTACGCGGCGTCCTCGCCGAGCGTGCCCAGGTATAGGTTGATCACCTTCTGGTCATGCAGCAGCTCCCGGCCGGTGCCCGTGTAAGCATCCTTGCCCTGGTCGAGTACGTAACCGCGGTCACAGATCTGCAGGCAGCGCCGCGCGTTCTGCTCCACCATGATGGTGGTCACGCCGGCCTTGTTGATCTCCGAAACCCGGATGAATGCCTCGTCCTGGCGAACCGGGGACAGACCAGCAGACGGCTCATCGAGCAGCAGCACGTGCGGGTCCATCATCAGGGCCCGCGACATCGCCACCATCTGGCGTTCACCACCGGAGAGCGAGCCGGCGCGCTGTTTGAGCCGCGTGCCGAGCTCCCCGAAGATCGAGGTGACGAACTCGAGACGCTCCTCGTACGCCTTCGGGTTCTGGAACAGGCCCATCTGCAGGTTCTCTTCGATGGTCAACGTCGGGAAGACGTTGTTGTTCTGGGGAACGTACCCGACACCGCGGGACACCAGCTTGTTCGCTGTGAGGTGCGTGATGTCCTCGCCGTGCAGGGTGATGGTTCCGCTGCGCACTTTGACGAGACCGAAGATCGACTTCAGCAGGGTCGACTTTCCGGCCCCGTTCGGACCGATGATCCCGACCAGCTCGCCCTTGGCTGCCGTCAGCGAACACTTGTTGAGGATGTTCACCCCTGGCAGGTAGCCGGCGTCGAGATCCTTGACCTCGACAACGTATTCCGACTCCGTCTTGTTCTCTGTCATAGCTGGTTCCCGCTTTCATCAACGCGTCCGGTGACGACGCCCAGGTCAGTGTCGAGGTGACTACCGAGGTAGGCGTCGATTACTGCCGTGTCCTTCATCACGACGTCTGGTGGTCCCTCGGCGACGATCCTGCCTTCAGCCATAACGACGACCCAGTCGGCGATGTGGCGCACCATCTGCATATCGTGCTCGACGAAGAGCACAGTCATGCCGGAGTGTTTCAACCCCATGATGTGGTCGAGCAGCGACTGCGTGAGCGCCGGGTTCACGCCTGCCATCGGCTCGTCGAGCATCACCAGGTTCGGCTCGCTCATCAGCGCCCGTGCCATCTCCAGGAGCTTGCGTTGCCCGCCGGAAAGGCTGGCCGCGAAGTCATCTTTCTTGGCATCGAGCTTGAACCGCGTCAGCAGCTCGATGGCGCGCTCCTCGATCTCGTTGTCCTGCGCACGCCAGACCTTGGGAACGAGAGCAGTCCAGAAATTCTCCCCGCGTTGCCCCTTGGCGCCCAGCTTCATGTTCTCAAGAACCGTGAGCATCGCCAGCGACTTCGTCAACTGGAAGGTGCGCACCTGTCCCATCTGCGAGACCCTGAACGCCGGGATCCCCGAGAGGGCGTTGCCGTCGAACGACCAGGCACCGGTGTCCGGCTTGTCGAAGCCGGTCAGGAGGTTGAACAGCGTGGTCTTGCCCGCGCCATTCGGACCGATCAGCGCCGTAATGGCGTTTCGCGGAATCTCCAGGTGATCCACGTCGACGGCCTTCAGCCCGCCGAACGAACGAGTGAGGTTGTCGGCGATGATGATCGGGTCGACCTTGGCCACTCCGGGGGAGATCTCGCCGACGTGCAAGCCGGTCGATTTCGTTGTTGGGTTATCGGGCATTGAAGGTCAACTCCTTCTTGTTTCCCATGATGCCTTGCGGCCGGTAGATGACGATCAGCATCAACGCGACGCCGACCAGGATGAAGCGGAGCACGCCGGCCTGGGTGCCAGAGATGCCGAGCAGGACTCCCTCCGATGCCAGCCCGGGGAGGAACACGGACAGGAACGCCATGATCAGCCAGAACAGTACAGACCCGAGCACTGGCCCGAAGATCGTGGCGGCGCCACCGAGCAGCAGGATCGTCCAGAGGAAGAACGTGAGCGACGGGAGGAAGTACGCCGGAACGACTGCGGATGGCAGAACGACCACGACTCCGCCGAGGCTTCCCAGAACGCCACCGAGGATCAGCACCTGCATCTTGTAGGCGAACACGTTCTTGCCGAGGGCGCGCACGGCATCCTCGTCCTCGCGGATGCCCTTGACGACGCGGCCCCACGGGCTGCGCATCAGCAGCCACACCAGCAGCAGCACGACCCCGAGCAGTACGGCGCCGAACACTCGGATCCACAACTGGTCCTCGTTGTACTCCCACGGGCCGAAGCCGTAGACCCCGTCCGGGAACGGGTTGGAGTCGCGGAAGCTCGAGTGGTACCCGCCCAGTCCGTCCGCCGAGTTGGTGTACTCGTCGAAAATGACCGACTGGAAGAGCAACCGAACGACTTCGGCTGCCGCGATAGTCGCGATCGCCAGATAGTCAGCACGGAGCCGCAGCGTGGGAAGGCCCAGCAATAGGGCGAAGACTACGGATGCGCCGATTCCGACGAGAATTCCGGCCCACCAGGGGAAACCGAAACTGAGAATCGAAATCGCGTAACCGTAGGCTCCGAGCGCCATGAAGCCGGCCTGCCCGAAGTTCAGCAGACCACCGTAGCCGAAATGAACGGCAAGGCCGACCGTCGCGATCGCATAGGCGATCGTTTCCGGCATAAACAGCCAGGCGGCTGTATTTTCGAAGATGAAACCCCAGTCCATGTCGGTACCTACCCAATTCTTTCTTTACGACCGAGCAAACCCTGCGGCTTGAACAGCAGGACGACGATCAGGATGGTCAAGGCGCCGACGTACTTGATGTCGGACGGCACCCAGAGGGTTGAGACTTCGACCAGCAGGCCGACGATGATCGAGCCGAGAAGCGCGCCGAACGCGGTTCCGAGGCCACCGAGGACAACAGCGGCGAAGACGAGAAGCAGAATCTGCCAGCCCATGTCCCACTTGATACCTGGGCGAAAGTACGCCCACAGCACGCCGGAGAGTCCGGCCAGCGAGGCGCCCATGATCCAGATCAGCCGGACCACTCGGTCGACGTCGATACCGGAGGCGGCCGCGAGCGACGGGTTGTCCGAGATAGCGCGCGTCGCCTTACCGGTGCGGGTCTTGACCAGCCAGTAGGCCACGGCCAGCAGCACAATGACAGAGATCGCCATGCTGATCATGTCGGTGACCGACAACTGGATTGCCCCGATCAGCGGGATCTTGGTCGACCCCGGGTTGGGCAGCTGATAGGTGCCGCCACCGTAGAAGAACTGGAAGGTGTAGCGCAGGGCGAGCGAGAGACCGATACTCACGATCATCAGCTGCACAACGCTGAGGCCCTTCTTGCGCAGCGGTTTCCAGATGGACATGTCCATCACCCAGCCGAGCACCCCGGTCAGCACCACAGCCAGGGGAATGGCTATCCATATGGGGAAAGCCAATTGCACGCCGAAGGTGAGTGTGAGCACCGCACCCATCGTCACCATCTCCGCATGCGCGAAGTTGGAGATCCCGGTGGTCCCGAAGATCAGGGAGAGGCCGATGGCGGCGAGGGCGAGCATCAAGCCGAAATTCAGGCCGTTGATGACGCGCTGCACAATCTGGTCGACGAGGCTGGTCACCTCACGGACACCCTCACCGAGGAAGAAGTTGACCGCCTTGTTGTTGGTCAACCCGAACTCGGCCTCAATGGTCGCGCCCTCATTGGTGATGGTTACCCGCTCGCTGCCTTCCTCGCTGACGATAACGCCTTCGGGGAGAGTGGACTCGATAAGGGTGATGTCGTAGGCCTCCTTCTCAGGAACACCGACCCTCCATTGCCCGTTCTCATCTGTCTGAACGTCTTCGTCGTAGCCTCCGCCGGAGACATTGATGGTGACGTCTTCGAGAGGTTCGCCGTTGTGCTTGACGTTTCCGCTGAAGATGTAGTCATACTCATCGACGTTCACTTCGTCTGCTGCTGCCGGGATTGCCGACAGTGTCATGGCGGCGACCAACGAGGCAAAGACGACAATCAGCCATCGTGTCCCCTGTTTGCGCGCAAGCGCCTTGCTAGTGATTCCCACGAAACCTCCAAGACGGGGCCAGTCGAGAAGGGTGTTCTCACGGGTCTGGCCTACCGTCGTCGTTGACGATACAGAGCCGATTATGTCCCATATGGGGTGCACAGAGAACACAACTCGGTTTGGCAATTATGGCGGTGGAATGTGTACGAGCGCGAACTGGTTAAGATGGGATACCGGTAACCAATGGTGTTCGGCCGGCTCGTTTGCCACAGTTTCGCGATCAAGGGATTCCATGGACCAGCCAAATCCATTCGGCTTTATCGGCCTCACCTACGACGACGTCATGCTGCTGCCCGGGCACACCGATGTCATCCCCAGCGAGGCACAGACCTCCTCCCGTCTTACCAAGAGAATCCGGGTGAATACGCCCCTCATCTCTGCCGCGATGGACACCGTGACCGAAGGCCGAATGGCGATCGCCATGGCCCGAAACGGTGGCCTCGGAGTGCTGCATCGCAACCTTTCGATCGCCGACCAGGCGGCCTATGTCGACAAGGTGAAACGCTCCGAATCGGGCATGATTACCAATCCGGTAACAACTACGCCGGATGCCACAGTCGGCGAGGTCGACGCCATCTGCGGGCAGTTCAGAGTCTCCGGGCTGCCGGTCGTCGAGAACGACGGCACACTGGTCGGAATCATCACCAACCGGGACATGCGCTTCGTCTCGCCGTTCGAGAAAGACACCGCGCTGGTGCGCGACGTCATGACGCGGATGCCTCTGATCACCGCCCCGACCGGGATCGACCCTGACGGGGCGATCGCCATTTTCGCGCAGCACAAGATTGAGAAGCTCCCGCTGATCGACGCAGAAGGTCGACTGACCGGGTTGATCACTGTCAAGGACTTCGAGAAGACCGAGCAGTACCCCAACGCCACCAAGGATGACGAGGGTCGCCTGCGCGTGGGGGCAGCTATGGGCTTCTTCGGCGACGCCTGGGAGCGTGCCGGAACGCTGCTTGACGCCGGCGTCGACGTTCTCGTGGTCGACACCGCCAACGGCGACAGCGCCGGCGTGCTCGACATCATCCGCCGCCTGAAGAGTGACTCGGCATTCGCCGGCGTCGAGGTCATCGGCGGCAACGTCGCAACGCGTTCCGGAGCGCAGGCGCTAGTCGACGCCGGAGCAGACGCGATCAAGGTCGGCGTCGGGCCTGGATCCATCTGCACCACCCGGGTCGTCGCCGGGGTCGGCGTGCCCCAGGTCACCGCCGTCTACGAAGCGTCGCTCGCCGCACGCGAAGCGAACGTGCCTGTCATCGCCGACGGAGGGCTGCAGTACTCGGGTGACATCGCCAAAGCGATCGTCGCCGGGGCCGAAACGGTGATGCTCGGCTCGCTCCTCGCCGGAACTGACGAGAGCCCAGGAGACCTCGTCTTCATCAACGGCAAGCAGTTCAAGAATTACCGCGGCATGGGGTCACTCGGTGCGCTCCAGACCCGCGGCGAGAAGACTTCGTACTCTCGCGACCGCTACTTCCAGGCGGATGTCCCGAGTGATGAACAGCTCATAGCCGAAGGCATCGAAGGCCAGGTGCCGTATCGCGGACCCGTGTCATCCGTCACCTACCAGCTGATCGGCGGACTGCGTCAGTCGATGTTCTACGTGGGGGCCCGCACCATCGAGGAGCTCCGCAACAAGGGCAAGTTCGTGCGGATCACGGCGGCCGGGCTCAAGGAATCGCATCCGCATGATATTCAGATGGTGGTGGAGTCGCCTAACTACCGTCGGTAGTTCGGGGGCGTTTTCGGGCGGATACCCATAAGTTCCGCCCATAGAAGTTCGGCCCGCCCGAAAACGCGATACCTACGGCGCGGGAGTGGGGCTGGGGGAGAGGCCGCATGGGCGCATGGGGGTCGAAAACGTCCTTCAGTGGTCGGGGATTGTGGCTATTGCGTCTACCTCTACCAGGGCGCCCGCTCGAGCCGGGCTCACGGCCAGGACGGTGACTGCGGTGCGGCGATCACCCCAGACTGCACGGGTTGCGGCGTAGGCATCCGTGGGGTCGACGTCTGGGGCCAGGTAGATCGTCAGCTTGGCGACATGCTCTGGACCTGTCCCGGCTTCAGCCAGCACGCTGAGCACATTGCGCATGGCCTGTTCAGTCTGGGCCTCGAGCCCGTCGAGCAGAACGCCATCACCGTCCGTTCCGTTCTGTCCGCCGACGTACAGGGTTTGCCGGGCTGGAGCGATCATGCCCTGTGCGAAAGCCGGGCTGTGGTGCAATTGCGGCGGGTCGATCGGCGTGAGCTGGTTAGTCATGATGGTGTCCTATTCTTCAGGGATCCCCTGAGTATCCTCCGGGCGTCCGACATTCTCCGCTTCGAACTGCGCTGCCCTGAGCGCCACGCTGGCTTTGCGTGGGGAGCCGCGTCTGCCGCTCCGGGCCCCACGTGAAACACCGCGCCGGCGAGAAGAAATGGCGGGTACGTCTCACCACCATCCTGGCAGCCAGCGATATGCACCCGTGCGGCGCTCGAACGGCAGCGTGAATGCGGTCAGGGGCGCTTGCGGGTGAGCGCCGCGATCACGCCGCCGATGACGAGAACTGCACCGAGGGCCAGGATGCCCCAGGCGAGCACCACCCACCCGCTCACCGCGTCGAGGTCGAGCCGGGCCGTGGCGAAGAACATCGCGGCGATTGCCACCATGATGACCCCCCAGACCACGGTGCCCGCGCGCACCGGCCGGGCATCCGGTGACGGCTCCGCCGTCAGGGTGGTGGCTTCAGTAATTGGTTCTGTCGACTGCGTGCTGTTGTCGGTCATGACTCTCTCCTCGTTATCGGGTTGCCTGGGTGATGGTCACGTCGCCGTTGGCTACCCAGACGCTCACATAGACGTCTCGATGCCGCTCGCCGCCGGCGCGCGGACTGACCTGCTCATGGCTGTTGGCGAAGCCGAACACCGCAGGGCGCTGGCTGTCGGCGAAATCGATCGATCCGACGTAGGTTTGCGCCTCGATCGCCGAGAACTCTTCAGCAGGAAGGACGACCTGCACGTCGCCACGCCCGACATAGAGCCTCACCGCCCCGTTCTGGTAGCCCTCGCTCATGGCGGGGTCGGTGAAGTAGTCGGTCAAGTCCAGTGTGACGTCGCCTGTGAGCAGGATGCGCCGATTCTCCTGCTCTGCGGGTGAGTACCTCGGCGACCACTCGATGGCGTCACCGGCGAACGGCCCGTTCACCCAGCTGAAGAAGCTGGTCAGGCTGAGTGCGATGACGAGCAGGAATGCGACCCCGCTCGAACCTCCGCTGCGCTTGCCGCGGAACCCGTTGATGATGATGGCGAGCCCGAGTACTACGAGGCTGGCCGCCATCCCGGTGATGGCCGCCGTGGCGTCGCCGGTATCGCCGAGCGCCAGCGCCGTCGCCGCACCGGCGATGATGGCCAGGCCGATCGCGATCAGCGAATACACCGGGTGGGAACGGGTGCGTCGCTGTTCCTCGATGGCTGCGCGGTGACGCTCGGCACTGCGCTCCTGCTTCAGGCGACGCTGCTCGGCTGCCAGCTGCTGGGCGACTTCACGCTCACCGGCCGCCTGCTGCTGCTTCCACGTGTCATACTCGCGCTTCCAGGCCGCCTGCTGCTCTTTCCACGCAGCGAGGTCCTCGTCGGTTGCCCCCGACGGCTCGGGGGGAGCCTCTGGTGCGGGCGGGAGGGCGAGTGTGCCCGCGGCATCCGCGCCAGTGGGAGCGGAGCCGGCGGCGTCGGTTGTGGCGTTCGCTGATGTGCCGGCCGGCGGAGAGGCCGTTGTGGTGCCGGTCTTCGAGCGGTTGACCAGCCAGACGACGAACCAGACGATGGAGCCCAGAATGCAGATGGTCCAGAACAGCCCCCACGGGGAGGGTCCGGCGACCCAGAAGGAGTTGTCGGCTCCCCACCAGGGTGCGACCTGCCAGGTGATGCCCTGGGCGATCGGCAGGAACGACAGCAGCAGCATGACTCCGATGCCCGCGTGGGCCCTGTCGACGTTGCCGCGGATCGCCTCCTGCAAATGAACGCGGTCATAGCTGTCCGGCAGCAGCAGCCAGGCCGCTGCATAGAGCAGCAGCGCCGGACCGCCCAGCACGGCGATGACAACCACGATGCCACGGACGATGATCGGGTCGATACCGAGCCTGGCCGCAATGCCGGCACAAACGCCGCCGACCCAGCCGGGCTGGCGGGGCACGCCGAGTCCGCGCATCCAGTCGAAGAAGGTGTTTTCGCTGCCGGGTGATTTCGGCTCCGGCGAAGGTGCAGTGTTGTCAGTGGACATGCCTCAATCGTGGCCGGGAGTGAGCGGGCCTCGCTATGGGGGACCACCCTGACCCCACCCTGAATTCGTTCCCCGAACAGGCGCCGTGCGGCATCCGTCTGATTGGATTCAAGGGTGACCACAACCGCGCACCGCGCCCCACTGGCCCGGCCGAGCCGGTCGATGGTGGGCGGCGTGTGCGCTGGTCTCGCTTCGCACCTGGGCTGGTCGGTCGGCCGGGTGCGGTTCATCATGGTCGTGGCCGCGCTGGTGATGGGTTCCGGTGTGCTCCTGTACCTGTGGCTCTGGGCGCTGACACCGCTGCAGGAGCCGGCCGATAGTGAGCCCGTGCGTCGCACCGTTCCGACCAGCGCTCTGCTGCTTGCGGCAGGTGGGATAACCGCTGTCATCGCGGTGGCGATTTCCGAGACCGGTGGCAATGCCTACCTCCCCACCGTGCTCGCGATCGCCTTCACCGGGTCGGCTGTGGGCTTCAGTCTCACCCTGGATCGAACGGATGCGGCTCGCACCGGGCGCTACACGATTGTGGTGCGCGTGCTGAGTATCGTGCTGCTGCTCGGCGCCGGCCTGCTCCTCCTGTTCTCCCACGGCGGTCGTCCGGATGCGATCACCGCTGTGCTGGCGATCGGGATGCTCGTGCTCGGCCTCGGCGTCATGGTCGCGCCGTTCGTCGTCAGGCTCTGGACCGATCTGATGGCCGAGCGCGCCGGACGGGTGCGCGAGGAGCAGCGGGCCGAGATTGCGGCCCACCTGCACGACTCCGTGCTGCAGACCCTTGCGCTCATCCAGAACCGCGCCGGAGCATCGAGCGAGGTTGCCAGACTGGCCCGCGCCCAGGAGCGGGAGCTGCGGGACTGGTTGTTCGCCGGATCTGCCCCGACAGCCGCAGACCTGGTCACCGAGCTCCGCGACATTGCTGCGGCGATCGAGCTGGAGTATCCGGCCAGGCTGGACGTGGTGACGGTGGGCGAGTCGGGGCTCAGCAGTCCGGCGCTGATCGCCGCCGCTCGGGAGGCGATGCTCAACGCCGCGCGCCACGCCGGCGGCGATGTGTCGGTGTACCTCGAGAGTTCGGCATCCAGTGTCGACGTATTCGTGCGCGACCGCGGACCGGGCGTCGACCTCGATTCCCTGCCGATCGACCGGCTCGGGGTGCGAGAATCGATCATCGGGCGGATGTCCCGGGCCGGTGGTGCAGCGATTGTGCGGCCGGGGGCCGGCGGCGTCGGCACCGAAGTCCACCTGCACCTGGAGGCACTCAGTGAATAGGAATCCCGTTGACTAGCGTGCTCATCGTCGACGACCACTCCATCTTCCGGTCTGGGCTCAAGGCGTCGCTCGACGATTCCATCGACGTGCTGGGCGAGGCAGCGGATGTCGATTCCGCCGTCCGGCAAGTGGCCTCCCTGGCCCCCGACGTCGTGCTGCTCGATGTGCACCTGCCCGGTGGTGATGGCGGCGGGGGAGCCGAGGTGATCACGCGTAGCAGCACGTATCTCGAGACGACGCGCTTCCTGGCGCTGAGCGTGTCGGACTCGGCAGAAGATGTGGTCGGCGTGATTCGTGCCGGCGCTCGCGGCTACATCACCAAGGGCAGCTCAGGGGACGAGGTCAGCCGAGCCGTGGCATCCGTCGCCGGGGGAGATGCCGTGTTCTCGCCGCGGCTCGCCGGCTTCGTGCTCGATGCCTTCGGCGCGGTGACCGGTGAGCAGGCCGTCGCCGACGACGAACTCGACCGTCTGTCGGCGAGGGAGCGCGAGGTCATGCGCCTCATCGCGCGCGGATTCTCCTACAAGGAGGTCGCCGCCGAACTGTTCATCTCGGTCAAGACGGTGGAGACGCATGTCTCCGCGGTGTTGCGCAAGCTGCAGATGTCGTCGCGCCACGAGCTCACCGCGTGGGCGCTGGAGCGCAAGCTGCTGTGAGGCTGCAGCTACGAGCTGAAGGCCAGGGACGCGGCAAGTGCCAGCATGATGGCCGCGATGATGCCGTCCAGGATGCGCCACGCGACAGGCGAAGCCAGCCAGCGTGACAGCAGGCGCGAGCCGTAGCCGAGCGCGGCGAACCAGGCGATGCTGCCCAGGCAGGCGCCCACGGCGAACGCCCAGCGACCATCCAGGCCGTGGGTGTTCGCCACCGAACCAAGCAGCACGACAGTGTCGAGGTAGACGTGCGGGTTCAACCAGGTCAGGGCGAGTGTGGTGAGCACGACTGGCGCGAGCCGGCTGCCCGTCGTCGGCCTCGTCAGGGTCGCGGTTCCTGCCGGTGCCTCGGGGGCCGAATCGGACCCCGGGGCGCCGCTGCTGTGTGCGTCCTCGACTGCGAGCCCGGATCCGGTCGGTCGCCAGGCCCTCTTTGCCGCCAGCAGCCCGTAGCCGACCAGGAACAGTACGCCGAACCAGCGCATCACAGCCACCACCCATGGAGCATGCTCGATCAGGGTTCCGAAGCCGGCCACCCCGGCCAGGATCAGGGCGACGTCGGAGAGGATGCAAACAAGCAGTACCGCCAACACGTGTTCGCGCCGGGCCCCCTGCCGCAGTACGTAGGCGTTCTGGGCGCCGATGGCGATGATGAGCGAGGCCCCGAGGCCGAATCCGGAGAAGACCGTGGCGGGGTGGCTGGCGAGCAGCTCGACGAAGTTCACGTCCTCACGCTATGGATCGCTGGTCCAAAAGCCCAGCTCAACATTCTTAGCCTCCATTAGCATTGCTTAATCATGGAGATTCCGCTCGACCTTGCCAGGACTGTCGCCGTCACTGTCGACGAGGGCTCCCTCGAAGCCGCAGCGCGCGTGCTGCACATCACGCCGTCAGCGGTGAGCCAGCGCATCAAGTCTCTTGAAGAGCGGCTGGGTCGAGTGCTGCTGGTGCGCTCCAAGCCGGTGCAGCCGACCGAGACCGGTGCGGCGATCGTGCGGCTGGCCCGGCAGGTGACACTGCTCGAACGTGACGCCCTGACAGCGGTCGGCGCAGGTGACCGTGCAACGCACCCCACCAGTATCGGCATCGCGGTCAACGCCGACTCGCTGGCCACCTGGTTCCTCCCGGCGCTCTCGGAAGTGGCGCGCAAGCATCCGGTCACGTTCGATCTTCACCGCGAGGATGAGGAGTACACGACCACCCTGCTCGAGTCCGGGCAGGTCATGGGGGCGGTCACGTCGCGGGCGACGGCGGTGTCCGGATGCCTGGTACGCCCACTACGCACGACCCGCTACCGTGCCGTGGCGGAACCGGGCTTCGTGGCGCGCTGGTTCCCCGACGGCGTCTCCGCGGCCGGGCTCGGTCTGGCCCCGCTCATTAACTTCGACCGCCGTGATGAGATGCAGACGGCGTTCCTGCGATCTCGGCGCGTCAGCGTGAGCCCTCCCGCGCATTTCGTTCCGGCGTCCAGCGAGTTTTCGACGGCGGTGCGCCTGGGGCTCGGCTGGGGCATGCTGCCGGATTTCCAGGTGGGCGACGCCCTGGCGACGGGCGCGCTGGTTGAGCTGTTTCCGGGGTCGGAGGCGGATGTTCCGCTCTATTGGCAGCAGTGGAATTTGCGGTCCGAGCTTCTCGATGTGGTCGCCGAAGCGGTCGCCACCGCTGCGAGCCGTACCTAGCTGAAAAGCTTGTGCAGGCGGTGGACGCCTTCCAGGAGGGCGTCGTCTCCGAGGGCATAGGACATGCGGATGTACCCGCTCGGCCCGAACGCCTCACCTGGGACAACCGCGACCTCGGCCTGCTCGAGGATGAGATCGGCCAGCTCGAGGGAGGTGGTCGGCGTCACGCCGCCCCACTCGCGGCCCAGCAGCCCGGAGACGTCCGGGTAGACATAGAACGCACCCTCGGGAGTCGGGGTGACCATGCCGTCGATCTTGTTCAGCTCAGCCACGATCAGCTTGCGCCGACGATCGAACGCGTCGCGCATGGCGACCACCTCGTCCTGCGGCCCGGTGAGCGCGGCAATGGCCGCCCGCTGGGAAATGTTGGAGACGTTGGAGGAGAGGTGCGACTGCAGGTTGCCCGCCGCCTTGATGGCATCCGCGGGCCCGACCATCCATCCCAGGCGCCATCCGGTCATCGCGTAGCTCTTGGCGACCCCGTTAACGAGGATGGTCTGGTTGGCAAGCTCCGGCACCGCTTCGACGATCGAGGTGGCGTGCGAAGAGCCGTCATAGATGAGGTTCTGGTAGATCTCATCGCTGATCACCCAGATGCCGTGCTCCAGTGCCCATTCGCCGATCGCCCGGGTCTGCTCTGCGCTGTAGACGGCGCCGGTCGGGTTGGACGGCGACACGAACAGGAGCACCTTGGTGCGCTCGGTGCGGGCAGCCTCGAGTTGCTCAACCGTCACCAGGTACCCCTGGTCTGCTCCGGCGAAGACTTCGACCGGAACCCCTCCGGCCAGTTTGACGACTTCCGGGTAGGTGGTCCAGTAGGGGGAGGGCAGGATGACTTCATCGCCAGGTCCGACCAGGGTGGCGAACGACTGGTACACGGCCTGCTTGCCGCCATTGGTGACGATGACCTGGGAAGGAGAAACGGCCCATCCGCTGTCCCTGGCGGTCTTGGCGGCCACAGCCTCGCGCAACTCCGGCAACCCGGCGGCCTGGGTGTAGCGGTAGTTCTTCGGGTCCAGCACGGCAGCGGATGCCGCGTCGACGATGAACGACGGTGTCACGAAATCGGGTTCGCCCGCCGCGTAACTGATGACGGGCCTGCCCTCGGCCTGGAGCGCCTTTGCCTTGGAGTCGACCTTGAGGGTCGCCGATTCTGCGATTGCTGCGATGCGGGGGGAGATTCGAGTTTTTTCGGTCACGCCCATTAGCGTAATAGCTGGGAGCTCACCGGTGCTGGGCCAGCTTTACAGCCTGTGGCGAGTAACCTAGACTGATGCGCGGTAGTTGAAATCTGCCATGCTTTTCTACGCCCATTTTTGGCACCCATCCAAAACGTCCTGCAGGAAAAGCGTGTGTGGTTTTGCGCCGAAGGGCGGTGGCTCAATTGGTAGAGCAGCGGTCTCCAAAACCGCAGGTTGCAGGTTCGAGTCCTGTCCGCCCTGCAGCTTGATCCACACATCTGTGAATCAGCAAACGGTCGAGTGATCAACCAGATCGCAAGACCAGTGTCCGGAAGGTAACTAACTGTGGCGAGAAACAGCATCGACGAACCCAGCGAGGATGTCGTCGCCAGCGCCAAGGCGGAGAGGGCGAACCGTCGCGGGCCGTTTGCCGGCCTCGCGTTGTTCCTTCGCCAGGTCATTACAGAACTCAAAAAGGTTGTGACGCCGACCCGCAAGGAGTTGTTCAGTTACACCGCGGTCGTCTTGGTTTTCGTCATCATCATGATGGCACTGACCAGCGGGTTCGACCTGTTCTTCGGATGGCTGGTTGCCAACGTCTTCGGTGACGGGGCATAGTCACGATTAGCCGCTCGGCCACCTGGCCGGAGAACCTCCCGGGACATCCCGGAACAAAGACTTCAAGAAATGGAATGGAATTCAGTGTCTGACATCGAACGCGAAGAAAGCAGCCTCCCGGCCGCCGAGCAGATCGATCTGTCGACTGCGGCAGAGCAGTCCTCCGAAGAGGACCAGGAATTGGGCGGTCCTGTGCTCTCCGACGAGGTAGCGGACGTGGTTCCGAACGAGGAACGAGCGATTCACGAAATTGACGAGGGCGATGCGGAGGCGAGCCTCGAGGCTGCGCTTGATGTCTCATCCGGCCTGGCAGAACCTGAGGCCGAGGCCGTCGAGGCCGTCGAGGGCGACGAAGCGGAGGAGGCCGAGGTCGACCCGTACCAGGAGTTCCGCGCCGAGCTGAAGTCGCTTCCGGGCAAGTGGTACGTCATCCACTCGTATTCGGGTTTCGAAAAGCGCGTGAAGCAGAACATCGAGAACCGTCGCGTCAGCATGACCATGGAGGACTACATCTTCCAGGTCGAGGTGCCGATGGAAGATGTCGTCGAGATCAAGAACGGCCAGCGCAAGCTGGTCACCCGAGTGCGCATCCCCGGATACGTGCTGGTGCGCATGGACCTCAACGAGGACAGCTGGTCGGTTGTTCGCCACACGCCCGGCGTCACCGGCTTCGTGGGCAACGCCCACAACCCGACGCCGCTCCGCTTCGAAGAGGCGTTCTCGATGCTGAAGAGCCTCGCCCAGATCGTCGAAGCCCCGGCCAAGACCGGCGCCAAGGGTGGCAAGGCCGTCAGCCGCTCCATCCCGCAGGAAGTCGACTTCGAGGTTGGCGAGACCATCACGATCAAGGAAGGCTCGTTCGCCGGGTTGCCCGGTTCGATCAGCGAGATCAAGCCGGAGAGCGGCAAGCTCACCGTGCTGGTTTCCCTGTTCGAGCGCGAGACCCCGGTTGAGCTCAGCTTCGATCAGGTCACCAAGCTCTAGCTATCCATAAACCACCGCAGCCCGGAAATGCCGAGCAGGCGGAAGAGCCCTTCGAGAGCCTCAGGGACCGCGAAGGATTCGAACACGAAAGAAGGAAAGAATGGCACCGAAGAAGAAGGTTACAGGTCTGATCAAGCTTCAGATCCAGGCCGGCGCCGCCAACCCAGCACCGCCCATCGGGCCGGCGCTGGGTCAGCACGGCGTGAACATCATGGAGTTCTGCAAGGCGTACAACGCCGCGACGGAGTCGCAGCGCGGCAACGTGATCCCCGTCGAGATCACCGTCTACGAGGACCGCTCGTTCACGTTCATCCTGAAGACCCCGCCCGCCGCTGAGCTCATCAAGAAGGCTGCCGGAGTTGCCAAGGGTTCAGGAACCCCGCACACCGTCAAGGTTGCCAAGCTGAGCCAGGAGCAGGTTCGCGCTATCGCCGAGCAGAAGATGACCGACCTGAATGCCAACGACATCGACGCCGCGGCGAAGATCATCGCCGGCACCGCGCGTTCCATGGGCATCACGGTCGACGCGTAGTCGCACCCAACTTTTATGACGCACTAGCGTGCGTCAGCAGTGGAAGAGCCCGCCTGGCTCGCTACCCACGAACTCATATTTAGGAGAATCAACATGGCACAGAAGTCAAAGGCCTACCGCGCCGCGGCCGAGAAGATCGAAGACGGCAAGTTCTACACCCCGGCCGAGGCTGTGGGCATCGCTCGCGAGACCGGTTCGAAGAAGTTCGACGCGACAATCGAGGTTGCGCTCAGGCTGAACGTCGACCCGCGTAAGGCAGACCAGATGGTGCGCGGCACCGTCATCCTGCCGCACGGCACAGGTAAGACCGCCCGCGTCATCGTGTTCGCCACCGGCCCGGCCGCTGACGCGGCTATCGCTGCGGGCGCAGACGAGGTCGGCGGCGACGAGCTGATCGAGAGGGTCGCTGCCGGCTGGACCGACTTCGACTCCGCCGTCTCGACGCCAGAGCTGATGGGCAAGGTTGGTCGCCTGGGTAAGGTTCTTGGTCCGCGTGGGCTCATGCCGAACCCGAAGACCGGGACCGTGACGCCGGACACAGCCAAGGCCGTGTCCGACATCAAGGGCGGAAAGATCGAGTTCCGCGTCGACAAGCACGCCAACGTGCACTTCATCGTCGGCAAGGCCTCGTTCGACCACGAGAAGCTGTCGGAGAACATCGCCGCGGCCCTCGAAGAGGTCGTCCGCCTCAAGCCGAGCTCGTCGAAGGGACGTTACGTCACCAAGGCGACGGTCACCACGACCTTCGGCCCCGGCATCCCGGTGGACGTCAACGCCATCTAGTTATTCGCACGGTTTCAACAAGAGGGCCCGCTTCGGCGGGCCTTTTTTGTTGCCGAGAAGGCTCGCGCCCGATCCCAAATGAAGGAGATTCGCCGTTCCCGTAGGCTTCTGCTGGGCAACGGGGCCGTCAGGGGAGGTTTTTCCTTCATGTGGGATCGGAGAAGGGGAGCGGATGAGCATAGCGGTTCGCGTGGCCGGGGCCCCGGATGCTGCTGCGCTCCACGAGGTGGCCGCTGTCACCTTCGGCCTGGCCTGCCCTCCCGGCACCGAGCAGCACCAGATCGACGCGTTCGTCAGCGAGCACCTCTCCACGGAGAAGTTCGACGACTACCTGCGCGACGATGCCCGCGAGTTGCTGTTGGTGGAGCGCGACGGCGAGCCTGTCGGCTACACCATGCTGGTGTTCGGCGACCCGGCCGATTCGGGGGTTGCGGCATCCGTCACCGGCCGACCGACGGTCGAACTGAGCAAGGTCTATGTGCTGCCCGGCCTGCACGGGTCCGGCGCTTCCGCCGCGCTGATCTCCGCGACCATGGGCGTGGCTCGGGCCCGTGGTGTGGCCAGCGTCTGGCTGGGCGTCAACCAGCAGAACCTGCGTGCGAACCGGTTCTACGAGAAGAACGGGTTCGCGCAGGTCGGGGTGAAGAAGTTCCGGGTGGGCGACGAGGTGCACGACGACTTCGTGCGGGAGTGCGCCTTCTGACAGCGCCGACTACTCTGTGCTGACTTCGAGCACGATCTTCCCGCGCGTGTGTCCTTCTTCCAGCTCCGCGTGGGCGGCCGCTGCTTCCGCGAGCGGATAGACCTTGTCGATGTTCACCACGACCGCGCCGGCCTCGATGAGTGAGGTGATCTGTTCGAGCACTCGAGCACTCGAGCATCCGGGTTGACCTTGTAGGTGGTGGCGCGCATCCCTGCGACGCGCGCGTCGTCCAGGAATGTCGGCCAGCTGCCGGAGGGAACGTTGACGATGACCCCACCTGGGCGCAGCACCTGCAGCGAGCGGGTACCGGTATTGTCCTGGACGTTGCCGATCAGGTCGATGACGGCGTCCAGCCCGGTGAGGTGGTCTTCGAAGCGGGAGGCCTTGTAGTCGATGACCTCGGATGCGCCGAGCGACCTCAGCCATTCGATGTTGCGGCCGGAGGCGGTCGCCACCACCTCTGCACCCAGGTGCGCAGCGAATTGCACCGCGAAATGCCCGACGCCGCCGGCGCCCGCATGGATCAGCACCCGTTTTCCGGGCGCCAGCTCGGCCAGCTCGATGACACCCCAGGCGGTGAGAGCGGCCAGGGGCACGCCGGCCGCCTCGATAGCAGTCAGGTTCCTCGGCCGGCGGGCGACACTGAGTGAGCTGACCGCCACGTACTCGGCATAGCTGCCCTGAGTGCGAGGCACCGACATCATGCCGTAGACGAGATCGCCCGGCTGCAGCGGATGCGCCGTGTACGAGGTTTCCACCACCACACCGCTGAAGTCTCCGCCGAGGATTGCCGGATACCGGGTGATCGCGGACGAGACCCCGCCACCGGCCCGGGTTTTCGCGTCGATGGGGTTGATACCAGCGGCGCTCACCTTGACCAGTACTTCGCCGGAGATGTTCCGCGGTGTGGGAACCTCGCCCAATCGCAGCGCGCCCGGCTCGCCGGTGCGGTCCATCAGGGCGGCCCGCATGGTCTCGGGAAGGTCTGGCTGCATGGCGTTGGCTCCTTGGGTCTCGCATCAATCCTAAAGCGGCCTGACGGCTGCCCCTCGACTCGAGTCATGCTGCCGGTTACGATGCGGCTGTGTCCCCGATTTCGACCGCCCAGCACGTCCAAGATATTGTCGTTGCCCGGCACCTCGATTTTGTCTGCGCCGTGGCCGCCTGCCTGCTGGTTCTGACGGCGCTGGCCATCATCTGGACGGCCAGGCTGTCTCTCGGCAGGGATGTCTATGTGAGTGTCATGGGGGCGGAGGGCATGCCCACTGCGGCATGGTTCCAGGCTGCCTTGGTGCTGATCTCCGCAGGAGGCGGGTTGGTCGCGTTCGCGGCCCGTGGCATCCGGGTCGCATCGCGAGTGCTGGGCTGGTGGCGTCCGTCGGTCTCGCTCGGCCTCGCCAGCGCGTTCTTCCTGCTCGCGTCGCAGGTGACCTGCACGCCGGGCTGCCCGATCCCATACGGGCCATCATTCACCTGGCCGGACTTCACCCACACCACCGCGGCCGTTCTCGCCTTCGCGTTCGCCTGCTGGGCCATGGTGCAGCTGACCTGCGCGCCCGGGCGGCGGATGATGGCGGCGCTCTCGCTGTGCTCCGGCATCGCCGTGGCGGTGATCGCCGGCGCCGGCGGCATCATGTCGCTGGCCGGCTGGGAGACCGACCTCGGCAGCCGGTTCGAGTTCGCGGCGACCACGATCGCCATCCTCTGGCTGGTCAGCCTGGGGGTGGTGATTGCAGGGCAGACCGCACCGCTGCGCGGATTGCGGCCAGGTACGGAGCCATTCCGTCGTCACGCGCCGGCACCTCGGTCAGGGTTGACGCGGGAAGGCGCCGGTGCCACAAGGTCGCGACCCGGAGCGGATGCACGGGGTCTCTCGGTGCCGCGATAATCGTCGTCGCTGACAGGTACGACATCAGCCAGCGCCGCGTCGAAGGCTGGCGAGTACCCGGTTCGCCAGGCCCACCAGCACGTGGATCTCGTTGTCGTCGCGGTCCACCCAACGGCACAGCGGCTCCGGCCCGACCGGAATGAAGTTGTCGTGCTGCTCCCACACCACCAGGGTGCGCTCGGCGCCCAGCACGTATTGCTGCCACCAGACCTGACGCAGGTAGGAGCGCGGGATCGACTTCCAGGCCGAGCTGGTGGTCTTGATCTCGGACAGCACCACCGCACCGCCGATGACGGCGACTCCGTCCGGTGTGGCCAGATGAGCCGGCTCCCCGTGAGCGTGGTACAGCGCGGCGCTGGGGTCGATCCCGTGGTTGGCCTTGACCCAGGTGGCGATCTCCGGCTCGCGTTCGCGGCCGTGGTCGGTGAAAGCGTTGCCGCTGAACCGGCTGCCGTAGTACTTCTCGCGGGCGACGGTGATCACCGAT
This sequence comes from Homoserinimonas sp., assembly GCA_040904805.1. Lineage (GTDB taxonomy): Bacteria > Actinomycetota > Actinomycetes > Actinomycetales > Microbacteriaceae > RYN-87. Next base: position 78,486 of record JBBDSS010000014.1, on the reverse strand, counting down.
CGGTCGCTGGAGAGTTTCGCGACATCCGTCGCCGTGATGCCGCGACTGCGGGCGCGGAGCCAGGCGACGCGGTCGGTGGAGTGCGCCAGGATGCGCCGGCGGTGATCTGGTGCGGGCTCGTCCCAGAGGTCCAGGGTCGGCTGCACGATGGTCACCGGTCTATTGTGCTCGATTAGCCGCCGTTCAGCGGCACAAAATCGAGCTCCTGGAAATTCTCCACTTCGCTGGCCCAGTTCTCGGCGACGAATGACCGGTGGAACGGATGCGCGTTGTGTGGCGGATCATGGTTTCCTTTCCTGGGGCTGGCGTTGTGACCGTCAGCCGGCCATGGCGTCGATGTTCTCGGGGGAGAGGGCGTGGTGAATGGCCAGCATGCTCGCACCGATGACGGCGGCGTCAGACCCGGCGCTGGACTGCACGATCGACAGGTGCTCGGTGGCGAGCGGCATTGACCGGGTGTAGACGACTTCACGCACCCCGGCGATGAGGTGTTCCCCGGCTTTCGCCATCGACCCGCCGATCGCGATGACCGATGGGTTGATCAGGCTCACGCAGGCGGTGAGCACTTCGCCGATGTCCCGGCCGGCCTGCCTGACCGCCTGGATCGCCTCAATGTTGCCGCGCTTGACCAGGTCGACGACCTGCGCGCCGTTCTCGGCGTCCACCCCGGCCTGGCGCAGCGCTCCGGCGATGGCGGGTCCGGATGCCATGGCCTCCAGGCATCCGCGGTTGCCGCAGTGGCAGGGTACACCCGCACCACGTGCGATCTGCACGTGCCCGATGTCGCCGGCGATGCCCTGCGCCCCGCGCTGCAGGAGACCGCCGGAGATCACGCCTGAACCGATGCCGGTGGCAACCTTCACGAAGATCAGGTGTTCGGTTCTGGGCCAGGCGAAGGCGCGCTCGCCCAACGCCATGATGTTCACGTCGTTGTCGACGAGAACCGGGACCTCCAGATGCTGTTGCACCCAGCCGGGGACGTCGAAGCGGTCCCACCCCGGCATGATCGGCGGGTTGATCGGCTGCCCGCTCCCGTGCTGAACGGGGCCGGGGAGTCCGATTCCGATGGCGATGAGGTCACGCTGGTCACGATCGATTTGGGTCAGCAGTTGTCGACCGGAGGCGACCATCCACTCGAGCACGCGCTCCGGGCCATCGGCGATGTCGATCGGGTCGTTGACCTCACCGAGGCGGGTGCCGGCGAGGTCGGTGACCGCGAGGGTCGCATGGGAGGCCCCGAGGTCTGCCGCCAGGACGAGCCGCGCTGTCGGGTTCAGCGCGAACTGGGATGATGGGCGACCGCCGGTGGACAGCGCGTCATCGACGGGGATAATCAGGCCCAGTTCCATGAGGGCGTCGACGCGGGAGGCGATGGTTGAACGGGCCAGACCGGTCTGGTTGGCCAGCGCCGCGCGGGTGCGCGGCTTGCCATCGCGCAACAGTTGGAACAGTTCGCTGGCCCCCGAGCTACCCAGGGCTGATCCCCGGTTGATGTCGACCATCCGCTCAGTAAACCACACGGACTAAGCACGGCCAATGTGCAGCTATTAGCTTTTGACTATTTACTTTTGCTTGTTTACTGGCAAAAGATGCGCGAGGTGTGTCAGAATGCTCGACATGACAACGGATGTCACTCGCGCTCTTCCCGCCGTCCCCCAGGTGGGCTTTATCGGCGGCGGCTTCATGGCCGAAACACACAGTCGTGCGGCTCGCTCAGCGCGGGGATCGCTTCGAGGCGTCGCGTCGTCGTCGCCGAAGAGCGCCGCCCGAGCGGCCGCGCGGCTCGGCATCCCGATGTCGTACCCCACCGTCGACGACCTACTGGCGGATGAAGCGATCGACGTTGTCCACGTGTGCACGCCGAACACCACGCACGTCGGCTTCGCGCTCGCCGCACTCGACGCCGGCAAACATGTCGTGTGCGAGAAGCCCCTCGCGACGTCGGGACCTGACGCCGAGGAGCTCGCCTCGCGGGCCCGCGCAGCCGGAGTAACCGCAACGGTGCCATTCGTCTACCGCTACCACCCGATGGTGCGGGAGGCCAGGGCGCGGGTCGCGCGGGGCGAACTGGGCGAACTCCTCACCATCCAGGGCGGTTACCTGCAGGACTGGCTCCTGTCGAAGACCGACGACGACTGGAGAGTGGATGCCGCGCAAGGCGGGCCGTCGCGGGCATTCGCAGACATCGGCTCGCACCTCTGCGACCTGATTGAATTCGTCACCGGAGATCGCATCCGGCGGCTGTCCGCCACCAAGCGCACCTTCTTCAATGAGCGTGCCACGAACCGTGACATCGCCACCGAAGACGCAGTCGCCCTGCTGGTGGAGACGGCAGCCGGTGCCATCGGAACCCTGTTGGTGTCCCAGGTTGCGCCCGGGCGCAAGAACTCATTGACGTTCGAGCTCAGCGGCAGCTCCGAGACCATCCGGTTCGACCAGGAGAAGCCGGAGACGCTCTGGCTCGGACGCCGCAGCGGAACAGAACTGCTTGCCAGGGAGCCGGCACAGCTCAGCGCCGACGCCGCTCGACTGGCCATACTGCCGGCCGGGCATCCGCTCGGCTACCAGGACGCATTCAACGCGTTCGTCGCCGACAGCTACGCCGCCATCGCCGGTGGTTCGCCGGACGGCCTGCCCACCTTCGACGATGGCCTCCGCGCCGTGCAGGTGACCGAGGCGATGCTCGCATCCGCCAGCAGCGGCAGCTGGGTCGAACTCGGCACGCCGGCATTCACGGCAGTCGGGGGAGCGGCATGACGGCGCCGGCCCCAATCCTGACAGCCAGGAACATCCGAAAATCGTTCTTCGGTGTCGAGGTGCTCTCCGGGGTCGCGATCGAGCTTCGCGCCGGGGAAGTTCACGGGCTGGTCGGCGAGAACGGCGCGGGGAAATCGACGCTGATGAAGATCATCGCCGGTGTATACCAGCGGGACGGCGGTGAGGTCAGCTACCTCGGTGAACCGGTCGACTACACGCATCCGATCCAGGCCATGCACGCCGGCGTCGCCACGGTCTACCAGGAGTTCAACCTGCTGCCGGACCGCAGCGTGGCCGAGAACGTCTTCCTCGGGCGTGAACCGCGCAAGGGCGGCTTCGTCGACAACCGCGCCATGAGGGCGGCGACGGCAGAACTCCTCGCCGAACTCGGCATCACCTTCATCGACCCGAATGCGGCAGTTCGCCGGCTCACCGTTGCCGAACAGCAGATCGTCGAGATCACCAAGGCCCTCTCGTTCGACGCCAAGGTCATCTCGATGGATGAGCCGACCGCCGCGCTCGCCGACAACGAGGTCGACCTGCTCTACGGCATCATCGAACGGCTGAAGGCCCGCGGCGTCGCCATCCTCTATGTCTCCCACCGCCTGAAAGAGATCTTCGACCTCTGCGACAGCATCACGGTGCTCAAGGACGGCGCCCTGGTCTCGACAGGGCCGACGGCAGACCTGACCACCGATGAGCTGGTGCGGCGGATGGTCGGACGCTCGATTTCTGCCTACTTTCCCGACCGCCTCGACGGCACCGAAGTCGGCGCCACCCGGCTGGAAGTCAACGGAGGCGGCAACGCCTACATCGCCGACATCGACCTGCAACTTCGGGCCGGCGAGATCGTCGGCGTCGCCGGACTCCAGGGGAGCGGACGAACCGAGCTGGCCGAGGCCATCTTCGGTGCGGGCCCGTTCAGCTCCGGAACCGTCACCCTGGATGGCGACCCGATCGCCATCACCAAGCCGCGCCTGGCGGTGAAGGCCGGCATCGCGCTGGTCACCGAGGACCGCAAGGCTCAGGGACTGGCGCTCGGCCAATCCGTCGCCGACAATGCGCTCCTGGTGATCCGCAGCGTTTTCGCCGGCCGCACCAGGGCTGCGCGGCAGCGGGTTCCCGGCATCCTCTCCTCCCTCGAGGTCAGCTCCCGCGGGCTCGGCCAGGAGGTGCAATACCTCTCCGGTGGCAACCAACAGAAGGTCGTGCTCGCCAAATGGCTGGCGACCGACCCGCGCGTCGTCGTCTTCGACGAACCCACGCGGGGCATCGATGTCGGGGCGAAGATCGCGGTCTACGACCTGATGCGCGCCCTGGCGAAGAACGGAGTCGCCATCCTGATGATCTCGTCTGAATTGCCTGAGGTGATCGGGATGTCGGACCGCATCCTGGTGATGCACGACGGGCGGATCGCCGCAGAACTCGATCCCGGATCATCCGAGGAGGCCGTGCTGGCGGCAGCAACCGGCACCCTTTCGACCGCGAACGGGGAGGTCACGCTGTGAGCACCTCGCAAGTAGCCAGGCGGCGGATGCGCCTCGACACGACAGCCATCGTCTACATCGCGCTGGTCGGCGTGATCGCGGTCGGCGCCGTGCTGGTCTCGACTGAGGGTCGCAACTTCTTCAGCGACGGGAACATCCGCGACATCCTCACCGGGATGAGCGTGCTGGGTTTCGTCGCGGTCGGCCAGACCCTGGTCATCCTGATCGGCTCACTCGACCTGTCGGTGCCGTACGTCATCAGCCTCTCCAGCCTTCTGGCGGCCGAGACCATGCGGGGCAACCCCGGGAACATCGTGCCGGCGGTGCTGCTCGCGCTCGGGGTGTCCGCCATGATCGGGCTGGTCAACGGCCTCATCGTCACCGGACTGAAGGTGCACGGCTTCATCGCCACCCTCGGTGTCGGCCTTATCGTCAAGGGCTACCTGGACACCTTCTACAGGGGCAGCAGCGGCAGTGTTCCGCCCGAATTCCAGTACTTCGGCGCCACCGGCATCGGCCCGGTGCCGATCTCGACCATCATCATGCTTGCCCTCGCGTCGATCGTCTTCCTGTTCCTGACGAAGACGCGTACCGGGCACCACATCTACGCGGTGGGCGGCAACCTTGCGGTCTCCCGGCTGTCCGGCATCCGCACCTGGCAACCGATTGTCACTGCCCACGTGGTCTGCTCGGTGACCGCCGGAATGGCCGGACTGCTGCTCGCCTCGCGGCTCGGCGTGGGGAGCCCGACAGTCGGCAGCCAGGGCGGCTACGCCCTGCTCTCGATCGCAGCCGTCGTGCTCGGTGGAACGCTGCTGGCCGGTGGCCGCGGGTCCATCTGGGGAACGATCGGCGGTGTCGCCATCTTCGCGGTGCTCGACAGCGTGATGAGCGTGATGCAGGTGAACCCGTTCCTCAAAGATGTCGTCCGCGGCGTGATCATCGTCGCGGCGGTGGCCATCTACACCGGTCGCGCGGTGGAGAAGCGCCGAGCCAGGTTCGATGCGAAGGAGGTGGCGAAGTGAGCCAGCAGGCAACCTCGTTCGGGTCGCACGTCGGCAAGGCGGCGTTCGCCCTGGTCAGTCCGCGTGGCGCAGTCTTCCTGCTGCTTGCCCTCCTCCTGATCGCACTCGCGGTGCTGAGCCCTGGCTTCGCGGAGCCGGGGCAGTTCATCCGCTTCATCCAGCGGGTCGCCCCGATCGCTATCGTCGCAATCGGCCAGTACTTCGTCATCGTATCCGGGGAATTCGACCTGTCGATGGGCTCCCTCATCACCGCGCAGGTGGTCATCGCCGGCAACCTGGTCGGCCAGGACGCGAGCAAGAGCGTCCCGGTGCTGATCTTCATGGTGGCCTTCGGCATCCTCATCGGCCTGATCAACGGGCTGGCGACCACCCTGCTGAAGGTGCCGTCGTTCATCGTGACCCTCGGCATGATGCTGGCGCTGCTCGGCGGCGTGCTGTTCTGGACCGGTGGCGCGGCAACAGGCAATCCCGCCGACGAGTTCCGGCAGATCGGTCGCGGCGGCATCCAGAACGTCCCGATCGTCGGCGTGATTCCCTGGTCCGTCATCATTCTGGGCGTGGTGCTCGCGGTCGCCATCTGGCTCTCCCAACGGCCGTACGGCCGAACCCTGATCGCCGTCGGAGACAACGTGACGACAGCGCGTTACGCCGGGGTGCGGGTCTGGTGGGTCAAGACCAGCGCATTCATCATCTCCAGCCTGAGCGCTACCGTGACCGGCATCATCCTGGTCGGCTTCGCCGGAGTGCATCCATCGGTGGGGCGCGGCTACGAATTCATCGCCATTACCGCGGTGGTGCTGGGCGGCGTCGTGCTCGGTGGCGGGCGCGGCTGGGTCGTCGCCGCGATGGCAGGAGCATTCGCGCTGGAAGCCCTGTTCATGCTGCTCAACTTCGTCGATGTGCCGTCAACCATGCGAGACGCCGTCCAGGGACTGCTCATCATCCTCGCCGTCGCCTACTCGGCGGTTACTTTCCGAGCCCGCCGCAGCGAGCGCTCGGTCCTAGCTTCTCCTGCAACGGGGAAGGAGCCGGAACTCGCCCCAGAGTCGGCTCGTCCTGCACCACAACCAACCCCTGAAGGGGACTAGCACGACATAACAAGGAGGTTAAGTGATGCGACGCCCAGCACACATGGCAGTAGCCATTGTCGGAGCAGCAGCACTGTTCGCCCTGACCGGCTGTACCACCGACCCGTCCGTCACGCCGCCGAGCGAGGGCGAAGACTCGGAATCGGTGGAATGGTTCGACCAGGCATTATTCGACAAGCAGCTTGACGAGATCAGCACCACTCCGGAGGGACCGGCCGACCAGCCGCACCTCCAGTACATCAATGCCGAGATGATCGACACGTCGGAGTATGCGAGCGAGGGAGCAAAGAAGGTCTGCTTCGCCAACGCGTCAATCTCCAACCCGTGGCGTCAGACCGGCTGGATCACCATGAACGAACAGCTCAAGGTGTTGCAGGATGACGGCGTGATCTCCGAGATGGAGACGCGCGACGCTCAGGACAGCGATGACACCCAAATCGCTGACATCGACTACTTCATTGAAGAAGGAAACTGCGACGCGTTCATCATCTCGCCGAACAGTACGGCGGCGATGACGCCGGCGGTCGAGCGTGCCTGCGAGACTGGCAAGCCGGTGGTCGTCTTCGACCGCGGCGTCGACACAGACTGCCAGACGACGTTCATCCACCCGATCGGCGGGTTCGCGTGGGGCATCGAGTCGGCGAACTTCCTGATCGACAACCTCGAGCCCGGCAATAAGGTTGTCGCCATGCGCATCCTGCCCGGCGTCGACGTCCTGGAACAGCGCTGGGCCGCGGCCGAGAAGCTGTTCGGTGAGAACGACATCGAGGCGGTCGACTACTTCACCGGTGCCGACCCGGCCGAGATCAAGAAGATCATCTCGGACGAACTCGCCAAGGGTGACGTGCACGGTGTCTGGATGGATGCCGGTGACGGCGCCGTCGCGGCCATCGAGGCGTTCGAGGATGCTGGCGTCGACTACCCGGTGATGACGGGAGAAGACGAGCTGAGTTTCCTCCGCAAGTGGGACGCGACCGGGCTGACCGGACTCGGAACCGTCTACTCCAACTTCCAGTGGCGCACCACGCTGCTGGCTGTGCAGAAGATCTTCGCCGGTGAGGAGATTCCCGAGGAGTGGGTACTCCCGCAGGAGCCGATCGCCCAGGAGGAACTCGCGGATGCCCTCGAGAACAATGAGGGAATGCCGGATGGCCACTACGCCCGCTTCGGCGGCGAGGACCTTCCCGGATACCCGACCGTCTGGCAGGAGCGGATCATCCCGTAACCAGCAGTACCAGCTGTGGGTTGAGTAGCGCGCGACGTCCGGCGCTGCTCAACCCACAAACCATGGAGGAACGATGCGCAGAGCCCTCGGAGTGAACACCTGGGTGTGGGCATCCCCCCTCACCGACGAGTCGCTCGACCGGCTGGCCCGCAAGGCTGCCGGCCTCGGCTTCGAGGCGATCGAGTTGCCGGTCGAGTCACCCGGTGACTGGGACCCGGTCAGGGCATCCGACGTTCTCGCCGGACTCTCGCTCACCCCGTACGTAGTGGGTGCCATGGGCTCAGGTCGCGACCTGGTGGCGGCCTCTGCCGGAGCCGTCGCGTCCACCCAGCAGTACCTGCAGCACTGCATCGAGGTAGCCACCGCACTCGGCGCATCCGTCGTCGCCGGCCCCTTCTACGCCCAAACCGGCCGCACTTGGCGGATGGACGCGGCACAGCGCGCGACCGTGATCGCCGAGCTCCGCCGCAACCTGGTACCCATCGTCGACGCCGCGCAGGCCGCCGGAGTCACACTCGCCATCGAGCCGCTGAACCGTTACGAGACCAGTCTGATCAACACGGTCGAGCAGGCCCTGGATGCCCTCGAGCCGTTGCTCGGACCGGGCCTCGGCCTGGCGCTGGACAGCTACCACCTGAACATCGAGGAGAAGAACCCGGTCGCTGCCATCCGTGCCGCCGGCGGGAACCTCGCGCACGTGCAGGTCTGCGGCAACGACCGCGGGGCGGTCGGTGACGACCACATCGACTGGCCAGCGTTCCTGGACGCGTTGGACGACGCCGGCTACTCCGGACCGCTGAATTTGGAGAGCTTCACGGCGGAGAACGAGACGATCGCGACGGCGGCATCCGTCTGGAGGCCATTGGCCGACAGCCAGGATGCGCTGGCCGAGCGCACTTTCGCATACTTGACTGAGTTGCAGGACTTGAGGGAGAAGCCATGACGCACGAACTGAAGAGCTCGCACCCAGTCACCTTGTTCACCGGGCAATGGGCCGACCTGACCCTGGAAGAGGTGGCGGAGTATGCCAGCGAGTGGGGTTACGACGGCCTGGAGGTCGCCTGCTCAGGGGAACACCTGGATGTCTGGCGGGCGGCCGAGGACGAGTCCTACCTGCATGGGCGGCTCGACATCCTCAAACGGCACGGGCTCGGCCTCTACGCCATCTCCAACCACCTCAAGGGCCAGGCGGTCTGCGACGACCCGATCGACTTCCGCCACCAGGCGATCGTGGGCTCGAAGGTGTGGGGCGATGGGGAAGCAGAAGGGGTCCGCCAGCGCGCGGCCGACGAGCTGAAGCTCACCGCGAAGGTGGCGAGGAAGCTCGGCGTTGACACTGTGGTCGGCTTCACCGGGTCGAGCATCTGGCAGTACGTCGCCATGTTCCCCCCGGTGGGGGCGGATGTCATCGAGGCCGGCTACCAGGACTTCGCCGACCGCTGGAACCCGATCCTCGACGTCTTCGACGGCGAGGGGGTGCGGTTCGCGCTTGAGGTGCACCCGAGCGAGATCGCGTACGACTATTGGAGCTCAGTGCGCGCCCTCGAGGCTATCGACCATCGGGACGCGTTCGGGTTCAACTGGGATCCCAGTCACATGATGTGGCAGAACATCGACACCGTGGCCTTCATCGTCGAATTCGCCGACCGCATTTACCACGTCGACTGCAAGGACACCCGGATCCGCCCGGCGAATGGCCGGGCCGGGGTGCTCGGTTCGCACCTGCCCTGGGGCGACCCGAGGCGCGGCTGGGACTTCGTCTCGACCGGCCACGGTGACGTGCCCTGGGAGGACGCCTTCCGGGCGCTCCGCTCGATCGGCTATACCGGTCCGATCTCGGTGGAGTGGGAGGATGCCGGCATGGACCGCCTGCACGGCGCGAAGGAAGCGGTCGGATTCATCCGCTCGCTGCTCTGGAAGCTGCCCGAGCAGTCATTCGATGCGGCGTTCAGCAAACAGGACTAGCGCAGCGGCTTCACCATCTCCAGCTCCCGCTGGTGCTCGCCGAATGCCAGCGGGGTGTCTGCCAGCATTTCCAGGCGTAACGCTCGGTACTCTTCCCAGTCGCCCTCGCGGGTGCGGCGAATGGTGGTGCTGGTGGACAGCGACGCGAGGTCGAGCGTTGCACTCAGGGAGGGTTGTGCCGCTTCATAGGGTTCTCATAGGTTCGCAGGCACAATTGAGGCATGGCCCCCGACCCGACCCAGCCCGCGCAGCGGCTGACCCGACCGGATGGCTCCCCAGTTCGCGCCGTCGTCGTCGACGACGAGTCGACCCTGGCCGAGCTGGTCAGCATGGCGCTGCGTTACGAGGGCTGGGACGTCCGGTCAGCCGAGAGCGGCCAGCAGGCGGTCGGCGTCATCCGCGACTTCCGCCCGGACGTGGTGGTGCTCGACATCATGCTTCCCGACATCGACGGGCTCGAGGTACTGAAACGCGTTCGCGCTGACCAAGACGTCCCGGTGCTGTTCCTGACCGCCAGGGACGCCCTCGACGACCGGGTTGCCGGACTCACGGCGGGCGGCGACGACTACGTCACCAAGCCGTTCAGCCTGGAGGAACTGCTCGCCCGGCTGCGCGGTCTCCTGCGCCGCTCCGCGCTGGTCGTGAGCGGGCGCCCAGACCCGGTGCTGAGAATCGGCAACCTCATGCTCGACGAAGACAGCTACGAGGTACGCCGCGGGGACCGGCAAATCCACCTCACCGCGACGGAGTTCGAGCTCTTGCGCTTCCTGATGCGGAACCCGCGCCGGGTGGTGAGCAAGCTGCAGATCCTCGATCGGGTCTGGAGCTACGACTTCGACGGAAAATCGAGCATCGTCGAGCTCTACATCTCCTACCTGCGCAAGAAGGTCGACACCGAGCATCCGCCGATGATCCACACCGTTCGCGGAGTGGGCTACCTGATCAAGGCGCCGCGGTGACGCAGGCGCCGGCACGGTTCACCCAGCGGTGGTCGCTTCGCACCCGGCTGCTGCTCAGCGTGGTGGCGCTGTTCACCGCGGCGAGCCTGATCGTGGGCGTGGTGAGCGTTCTCGCCCTCCGCGGGTTCCTGATGGACCGCCTGGACGACCAGCTGCTGGCAGCCACCGGCAGATCCGAGGACGCCGTCGGGGGCGACCCTGGGAATGCTCCCGCGCCGACCGCTCCCGGCCTGCCGGGCAGGTTCTCCGACTTCCGTACCGGCGTGCAGGGGCCGCTCACGATCACCGCGGTCGTCTCCGACGCCGGCGTGCTGGCGGTGGTCGTCACCCCGGAGGGAAACCTCCGGCAGTTGTCTGAGGCCCAAAGCCGGCAGCTCGCCAGGGTCGACGAGGACGGCGCTCCGGTCACGGTGAACCTGGGCGGCGACCTGGGCAACTACCGGGTGTCTGCCATCCCGGTCTCGTTCAACGGCCTGGACGCGGTGGCCACGGTGGTGACGGGCCTGCCGCAGAGCGAAGCCGAGGCGATCCTGGTGCAGCTCAGCTTCGTGGTCGCTGCCGTGACCCTGCTCGCCGTCGGAGCCGCGATCGGGCCGGCGCGCTCGTCGTGCGCCGGGCGTTGCGGCCACTGGAGCGGGTCGCCGCGGCGGCATCGCAGGTAACCGAGCTGCCGCTCGACCGCGGCGAGGTCGCACTGTCGGTTCGCGTTGCAGACCGTGACGCGGATCCGAGCACCGAAGTCGGCCAGGTGGGAGCCGCCATCAACCGCATGCTCGGTCACGTGGCATCCGCCCTCAGCGCCCGGCAGGAGAGCGAGAACAAGGTGCGGCAGTTCGTGGCGGATGCCAGCCACGAGTTGCGCACGCCCCTCGCCTCCATCCGCGGCTACGCCGAACTCACCAGGCTGGGCGATCACGACCTGCCGGATGACGTCGTGCACGCGATGGGGAGGGTGGAGTCCGAGGCAAAACGCATGACCTCGCTGGTCGAGGAGCTGCTCCTGCTGGCCCGGCTCGACGAGGGCCGCGACCTGCAGCGGCAGCAGTTCGACATCACCCGGATGCTGGTCGACGCGGTGAGCGACGCCCACGCGGCAAGTCCGGAGCATGAATGGTCGCTCGACCAGCCGGAGGAGCCGGTCCTGGTCAACGGGGACGTTCCCCGGCTTCAGCAGGCCATCGCGAACCTGCTCACGAACGCGAGAGTGCACACGCCGGAGGGAACGAACATCGCGGTCGCGCTCGCGGCAGGCGGGGAGAGGGTGACCATCACGATCACCGACGACGGCCCGGGCATCGGCGAGGAGCTGCAACCGCTCCTGTTCGAACGGTTCGCGCGTGGGGACACCTCTCGATCGAGACTGGCGGGCAGCACCGGCCTTGGCCTGGCGATCGTACGCGCCGTGGTGTCGGGCCACGGGGGAGACGTGTCGGTCAGCAGCCGACCGCGGCACACCGAGTTCAGCGTGGCGCTGCCCCGTTAACGGGGGCAGAACGGACCGATTCTGCAGCCTTCGTGTCACACTGTTCGGTACCCCACGCTATTCGAAGGACCCGAATTGAGAATCGCGTTTACCCTAGGGGCTGCCACAAAAGCCAGCCTGGCCATGCTCGTGTGCTGTGGCGCGCTCGCGGCCGGCAGTTCCGCTGCTGCTGCGAGTGAACCGCCGCAGGTACCGGAAGAGGTGGCTGACTACTTCTCCTCCGATCTGCTGCCCCGGCTCATCGACCTCTACGGCCTTGCCGCAGGCGGCGAGGCAGGCATCGACTTCGCTGAGGAGACGAGCACGATCGGCCCCATCACCCGGGTCACGGTGTGGACCGAGGCGTTTCGCGCCGGGTTGGATACGGACCTCGCGGTCGAGCCGAGCAACACCTGGGTGGCCCCGATCATCAACGGCGAAACGACCCACGACGCTGAAGCGGATGCCACGGCCGCCGACGAGACGCACCTCGGCCTGGCCGCGGTATGGATCAGCCCGTACACCAACGAGCCGGAACTGGCCAACTTCGTTCCCAGCCCCCATCTCGGTCCCGCTATCGCGGGGGCGCCGGAAGGATCACTGCTCGTCCATGACGATGAGCACGACTCCTGGTACGCCCTTGCCGGGGACCAACTGACCTTGCTGGCGCAGGATGGCAACCCGGTCTCCGGACCGCCGGTGTCGCTCCGCGATGCACAGGAGACGTTGTGGCAGGAACTGGAGACGCTCCCCGCGGCCCAGGCGAACAACGGCTTCGTCGTCGCCGGCCTCACCCTGGCATTCGTCGTCGTGCTGCTCGCGATCTTCGTGCTGGTGCCCGATCGCCGGCACGGAGTACTCGACCCGGAAGTCGCGCTCGGCTTCGACCCGGCATCAGGCTCATTCAAGCCCTAGCCTGGTCGGAACGCCCTCGTCCCCCTCGGAGTCCCGCATCCGCTGCGACAGGTGCCCGGTTTGCGCCGCAGGGTGCCATCCCGTACTCTTAGCGGAGCCAAAGACCGCTGGTCGTCGGTGTGCCTGAACCGCAAGGTTCCGGTTCGCTGATCGAAGGCCGCTTGAAAAAGCGTCGCCCGCGCAGGTGTGTGAAGTTCAGATTCCCCGAGACATCAGTTCTCAGGATTTCAGCTCCGTGCGCTTGCGCCGGAGCTTTTTTAGTTGGCCGGGAACTCTTGAGTTCCAGCATCCGGTGGTCCAGGCGAACTGCATTACGGCGCTGCGAAACCTGCAGTGCATAACGATTATTGAGGAGCCACATGGCGAACAAGGAAGCTTCGGTTGCCGAGCTTGCGGACCTGTTCCGTAACTCGACCGCTGTTCTGCTGACCGAGTACCGCGGCCTCTCTGTTGCCCAGCTCAAGGAGCTGCGTCAGGGCATCAAGGAGAACGCAACTTACGCCGTGGTGAAGAACACGCTGACCAAGATCGCGGCAAACCAGGCAGGCATTTCGTCGTTCGACGAAGAGCTGGTCGGGCCGTCCGCTATCGCCTTCGTGCACGGTGACCCTGTCGCCGTCGCAAAGGGTCTTCGCGACTTCGCCAAGGCAAACCCTCTGCTGGTCGTCAAGGGCGGTTACTTCGACGGTAACGCCCTGACCGCTGCAGAGGTCAACCAGCTCGCTGAGCTCGAATCCCGTGAAGTACTGCTCGGCAAGCTTGCCGGCGTCTTCAAGGCTTCGCTCTTCGGCGCAGCCCGTCTGTTCAACGCGCCACTGTCGAAGACGGTTCGCACCGTCGACGCTTTGCGTGAGAAGCAGGAGTCCGCGTCCTAATTCGGGACTCGACACAGCAGAAATTACTTACCGGGCACGGTCCAGCCGACGCCCAGGCAAGCGCAGAGAACTAATAAGGAGAAAACCATGGCAAAGCTGTCAAACGACGAGCTCATCGAAGCATTCAAGGAGCTCACGCTCATCGAGCTCAGCGAGTTCGTCAAGAAGTTTGAAGAAGTATTCGAGGTCACCGCCGCTGCTCCGGTTGCTGTTGCAGCCGCCGGTGGCGGAGCTGCTGCAGCCGCTGAAGAGGTTGAGGAGAAGGACTCGTTCGACGTCGTTCTCGAAGCCGCAGGTGAAAAGAAGATCCAGGTCATCAAGGAGGTTCGCGCCCTGACCAGCCTCGGACTGGGCGAGGCCAAGGCCGTTGTCGACGGCGCCCCGGCCAACGTGCTCGAGGGTGTCAACAAGGAGGCTGCCGAGAAGGCGAAGGCTCAGCTCGAAGAAGCTGGCGCCACCGTTACCCTCAAGTAGTTCACCGCAGTACCGCGAAGGCGTCGCTCCCAGGGGGCGGCGCCTTCCGCTGTTAACCCGGAGTCAGGAGGTCAGTTGGCCTGACGCGACGCTGCCGACCCGCAGCTCGTCGAGGAGGCTGCGGAGGCTGCGGCGTGATGGGATTGGATGGCGGAGAGGTCCGACCGCCCGGTGACTCGCCCCAAGCCCAGCGGTGACGTCCAGGGCGCGGTGGAAATCGCCGTAAGCGCTTGCAGTCCACCGCGCTATTGCGTAGCTTGATCAATGGAACCGCATCCTCGTTCCCCGAGGCGCAGGAGCGGTCCCACACACAGCAGTACCCGCGTCGCCAGTGGTGCGCGGGACCTCAAAGAGGAGGATTACATGCGTTCCACCTTGCACCGCAAAGCAACAGTCCCCATCGCATTTCTCGCAGCTGCAGGCCTTGTGCTCACCGGGTGTTCCGGCGAAGACGGAGGCGGCGGAGGAACGGGACCAGGCGACTATGGCGAGGCCGACGGCGTCGTCACCATCTACGGCACGATCGCCGACACCGAGGCCGACCTTCTCAACGAATCCTGGGCGGACTGGGAAGAAGAGAACGGCATCGACATCGAGTACGAGTCGAGCAAGGAATTCGAGGCGCAGATCGGCATTCGGGCACAGGGCGGCAACGCTCCGGACCTCGCCATCTTCCCGCAGCCCGGTCTCCTCGCTGACCTCGCCAGCCGCGACTTCATCCAGCCGGCGCCGGAAGGTGTGGCCGCGAACGTCGCGGACTACTGGTCAGAAGACTGGGCCGGTTACGGCACCGTGGAAGACACCCTGTACGGCGCACCCCTGATGGCCAGTATCAAGGGGTTCATCTGGTACTCGCCGAGCCAGTTCACCGAAATGGGCTGGGAAGTTCCGGAGACGTGGGATGACCTGATGGCACTGACCGAGCAGGCCGCTGCTGATCTTGGCGGACCGCCATGGTGTGTCGCCTTCGGCTCCGACGCGGCCACCGGATGGCCGGGAACCGACTGGGTCGAAGACCTCGTGCTTCGCCAGTCCGGACCTGAGGTCTACGACCAGTGGGTCAGCCATGAGGTTCCGTTCACCGACCCGGCAATCAAGGGCGCCTTCGATGCCGTGGGCGAGATCATCCTCAACCCGGAGTACGTGAACGCGGGGTTGGGTGACGTCAGGTCCATCAACTCGACGCCGTTCGGCGACGCGGCCCGCGTGCTCGGCACGGGAGAATGCGCCTTGCACCATCAGGCATCGTTCTTCGACGGCTTCATCCAGGACCCGGCCAACGGCAACGCAACGGTCGGCCCGGACGCCGACATTTGGGCCTTCATCACCCCCTCGGTTGAAGGTGGAGGAAACGCGGTCACTGGCGGTGGTGAGATCATCGGAGCGTTCGCCAACGACGAAGACACCATCGCGGTGCAGGAGTACCTCTCCAGCCCGGAGTGGGCGAACAGTCGGGTATCGCTCGGCGGGGTGATCAGCGCGAACACGGGTCTTGACCCGGAGAGCGCATCGAGCCCGATCCTGCAGCAGGCTATCCAGATCCTGCAGGACCCGGAGACCACGTTCCGCTTCGACGCATCCGACCTCATGCCGGGCGCAGTCGGATCGGCAGCCTTCTTCGAAGGCATGCGCAACTGGGTCAACGGGGCATCAACCGACGAAGTCCTCACCTTCATCGACGGTGCCTGGCCATCTGAATAGTGCAGAGTTAGAACAGTGAACGGGGTCGGATGGCGGTACACGCCGTCCGACCCCCCACTGCACAACCCAGCTGAGTCCATCGCCGCTCTCTCCAGGGGGCGTACCGGAAGGGGCGCGTATGTCTGACTTTCTAAACTGGATCGGGACCCTGAACCCGATAGTCCAAATACCGCTGGTCGTCCTGGCGTTCGTCGTCGTGATGGGCGCCCTGCTGTTCTTCGTCGAGATAGCGCCGCGGCCGGGCAGGCTGTACACCGGCATCCGCCTCGCCGTCTGCATCCTCGTGCCGTTCCTGCTGATGCTGGTTCTCGGGTCGGTGCTGTGGGCCGCAGCCGTCGCCGCAGTGCTCGGAGGCATTTTCTTCATCCTCGACTACCGGGCCAAAGCCGGCTCCGGCTACCTGTTCCAATTGCTCGGCTTCCTCGCCCCGGCCATTCTGCTGCTCGCGGTTGGGTTGATCTACCCGTCAGTGAAGACGATTTTCGACTCCTTCCTCTCCGGCCGCGGCAACTTCATCGGCATCGACAACTACGTCTGGATCTTCACCCAGCCGTCGGCCGTGCGAACCGTGCTCAACACCATCGTCTGGGTGTTGATCGTTCCGGCGGTCTCCACCATCTTCGGCCTCGCCTACGCCGTCTTTATCGACAAGTCGCGTGGAGAGAAGATCTTCAAGGCGCTCGTCTTCATGCCGATGGCAATCTCCTTCGTCGGCGCCAGCATCATCTGGCGCTTCGTCTACACAGCGCGTCCGGCAGGCCAGGAACAGATCGGCCTGCTCAACCAGATGCTGGTCTGGTTCGGGGGCGAGCCCATCTCATTCCTGCAGAACTCGCCGTGGAACACCTTCTTCCTGATCGTGGTGCTCATCTGGATCCAGACCGGATTCGCGATGGTGGTGCTGTCCGCCGCCATCAAGGGCGTGCCGGCTGACCAGATGGAGGCGGCCGAACTTGACGGGACCAACGCCTGGCAGCGATTCGTCAACGTGACGGTCCCGGGCATCCGAAGCGCGCTGATCGTCGTGCTCACGACAATCTCGATTGCCTCCCTGAAAGTCTTCGACATCGTGCGAACGATGACGGCAGGTGCTAACGAGACCAGTGTCATCGCCAACGAGATGTACACCCAGTTCAAAACCTTTGAACTGGGTCGGTCAGCCGCCTTCGCCGTGGTGCTGTTCCTGATGGTGATGCCGATCGTCATCTACAACGCGAGACAGATCAAGAAGCAGAGGGAGATCCGATGACGTCCTCGATCCCGGCAAAGCTCCCCGTCGACGACACCACCGAGAAGCAACTCGGACGCGGCGAGTCCAAGCTGGAGAACGGCGTCGCCGGGCGCACCAAGCGGCGGTTGACGAGCCGCACGGCCACCATCGCGGCCCTCATCATCGCCGTGCTGTGGACGTTGCCGACCTTCGGCCTGTTCGTGTCGTCCCTGCGCCCCGCCGCCCTGGTCAACACCACCGGCTGGTGGACGATCTTCGAGAACTGGGGATTCACATTCGACAACTACGTCGACGTGCTGCAGTCCGGAAACGGCACCCTCGACCTGGCCGGCGCATTCGTCAACTCGCTGGCGATCACCATCCCGGCGACAGTGTTCCCGCTGGTCATTGCCAGTCTGGCCGCGTACGCCTTCGCCTGGATCGACTTCCGAGGTAAAGACTGGCTCTTCATCGGGGTCTTCGCGCTGCAGATCGTGCCGATCCAGATGGCCCTGGTTCCGCTGCTGAGCCTGCTGTCCCGCGGCGTGCAGTCCGGAGGAACCCAGTTGTTCGACGGGCTCAACGCCAGCGGCTCCTACGGTCAGGTGTGGATCGCGCACACCATCTTCGCGCTGCCGCTGGCCATCTTCCTGTTGCACAACTTCGTCTCGGAGATCCCCCGGGAACTCGTCGAAGCCGCCAGGGTCGACGGAGCCGGGCACGGCCAGATCTTCTTCCGGATCGTGCTCCCGCTGACGATGCCGGCGATCGCCGCGTTCTCCATCTTCCAGTTCCTCTGGGTCTGGAACGACCTGCTGGTCGCCCTGGTGTTCGCTGACGGAGCCGTCGCCCCGATGACCAAGCTGCTGGCCGAGATCACCGGAAGCCGCGGCCAGGACTGGCACCTGCTCACGGCGGGCGCGTTCATTTCGATCCTGGTGCCACTGGTCGTGTTCTTCGCGCTGCAGAGGTACTTCGTACGCGGGCTGCTCGCCGGCTCAACCAAGGGGTAACCGGCAAGCCGACCGCACGCGGCGAAGCGGGTGTCCCCCGCGGGTTAAAGTGGGGAAATGAGTGGCGGGGGCAGGCAGGTCGGGCGGTACGGGAAAGCGCACACCCGGGTGAGCGGTCAGGACGTGGAGGCGCAGCGGCGAGAGAACGCCGAGGCGCCCAGGATTCCGCACCTGGTCCCACGCATCCGCCACCTGTTTGAGCCGCACAAGCGGGCGCTCATCGTCACCGTCAGCCTCGTGCTGGTCGGAGCCGCCATCAGCGTGGTGCCGCCGCTGCTGACCAGGGAAGCGTTCGACCGCGGCCTGTTCCCGCCGGACGGCCCGCCCGATATGCCGGTTCTCGTGCAGTTGGTGAGCATCATGGTGGTGCTCTGGATCGCGTCCGCGGCCCTCGGCGTCTGGCAGACCTGGCTGACAGCGACAGTCGGCAACAAGGTGATGGGCGAGCTGAGGGTGCGGATGTTCGCCCACCTGCAGCGGATGGAACTCGCCTTCTTCACCCGGACCAAGACCGGCATCATCCAGTCCCGGCTGCAGAACGACGTCGGGGGTGTCGCCGGGGTGCTCAGCAACACCGTGGCGAGCGTCATCGGCAACACTGTGACGGTGATCGCCGCCTTTGTCTCCATGCTGGTGCTGAGCTGGCAACTGACGGTGGTGGCGGTGATCCTGCTTCCGGTGATCGTCATCGCCCAACGTCGCATCGGGCAGGTGCGCGCCCGGATCGCCGCCAAGACGCAGGAGTCCCTGAGCAACCTCAGCGCCATCACCCAGGAGTCGCTGAGCGTCAGCGGGATCCTGCTGGCCAAGAGCTTCACGCAGCAAGGCGCCGAAGTGGACCGCTACCGCCACGAGAACGCCACCCAGGTGGGGCTGCAGGTCCGGCAGACCATGAGCGGGCAGTGGTTCTTCGCTACCGTGCAGGTGTTCCTCTCCATCATCCCCGCCATCATCTACCTGGTCGCCGGCTGGCTGATCCTCGGCGACGTGCCCGTGACGGCCGGAACCATCGTCGCCTTCACGACCGTGCAGGCCCGCCTGACCTGGCCGCTCATGGGGCTGATGCGCGTCGCGCTCGACCTGCAGACCTCATCCGCCCTGTTCGCCCGCATCTTCGAGTACCTCGACCTGAGGCCGACGATCACGGACCAGCCGGAGGCGACGAAGATCGAGGAGCGCCGGCAGGCCCAGGGGGCGGATTTCCCGCTCGGCCGTGTCGAGTTCGACGATGTGGTGTTCCGCTACCCGGATGCCCCGCAAGACTCACCGGCAACCCTCAAGGGCGTCTCGTTCACGATCGAACCCGGCCAGTTCGCGGCCTTCGTCGGGCCGTCCGGTGCGGGGAAAACGACGGTGTCATACCTCATCCCGCGCCTGCACGAGGCCCCGTCGGGGGCAGTGCGCTTCGCCGGGGTCGACGTGCGTGAGCTGCAGCACGAAGACCTGATGCGCCACATCGGCATCGTCAGCCAGGAGACCTACCTGTTCCACGCCACCATCGCCGAGAACCTGCGCTATGCCAAGCCGGACGCGACCGATGCCGAACTGGAAACTGCGGCACTGGCGGCGAACATCCACGACACGATCATGTCGTTCCCGGATGCCTACGACACCGTGGTGGGGGAGCGCGGTTACCGGCTCAGCGGCGGCGAAAAGCAGCGGGTTGCGATCGCCCGGGTGCTACTCAAGGACCCACCGGTGCTCATTCTCGACGAGGCGACCAGCGCCCTCGACTCGGTGTCCGAGCGCGTGGTGCAGGCCGCACTCGACACGGCGTCGCACGGTCGCACCACGATCGCCATCGCCCACCGGCTGTCGACGGTGGTCGACGCCGACGTGATCTTCGTCATCGACGGCGGGCGCATCACCGAGCAGGGGACGCACAGCGAATTGCTGGCATCCGACGGTGTCTACGCCTCGCTCTACCAGCGGCAGGTCACGCCTCCCTGAAGGAGTGTCACCCCTTATGGGACTGCCGCTTCAGCGGTATGGTTGCCACACTGGAATGGCCGGGTCGGCGTGCGCAGCACGGATGATCCGAATACCCCACACCCGCAGTAACGGAAATCCGCAGGACCCGAAGAACCGCGCATTACCCACACCCGCTCAACTGTCTGCGCCGCCGACACACACCCGTTGGCGAGCCTGCTTGACGCGCAGAAGTTACTCCGTGCCTTACCCGAAAGAGTCACATCGATGTCTACTGCCACCCTGCCCTCCCGCGTGCTCACCACCGAACTCACCAGTTCGGTCAGCTGCGATACCTGCACCTCGACCGCGATGACCATCTCGCCTAACCCGTACTTCGGCACCGGTCTGGCCGTGCACCGCCACATCGCGGTGTGCGACTCCTGCGGCGCTGTCGCCTTCGTCCCGGAGCCGGCGGCTCCCAGCATGGTCGAGCGCCTGGTCGCCTACGTGCGCAATTTCTTCCGGTCTGCCGACTCCGCGTAGTCGCTCGGCGAGATGTGCGGACTGCTAAGCACGTTCTGCGAGCAGCTCGTTCATGTAGGCAATCTCACCCTGCTGCACCGCGACCATGCCGCGGGCGAGACTGGTGACCGCCCGGTTGGTTGAGCGGTCCAGTACCGCCTGCGCCATGTCGACCCCGCCGATGTGGTGGGCGATCATCAATTCGAGGTAGTAGCTCTCCGCCGGAACGCCGGCGAGCGACTTCAGCTGCTGCAGCTGTTCCGCCGTCGCGAGCCCCGGCATCGGTTCGCCGGGGACATGGCTGGTTTCGCCATCCTCGCCGCCATGGTCATGGTTAGCCCCATCCAGGGTTGGCCGCGTCATCCAGGTCATGGACGGCTCCGGGGCAGCTTGCGGCACGCCCCAGATGCTGAGCCATGCATACATCTGACCGGCCTGCTGCTGCTGCGCTGTCGCGATGTCTTCAGCCAGCATCCGCAGTTCCGTGTCCTCGGTGCGGTCGAGCAGGATCATCGACATCTCAACGGCCTGGATGTGGTGTGTCTGCATGTCGCGCGAGAACCCAGCCTCCGTACTAGTCGACCCAGGGGTGGGCGTGACTGGTGCGGCGACGAACCCCGCAGTGAAGCTCCCCGCCGCAATAACCGTGGCGCCGAGGATGATCCCGACGATCAGGCGAGTACTGAGGGGCTGCTTAGGCGACTTTTCCGGGTCCATCGATCCCCCTGGTGCAGAGCGCACCGGCCTCTGGAACGTCCGGCGACTGCCAGTACTTCTCCACGAAGTCACCGAGGCGTGGGTCATCGACGCCGTCGAGCTTCACCTGGGCTGCCCAGGCGGATGCGACGACCGGGGCGTCGAGGTCGGGGTACGGCGAGAGGATGATGTAGCTGTCCGGAAGCTGCGACCGCAGCGCGTCAACATCGGCCTCATCGAGCTCGTCGGGGTTGTAGGTAACCCACACGGCGCCGTGCTCAAGTGCGTGGACAGCACTCTCATTCTGCTGCTCTTCGGTGTAGATCCCGCAGTTCAACCACGCGGGGTTGTGGCTCCCGCCTGCCGGCGGGTTCATTCCGTACTGGCCCTCGTAGTCGACAGGGCCGTCGGTGTGCACGTACTCCAGGTCATCCCAGGTCTGCACGCCCGCCACGTCGATATCCGCAGGGTCGCGTTTCGGGGTGGCGTTGGAGATGACGACCGTCACGATCAGTGCCACGACGGCCAGGGCGGCCACGGAGCTGAGCACGATGGCGACGATGCGGTTGCGCTTCGCCCGCGCCTGCTGCTTCCTGAACTGTTCGACCTTCGCCTGCCGGCGGGCCTCGCGCTCCTGCTTGACTGTCAGCTTCTTCGCCGACGGGGGGAGCACTGGTTCTGGGGTGTCGCTGGGGGCCACGTGTGATGGGTCCTGTCGTTTCGGGGGCAGGGTGCAATAGACAACCTACCGAGTCGTCGCTGGGAAATAAGCATGCAGGCGTTCGGAGTATTCCCCGATCGTCGGAATTCAGGCCACAGTAACAGCGCGGATGCCGCTGGTAGATTGACCGCACCATGAAGTTTGCAAACACAATCCTCGACCTGGTCGGCAACACGCCACTCGTCAGATTGAACAGCGTGACGGAGGGCATTGCCGCGACCGTGCTGGTCAAGGTCGAGTACCTGAACCCGGGCGGCTCCTCCAAGGATCGCATTGCCACCCGCATCATCGATGCGGCGGAGGCGTCCGGCGAGCTGAAGCCTGGCGGGACGATCGTCGAGCCGACCTCCGGCAACACCGGAATCGGGCTGGCCTTGGTGGCCCAGCAGCGGGGATACCGCTGCGTCTTCGTGCTGCCGGACAAAGTCGGCGAAGAGAAGCGCAACACGCTGGCGGCCTACGGTGCCGAGATCGTGGTCACGCCGACTGCGGTAGCGCCTGACAGCCCAGAGTCGTATTACAGCGTGTCCGATCGCCTCGCTCGGGAGATCCCCGGCGCCTTCAAACCGAACCAGTACGCAAACCAGAACGGGCCGCTCAGCCACTACGAGACCACGGGCCCGGAGATCTGGCGAGACACCGAGGGCCAGATCACCCATTTCGTCGCCGGCGTCGGCACCGGCGGCACCATCAGTGGCACTGGCAAATACCTCAAGGAAGTGTCGGATGGCGCGGTGCGGATCATCGGCGCGGACCCGGAGGGTTCCGTCTACTCTGGCGGCACCGGCCGCCCGTACCTGGTCGAGGGTGTCGGTGAAGACTTCTGGCCGACCGCGTACGACCCGAGCGTCGTCGATGAGATTGTGGCCGCGAGCGACGCAGAATCGTTCGACCTGACCATCCGCCTGGCCAGGGAGGAGGGCCTCCTGGTGGGTGGATCCAGCGGCATGGCCGTGGCATCCGCCCTCAAAGTGGCCCGTGACCTCCCCGCCGAGGCCGTCATGGTCATCCTGCTGCCGGATGGCGGGCGGGGCTACCTGAACAAGGTGTTCAGCGACAAGTGGATGGGCTCCCACGGGTTCACGACCACGGCCTCCGGCCCGAGCGTCGGCGACGTGCTGGACGCCACCAGCCGCGGCTTCGTGCACCTGCGCCCGGACGCGACAGTTCGTGACGCCGTGAAGCTGATGGCTGAACACGGGCTCACCAGGGTGCCGGTGACATCGGCCGAACCGCCTGTCGTGCTGGGCGAGATCGTCGGTGCGGTGCGGGAATCCTCGCTTGCCGGCGCTGTCGCCGGCGGTCAGGCGCAGTTGGGCGACCCGGTCTCCTCCGTCATCGACCAGCCGATCCGGCTGGTCGGCGCCGGCCAGTCCGTTGACGACCTTCGCGAGGCGCTGGCCGGAGACGACATCGTCATGGTGCTCCGCGACGGCAAGCCGCTCGGCATCCTGACCCGCCGCGACCTCCTCGCCTACCACGCCCGCTGACTGCGGCCGGAGCATCCGAGCCATGACACTAGTGAAAACGAAGGACGTTCACCCGATCGGGCGATGTTGGTGCACGAAAACGCCTGTTGCGGGCACCAACTCCTTCATTTTCGACACCCCCAAGAACGGATCTACCGCATGAGCAAGAACCTCGACTTCAGCACCCGCGCCATCACCGCCGGACTGACCCCGGATGCGATCACCGGCGCCGTCATCCAACCCATCTATCAGACATCGACCTTCGTGCAGGATGGCGTCGGCCAGCTGCGGGGCGGCAACGAGTACTCGCGCGGCACCAACCCGACCCGCAGCTCGCTCGAAACCCAGCTCGCCTCCCTCGAGGGCGGGAAGCACGGGTACAGTTTCTCGTCCGGGCTGGCCGGTGAGGACATCCTGCTGCGGGCCGCCCTGAAACCGGGCGACCACGTGATCATGGGCAACGACGTTTACGGTGGCACCCACCGCCTGGTCAACAGGGTGTTCGTGCCGTGGGGCATCGGCCTCGACACCGTAGACATGACCGACCTCGATGCGGTGCGGGCCGCCATCACCCCGGCAACCAAGGTGCTGTGGGTGGAGACACCGAGCAACCCGTTGATGAAGATCAGCGACATCACGGCGCTCTCCGAGATCGGCCACGCTGCCGGCGTGCTGGTCGTCGTCGACAACACCTTCGCGTCACCGTACCTGCAGAACCCGCTGGCGCTCGGGGCCGACGCCGTGACTCACTCGACCACCAAATACCTGGGCGGGCACTCCGACGTCCTCGGCGGGGCGGTCATCCTCAACGACGACGAACTGGCCGAGAAGGTCGGCTTCCTTCAGTTCGCGGTCGGACCGGTATCCGGGCCGATGGACGCCTGGCTCACCACCCGCGGGATCAAGACCCTGGCAGTGCGGGTCGAACGTCACAGCGCCAACGCCCAGAAGATCGCGGAAGCCCTGGTCGGGCATCCGGCAGTCGAACGCGTCTACTACCCCGGCCTGCCTGACCACCCCGGCCACGAGTTGGCCGCCCGCCAGATGCGCGGTTTCGGCGGCATGATCTCGGTCGCGCTGCACGGGGGAGCGGAAGCCGCCCGGACCTTCACCGAGTCCACCGGGATCTTCCACCTCGCCGAGTCCCTTGGCGGCGTGGAATCGCTCATCAGCTACCCGTACGAAATGACCCACGCCTCCGTGCGGGGCACGGCGCTCGAGGTTCCGGACAACCTGGTACGGCTGTCGGTCGGCATCGAAGGCGCCGACGACCTGCTGGAGGACCTGCTCGGGGCGCTGCCGGGCGGCTAACCCTTCGTTTCCGCCCGCGAAAGTGCCCGTTCCGGAGGAAAGTGCCCCGCGCAACGGGTGCATTTCTCCGGAACGGGCACTTCACCGACTCTCCCGCAGCACGAATGCTGCGACCGCGGCCCGGAACCCCAGGACGGACGGTGGCTGCGCTGCGGATGCTGCTGACCGGCATCCGCCAGTCCCACTCAGGAGATGGTGTGCGCTGACGCCTCGAGTTCGGTGGTCGGACGGTCGCGCTGGGTAGCGATCGCAACGGCGGCCGCTGCGCATACGGAGGCGATGCCGAGAACCTGAAGGGGGCCGAGCGACTCGCTCAGGATGAGGACCCCGAACACTGCGGCGATGGCCGGCCCGCAGCTGGTGATGATCGCATAGAGGCGAGGGGTGATCCGCCGCAGGATGAATGTGTCGAGGCTGTAGGGGAGCGCCGAGGAGAGGATGCCACCTGCCACCAGCAGCCCGACAGCGAACCAGCTGAAGGTCGACCAGTCGACCACGAAGAGGGCGATCGGCAGCAGGATGACCAGGGCGACAATGGTGGCGATCGAAAGCCCCTCCAGACCGGGGAGCTGCGTCGCGACTCGGCGGGTGAGCAGGATGTAGGCCGCCCAGGAGGCCGCTGCGATCAGCGCGAAGAGCACGCCCGGCAGGTCGAGCTCGCCCTCCAACCCAGTGAGGAGCACGACCCCGGCCCCGGCGATCACCGCGCAGGCCGCGTCGAGCAGCCGCCGCGAGGCGGCCAGCGCGAGTGTGAGCGGGCCGAGGAATTCGATGGTGGCAGCGATGCCGAGGCCGAGACGGCCGACCGACTCGTAGAACGTGACGTTCATGACCGCCAGCACGACGCCGAGGGTAATGGCGGGCCAGAGCACCCGCAGGGTGAGCTGGCGCAGTCTCGGCCGGTAGAACGGCAGCACGAAGATCGCCGTCATGAGCTGGCGTGCCGTGACGATGGCGACGACGCCGACCAACGGGATGAGGAGGCCGGCCAGGGCGGAGCCGAAGTTGATGCTGACCTCGGTAAACAGTTGGGTGCCGGCCCCGATGGTGCGGTCGCGTCTTGTGGTCATTTTTCGAGGTTATAGGCTGCGGGAACCGGTGATTGCCGACCGGTGATGACAGTAGCTGCCTACAGGTGCGGCTCGACGTTCTCGGCAAACGCGTCGATGGTGCGTTGCACTGTGTCGTGGGGGGCTGCATCCCAAGCCGCCTGGTTGAAGATCTCCACTTCGATGTCTCCGGTGTAGCCGGCATCCGAAACGGCGCGGGTCATCGTCTCGAAGTCGATGTGCCCCTCGCCCGGCTGGCCTCGGCCGAGCAGGACGTCTGCTGGCAGCGGGGTGGTCCAGTCGCAGACCTGGTAGCTCGCGATTCGACCGTCGCGCCCAGCGCGGGCGATCTGGTCGAGCACCTGCGGATCCCACCAGATATGGTACGTGTCGACGATTGCCCCGACTGCTTCCGAAGGAAAACCATCGGCGATGTCGAGCGCTTGGCCGAGAGTTGAGATCACGGCCCTGTCTGCCGCGAAGATCGGATGCAGCGGCTCGATTCCGAGGGTGACCCCGGCGGCAAGCGCATCCGGTACGAGTTCCTCGATCGCATCGCGCACCCGTGAGCGTGCGCCGATCAAGTCGCGGGAACCACTTGGAAGAGCGCCGGCGACAAGCACGAGGACGGCGCGCGAACCGCTGGCACCGGCCGCGGCCAGGGCGGCGGTTTCTTCGATGGCCCGTCGGTTCTCATCGATGGCGGCCCTACGGGTCTGCCCCTCCTCTGCGGTGAAAAAGCCACCACGGCACAGGCTGGACACACGCAAGCCGGAGAGTGAAAGCAGTCGTGCGGCCTTGGCGAGACCGACCTCGGCAACCGGTTCCCGCCACAAGCCGATCGAGGTGATGCCGGCTTTGGCCGTCAGCGAGAGCGCTTCGTCGAGCGTCGCGTACTTGATGGTCGCCTGGTTGAGGGACAGTCGTGGGTGCGGTGTTGTCACGGCGCTACTCCGTTCAGTTTGAGCAGACCGTGCCACCGTTCGGTAGCAAGCTCCGGATGTTCGAGGGCACCCGACTCGTTGGCAAGTCGAACGATGCCGGAGAGGTGCGGAAGGCTCCGGGCCGCGTGCAACCCACCGACCATGCTGAACGCTGGCTGGTGACCGTTCAGCCAGGACAGAAACGCTACGCCGGTCTTGTAGTGGAAGGTCGGAGCCGCGAAGATCTGGCGTGACAGCGCTTCCGTCGGACTCAGGATGCGGCGATACTCGGCGGCATCACCCCGGTCGAGGGCCTGGATTGCGGCGGATGCGCTCGGTGCCAGGGCCGCGAACGCGCCCAGCAGGGCATCCGAGTGCCCGTCTGCGTCGCCCTCGATGAGTCCGACGTAGTTGAAGTCGTCGCCGGTGAACATGGTTGCCGATTCGGGCAGCCTCGAGCGCACGGAAACCTCGAAGTCGGCATCGAGAAGGCTCATCTTGATGCCGCGGATCTTTGCGGCGTTCTCCTGGATGATGTCCACGACGGTCTGCGATGACTCGGCAAATTCGGCGGATCCGAAGTAGCGGGCGAGGGAGGGATCGAACGCCGCGCCGAGCCAGTGCAGCGTGACGGGGGTGCTCGCTGCTGCCAGCACTTCGCGGTACACACGCCGGTAGTCGTCCGCGCTCTGGGCGGCGCGGGCAAGGTGCCTGCTCGCCATGAGCACCACGCCGGCGCCGGCATCTTCGGTGAAATGCAGCTGCGACTTGTAGGCGTCGATCACCGCATCGATTGAGATAATGTCGTCTTCGATGTGGTCGGTGTTGACCCCGACGACAAGCGCCGCGCCGATACCGTGCGCCTCGGCCGCACTCCGAGAGATCAGCTCCCGGGTTGCCGCGGGGTCCAGCCCCATGTTGCGCTGGGCGGTGTCCATGGCGTCAGCCACCCCCAGGCCCCACGACCAGACATGGTGCCGGAATGCGAGCGTCGCGTCCCAGTCGATGTCGGCCGGCTGCCCTGGTGTGTTGTCTGCCCATTGCTTGGGGATCACGTGCGACGCAGCATAGGCGACCCTCGACGTGAGGTTCCCGGTGGGGCGACGGAAGGCGGGAGCAGCTTCCAGCTGAACCCGGGACACCGCGCCTGCGGCGTCAAGGAGTGCGATCTCGGTCATTGTCGTGCCCTAGTCCACGCTCACGACTGGCAGGTCCATGCGCAAACCGCTCTCGGAGCTAGCCAGGCCCCGCTCGGCGAGCAGAACCCCGCGGGCGCCTGCGAGGAAGTCAAACTCGTTCGGGCCGTCCTCGGCCACGTGGCGGATGAACTCTTCCCACTGGGTCTTGAAGCCGTTTTCGAAGACGTCGTTGGTGGGCACTTCCATCCAGTCCGCATCATAGTGATGCGTTTCGGCGAGGTCCGGGTTCCACACCGGCTTCGGTGTGGCGTTTCGCGGCTGGATCTTGCAGCCGAACAGGCCGACGACGGCGCTTCCGTGCGTGCCGTCCACCTGGAACTGCACGAGTTCGTCACGGTTAACCCGCACCGTCCAGCTCGAGTTGAGCTGGGCGATGATGCCCCCTTCGATCTCGAAGACGGCGTATGCGGCGTCATCGGCGGTGGCTGCGTAGGCGTCGCCGTTCTCATCGATACGGTTCGGGATGTGCGTGACAGCCCGTGCGTACACGCTCTCGACCCGGCCGAACAGGTTCTCGAGCACGTAGCTCCAGTGCGGGAACATATCGACGATGATGCCGCCGCCGTCTTCCTTCCGGTAATTCCAGCTCGGCCGCTGTGCCTGCTGCCAGTCGCCTTCGAACACCCAGTATCCGAATTCGCCGCGCACGGACAGGATCTGGCCGAAGAAGCCGGAGTCGATCAAGCGCTTGAGCTTTTGCAGGCCGGGCAGGTAGAGCTTGTCGTGCACGACACCGTTCTTGATGCCGGCGGCTTTCGCCAGCCGTGCCAGGTCGAGCGCCTCTTCGTAGCTTTCCGCTGTCGGCTTCTCCGTGTAGATCGCCTTGCCGGCGGCGATGGCTTTTTTGAGTGCCGGCACGCGTGCCTTCGTCACCAGGAAGTCGGAGTAGATCTGCCAGCGATCGCCGGCGAGCGCGGAATCCAGGTCCGTCGTGTAGTGCTCGAGTCCGTGGCGGTCAGCGAGTTCCTTGAGCTTGGATTCGCTGCGTCCGACCAGGATCGGCTCGACCTGCACCCTCGTGCCGTCCGAAAGCAGCACGCCGCCCTGTTCGCGGATGACGAGGATGGAACGCAGGAGGTGCTGACGATATCCCATGCGCCCGGAGACGCCGTTCATGATGATGCCGATGGTCTGCTCTGACACGGTGTGGCTCTTTCTGCTCGGTAGTGCGGACGTTACAGGCCCGGCATGGAGTGCGATCCCTCTCGGGAAAGCGCTTACCGAGAGCATAGGGCAGAGCCGGGCCGAGCGCAACGACGCCGACTCGAACGCCGCTCAGCGCTGAGGAGTGCTCGCGCGCAGGATGACTTCCGTCGCCACGGGCGCACCGGCATCCGTTCCGCCGGCCTGCAGCGCGCGAGCGAGCGCCTGCCGTCCGACCAGCTCCAGGGGGATGCGCACGGTGGTCAGCGCGGGGGTGACGTCGCGCACCAGCGGGATGTCGTCATAGCCGGCGACGGCAACGTCCCGGCCAGGGAGGATTCCCTCGTCGCGCAACGCCGTCATCGCACCAACAGCCATGACATCGTTCACCGCGAAGATGAGGTCGATGTCCTCTCGCTCGTCGGCGAGCAGGGCGCGAGCCGAATGATATCCGCCGTCGCGGGTGAACGCCGCGTGACGGATTCGGGCTTCCGGCACGTCGAGACCGTGTTCTGCCAAGCCGTCTCGGAACCCGGAGAGCCGGTCGCAGGAGGTGACCAGCTGGCTCGGGCCGGCGACCGCGGCGAAGCGCCGATAGCCGAGATTCACCATGGCGCCCGCGAGTTCCCTGGCGCCCTCGTAATTGTCGATCAGCACCGTGTCGAACGGCAGGGCATTCTCGCTGATGAACACGACGCGACCGCCGGTGGCTTCGAACGCTCGCAGTTCCTCGGCCAGTGCCTCGCTCGACGGGTCGCCGCTGCTGCGTGAACCGGCCAGGATCATGACCTTCGGGCGCTGCCCCCGCATCGCCCGGACAAGTTCGAGCTCCCGCACGCCGTTGCCCTCCGTGCCCTCCATCGTGACGATCAGCCCGGCCTCGTCGGCTGCCCGGATGATGCCGGCCGCAAGCTGCGAGAAGTACGGGTCGGCAATGTCGGCGACGAGGAGGGCCACTGTCATTGTGGTGCCCTTGGCGACCGCCTGCGCCGACAGGTTGGGGGTGTAGCCGAGGCGCGCCGCAGTCTTGACGACCCGCTCCTGGAGCTCCTGGTTCACGGTGCGGGTGCTCCCGTTCAGGGAGCGGGAGGCTGTGGCCAGCGAAACGCCGGCCTCGCGGGCGACGTCGTGCAGCGTGACCGGAGATTTGCTTCCCGCGATATGCATCCGTCGTCCTCCCGAAACGGCCACCTGAGCCGGCGGCAACGGACGCCATTGTCGCACGTCCGCTGCTCACGCTAACGCGTGGCGAGCCGAAGCGGGTAACCGCTTTCCCTGCTACGGTGGCCCTGATCAGCCAAGGAGGGCGGATGACAGATGCCGAGGCCACCGGCCACGCGACCACGCTTACGGTCGTCATCGCCGCCGACTCGTTCAAGGGAACGGCCGCGGCAACCGAGGTCGCGGAGGCGCTCGCGGCGGGGTGGCAGCTGGTTCGCCCGGCAGACGACCTGCGCCTGATCCCGATGGCCGACGGCGGCGAAGGCACCCTGGCCGCGTTCGAGATGGCGGTGCCGGGTTCGTTGCGTATTCCGGTCACGGTGAGCGGCCCCGACGGTAACCCGGTGGCGACCCATTGGCTGCTGCTGCCCGACGGTACGGGCGTCATCGAGTTGGCGAGCACGTCCGGCCTCACACTGCTTAGCCGGCTCGCCCCCCTCGACGCTCAGACCATCGGGTTCGGCGAGGCCATCGCCGCCGCCCTGGACCACGGTGTCTCCCGGCTGCTCCTCGCGATCGGGGGCAGCGCATCCACTGACGGCGGAGTCGGCGCATTGACGGCGCTCGGTGGTGTCTTCCTGAATGCGCAGGGGGCGCCGATTGCGCCCGGGGGGCGGGGTCTGGACGCGCTGGCGAGCGTCGACCTGAGTGGGCAGCGGCAATTGCCGGAAGGCGGGGCGATCGTGCTCAGCGATGTGACCAACCCGTTGCTCGGCGAGGCAGGGGCGGCAGGCGTGTTCGGCCCGCAAAAGGGCGCGAACGACGCGGACATTGCTCGTCTAGACCACGCCTTGGGCGTGTTCGCCCGAATGGTGCCGACAGACCCGCAGCTGCCGGGGGCCGGCGCAGCGGGAGGCACCGGCTTCGGCATGCTGCTCTGGGGCGCGAGCCTGGCTCCGGGGTCCTCCGCAGTGGGGGAGGCCCTTGGTCTGTCCGCAGCGGTGGCCTCGGCATCCGTCGTCATCACGGGGGAGGGGCGCTTTGACGCGCAGTCCGCCGATGGCAAAGTGGCCTCCTACGTCCTCGGTCTTGCGAGTGCCGCCGGCGTGCGCGCCATGCTGGTGGCCGGGGCCATCGAAGCGTCTTCGGACGCCTTCTACGCGGCCGAATCGCTCACCGACCTGGCGGGTTCGTCGCACGCGGCCATGAAGCAACCGTTGCGCTGGCTGACGATAGCGGGCGAGAAGCTGGCCTCGGCGCTGTAGCGGCGCCGGTCGCACACAGGCGGTGCAGCGCGCCCGGTGCTCGGCGTAGCGGCACCGGTCAGCGCGGTGCCGGGCAGGTAGAGTCCCGCACGACCAATTCATGGCCGGTGTGCTTGCGTCGCGGGCGCGAGGCCGGAGGGAGCAGGATGAGCTCGACGGCGAGCGCCCCCATCGTGGACATGGGAAGCCGCACCGTGGTGAGGCTCGGTGCGACGTCGGCCGCGAGGGTGATGTCATCGATGCCGGCGACGGAAATCTTGTCCGGGACGCGAACGCCCCGTTCCCGAAGGGCGTGGAGGACGCCGACGGCCATCGCGTCGCTCAGCGCGACGATGGCGGTGAGGCCAGGATCCTTCGCCAACAGCTCGTAGGTGCTGGAAACCCCACCTTCGCGCGTGAATTCGCCGGTGCAGAGGCTCAGCCGGCCGGTGTTCAGGCCGGTATCCTCCATCGCCCGCAGAAATCCGGACAGGCGATCGCTCACCGTGTTGAGCAGCGCTGGGCCGCAGACCACGCCGATACGGTGGTGGCCGAGGTCGCGGATGTGGCGGCCCAGCGAGTAGCCGGCCGCTTCGTTGTCCGGCAGCACGGCGTCAACGGGCAAATCATGCCGGCCGATCGCCGCGACCCGGCCGCCGTCGTGTTCGTAGTCGCGGAGTTCGCGGGCGAGCGCCGATTCGAGGGAGGTATCCGTGTACCCGGATCCCGCGATGATGATGGCGCCAACCAGGTGAGAGCGCATCATGCGCACTTGCTGCAATTCGCTTGCCGGGGTGCGGTCGGCGTGGCTGATCTGCACCAGTCGCGAGCGATCGGCGGCCACTCGCAGTACACCGCTGGCAATCTCGGCGAAGTACGGGTCGCCGATCTCATGTACGACAAGTCCGATGGATGTGGCCACCCCACCGGCGAGGCTCCGGGCGTGGGCGTTGGCGACGTAGCCGAGTTCGGCGGCGATGCTCTGCACGTGCAGCGCCAGTTCCTTGCTGATGCCGTCCCGTCCGGTCATGGCGCGCGAG
This sequence comes from Homoserinimonas sp., assembly GCA_040904805.1. Classification (GTDB taxonomy): domain Bacteria; phylum Actinomycetota; class Actinomycetes; order Actinomycetales; family Microbacteriaceae; genus RYN-87. The sequence goes on along the minus strand of JBBDSS010000014.1, from coordinate 45,941 downwards.
GCGGTCGCCAGCGAGACCCCGGCTTTCGCCGCTACGTCCACGAGGCGCAACTTAGCCCTGTGCTGCGTCATCGTTGACCCGGCCCTTCTCCTGTGCACCACGATAGTGGTGAAAATTCTGGGATCGCGCTTGCCACGTCCCGCGAATCACTATAGGTTGACGTAAGCGCTTTCGTAAGCGCTTTCGCTACAACGATGTAGGAGGCAGGAATGTCCGCACCGCGTGTCACACAGCGCAAGGTCAGATTAGGGATAGTCGCCGCAGCAGCGGCTATTGCATTAGTGGGGTGCTCCGCCGGAGGCGGTGAAGAAGAAACCACCGAAGACCCGATCGTGATCGGAATCTCACTTCCACTGTCCGGCGACTTCTCCGAGCCGGGCCAGGGAGTCCAGCGAGGCTACGAGGCCTGGGCCGAAATTATCAACGAGGCTGGCGGACTACTCGGGCGCCAGGTCGAACTGAAGATCCTGGACGACCAGTCGAGTGCCGACCGCGTCGTCGCCGACTATGAGTCGCTCATCGCCCAGGACGGCGTCGACCTCGTATTCGGGCCATTCTCGACCCGGCTGGTCGTCCCATCCGCACGAGTGGCCGAAGAGTACGGAATGCTGTTCGTCGAACCGGCCGGAGCCGCTGCCGAAGTGTTCGAGCAGGGCTTTGAGAACCTGTTCTATGCTGCCCCCGCAGTCGCCGGCGATCACTACAACTACCTGGCCGAGCACATCCTGAGCCTTCCGGAAGACGAGCGGCCGAAGACTGCGGCGTATGCGTCGATGGACGATCCCTTCGCCCAGGGCACCGCATACGGGCTCAAGGACAAGCTCGAAGCCGGCGGGATAGAGACGGTGGCCGACGAGGTCTATCCGCCCAACACCACTGACTTCAGCGGGATCGCGGCCAAGATCGCCTCGAGCAACGCAGACATGATCGTCGGCGGTACCCAGTACCAGGATGCTGTCAACCTGATCATCTCGCTGCAGCAGTTGGGCTTCCAGCCGAAACTGGCTGCCTTCTCAACCGCACCCACGAACCCAGAGTTCGAGGCGGCGATTGGGAACAAGACCGAAGGCATCCTCGCACCGACCGGGTATTCGCTCTCAGCCACCTTCCCGAGCAACGTCGAGTTCATCGAGAAATATACTGAGATCTTCGGCAACGCTCCGGCAGAGGACGAAGCAAACGCCTACACGACCGGACAGGTCGTCGCCGCGGCAGTGGAAGCGGTCGGATGCGCCGAGCAGGGTGAATGCCAGCAGGAACTGATCGACTGGTTGCGCGGCAATACGGTCGAAACCGTGGTGGGCACGCTCGGTTGGGATGAGACCGGCAAGCCAACAGGAGCGCACCTTATCCAGCAGTGGGTCGATGGCGAGATCAGGATCGTTCTGCCGGAAGACGCCAAGGAAGCCGAATTCGTCTTCCCGAAGCCGGCGTGGTGATTCAAGCCTCGTGAATGGTGCACTTCTTTTCCAAAGTTTGATCCTGGGTCTGCTGCTGGGAGGGCTTTACGCCCTCCTGGCAGCAGGGCTCACCCTGTACTTCGGCATCATGCGCGTCGTGATGATCGCGCACACGGCATTCCTCATCCTGGCCGCATACCTGGCCTGGTATTTCCACGAGCAGACCGGGCTTGACCCCCTGCTCTCCCTCGTCGTCACCGTGCCGCTGTTCTTCGTGACCGGCGTCGTCATGCAGCGCCTGCTGGTGTCCCGGCTGAAGACCGCGACAATGACCATGATGTCGGTGCTGCTGACGTTCGCGGTCTCGCTCGCGATCGAGGGGGCGCTGGGCTTCATCTTCTCCGGAACGCAGCGTCGCATCCAGCTGGACTACACCAGCCTGAGCCTTCAGCTGTGGGGCGCGAGCATCCCGGTGGTGAAACTCATCGCCTTCGCCCTTGCCGCCATCTCGCTCCTGGGCCTCTACCTGCTGCTCAAGAAGAGCCGGTTCGGCCAGGCGCTGCGGGCAACCATCCAGCACAAGGAGGCCGCGGAACTCCTCGGCATCAACACCACCCAGGTTGCCGGATACGGTTTCGGTCTCGGGCTTGCTACCGCGGCCATCGGTGGGACGGCGCTCTCCCTCGACGCGACGATCTACCCGTCGCTGCACTGGCACTGGATCGGGCCGCTGATGGCCATCATCGTCGTCGGCGGACTCGGCAGCGTTCCCGGTGCAGCCGCGGCGGCGATGGTGCTCGGCGTCGGCCAGAGCCTGCTGCAATTGCCGATGGGCCAAACCTGGGCCCAGACGATCTTCTACATCGCCCTTTTCGCAACGCTGGCCTTCCGCCCGCAGGGATTCTTCGGAGGTCGTCTTGCTCAACGGTTCTGACCATCGCGTGAAAGCGGCAGCGCAGGCGCCGCTGCAGAAACGAGTCGGCACGAAACGCGCCATCCGGATCGCCCTGATCATCATCGGTGCGGCGCTGGTGCTGTCATTCCCGCTCGTGTCGCCCAACCCGTACATCCTGTCGGTGGGTGTCGTCGTGCTGAACTATGCGGTACTGGCGACGGGGTGGAACTTCGTCGGTGGCTTCACCGGCTACATCTCACTCGGGCACGCCGCCTACTTCGGGCTCGGTGCATACGGCACCGGTCTCCTCATCAAGTACCTGGACGTTCCGAGCTTCCTGGCCTGGATCCTCGCTGCGGCGATCGTGCTCGTCATCTCGATCCCGATCGGATTCGCAGCGCTCCGGGTGCGTGGTGCGTCATTCGTAATCGTGTCGATTGCGCTGGTGCTCATCCTGCTCCTGGTGTTCCAGAGCTGGCGGGAATTCACCGGCGGATCTGACGGTCTCATCGTGCCGCGACCGTTCCCGGAGCTGATGCGGCCGGAGCACCATCTGGTGTTCTTCTACCTGTTCGCAGGGCTCCTCGCGATTGCGCTGATCGGCTGGTGGATCATCGACCGGTCACGTTTCGGAACAGGCCTGAAAGCCATCAGGGAAGATGAAGACAAGGCGCAATCGCTCGGGGTCCCGACGTTCCGCTACAAGCTGGTCGTGCATGTGGTCTCCAGCGTCGTCACGGCGCTCGGTGGCGGGCTCTATGCACTCTGGTTCGGCGACCTCGACCCCATCTTCCAGTTCTCCATCCTCATCGGTGCGTACATGGTGCTGATGTCCCTGCTCGGCGGAGTGCGGCACCTGTTCGGTCCGTTGCTCGGGGCCGTTGTCGTCGGGATCGCGATCGAATACTTCAAGCTCGAGTTCGGGGATACCCAGTTCCACCTGGTTGCGACGGGACTTCTTCTCGGCGCGGTCGTCCTCTTCATGCCGGACGGTGTCATCCCGGCCATGCGGAGTCTCATCGACCGGTTCAAGCCGCAGGAGAGTTCAATCCGTGAGATGACTGCTGCGCAGTTGCTGGAGAAGAACCGGATCGACGCAGAGGAAGATACAAAATGAGCGGCCAAAGTCTTGAGACCGTCGAATTGACGAAGTCGTTCGGCGGGGTCACCGCCGTCGATAAGGCGACGGTGACGTTCCACAACGGCAAGGTCAACGCGCTGATCGGGCCGAACGGTTCCGGCAAGACGACGTTCTTCAACTGCGTCACCGGGATGATCAAGCCGGACTCCGGCACGGCGACCTATCGAGGCAAGGACATCACCGGCAAGCCGTCGAATGTCATCGCCCGAGCGGGAATCGGCCGGAGTTTCCAGCTGTGCCGGATCTTCCCCCGCATGACCGTGCTGGAGAACATGCTGGTCGCGGTTCGGACAACACGGGTCTCCGCGCTGCTCGCCGGTGCGCTCAACAAGGAGGAAGTCGAGCGCGCCAGGCGATGGCTTGAGCGGGTCGGCATCGACCACCTGGAGAACATCGAAGCGCGCAACCTGAGTTACGGACAGCAAAAGCTGCTGGAACTCGCCGGAGTGCTCATGGGTGATCCGGACACGATCATGCTCGACGAGCCTGCCGGTGGGGTGAACCCCGCCCTGATCGGCCGGATCGGCACCCTCATCAGAGAACTCAACGCCGAAGGCAAGACGTTCCTGATCGTCGAACACAATATGGACATGGTGATGAGCTTGAGCGACCACGTCATCGTCTTCGACCGCGGCCGCCCCATCGCCGCGGGTGAACCGGCAATGATCCAGCAGGATCCCCGAGTACTGGAGGCATACCTTGGCGTCTAGCGCTGCCCAACCATCCCCCTACCTCCTCGAGCTGAACGACATCGAGGCAGGCTACGGCCGGGCCGCGCTGGTGCTGCGCGGACTGAGCGTTCAGGTGCCCGCCGCCAGCGTCGTGTGCCTGGTCGGACCCAATGGCGCGGGAAAGTCCACGGTGCTGAAGGTTGCCAGCGGCATGCTGGTACCGAGGTCCGGGTCCATCCGCGTTGATGGAGCGGATGTGACTGGCCAGGGGCCACAGGAGATGTTGCGGTCCGGGTTGTCCCATGTGCTGCAGGGCCACAGTGTTTTCAGGGAGATGACAGTCGCCGAGAACGTGCTCCTCGGTGCGTTCACGGTCAAGGATCAGAGCGTCATTGACGAGCGCGTCGCGTTCGTCAAGAACCTGTTCCCGATCGTGGGCGAGCGGTGGAAACAACTCGCCGGGCTCCTCTCGGGAGGCCAGCAGAAGCAGGTGGAGTTCGCCCGTTCGCTCATGGTGAGCCCGAAAGTCGTGTTGCTCGACGAACCGTCCATGGGGCTCGACCCCAAGACGACCGCGAAGGTCTTCGAACAGATCGCCAGGATGCGGGATGCCGGGACGGCGGTGCTGCTAGTAGAGCAGAACGCCAGGCGCGCCCTGGAAACCGCCGACATCGGGTTGGTTCTCGACCTCGGTCGGGTGCACATTTCCGGGCCGGCGCGCGACCTCCTTGCCGACCCGCAGCTGAGCGATCTCTATCTCGGCGGCCGTCCGGGGGAGAAGGTCGCCGCGCTCACCAAGCCGACCGAGGCCGGGGACGCGGCGGCACCGAGCGCATAGCGCGATCACAGCCGCATCGGAGCATGGCACGAATTGACGTCAGGATGACCGTTTCGGCGTAGTCCGGTGTCGGCGCAGCTGGGATCATGGGGGCATGACCGCCCCGTTGCCCGCCATGCGAGACGCGCAGCTCCAGCAGGTTCTCGATCCTGTTCAGCCGACCGTGTCGGCGGGCAGCGTGGGCCTGCTGCAGGGATCGGCACTCTACATCGCCTCCGTTCTGGGAACCGGGATCCTGGTGCTGCCCGCCCTCGCCGTGACGGCGGCCGGTCCGGCATCCGTCGTCGCGGTCGCCGCCGTGCTCCTGCTGTCGATCCCGCTCGCCGGAACGTTCGCGGCGCTGGCGGCGCGGTTCCCGGATGCCGGCGGCGTCGCCACCTTCGTGCGGTTGGCACTGGGACGAACCGCCGCCAGGATGGCGGGGTACTGGTTCTTCTTCGGAGTGGCCGTCGGCGCGCCGGTGGTCGCGGTGCTCGGCGCCTCCTACATCGTCGACATCTTCGGCGCTCCAGACTGGGTCGTCGTGCTTGTGGCCGCCCTGATCTTCGTCCCGCCGTTCATCTCCAACTTCTTCGGGCTGAGAATGGCTGGCTGGGTGCAATTGGCCCTGACCGGCGCGCTGGTGGTCATCGTCGTCGGCGTCGTGGTCGTCGCAGCCCCGGCGACCCGTCCGGAGAACTTCGAACCGTTCATGCCGCACGGGCTCAGCGGAGTCGGCGCGGCGATCAGCCTCTTCGTCTGGGCCTTCGCCGGCTGGGAGGCAGTGACCCACATCGCTGGCGAGTTCAGGAACCCTCGCCGCACCATTCCTCTTGCCACGGCGATCGCGATCGCCGCCGTCGGCATCGCCTACCTGGCGCTGCAGGTGGTCACGGTCGGTGTACTCGGCGACGCCGCCGGGGCGAGCGCCGTCCCACTGCTCGAGCTGGTCGCATCCGGGGCGCCGGGTGCCGGCCCGGTCGCCGTGGCGGTCATCGCCGCCGTGGTCGCCCTCGGCGTCCTCAACCTCTACCTGGGCGCCTTCGCCAAGCTGGGCGCGTCGCTCGGACGTGACGGCGACCTGCCGAAGTGGATGGCCTCCGGTGCAGAAGCAGGGGGGATCCCGAGGCGCAGCCTGGCCGTCGTGGCCGGAGTGCTGGCGATCTACCTGGCCGCGCTCGTGGCGTTCGGGCTGAACCTGACGCCGTTCATCCTCATCCACACCAGCTGCATGATTGCGATCTACGTGCTCGGGATGGTCTCCGCCGTGCGCCTCCTGGAGCGCTGGTCGGTCGGGTGGTGGCTGGCCGTGATCTCGGTCGTCCTGGTCGCCGGGCTGGTCGTGCTCGCCGGGGCGAACCTGCTGGTTCCCGTCGGCCTCGCTGCCGCTGCCGTCGCGGTGACGTTCGCCCGGGCATGGCGGCGACGGTCAGTGCTCGGCCGAGCTGCCTAGCTCTTCACCGAACCGCTCATCAGGCCGCCGATGAAGTACTTGCCGAGCACGATGTAGACCACCAGGGTCGGGAGCGACGCCAGGAGAGCTCCGGCCATCGCGGCCCCGTAGTTGGCCAGTTGTGCGCCCTGGGCCAGGTTGTTCAGGGCGAGGGAGACCGGCCCTTCACGCTGGTTCGACAGGAACAGGGCGAACAGGAAGTCATTCCACGCTGAGGTGAACTGCCAGATGATGGTGACCACGAAACCGGGAAGCGACAGCGGCAATACGATGCTGCGGAACGTGCGCAGCATGCCCGCGCCGTCCACGCGCGAGGCCTCCATCAACTCCATCGGGATTCCGACATAGTAGTTGCGGAAGATGAGCGTGCAGATCGGCAGGCCATAGATGATGTGCACCATGAGCAGGGTGCTGATATCGCTGGGAAGCCCGAGCGCCGTCTTCATCTGCACCAGCGGCGTCATGATCGCCTGGTAGGGGATGAACATCCCGAACAGGATGAAGGTGAACACCCAGTCCGCGCGCGGGAACCGCCAGCGGGACAACACGAAGCCATTCATCGCTCCGAGGAACGAGGAGATCAGCGCCGCCGGGATCGCCAGCGCGAAGGTACGCATGATCGCCGGGCCCAGGGCGTCCCAGGCAATGGTCCAATTGTCGAAACCGGTCGGTCCACCGTCGACCACGGACTCCCATGGCCAGCGGAAGGGGAGCGCCCAGGCGCTCTCCGGGTTGACGTCCTGCGGCGGCTTCAGGCTGGTGACGATGAGCACGTACACCGGCATCAGCACGACGACCAGGAACACCACCAGCAGCACGTACTTGGCCGTGCGGCCGAGCCGGAAGCGGGCGCGGGCGCCGGCTGGTGGCGCGGCGACCGCCGGCTTCTTCTCGATTCCCGTCGTGACTGTCATCGGTTCGCCTTCTCCGCGCGCGCGGTGTAGATCAGGTACGGCACGATGAGCACCGCGACGAGTAGCAGCAGGATGGTGGCGATGGTTGCGGCCTTCGCGTAGTCATTGGCGGTCAGCGCGATCCACAGGTAGGTGGCCGGCACTTCCGTCTGGTAGATCGCCTTGGTGATCGCCATGATCAGGTCGAAGACCTTGAGCGACATATGGCCGACGATGATCAGTGCCGACAGGGCGACCGGGCTCAGCTGCGGGAAGATCACGTGCCGGTACAGTTTCCACTCGGATGCGCCGTCCATGCGGGCTGCCTCGCGCAGCTCATCCGGGATCCCACGGAAGCCGGAAAGGAAGAGCGCCATCACGTAGCCGGAGAGCTGCCAGATCGCGGGGAGGGCGATGGCCGCCATGCCCCAGGTCGGGTCGCTCCACCACGGGTTCTGCAGGAAGCCCAGCCCCAGGCTCTCGAAGATGCGGTTGAGGCCGGATGCACGATCGCCTTCCGCACTGTTCAGCAGCCAGCGCCAGACCACGCCGGATGCGACGAACGAGATCGCCATCGGGAACAGGTAGACGGAGCGGAACACTCCCTCAGCGCTGACACCCTTGTCGAGCATCCAGGCCCAGAGGAAGCCGAAGAACATGGTTCCGACGATGAAGAAGATGGTGAAGATGCCCAGGTTGTACAGGGAATGCAGGAAGCGTTCCTCGGTGAAGAGGTTGACGTAGTTCTCGATGCCGACGAAATTCTCCGCCGGCCGCAGGCTGTGACGGTCGGTCATCGAGACTGAGATGTTCGCCCCGATGAGGCCGTAGACGAAGATGCCGAGAATGACGATCGTCGGGGAGATGAGCAGGAGGGGAGGACCCCAGTTCCGGATTCCCTTACGCACTCTTGCTCACTTCCTCGTGTCTGACTGCCGGCGTGGTCACGTACGTGGCGGTGGGTGGGAGCGCCAGGCGCTCCCACCCACCATTGTCTACCTTCGGCGGTTGTTAGCCGAGGGCCTTCTCTGCAGCAGCCACCAGACCGCTGATCAGCGAGTCGGCATCCCGGTCGGTGGCGAACTTGCCCACCGCTGATGAGATGTCACCAGACCAGGAGATCGGCGCGGCAGCACCGTGGGCGAGCGAACTCACCACGGTGTCGGACGCGAACGATTCGATCGCCGTCTGCTGGTACGCCGGGTACTCGCTGGCGTCAGCATCGGTGCGAGCCGGGATGGAGCCCTTGGCGAGGTTGAACGCCTTCTGCCCGTCTGCCGAGCTGATGGTGGTCAGCCAGGCCTTGGTGGCCTCTTCGTGCGGCGCGCCCTCCGTGAGCGTGAACGAGTCGGCGAGGAAGTCGAAGACTCCATCGGTTCCCGGAGCCGGCCAGGTGGTGTACTCCTCGTCGTAGGTCATCCCCGCCTGTGCGAACGCGGCCTCGGCCCAGTCGCCCATCAGGTTGTACCCGGCGTTGCCGTCGATCAGGATTTGCGTTGCCGCATCCCACTCGAGTCCGGCGAAGTCGCTGTTCACGAACTCCAGCAGTTCACCGTAGTGTCCGACGGCCGCGCTCACGCCCTCGCTGTCCCAGGCGGTGTCGCCGGTCCAGAGTCCGGAGTAGCCTTCGGCACCGAGATCGGCGAGCAACACGGTCTCGAGCAGCTGCATCTGCGTCCACTCGGTTCCGAGCGACAGCGGTGAGTCGACACCCGAGTCCTTCAGCGTCTGCAGGTCGTCGATCCAGGCATCCATGTCTGCGGGTGCCTCGTTCGGGTCGATGCCGGCCTCGTCGAGCACGGCGGTGTTCACCCAGACCACATTGGCGCGGTGGATGTTGCTGGGCACCGAGTAAATGGCGCCGTCCACCGTGATCCGTTCGATCAGCGACTCCGGGAACACGTCGTTCAGGCCTTCTTCGTCGTAGAAGTCGCTCAGGTCCTGCAGCTGTCCGGCTTCGATGTAGTCGGTGAGTTCGGCACCAGCGTGCGCCTGGAAGGTGTCCGGCGGATCGTTGGCTTCGAGGCGGGAGGCGAGGGCTGCCTTCGCGTTCGATCCGGCACCACCGGCGACGGAGGCGTTGATGAACTCGATGTCGGGGTACTGCTCGTTGAAGACTTCGACCAGAGCATCGAGGCCGACTTTCTCGGAGCCTGACGCCCACCAGGTGAAGACTTCGACCTGATCAGCGTTGCCGGCATCGGGCGAGCCGGAGTCGCCTGCGCACCCGGCCAGAGCGAGGCCGAGTGCGGCAGCTCCAGCGATTACTGACAATGACTTTCGCATGGGCAATTCCTCCGTTGGATTGCTGTGTGCCGGTTCTGGGCGAACCAGGTTCTGCCATTCAATAATGGAAACGTTCCCAAGACAAGTTCACGACTCAACCGAAGGCCAAAAAGATGCCCTACTGTAACTCGCTCACGGACGGATTTCGCCAGAACCGCGAGCAATCAGCGTGGTGCCCAGACTGATCGTCTGAGTGGGGCCGGTGGCACCATCGAGTCGGGCGAACAGGAGTTCGGCCGCTGTGCGGCCCATCGCCAGTGCGTCCTGGGCGACGACCGTGACGCCGGGCGTCATCGCATCCGCCAGTTCGAAATCGTCAAAACCGACCAGCGCGGGGCGCTGCGGCAGCTTTGCCAGTTCTCGCAGGATCTCGACAGTCGCCCGGTTGTTGCTGCAGAAGATGGCGGTAGGCGGGTGCGGCATGGCAAGCATCCTGGTGAGGTCCGCGGTGAAGTCGTACCGGCCGTCCTCGCTGGAGTTGATCAGCGAGGGGTCGACCGGCAGCCGGGCGTGCTCCAGAGCCTGGGTGTAGCCGGCGCGGCGGTTGACCGTCGTGTAGAGGCTCGCGCGGTCGCTGAATAACGCGATCCGCTTGTGGCCGTGGGCGATGAGGTGTTCCACTCCGGTGCGCGCGCCGCCCAGGTTATCGGTGAGGACGGTATCGGCATCGATGCCGTGCACCGGGCGGTCGACGAAGACCATCTTCACGCCGGCGGCCAGTTCGGTGCGCAGGTAACTGACATCCTGCGGGTCGGATGGCGTGATGATGAGACCGTCCACCCGGCGGGAGCTGAAGGCGAGTACCAGCTTCTTCGCCCGGTCCGCGTCCTGGTGCGATGACGCGGACAGCAGGAGGGAGTCTCGGCCCAGCACCACCTCCTCCACAGCCTGGTTCAGCAAGGAGAAGAATGGGTCGGCCACGCTCTCGATGAGCAGGCCGATGCTGGCAGCAGCTCCCATGCGGAGGTGCCTGGCGAAGTCGTTGCGGCGAAAGCCGAGTTCGCTGATCGCGGCCTCGACAGCCTGGGTGCGTTTCGTGCTCACGCTGCCGTCGCCGTTGACCACTCTCGAGACTGTGGAAAGGCCGACTCCGGCGTGTTTGGCGACATCCCTCATGGTCGCCCGAACGCTGCTGCGCGCGGCCCGGCCTGGCGCTTCTGTGCTGTCGTTGCTCATGTCACCTTTTTCCGGGAATACAACCTGATTCCGTGGAAACGTTACCAAACGGCACGGCGGCATGGCGGGAGGGTCGGCTAACGTGGGCGGATGAACCTGCGCGCGTCCCGGAAAGTGAGTCGCCGCTGGCCCCTGATCAGCGGCATTGTGGCTGTCGTTCTCACGGCTGCTCTCGGGCTGGTGATCGGGCAACGCTCCGGCGACCTCCCGTTCGAGTTCGACAGCGGCTGGATGGACGAGGCACTGGAGGAGCGCTCGATCTGGCTGGATGCACCCGCTCGCCTGATGGACTGGTTCGGCGGTGGGTGGTTCGGAGTGGTCGTCGTGCCGGCCTGCATCGTCATCCTGCTCTGCGTGGCCGGCCGATACTGGGGCGCGGCGTATTACGCCATCGCAGCCCTGATCAGCGTGGGCCTGGTGCAGTTGCTCAAGTCGGTCGTCGATCGGGCACGTCCAGAAGACATTCTGGTGGTGACGGATGCCGGCTCGTTCCCCTCGGGGCATGTCGCCAACGCCGCGACAATGGCCGTGGTGCTGGCCATCATCATGAACCGCTGGTGGGTGTGGTGCGTCGGCGTCGCCTATCTGGTGTTGATGGCGCTGAGCCGCACCTATCTCGGAGCGCATTGGGTGAGCGACACCGTCGGGGGTGCTCTGGTCGGGGCGGGTATCGCGGTCATCGTGTGGGCGCCGCTCGCCTACCGGCTGGACCGTGAACGACCGCGACGGAGGTGAGCACGCGCATCTCGACCGACCTGCCTGAAGCCGATAACGTGAGCGACATGAGAATCCTCCTGGTAGGTGCCGGCGGTGTCGGCAACTCCATCGCCAAGATCGCTGCCCGACGTGACTTCTTCGACCTGATGGTGGTCAGCGACTACGACCTGGCCCGTGCCGAGAGCACGATCGCCTGGATTGATGAGAAGCACCCCGGCCGGAACGGACGCTTCGTCGCCGCCGCCATCGACGCATCCGACGCGGACAATGTGGCGGCCCTGGTGCGGGACAACGGCATCACCCACGTGATGAATGCGGTCGAGCCGAAGTTCGTTCCGACCGTCTTCGCCGGAGCTCTTGCCGGTGGCGCGGACTACCTGGACATGGCGATGAGCCTGTCGGAGCCGCATCCGGCCAATCCGTTCCAGGAGACCGGCATCAAGCTGGGGGACGACCAGTTCGCGCAGGCTCCCGACTGGGAGAAGGCCGGAAGGCTCGCCCTCGTGGGCATGGGTGTTGAGCCAGGGCTCAGCGATGTTTTCGCACGCTATGCCGCCGACCAGTTGTTCAGCGAGATCGATGAGCTGGGCACTCGCGACGGTGCCAACCTGATGGTGCGCGATGAAGCTGGCAACGAGGTCTTCGCGCCATCGTTCAGCATCTGGACGACCATCGAGGAATGCCTGAACCCGCCAGTCGTGTGGGAGAAAGACCGCGGCTGGTACACGACTCCACCGTTCAGCGACCCCGAGATCTTCGAGTTCCCGGAGGGCATCGGCCCGGTGGAGTGCGTCAACGTGGAGCACGAAGAGGTGCTGCTGATGCCGCGGTGGCTGGAGGCGAAGCGGGTCACCTTCAAGTACGGACTGGGCGACGAGTTCATCGGCATCCTGAAGACCCTGAACCAGCTCGGCCTCGACAAGACGCAGCCGGTGCGGGTGCGATCGGCCGACGGTCCGGTGATGGTTTCGCCACGGGATGTCGTGGCGGCCGGACTTCCGGACCCCGCCACCATCGGGCCGCGGATGACCGGCAAGACCTGTGCGGGAGTGTGGGTCACCGGTACCGGTGTTGACGGACATCCGCGTGAGGTCTACCTGTACCACGTGAGCGATAACGAGTGGACGATGGCGGAGTACGAGTCGCAGTGTGTGGTCTGGCAGACCGCGCTGAACCCGGTCATTGCGCTCGAGTTGCTCTCCACAGGCGCCTGGACCGGGCACGGGGTCCTTGGCCCGGAGGCGTTCGACGCCCAGGCGTTCCTCGAGTTGATGGCCAGGCCGGAGTCTCAGGGTGGCTACGGGCAGCAGTGGGGTATGGAGGATCGGCTCGCCAGTGATCGTTAGCGACGATACCTGCGAGCCGATTTCGGTCCGACGAGTCGTCCGCGGCGCAGGCGCCTGACCGAGAACGCCTCGCGCGTTGTAACGGTCTCTACCTAAGCTTTCGCTATGACGGATGCAGCGGTGCGCGCCATCACGACGGGTTACGACGGAGGGCTGGGGCACGGGGTCCCGATTCGGGCCACCATCGCCGGCTTCGGCCCGCTGCCGCTACGCCGCTGAAGCGTCGTGGCCGTCATCCGCCCCTACTCTCCGGTCGATCGAGCGGAGGTCTACGAGGTGTGCCGGCGGACGGCGGATGCCGGACAGGACGCCACCGGGATGTACTCCGACGACGACCTGATGCCGGACATCTTCGCCGGCCCATACCTCGAGTTCGAGCCTGAGCTGGCGTTCGTCGTGGACACTGACGGACGGGTCGCCGGCTACCTGCTCGCGGTGTCTGACACCAGGGCGTTCGTCGACTGGTATCGCTCCGAATGGCTGTCACGGCTGTCCCGGTTCGAGCAGGTCGAACCGCGCGTGACACCGGAGGACGCCATCGTCGGCCTCGGCTACCGGCCGGAGCGGATGCTCATCCCCGAGATCGAGGAGTACCCGGCCCACCTGCACATCGACCTGCTGCCGGAACTGCAGGGCCAGGGGCTCGGACGAGAGCTGGTGCGCACACTGCTTGCCGCGTTGTCTGAGCGTGGCATCCGCAACGTTCACCTGGCCATGGACCCCGACAACCGGGCTGCTCGGGCGTTCTACGACCGGCTCGGGTTTCGGGAGCTGCCCTCGAGCACGCCGCAGGCGCCGGTGCTCGGCATTGCGACGGATGCGGCGGTGTGAGTTCCCGCAGTCGACGGATTTCGACTGCGCGGGCCCTTGTTGTCCGCGCGGGCCAATGATGGTGCGCGCGGAAGACGAAAGGGCGCGGCGACAGTATTCTTTTGCGGAGAATGGGGGATTCGAACCCCCGAGGGCTTGCACCCAACACGCTTTCCAAGCGTGCGCCATAGGCCACTAGGCGAATTCTCCCGGCAGTCGGATGCGCGAACGCACTTTCGACCTCACACAGCATACGGGATATCCGGTGGCGCCCCGACCCTGCACGCTCACTGGGAGTGCTGGCGCCGGAGGGCAATCTGAATAGTCTGGAATGACATGGTCACTCGGAAGGAGGACCGTCATGGCGGACACCAAGCGCCGAACCGGGAAGCAGCCCGGCGACAAGCCGGAAGAACTGCGAAGCTTCTACGAAGGCATGTCCCTGGTGCGCGCGTTCGAACTGCGCGCGAACGAGATGTACGCCCGCGCCAAGATCGGCGGCTACTGTCATCTCAACCTCGGTGAGGAGGCCACTGTCGTCGGCCTGACAGCAGCGCTGGAGGGGCGCGACTACCTGTATACGACGTACCGGGACCACGGCTACGCCATCATGCGGGGCATGGAACCCTCAGCGGTGATGGCCGAGCTCTTCGGCAAGGCCACCGGTGTTGTCGGCGGCTGGGGCGGATCCATGCACATGTTCGATCTGGACAAGCGGATGCTCGGCGGTTACGGGATCGTCGGCGGCCAGATCCCGCCGGCCACCGGCGCAGCGCTCGCCATCCGATATCGGAGCGAGCCCGGTCCGGACTCGGAAGCGGTGATGTGCCTGCTCGGCGACGGCACCACCAACATCGGGGCTTTCCACGAGTCGCTCAACCTCGCCGGCCTGTGGGGTCTCCCCATCGTCTACGTCATCGTCAACAACAGGCTCGGTATGGGGACGACGGTGGAGGGGGCATCCGCCGAACCCGATCTGTACAAGCGGGGATGCGCCTACCGCATCGAGGGTGATCGAGTGGATGGCGACGACCCGGTTGCGGTGCGCGACGCGGCCAGCGCGGCCCTGACGAGGGCGCGCCAGGAGCGAAAGCCCGGCCTGCTCGAGCTGATGAGCTACCGGCTCAAGGGGCATTCCGTCGTCGACCCTGCCCGGTACCGCTCGAAGGAGGACACGGACGAGGCGAAGAGCAATGACCCGGTGCCAGCGTTCCGCGCCAGGCTGATAACCGATGGAGTGCTCACCGAAGCCGATGCGGATGCCATCGACGAGCAAGCAGACACGACAGTGACCGAGGCGGTCGCCTTCGCAGAGGACAGTCCGGATCCTGAGGTCGACCGGCTGTTCGACGGCGTCTATGCGAGCCAGGTGGCCAACGTTCCCTCCCGGCTCCCCGGCCAGCCGGCGGTGGTGTCATGAGTGAAGAACTGCGGGTCATCACCTACCGGCAGGCACTGAACGAGACCCTGAGGGCCGAGCTGGAGCACGACGAGAACGTCTTCCTGATCGGCGAGGAGATCGGGATCTTCGAGGGGTCGTACAAGATCACCGCCGGGCTGCTCGAGGACTTCGGGCCGAAGCGCGTGGTCGACACCCCGATCTCCGAGGAGGGCTTCGTCGGGGCCGCGATAGGCGCAGCCATGCTCGGACTGCGTCCGGTCGTCGAGATCATGACACTGAACTTCAGCCTGGTGGCGATCGACCAGATCGTGAATCACGCAGCCAAGATGCACGCCATGTTCGGCCAGCAGGTGAAGGTACCCATGGTCATCCGGTTCCCCGGAGGCGGCGGCCAGCAGCTGGCGGCTACCCACTCCCAGAACCTGGAGGTCTGGTACGCCCACATCCCCGGACTGAAGGTGCTGGCGCCGTCGACACCGGCCGAGGCGAAGTCGATGCTGACTGCGGCCATCCGCGACGACGACCCGGTGATCTTCCTCGAGAACCTGGCGTTGTACAACGTCAAGGGCGAGGTTCCGGATGGAGAGCAGGTCGCCGAAATCGGCAGGGCCGCCGTGATCAAACCGGGGAGCGACCTGACTGTCGTCAGCTATTCGCGCGGCATGGTGACCGCGCTGAAGGTGGCCGAGGAGTTCGAGCAGAAGGGCGTGTCGGTCGAAGTGGTCGACCTGCGCAGCCTGCGGCCGCTCGACCGCGAGACGATCTGCGAGTCGGTGCGCAAGACCAGCCGGGCGGTCGTCTTCGAGGACGACATGCTCAGTTACGGCATCGGCGCCGAGGTCTCGGCCACCATCGGCGAAGGTGCGTTCGACTGGCTGGATGCGCCGGTGCGGAGAGTGGCGGCATCCGAGGTCCCGCTCCCGTATGCGAAGCCGCTGGAACTCGCCGCCATGCCGGACGCCGTCGACCTCACCAGAGTCGTGCAGGAGACTCTCGACGCAACGCGGTTCACGAACTAGGAGGCGATCATGTCAGAGGTGACGATGCCCAGGCTCTCCGACACCATGGAGGAGGGTGAACTCGCCAGGTGGATGAAGAACGTCGGGGATCGGGTCGAGAAGGGTGATGTGCTCGCCGAGATCGAAACCGACAAGGCCACCATGGACCTGGAAGTTTTCGAGAGCGGAGTGCTGGAGAAGCAACTGGTCAAGGAAGGGACGATGGTGCCGATCGGCCAGGCCGTGGCTGTGATCGGGGATGGCAGCTCCACCGGTGACGAGGAGCCGGAAGCAGAGGAGCCTGCTCCGAAAACGGAGGACGAGCCGGAGGAGGATGCGACGGCGGAGCCTGGCGCGGAGGCAGCGTCAACCGAACCCGCCGAAACAGAGCCGGCAGAAGCCGAGCAGGCGGCCGGTGACAAGCCGCGGATGTCCCCGCTGGCGCGGAAGCTGGCCCGCGACAATGACATCGATCTTGCCTCGGTGACCGGCACCGGGCCCGAAGGGCGGATCATCCGGGCCGACATCGAGTCGGCCATCGAAGCGAAAGGTAGGGACGAGGAAGGCGAGAAACCCGCTGAGGCGCAGCCCGCGGCGACCGCGGAGGACACCGAGCCCGAGGTCGTCCCGCTGAACAAGATCCGCAAGATGACGGCCCGACGGCTCACCGAGAGCCAGGCAGTTCCGCACTTCTTCCTCACCAACATCGTGGAGGTCGACCGGCTCATTGCCCTCCGGGGGAACGTCAATGAGGGCCTCGCCGATCAGGGGATCAAGGTGAGCCTGAACGACTTCATCATCAAGGCGGCGGCTATCGCCCTGCGGTTGCATCCTGAGGCGAACGCGTCATGGAACGGGGACTCGATCCTGAGGCACCGGCGGGTGAACGTGGGAGTCGCTGTGGCGACGGATGCCGGGCTCCTGGTGCCGGTCGTGACCGATGCCGACCGCAAGTCTCTCAGCGAGATTGGAGCCGAAGTGGTGGAGCTTGCCGGTCGGGCCCGCGACGGCAAGCTGTCACTCGACCAGATGTCTGGTGGCACCTTCTCGGTGAGCAACCTCGGCATGTTCGGCATCGACGAGTTCACCGCGATGATCAATCCGCCAGAAGCCTCAATCCTCGCGGTCGGAGCAGCCAGCCCGGTTCCCGTGCTGCGGGACGGCGAACTGGTGGAGGTGTCGAAGCTGAAACTGACGCTTACCGTCGACCACCGGGTCATGGACGGCGCGACTGCGGCGGCCTTCCTGCGCGACCTGAAGGACATCCTCGAACAGCCGCTGCGCATCCTCGTCTAACGAGACCTGAGGTCAGTACCGCGCAACACCGGGATCGACGTCGGCTGGCTGAACCAGCGCCAGCCTGTAAACTAGCTGACGGCTCCCCACGTGGCGCCATCCAGGCCAACTCCCCCAGGACGGAAACGTAGCAAGGGTAACCGGGCTCTGGCGGGTGCGTGGGGGGTCTTTTACGTTGTCGCGGCAAGGTGGGTTCGCTGGCGCTCAGTCAACGCCACGATGTCTCGCTTCGCTTCGCTTCGCTTCGCTTCGACTGACTGCTGCGAGGGCGAAGGGGGCGGGTCACCACCGGTTCCGAAGCCACTTGTCGACCTCGGAATTTCCACAAGAGATGTTGCACAAGAATTCTTGTGTAACTATCCTGGGGGTATGGAAAACATCATCTCCCTCACCAGTGCCAAGCAGATGCGCGCGCTGGCGCATCCGATGCGAATGCGCGTGCTCGGCGAACTGCGCATCAACGGTCCGAGAACTGTCGGGGGCTTGTGCGACGTTTTCGACGAGGCTCCTGGCACACTCAGCTACCACCTGGGCAAGCTGGCCGAGTTCGGCTTCGTCGAAGAGGCTCCAGAGCACTCGACCGATCGCCGCGAACGATGGTGGCAGGCGGCTCACGAGTTCACCAACATCACGGTCGATCCGGACGCCACGGCCGACGAACGACTGGCCATCACAGTGGTGCGCCACCAGATCATCGACACCTACTCCGCGGCCCTGCACCACGCTGTCGACGCTGAAGCAGCCCTCCCTGCGGAGTGGGCGAATCCCTCGGGGTCATCCGATGTCGCGGCCTATCTCACCCCCGCCGAGTTCGCTGAGGCGAGCGACGAACTTCAGGCGGTGCTGCAGAAATGGCACGGTCGAAGCAACCGCGACCGGGATGGCGCCGAGGTCGTCCAGCTCATGGCGCACGCGATACGCATGCCATGAGCTCCACCATCTCGCCGTCCAGGAGCAGGATGCGACTGCTTCCGCTGGTCGCACTGCTGTCGGCCCACGGCCTGTCGCTGGCGGGCAATGCGATCACCATGGTCGTCGTTCCGCTCTACGTGCTCCAGGACACCGGATCAGTTCTGGCCACCGGAGTTGCCGGGGTGTTCGCCACCGTCCCGATGATTGTCGGCGGTGCGCTCGGCGGGGTCATGGTCGACCGGCTCGGATTCCGCCGTGCCGCCATCACGGCCGACCTCGCCAGCGGCGTCACAGTGCTGGCCATCCCGATCCTGGCGGCCACTGTCGGCCTGCCGTTCTGGGCGCTGCTCTCCCTTGTTTTCCTCAGTGGGCTGCTCGACACCCCCGGCAATACCGCGAAGTCCGCGATAGTGCCCGACCTGGCCGAACTCTGCGAAGTAAAACTCACCCGCGCCACGGGGGCCGCCAGCGCCATCTCCCGTAGTGCCATGATGGTGGGCGCATCCGTCGCCGCGGTCGCGGTGGTCTGGCTGGGACCGCTGAACGCCCTGCTACTGGATGCCGCCACCTTCGCCGTCTCTGCCGCACTGATCTGGGGTTGGGTGCCGAAGGGGGTGACCGGCACGACGGATGACGGCCTCGCGCAGACGGCTGCGGGGTTCTGGCGGGAGTTCGCGGAGGGCATCCGCTATCTGGCGCGCACGCCGATCATCCGCAACGTCGTGCTCATGGTGGTGATTACCAACACCTTTGACGCGGCCGGCTTCCTGGTGCTGAAGCCGGTGTACGCGAAGACGATCACCCCCGACGGTGCACTGTTCGGTGTCATGGTCGCCTGTTTCGCGTTCGGTGCGCTGGCCGGAGCCGGCCTGTTCGGCTGGTTCGGGCACCGGCTGCCGCGCCGCGCGACGCTGGTGGTCTGCTTTGTGCTCTGCGGCCCGCCGCCCTACATCGCGATGGCGTTGGATGTCCCGGTTCCGCTGCTGCTGGCCGCCTTCGCGTTCTCTGGTCTCCTCGCCGGATCGATCAACCCCCTGCTCGACACCGTGCTGTACGAGAAGCTGCCGCGGGCCATGCGCGCTCGAGTGCTGGGAGCCCTGACCACCGGAGTCACCGCCGGCATGCCGCTCGGGGCGCTGCTCGGCGGTGTCGCCGTCGAGGCTCTTACGTTGGTGCCTGTTCTGGTATTCATCGCCGTCGCCTACGGCATCGTCACGCTGGCGCCGCTGGTCGGAAGATCCTGGAAGAGCCTCGACGCTACACCCGGGACGTAGGCTGGGGATGTGGCGCGCAACATCTACATCACTTCGATAGAGGGGCACGCTGGCAAGTCGACGGTGGCCCTCGGCCTGCTCGACACGCTCAGCCACGAAACGGAGCGCCTGGGAGTCTTCCGCCCGGTTGCCCGCACCAGCCAGGAGCGCGACTACGTGCTCGAGCTGCTGCTCGCCCACGACGGGGTCGACCTGTCGTACGAGGAGTGCGTCGGCGTCGGCTACGACGATGTGCACAACGACCCGGATTCCGCGCTGAGCCTCATCGTCGAGCGGTTCAAGGCCGTCGAGGCCCAATGCGATGTGGTGGTCATCGTCGGATCCGACTACACGGATGTCGGCAGCCCGACCGAACTCTCCTACAACGCCCGCATCGCGGTCAACCTCGGCGCCCCGGTGCTGCTGGTGCTCGGCGGGCAGGCGGAGACCACCAGTCGCAGCGCAGGCGACCTCACCCAGGTCTACGGACTGGCGCGCCAGGAACTGGATGCCGCGCATGCCGTGCTCCTGGGAGTCATCGTGAACCGGTCGGACGCCGACCGGCTGCACGAGATCGTCGCCGGCCTGCACACCGTGGTGGGTGACGGCATCCCAGTCTGGGCGATACCGGAAGACCCGTTCCTCATCGCGCCGAGCATGGCGACGCTGCTGGATGCGGTGGACGGCGAGCTGCTGAAAGGCGACCCCGAGCTGCTGCTGCGCGAAGCGCTCGGGGTAGTGATGGCGGGCATGTCGATGGAGAACGTGCTCACCAGGCTGATCGAGGGGTCGGTGGTGGTCATTGCCGGGGATCGGTCGGACGTTCTGCTCGCCATGCTGATGGCCCACTCCTCCGAGACGTTCCCGTCGCTCTCGGGCATCATCCTGAACGGCGGCTTCGACCTGCTGCCCCAGATCGAGCTGCTCATCGACGGGCTGGACTCGTCGCTCCCGATCATCCGCACCCAGCTCGGAACCTACGACACCGCGCGGATCATCACCCGCACCCGCGGCCGGCTCTCCGCCGACTCCCTGCGCAAATTCGACACCGCGCTGGCGCTGTTCGAACAGCACGTCGACGCGAAACTGCTGCTGGAACGGCTCGAGGTGTCCCGGTCGGACGTCGTCACACCGCTGATGTTCGAATATGACCTGCTCGACCGGGCGCGCAGCAACCCCAAGCACATCGTGCTGCCGGAGGGCGGGGACGACCGGATCCTCCGCGCCTCCAGCACACTGCTGCGACGAGGGGTGGCGCGGCTCACCATTCTCGGCGACGAGGGCGAGATCCGGGCGCGCGCCACCGAGCTCGGCCTCGACATCTCGGCCGCCAGCATCCTGAGCCCCCTCGATGAGAAGCTGCGCGACCGGTTCGCGGCCGAGTACACGACGCTGCGGGCGCACAAGGGGATGACCCACGAGGTCGCCCGTGAGACCGTCACCGATGTGTCGTATTTCGGCACCATGATGGTGCACCTTGGGCTGGCCGACGGCATGGTGTCCGGGGCGACGCACACCACGGCGCACACCATCCGCCCCGGCTTCGAGATCATCAAAACCGAGCCGGGCGTCTCCATCGTCTCCAGCGTGTTCCTGATGTGCCTGGAAGACCGCGTGCTCGTCTATGGCGACTGCGCCGTCAACCCCGACCCGAACGCCGAGCAGCTCGCGGACATCGCGATCTCTTCGGCCGCGACAGCCGCCCAGTTCGAGATCGACCAGCGCATCGCCATGCTGTCGTACTCCACCGGATCGTCGGGCAGTGGCGCCGACGTCGACAAGGTGCGGCAGGCGACCGAACTGGTGCGGTCCCGCCGCCCGGACCTTGCCGTGGACGGCCCGATCCAGTACGACGCGGCAGTGGATGCTGCCGTCGGCAAGTCGAAGATGCCGGGCTCAGAGGTGGCCGGCCGCGCGACAGTGTTCATCTTCCCCGACCTGAACACCGGCAACAACACCTACAAGGCCGTGCAGCGCAGTGCCGGCGCGGTGGCCATCGGGCCCGTGCTGCAGGGGCTCCGCAAACCGATCAACGACCTCTCGAGAGGGGCGCTCGTGCAGGACATCGTCAACACGGTCGCCATCACGGCCATCCAGGCGCAGGCGCTGGAGGCGTTAAGCGGGTCCAGCTCGTCGAAACCCGTCGAGCTCGTCGAGCTCGTCGAGCCGTTGGAGCCGCCCCGATGAAAGTCTTCGTCGTCAACTCCGGCTCGTCGTCGATCAAGTACCAGCTGGTCGACCTTGAGACAGGGGAGGCTGCCGTCAGCGGTCTGATCGAACGCATCGGTGAGCCCGACGGCGAAGCCGCCGATCACCATGCCGGGATGGCCCAGGTGCTCGAGCACCTGGGCACCGGTCACGCCATTGCCGCTGTCGGCCACCGGGTGGTGCACGGCGGCCCCCGCTTCACCGAGGCGACGGTCATCACCGATGAGGTCGAGCGCGAGATTGACGAACTCTCCGACCTCGCCCCGCTGCACAACCCCGCGAACGTGCTGGGGATCCGCGCCGCCAGGGCGGCCCTGCCCGACCTCCCGCATATCGCCGTCTTCGACACCGCGTTCCACCAGAGCCTGCCGGCGGACGCATACACCTACGCCATCGACGCATCAACAGCCGAGGAGTACCAGGTGCGCCGGTACGGGTTCCACGGGACCTCGCACAAGTACGTCTCGGAAGAGGCGGCCAGGTTTCTCGGCCGCAAACTGGAGTCGCTCAAGACGATCGTGCTGCACCTGGGCAATGGCGCATCCGTCGCCGCCGTCGACGGCGGCCGGTCGGTGGACACCTCGATGGGGCTCACCCCGCTCGAGGGGCTGGTGATGGGAACGCGCTCAGGCGATATCGACCCCGGCATCATCTTCCACCTCTCCCGGGTGGCAGGCATGACCATCGACGAGATCGACGAGCTGCTGAATCGGCGCAGCGGCCTGCTCGGCCTGACCGGCACCGGTGATATGCGCGATGTGCAGGAGGCCGCCGCGCTCGGCGATGAGGCGGCACTGGCCGCGCTCGCCGTCTGGCGTCATCGCATCCGTCACTACATCGGCGCATACCTCGCGACTCTGGGGGGCCTCGACGTACTCGTGTTCACCGCCGGGATCGGTGAGAACAACGCGCTGTTGCGGCGGCGGGCGCTCGCCGGGCTCGAGTTCCTCGGTATCGCCATCGACGATGACCGCAACGAGCTGCAGTCGAAGGCGCCTCGTCTCATCTCGCCTGATGGAGCATCCGTCGCTGTCCTGGTGGTCCCCACCAACGAGGAGCTGGAGATCGCTCGGCAGGCCGCTGCCTTCGCCTGACGCATCCTGCCCTGCCCTGCCCCTGCCCTGCCCTGCCCCTGCCCAGCGCCCCTCCCACCGCGCCCATCTTCCTCCGTCAACAGGATGGATTCGGTGGCACACCGTATGAGTGGACGTTCGGCGCGCTGTTTCCCGAATTCATCCTGTTGACGGCGTCACCGGACGCCGGCGGCGCGGGGGGAGAATTTGCTGCTAAAGCGGTCTGCCGGTGCGCATCCGCAGCAATACCCGGGCATCGGCGACCTGGCGCTGCACAGCGGCGAGGGCAAGCGGCCACTCATCCCTGGGCAGATGTTCTGGTCCAATTCGCATCGACGGCATCCCGAACGCGAGCGCAAGCAGGGTGCGAGCGCGGTCTATGCGGCGCTGCTCTCGCGAGCGGTGAAACCCTTCGCTGTCAACCTCGAGTGCGACCAGACCGTCGACCACCATGTCGACGGCGCCGACGCCCGCGATCGGCGCCTGCGGTTCGACGGCCATCCCGGCCGCCAGCAACCGCAACCGCACGATCGACTCGTTACCGGAATCGGCCCGCGCATCCACTTTCTTATCCAGCGGTCTCAGGCGTTCGGGAAGCCCGCGTACCAGTGTGCGCCAGCCCTCAGCCGAGATGACACGGTGGCGCAGTGCCGAGTCGATGCAGGCCACCGCGTGCTCCCCGTCCTGGCACCGGATCGCTTGAGCCAGGGCATCCGCTGGAGACACGATCCAGTCGAGAGCATCAGCCTCGGATGTCTGCGTCCGCCAGTGAACGATCGGCCTCCCGGCAGCGCACCTCCAGATGTCGCCCAATTCCCGCGCTCGCCGAGGGGGCACCGTCGGATGGGGCAGCACCGGCTGCAGGCCCAGTATGGCTCGCGCTGCGTCAAGCCGGAGTCGGGACGATGTCTGGGCGCTGTGCAGATGAAGGCCATTCGCCGGCCCAGACCACACGCCCCAGCGACGAAGAGCGCTGACACATCCCAGCCGGGCACCAGCGGCGATCGCCCGCTTCTGGTCTGAATCGGCGGCTCTCGTGACGTACCAGCCGCGCTTCGGCCGCTCCAGAAAGCCAGATGCAATCCCGGCCTCGAGCTCGGCCCCGGTGACGCCGCGACCCAGCAGGGTTGACCGGCGGGCCGCCTGCCCGAGTACCTCCATGGCCGCGATAAGCCTGCGCGAAGCATCCATCGCCTCCGACTGTTGCCTCGCCGACGAGGTGCGGATGCCTGCGACCCAGAGTTGGGGGAAGGTCCGGATGCCGACGCCGCTGTGAGGGAGGGGACGGGCATCCCTCGACGGGAGCAACGCCGGGAATCGCCGCAATGCCGGCTTGTTGCGCACGGTGTCGGCGAATCGTTCCTGTCGACGGTTCCCCCAGCGCCGTCGCGACCAGCAGAAACGGGCAGCTCAGCGGAGGTGCCTGCCTGTGGACCCGTCGAGCGGGAGGTCGGCGGCGGCGGCTATCCTGAGGGGGTGGTTACCGCCCTGTATCGCCGTTACCGGCCAGAGAACTTTTCCGAGCTGATTGGGCAGACTCAGGTGACCGATCCGCTGATGACGGCCCTGCGCACCAACCGTGTCAATCACGCCTATCTGTTCAGCGGACCGCGCGGATGTGGCAAGACGACCTCTGCCCGCATTCTCGCCCGCTGCCTCAACTGCGTTGAGGGCCCGACCGACACCCCCTGCGGCGCCTGCCCGAGCTGTGTCGAACTGAGCCGCGATGGCGGTGGGTCCCTCGACGTGGTTGAGATCGACGCTGCCAGCCACAACGGCGTCGATGACGCCCGCGACCTGCGTGAGCGGGCCGTGTTCGCGCCGGCGCGCGACCGCTACAAGATCTTCATCCTCGACGAGGCGCACATGGTGACGCCGCAGGGATTCAACGCGCTGCTGAAGATCGTCGAGGAGCCGCCGGAGCACATCAAGTTCATCTTCGCGACCACCGAGCCGGAGAAGGTCATCGGGACCATCCGCTCGCGCACCCACCATTACCCGTTCCGGCTGGTGCCACCGGCGCAGATGCTCGAGTATGTGACCCAGCTCTCCGAGAGCGAGAAGGTCGATGTCGAGGCCGGGGTGCTGCCGCTCGTCGTTCGCGCCGGCGGCGGTTCGGTGCGCGACACCCTGTCGCTGCTCGACCAGCTCATCGCCGGATCCGACGGAGCCCGAGTGCTGTACGAACGCGCCGTCGCCCTGCTCGGCTACACGCACGGCGCGCTCCTCAGCGAGGTCATCGACGCCATTGCCTCCCGGGACGCCGCCGCCGCCTTCTCCTCTGTCGACCGCGTCATCCAGACCGGGCAGGACCCGCGTCGCTTCGTGGAAGACCTGCTCGAACGGCTGCGCGACCTGGTGATCGTGGCGGCGTTCCCGCAGAACTCGAATTCCCAGGCTGCCGCGGTGTTGCGCGGTGTGCAGCAGGATGAACTCGACCAGATGGCGCAGCAGGCGTCCAGGTTCGGTACTGCGGAGCTGAGTCGGGCAGCGGATGTCGCCGCCGCCGCGCTCACCGACATGACCGGGGCGACGTCGCCCCGCCTGCACCTGGAGCTCATGGTTGCGCGCATCCTGGTTCCGGCCTCCGACAACACCGAGCGGGGCACCCTCGCCCGGGTTGAACGGCTGGAACGCCGCGTCGGCGTCGAGGATTCGGCTGGAGCACCGGCCTCCACCCCAGAAGCACCGACCCCGAAGGCCCCCGCAGCCCAGGTGCCCGAATCCGCGCTCCCTGAGCCGGTACCTGTGCCGGTCGCCGCCAATCCGGCGGAGCCAGAGACAACGCCCGTCGCCGCGCCCGCGACCCCGGAGCCAGCAGCCGCACCGGCGGTCGGGCCGGTCACCGTGCAGCAGGTCAAAGACTCCTGGCCGCAGATCCTCGAGACGCTGGAGAAGCTGAAGCGCAGCGCCTGGACGGTGCTGGCGACGGCCCAGGTGCGCGAACTGCGAGACGGCAACATCCTGGTGCTCACCCTGCCCAGCCAGCGCGATGTTGACGACCTCAAGGACCGCTCGAATCCAGGCAAGGGCACCGCCGACTTCCTGAAGAAGGCGGTCTCCGAGATCCTTGGCTTCGTGCCGCTGCTCATCGCCAAGGTGGACTCCGAAGGGGCAGCGCCCGCGGCTCCCGCAGCAGCCGTCGCCCCTGTGGCACCGGCTACGCCGGCACCTGACGCTGCGGGCTGGGCGACGGTCGCCATCCCCGGATCAGAGCCACGCGACGAAGACGCGCCGCCACCCGACCTGCCGCCGGCCGATGAACCACCGGCAGCACGCCACGATGACCAGGCTTCCTCAGCTCCGCCTGCTCCTGCGGCAACGCCCAGAAGCAACCCCAACCGCCCTGCAGCGTCCCGTCCGGGAACCGCGCCGAGCGGCGGAGGGGCCTCGCGTGCCCGTTATGGCGAGGCCGTCGTGCGGGAGATCCTCGGGGCGAACTTCATCGAAGAGCAGCCGCACAGCCCACGAGTGACACCGGGAGCGAACTAAGCCGTGTACGAGGGAATCATCCAGGAGCTCATCGATGAACTCGGTCGTCTCCCCGGGATCGGACCGAAGTCGGCACAGCGCATCGCCTTCCATATTCTGCAAACGGAATCCTTCGATGTCTCGCGGCTCGCGCAGGTGCTGACCGAGGTGCGGGAGAAGGTCCGTTTCTGCGAGATCTGCGGAAACGTCAGTGAGCAGGACACCTGCGCAGTGTGCCGCGACCCCCGCAGGTCGGTCACCACGATCTGCGTTGTCGAGGAGGCGAAAGATGTCGTCGCGATCGAACGCACCAGGGAGTTTCGCGGCCTGTACCACGTGCTCGGCGGCGCCATCAGCCCGATCGACGGGATCGGACCAGACGACCTGCGCATCCGTCAGCTGATGCAGCGACTTGCCGACGGCTCGGTCACCGAGGTCATCATCGCGACCGACCCGAACCTTGAGGGAGAGGCGACGGCCACCTACCTGTCGAGGCTGCTCATGCACCTGGGGCTGCGGGTGACACGGCTGGCGTCCGGGCTCCCCGTCGGCGGCGACCTCGAATACGCGGACGAGGTCACTCTCGGTCGCGCGTTCGAGGGACGACGACTCGTCGAGGGCTAACGGCGTAACGCGCGGGGGCAGCGGCTAGAATCGAGTTTCTCGATCGCTGCCAATGACCAGCCGGCGATCGGATCCAACCTGTCAATAGTGCTGGGAGTGTCGCGTGGCCCTGATCGTGCAAAAGTACGGCGGCTCATCCGTTGCGGATGCCGAGAGCATCAGGCGGGTCGCCGCGCGCATCGTCGAGACACACCGCGCCGGCAACGATGTCGTCGTCGTGGTCTCCGCCATGGGCGACACGACCGATGAACTCCTCGACCTCGCGCACGGGGTCACCGAAGCTCCCACCGGCCGCGAACTGGACATGCTGCTGACGGCGGGTGAGCGCATCTCGATGGCGCTCCTGGCGATGGCGATCAAGCGCCTCGGTGATGAGGCACGCTCCTACACCGGGAGTCAGGCCGGGATGATCACCGATGAGAAGCACGGCAGCGCACGTATCGTCGAGGTGACTCCTGGGAGGGTCCGCGCGGCACTCGACCACGGGGCAGTGGCGATCGTGGCCGGATTCCAGGGGTTCAACCGCATCACCGGCGACATCACCACGCTCGGCCGCGGGGGTTCTGACACCACGGCGGTCGCACTGGCGGCGGCGCTCGGTGCGGACGTCTGCGAGATTTACACGGATGTCGACGGTATCTTCACGGCGGACCCCCGGGTCGTTCCCACGGCGCGCAAGGTCGACGTGATCACCAGCGAGGAGATGCTCGAGCTGGCGGCGGCCGGAGCGAAGGTGCTCTATATTCGTGCGGTGGAATATGCCAGGCGGCACGGTGTTGTACTTCACGTGCGCTCATCGTTCAGTCACAACGAGGGCACCCTCGTCGTCAGCTCAAGGGATGGAGAGACCATGGAAGAACCGATGATCACGGGCATCGCGGCCGACCTGAGTGAGGACAAAATCACGGTCGCCGGTGTGCCGGACATTCCGGGCAAAGCCGCGCAGATCTTCACGATCGTGGCCAACACGAACGCGAATATCGACATGATCGTGCAGAACGTCTCCAGCGCCGCGACCGGTCGTACGGATATTTCCTTCACGCTTCCGCAGTTCCAGGCGCAAGCAGCCCTCGACGCGCTGACCGCCGCGAAGGAGCAGATCGGTTTCGAGACGCTCATCCATGATGACCAAATCGGCAAGCTGGCCCTGGTCGGGGCGGGCATGCGCACCAACACCGGTGTCTCGGCAAAACTCTTCACCGCGCTCTACGACGCGGGAATCAACATTGAAATGATCTCGACCAGCGAGATCCGCATCAGCGTGGTCATGCGCTCCGACATCATCAACGAGGCGGTGCGCATCGTCCACAAGGCCTTCGACCTTGATGCGGATGTCGAAGCGGTCGTCTACGCGGGGAGCGGCCGGTAATGGGCAAGGCACAGACAACAGGGGTCACCATCGGTGTGGTCGGCGCGACCGGCCAGGTCGGCATGGTGGTGCGCAGGCTGCTCCAGGAGCGGGACTTCCCGGTGGCGAGCATCCGCTTCTTCGCCTCTGCCCGTTCCGCGGGGTCGACGCTTCCCTGGAAGGGTGAGGAGATCGTTGTCGAAGACGCCTCCACGGCAGATCCCGCCGGGCTCGACATCGCCATTTTCTCGGCCGGCGCCACCACATCGAAGGCGCAGGCGCCGCGGTTCGCGGCGGCCGGGGTCACGGTCATCGACAACTCGTCCGGCTTCCGGATGGACCCGGAGGTCCCGCTGGTCGTCAGCGAGGTGAACCCGCACGCCATCGATCTGGCAGTCAAGGGCATCATCGCGAACCCGAATTGCACCACCATGGCCGCCATGCCGGTATTGAAGGTGCTGGACGCCGAGGCCGGTCTGACCAGGCTGATCGTCAGCACCTATCAGGCGGTCTCCGGTGCGGGACTGGCCGGTGGTGAGGAACTGCTTTCGCAAGCCAGGGCTGCTGTCGAACAGGATGCCATCGGCCTGGTTCACGACGGTGGCGCCGTCATCATGCCGGCGCCAGAGAAGTTCGTCGCGCCGATCGCGTTCGATGTCATCCCGTTGGCCGGCTCCATCGTGGATGACGGCCTGAACGAGACGGACGAAGAGAAGAAGCTGCGCAATGAGAGCCGCAAGATCCTCGAGTTGCCCGGCCTGCTGGTGAGCGGCACCTGCGTTCGCGTCCCGGTATTCACCGGACACTCGCTGTCGATCAACGCCGAGTTCTCCTCGCCGCTGTCCGCCGCGCGGGCCGTCGAGCTGTTGGCGGATGCGCCGGGCGTCTCCCTGGCCGACGTTCCGACGCCACTTCATGCGGCGGGGAAGGACCCGAGCTTCGTTGGACGTATCCGACAGGACGAGGGCGTTCCGGATGGTCGCGGGCTGGCGCTGTTCATCAGCAACGACAACCTGCGCAAGGGCGCGGCGCTGAACGCCGTGCAGATCGCCGAACTCGTCGCCGCGCGCGTCGCCGCCGCGTAGAGCGGGCCCTGCACCTGGTGCTCGGCTCAACCCCTGCGTCCAGGTGCGCTTGCGGAGGATGATTCAGTGCGCCCACCGACCGGGATGGCGCAGGAGTTCCCGAACCGTCGCCTCGACACCCGCCCAGCCGTTGATCACCTGGTCGTGGGACTCGTCGCCGTCGAGCTCGATGACCAGCCAGCCGTCGAGAAGCAAGTCGACGTAGCCCGACCGGCAGCCGGGATGCTGCTCCGCAAGCGCCCCGGTGAAGGAGGAGTCTCCTGGCGCCACCCAGCTCTGGGGCGTCAGCCGCCGCCGAACCGCCTGGCCGCGAGGTCCTGGTGGGCGAGACGCCGCATGGCCAGGATGATCGGCTCGTAGAGGGCCGTGCCCAGCACCGAGTGCTCGATCGCGTCATGCACCGTGTCGGTCGGTACCGCGTCAATGTCGAATTCGGTAATTCTCATGATCTGCTCGCCGTACCCGAGCAGGCGTTCGTCGCTGATAGCCATGCCGACCGACGCTGCGGCTGCCAGCGCCCGCTCTAACTGGGCGACAGCCGCGTACTGCGGGTCGTACACCTGTCCCAGCTTCTCGAGAGCGGCTTTCGCCCGCGGATAGTCCGGTGCATCCGCCTCGCCCGCATCGGCATAGGGGGGCAACGCCGCGACCGCTTTGCCCAGGGTGTCGAACAGGTTCGGTTGCGGATGGTCGATGAGCCCGATGACGATGCCGGCCTTCTGCAGGGGGAGGCCGGCCACATCGGTCAGCGCGCGGATCAGGTTCAGCCGCCGCACATGCGCTTCGCTGTAGCGCGCCTGGGTGGCGCTCGTGGTCTCGCCCGGCATCAGCAGGCCTTCGCGGATGTAGTACTTGACCGTGGCAAGAGGCACGCCGGAGCGCTGGACCAGTTCTGAGATGCGCATGGGCCCCCTTGACGATGGATAGATTAACTATCTAATATTAGACACTATGACTATCCAACCACAGACCCTGATGACCATCGGCATCCTGCTGCTTGCCCTTGTCACGGTGGAATCCGGCGGCTACTTCCTCACCAAGGTGGTGCGCGGCCACGTCCCGGCCAACGCGCTGCAGAAGAACTTCTACCGCGCAGGGCACGCCCACGCTGCCGTCCTCCTCATCCTGGGCATCATCATCCTCATCGTGCTCGACCAAATCGACCTCGGAGGCATCTGGGGGTTCGCCGCACGCAATCTGGTACTCATCTCCGCCATCCTCATGCCAGCCGGATTCTTCCTCTCGGTGATCGGCACGGACCCGCAGAAGCCGAACAAGCTGATCATCCTGCTGTGGCTCGGAGCGGCCACACTGACCATCGGGCTTCTCGCGGCCGGGATCGGCATCCTTTCCGCCGGCATCGCAGCACTCTGAACGCGGCCCGCCCCTCCGTCGTCGCCCAAAACGAAGGACATCGGGGCGAGTACGGTCCGGAAGTGGCCCGATTGGTGCCTTCTGGCGCATATCTCCTTCGTTTTCGGCAGCGGGACGACCGGCGTGCATGGGCCGGATCGCCGCCTCGCCTAAACTGGTGCGTGTGAGTTCTTCTACCGCACCCATCGACGTCGCACTGATCGGCGGAGGCATCATGAGTGCCACGCTGGGTGCCATCATCAAACAACTGCAGCCGGATTGGTCCATCCAGATCTTCGAGACCCTGTCGGATGTCGCGCTGGAGAGCTCGAACCCGTGGAACAACGCCGGCACCGGCCACTCCGCGCTGTGCGAGCTGAACTACACCAAGGAACAGCCGGACGGCAGCTTCGACATCTCGAGTGCGGTCACCGTCAACGAGCAGTTCCAGGTCTCAAGGCAGTTCTGGGCGCACCTGGTGAACGCCGGGGTGATGCCGGACCCGCAGGGCTTCATCAACCCGGTTCCGCACATGAGTTTCGTCTGGGGCGACGAGAACGTCGACTACCTGCGGCGTCGCTACGAGGCGCTCAAAGACCACCCGTTATTCGCCGGACTCGAGTTCACTGACGACCCGAAGGTCATCCGGTCCTGGGCTCCCGTGCTGCTGCCCGGGCGTAAGAAGGCGCAGAGAATCGCGGCAACGCGGATGCAGGCTGGTACCGACGTTGATTTCGGTGCCTTGACCCGAAACCTCATTTCGTATCTCACCGACAACGGGGCGAAGCTCAGGGTCGAGCGCAAAGTTGTCGGCCTGACCAAGGAACGCTCCGGCCTGTGGCGCCTGAAAGTGCGCCACACCGTTGGCCACACTCCGGAGGCCTACCGCGCGCGGTTCGTGTTCGTCGGGGCAGGTGGCGGCGCCCTCAACCTCTTGCAGAAGTCGGGCATCAAGGAAATCCGCGGCTACGCCGGGTTCCCGATCAGCGGCCAGTTCCTCCGCACCGACGACCCAGCCGTGGTGGCGAAGCACACGGCGAAGGTCTACGGCAAGGCGTCGGTCGGTGCGCCGCCGATGTCGGTGCCGCATTTGGACACCCGGATCGTCGAGGGCAAGGCGAGCCTGATGTTCGGCCCGTATGCCGGCTTCAGCACCAAGTTCCTGAAGACTGGTTCGCTGCTCGACCTTCCGCTATCGATCAGGCCAGGGAACATCGTGACGATGCTGGCCGTCGCCAAGGACAACCTCGACCTGGTCAGCTACCTGGTCAAGGAGGTGCTGGCGACCCGAACCAAGAAGCTCGACGCGCTGAAGGCATTCATGCCGAGCGTCGACGCGGACGACTGGTACCAGATCACTGCCGGCCAGCGGGTGCAGGTGATGAAGAAGGACGCTAAGAAGGGAGGCGTGCTGCAATTCGGCACTGAGGTTGTCACCTCCGCTGATGGAAGTATTGCCGGCCTCCTCGGCGCATCGCCTGGAGCATCCACCGCCGTGCCGATCATGCTCACCCTGATCGAACGCTGCTTCCCCGACCAGATCGAGGCATGGAGCCCGAAGATCTCGACGATGATCCCGACCTACGGCCAGAAGCTGTCGGAGGACCCGACGCTGGCATCCAGGCTCATGACCAGCACAGCCAGGGCGCTCTCGATCAGTTAACCGACGCCCGTAAGGCGCGGGTACAGGATCCCGAAGCGTCCCGGCGAGGGTGCGCGTAGACCCGAGGAATCGGGGTACATTGTGAGCGCTTCCTGTCATACTCAAATCCAGTTACCCGAGCTGGAGAGGTGGAGTAGTTGTCACTCGGTCTACCCAGCCACCTGGCGCGCGTCACCCTCTCGATTGCCTTCCAGCGGGCAATGCACGCGGTCGCCTTCGCCTCTTTGCTGTGCGCCGGACTCGTCGTGCTCGCCTTCATGGCGGCACGGCCGGGGCTCACCCTGTGGCCGGCGTTCGCCTCCGTCGTCGGGATGGCGATCGCTCTCTGGCTCAACGACAAGTACCAGAGCGTGCTCCTCGCCATCAGCTACCTGGCTGTCGGGGCGGCCGGGGTGTACTGGTACAGCGTGACGTTCCATGTGCAGCTGCCTGACGTCACGGCGTCAGATGTAGTCTGGCTGGCGCTTCCCAAGGTGGCGCTCGTCATGGTGGCCGGCGCCGGCGTGAGCGCCTGGTCCGCCGTTTCCTGGATCGTCGTCGGCTACGCAACCGCCGAGGTGCTGGCGTTTCTCGCGGCGGTGGGCACCGGGATGAGCGCCACCACGGACTCCTACACCCTGGCGGCGGCGGCGATCGCGATCGTCGCCATCGTGCTGGCGGTGTTCTCGCGTTTCCGCGCCCGCAGCGCCCAACCCCAGCTGCACCGGGCGGCACGCGACGAACGGATGGCGGCGCTGAGGTCGGGAATGGAGCTCAAGGCGGCAGCGCTCTTGCACGACACCGTGCTCAGCCATCTGGCGGCGATAGCGAATACGCCCGAGACCGAGCTCAAGCCTGAACTGGCAGCTCAAATCAGGAGGGACCTGGAGATCCTCATCGGCGAAGAGTGGCTTCGCGATATCGAGCAGCCGTCAGTTGCTGCCGGTGATTGGCGGAAAGCGCCACTGTACCTCGCGGTTCAGGAGGTGAAGCTCCAGGGCCTCGTCGTGAACGGCACCGGTGACATCAGCGCGGTATTGAGGCTTGATCGCGTCAGGTCCACCGCGCTCGGGCTCGCGGCCAAGCAGTGCCTGGCCAACGTGATCAAGCACTCCGGGACCATGGAAGCCGAAGTGGCGGTGTACGGCTCGGACACCGAGGTTTCCGTCATGATCGTTGACGAGGGGCGAGGGTTCGAAGTCACCGCCGTCGGCTCCGACCGGCTGGGGCTGAGGGCATCAGTTCGTCGTCGCATCGAGGCTGCGGGCGGAACCGTGCAGGTGTGGTCGACGCCGGGCAATGGAACCTCGGTGCTCATCCGCGTTCCGGCGACCCCGGGTGCCGACGCCACGAACGCGGGTAGCGCCGACGACACCCTGTCGCTCTCAGCCCTGGTGGTCGATGCTGCCGCCGACGCCGGGGCGGACATCGGGCCTGTCGAGGAGCGCGGATGACCATTCATGAGCGGAGCCGCCAGCAGCTCGACCCGATCGGCACCTTTGGCAACAACCTGACGACGATCCTGTTCACGATGAGTGCGTTCGGCGTTGCCGCGGTGCTGGTCGCGGCCAGCTTCGACCAGATTGCCAACCCGCCGCTGGCGGTCGTCGGGCTGCTGCTGCTCGGCGTGAGCTGCGTGTACCTCGTGTTCGCCTCCAACCCGATTCGCGCGCCGTTCACGCGTCGGGCGATGACCAGCATCCTGCTCACCGCATTGGTGGCGAGCGGCTTGGAACTGGCCTCTGAGTGGGGGGAGCCCCGCATGGCGATCAGCGGCTGGGGCCCGATCGCGCTCGGCCTCCTGATCCTGTCGACCGGGCCTTACCGCCCGCCGCGGGAGATCGCCGCGGCCGGGAGCATCGTGGCCGTCTTCTACGGGTTCCTGACCGTCGTGCATGCCGGCTCGTCTCCTGCCAGCACCCCAGTGCTCGCGATCGTGGCAGCATCGGTCATGCCAATTCTGGCGCTCGCATACGCGACGGCCGCGCACTCCACGGCCGTCGTGCACGGACTCGAGCGGTGGCGGCGCAAGGTGATGCGACCGGGCCGTGTGGTGTCCAAGGATGACGAGGACGGAATCGCGCGGTCCGTGCAGCAGGACCGAGTGACGATCCTGAATCGGGAAGTTCTCCCGTTCTTCCTGGAGATAATCGAGAAGCCTGCCGTCTCCAACCGTGACCGTGAGCGGGCGCGGGATATTGCGGCGTCAGTCAGGAAGGTCATGGTCGCCGAAGTGGATCGCAGCTGGCTGGAACATGCCGTTGACCAGCTCACGGCGATGGACCAGACCAGCGAGCCGGATGCGGATGCCGAACCGTTGATTCGGGATGACGATCACGTCGCCAATCACATGTCGTATGACCAGCGCACGGCCTTGCGGGCGTTCATCGTCGCCCTGCACGACGGGTCGAAGCAGAAGGGCGAATTCGCGAAGATCGAATTGTTCCGGGACGGCGGGGTGTTCCGGGCGGTCATGGTCTCCGAACTGGAAATCGCCGACTTCGCTGTCAGATCTCGCTTCGCTCCGTACTTCGCGGTGCTTCGGGTCATGTTCACCGACCTGCGTCTCGAGTACCTGCATGGAGTGCTCACACTAAGCTTTTGCTATGAGCAGCGCTAACGAGACCGGGGTGAGCCCAGAAGTCGAGGGTCGCGCCCTGCAGTCAGTGGGCCATGATGCCCTCGGCAGGAGGGTGAGGCTCGCCCTGCTCGACGACCACGAGGTGCTGCTTGACAGCCTGAGCAGCTGGATCAACGCGAACGCGTCCGATTTCGACCTGGTACTCAGTGCCCATACCTGGCTGCAGCTGGTGCACAGCGACCAGTTCCCAACCGATCTCGTCTTCATCGACTTCCAGTTGAAGGAGCCGGTGTCCATCGAGGCCAGGGTGCGCACTTGTCGCGCTGCCGGAGCCAAGGTGATCGTGCTGACCAGCCTGGATACCCGCGAGGCGCGGGAACGGGCGCTGGATGCCGGCGCTGCAGCGTTCCTCTCCAAATCGCTGCCGATGAACGAGGTGATGGACACCGCCCGCAGTGTCATGGGAGTCGAACGCAGCGGACACCTGCAGAAGGATTGGCGCCCCCTGCCGGTCGGCGCCACCAATCACTCGCGGCCCAAGCTGAGCAACGGCGAGGTGGAGGCGTTCAAGCTGTACGTGTCCGGCCACAGCACCACTGAAGTCGCCAGCCAGATGAACGTTCAGTACGAAACAGCGAAAACCTATCTTCGCCGGGTGCGTGAGAAGTACGCCAAGGCGAATCGACCGGCGAGCAAGAAGGCGGAGCTCATTCGTCGTGCTGCCGAGGACGGATACCTTCAGTAGTGGCCAAGCTTTATTTTCGATACGGGGCGATGAACAGCGGAAAGAGCACGGCAATGCTCCAGGCCGCGTACAACTATGAGGAGCGCGGGCAGGAAGTTCTCCTGGTCAAGCCACAGGTGGACTCCAAGGGCGACACCGACATCGTGTCCCGGTTGGGGGTTCGGCGCCCGGTCGACTTCACGGTTGCACCTGATGAAGACATCTACTTCGCGTTCGAATCCCAGCGGGCGAAGGTGAAGCAGCGCACCGGCAAGGACGTCAGTTGCCTGCTGGTGGATGAAGCCCAGTTCTTGACCGAGAGCCAGGTCGACGACTTGCTGCGGATCGCCATCCAGGAGCGCGTTCCGGTTCTGGCGTACGGCATCCGCACCGATTTCCAGACCGTCGCGTTTCCCGGAAGCCGCCGACTGCTCGAGGTGGCGCACTCGCTGGAGGAGCTCAAGACGATCTGCCGGTGTGGCCGCAAGGCCGTCTTCAACGCCCGCAGAGTCGGCGGCCGGTTCATCTTCGACGGTGACCAGGTGGCGATCGACGCCTCGAGCAACGCGAATGGGGATGTCGCCTACGAGTCTCTCTGCGGCGCCTGTTACCTCGAAGAGAGTAATGGTGTGCTGAACAACGGACGCCGGTCGAAGGCCGACTTCGTCTACGACTCCGCCCCGGATCCGGACTTCACCTGATGCGGGTACTGCTCACCGGAGGCGCCGGCTTCATCGGCAGCCACACGGCAGTCGAACTGGTTGCGGCAGGGCACACCCCGGTCATCGTCGACAACCTGGTGAATGCCAGTAGCGAAGTGATCACCCGAGTGCAGGAACTCACCGGAGAGCAGGTCGAGCTTCACCAGGTTGACCTGCGCGATGAGGAGGCGCTGCGCGAGTTGTTCCGCTCGCGGCCGATCGACGCCTGCATCCACCTGGCCGGGTTGAAGGCAGTGGGGGAGTCGGTTGCCAAGCCGCTCAACTACTACCGAAACAACATCGAGTCGACGCTGGCGCTCCTGGCCGTGATGAACGAGTTCGGCGTCAAGAGGATCGTCTTCAGTTCCTCAGCCACCGTCTACGGATCGAGCACCGAGCTGCCGCTGAAGGAGTCCAGCCAGACCGGGGTCGGCATCAGCAACCCCTATGGGCAGACCAA
This sequence comes from Homoserinimonas sp., assembly GCA_040904805.1. Classification (GTDB taxonomy): domain Bacteria; phylum Actinomycetota; class Actinomycetes; order Actinomycetales; family Microbacteriaceae; genus RYN-87. Next base: position 9,205 of record JBBDSS010000014.1, on the reverse strand, counting down.
GCACATGGTCGAGCAAATCCTGAGGGATCTGAGCGTGGCCGACCCTCAGCTGGAGGTCACCACCCTGCGCTACTTCAACCCGGTGGGCGCACACCCCAGCGGGCGGATGGGCGAGGACCCGGCGCAGATTCCGAACAACCTGGCCCCCTACGTGCTGCAGGTGGCCGTCGGTCGACTGGAGAAGGTCAGCATTTTCGGTGCCGACTATCCGACGCCGGACGGCACCGGCGTGCGTGACTACATCCACGTGATGGACCTGGCCGCCGGTCATGTGCGGGCGCTGGAGCGCTCGCAGCCAGGAGTCCGGGTGTTCAACCTGGGCACCGGAGCCGGCACGTCAGTGCTGGAACTCGTCGAGGCGTTCCGCCGCGCCTCCGGCCGGGAGATCCCCGCCGTGGTGGTCGACCGTCGGCCCGGTGACGCGGCAGCGACTTATGCGGACGTGGCACTCGCCGAGCAGGAACTCGGGTGGAAAGCGACGCGCGCGATCGAGGATGCCTGCGTCGACTCCTGGAGCTGGCAGTCGTCGAACCCGAACGGCTACGCAGGACGCTGATGGGCATCCGGTTCCCCGAGGCCAACTACTTCATCGCGAGCAGCCGCCTCCGGCCGGGGCTGGATGGCGGCTACACCGTCTCCGCCCTGCGTCGGGCGCAGCAGTTCGCCGAGCACGCCGGGGTGAACCCGGTGCTGCTGACCTTCGACTTCTGGCCAGACTACGACCGGGTGGTGGAGGAGTTCTCGGCTGCCGGACTGATGAGCGGGCAGACCGTGGTGCGGAACCTGCTTCAGGACGCCCGGAAGAACCCGGCCTTCCTGCGCGAGCGTGCCGTGGCCGGGAAGCCGTCACCACTTCCAACGGCAAGACTGGCCGGGGAAGCCGACCTGGATGCGCAGGGGAGACCATGGCGAATCATCGCCATGGATGCCGAGACGGGGACGATCGCACACACCGATTTCCTCGACCTCGAGGGGCGCCCCGTGTTGCGGGTGCCATACGTGACCGGCAGAGCCGACTGGCATCGAGCTCCGATCCTCATCACCGTCTTCGGCGAGGACGGAAGTCCGCTCGGCTCGCTGGAGGGCTTCAGCGCCCTCTACCTGGCCTGGATGCAGCACGTGATCGACACCAGCACCCCTGGCCTGGCGAGCGTGGTCGTCTGCGAGTCGCGGCAGGTGGGTGAGTTGCTGGCGGACCTTCCGGGCGACGACGTGCGGTTGGTGCACACGGTGCACAGCGCCCACACCTCCGCGCCCTACCAGTGGGACTCACCGGTCGACGGACTGTGGGCGAGCTGGCTCGATGAGATCGACCGTTTCGACGCCGTCATCTGGCTGACCGACGCGCAGCGCCGGGCAGTGGAGAAGCGCTTCGGCGCCCACGACAATTTCTGGGTCGTCCCCCACGCCGTCGACGTGGAGGCACTGCCAGACCCTGAGGGACGCGACCCGAATCTGGTCGTCATGATCGGCAGGCTTGCCGCGCTCAAGCGCCTCGACCAGGCGATCGCGGCGTTGGCGATCGTCGTCCGCGACACCCCCGCCGCGCGGCTCGTCCTCTACGGTGACGGTCCGGACGAGGGGCGCCTGCGCGGGCTGGTGGCCGCGAGCGGCCTGGCCGATGCCGTCGAGTTCCGCGGACACCGACCGGATGCCGTCGAATCCCTCAACCAGGCTGCCGCGCTCATCCTCACCAGCACCTACGAGGGGCAGGGGCTGGTGGTGCTCGAAGCGCTGGCGCGCGGGTGCCCTGTCGTATCGTACGACATCAATTACGGGCCCTCAGAGATGCTGGTCGACGGCGAGAACGGCATCCTGGTTGCGAACGGCGATATACGCGCGCTGGCGGATGCCGTCGGCTCGATCCTCGGACACCCGGAGCGCCTCGCGGTGCTCTCGCCGGCGGCACATGAGTCCTCCCGGCGGCACGCGCCGGAGACGTCGATGAGCCGGATGGCCGAGATCTTCGAGACGGTCCTGTCGAGGCCGCGTCGGTACGGTGCTCGTTCGAGTCCGGATGCCTCACCCAGGTAGACCCGTAGACTTACCCGGTGATACTCGACGGTTTAATCGCTGCCCTTTCGCGCGCCCAAACGTTCGAGGATGCGCTTTCCTACTCCACCCGCGATGCCGATTTCTCGCTCGTCGACGGCTTGCGGGCGCCACTGCTGGCCGGTCTGCTGGACCGCCGCTCGACGTCGAAGGCCCTCCTCGCGATCGTCGCGACCGGGCGTGAGTCCGAGGCGCTCCGCGATGCGCTGGCCTGTGTTGCCCCGACAGCCGAGATCATCGAGTTCCCGGCCTGGGAGACCCTCCCGCACGAGCGCCTGAGCCCGAGCACCGAGACCGTCGGCACGCGGATCGACGCGCTGCGCCGCCTGCAGGCCTGGTCCGACCGTGAGGCGACCGGCCCGCAGCATCCGGTGATCGTGGTGGCCAGCGTTCGCGCGGCCCTGCAGCCTCTGGCAGACAACCTCACGTCGCTGGAGCCGATCAGCCTGACCGCCGGTGGGCGCGGCTACAACCTGGCCGAGCTGTCCAGCCAGCTGGTCGACCTCGCATACAGCCGGGTCGACATGGTCACCCGCCGGGGGGAATTCGCGGTGCGCGGTGGCATCCTCGATGTGTTCTCGCCCATCGCCGAGCACCCAGTACGGGTGGACTTCTTCGGTGACGAAGTGGAGACCATGCGGTTCTTCTCGGTCGCCGACCAGCGGAGCATCGGCGACGACCTGACCCAGCTCGAGTTGCCCGCCTGCCGCGAACTCCTGCTCAGCCCGCAGGTGCGCCAGCGCGCCCGCGAGATGCAGCACGAGTTCCCCAGCCTGGCCCAGATGCTGGCGAAAGTGGCGGAGGGCATCCCGGTCGACGGTATGGAGTCGCTCGCCCCTGCACTGGTCGATCGACTGGTGCCGATCACCCATTACCTGCCGGCGGATGCAGCGATCGCCGTGGTCGCGCCGGAGCGGGTGGCGACCAGGGCGCTCAGCCTGGTGGAGACCAACCGGGAGTTCCTCGGCGCGGCCTGGAACGCTGCGACCGCCGGTGCCGAAGCGCCCATCGACCTGGATGCGGGTGACTTCCTCTCCCTGAGCACGTTGCGCGAGGCATCCGGCGACCGCGCCTGGTGGACCCTGAGTGCCTTCGACTCCGGTGCGGAAGGGGACGACTACATCCGGATTGCCGCCACTTCTGTGCCGAGCTTCACCGGGCAGGCGGAGGGCGCCATCGACTATGTCGCAGGCAGGCTCGCCGACGGGTGGACGGTCGCCGTCACCGCGCAAGGAACCGGCCTGGTCGACCGCGCGGCCGAAGCCCTCAGCGATCGAGGCCTGGCCGCCCGCAGCGTCGATGGATTCCCGGCCCAGGCTGATCCGGGCGTTGCCTACCTGCTGCAGGCATCCGTTGAGTCTGGCTTCGAATCTGCCGAGCTGAAGCTCGCGCTGCTCAGCGAGTCGGAGTTCTACGGCCGGGCCGTCGGTCACGACGCCCGCCAGGTGAAGAAACTGGCAGCCAGAAGACGTAACGTCGTCGACCCGCTGCAGCTGAAGACCGGCGACTTCATCGTGCACCAGACGCACGGCATCGGAAAGTTCGTCGAGCTGGTGCACCGCGAGGTGAGCTCAGGCGGGCGAAACCCGGTCAAGAACGACCGGGAGTACCTGCTGATCGAGTACGCGCCCTCGAAGCGCGGGTACCCAGGCGACAAGCTGTACGTTCCCACCGACCAGCTCGACCTCATCTCACGGTACGTGGGTGGCGAGGCCCCGGCGCTCAGCAAGATGGGCGGCAGCGACTGGGCGGCGGCGAAGGGCCGCGCGCGCAAGGCGGTGCGCGACATCGCCGTCGAGCTGGTCAAGCTGTATTCCGCGCGGATGGCCAGCAAGGGCCACTCCTTCGGGCCGGACACCCCGTGGCAGCGCGAACTGGAAGAAGCCTTCCCGTTCGCCGAGACCCACGACCAGCTGACCACCATCGACGAGGTGAAGGCCGATATGGAGAGGCCGATCCCGATGGACCGGCTCATTTCGGGCGATGTCGGGTACGGCAAGACCGAGGTGGCCATCCGTGCGGCGTTCAAGGCCGTCCAGGATGGCAAACAGGTTGTCATGCTGGTCCCAACCACTTTGCTGGTCAGGCAGCACCTGGAAACCTTCGCCGAGCGCTTCGCCGGATTCCCGGTGCACCTGCGCGGCCTCAGCCGGTTCAACACCGAGAAGGAGTCCACAGAGGTCATCGCCGGCCTGGCGGATGGCACCGTCGACGTTGTCATCGGAACCCACCGCCTGCTGTCGAAGAACATCGTCATCAAGGACCTCGGCCTGGTGATCATCGACGAGGAGCAGCGGTTCGGAGTCGAGCACAAGGACGCCCTCAAGAAGCTGAAGACGAACGTGGACATCCTGGCGATGAGCGCGACGCCCATCCCGCGCACCCTCGAGATGGCGGTCACCGGCATCCGCGAGATGTCGACACTGGCGACGCCGCCGGAGGACCGGCACCCGATCCTCACCTTCGTCGGGCCGTATAACGACAAGCAGGTGGGCGCTGCGATCCGGCGGGAGCTGCTGCGCGAGGGCCAGGTATTCTTCGTTCACAACCGGGTCTCGAGCATCAACCGGGTGGCCTCCCAGCTGGCCGAACTGGTGCCGGAGGCGCGAATCGCGGTGGCGCACGGGAAGCTGCCGGAGAGCCTGCTCGAGCAGGTCATGGTCGACTTCTGGGAGCGCAAGTTCGATGTGCTGGTCAGCACCACCATCATCGAGACCGGGCTGGACGTCACCAACGCGAACACCCTGATCATCGACCGCGCCGACAAGTACGGGCTCTCCCAGCTGCACCAGCTGCGTGGTCGCGTCGGTCGAGGTCGGGAGCGGGCGTACGCCTACTTCCTCTACGACGGCGACAAGCCGCTCGGCGAGGTCGCCCACGACCGGTTGGCGACCATCGCGGCGAACAATGAGCTCGGCGCCGGTATGCAGGTGGCTCTCAAGGACCTCGAGATCCGCGGTGCGGGCAATCTGCTGGGGGGCGAGCAGTCCGGTCACATCGCCGGCGTCGGCTTCGACCTCTACCTGCGGATGATCGGAGAGGCGGTCAGCACGTTCCGCGGTGAGGTCGCCGAAGGCCAGACCGAGCTGAGGCTGGAACTGCCGGTCGATGCGCGGATCCCCGAGGAGTACGTCGACAGCGAGAGGCTTCGTCTTGAGGCGTACCAGAAGCTGTCGACAGCATCGTCGCCGGCGGCGGCAGCGGATGCGCTCGACCAGGTTCTCGAGGAGCTCACCGATCGCTATGGCGAACCTCCCGAACAGGTGCGCAACCTGCTGGCCGTGTCCCGACTTCGCCTGTCCGCACAGAAGCTCGGGCTGAGCGAGGTCATCGCGGTCGGGCCGAAGCTGCGTGTCGTCGGCGTCGAGCTTCCCGACTCACGACAGGTGCGGCTGAAGCGGATGTTCGCCGGGGCACGCTACCTGGCTCAGACCAAGTCGGTGCTCGTGCCGCTGCCTGCCCGGCACGGGGAGCGGCTGGACGACGGGGCTCTCATCACCTGGACTGGCGAGTTGTTGTCGTCCATCTTCGAAACGGTTCCGGCTCCGGTGGAGTAGGTCCGCCTTATGGGGGACAAATTGGGGGTTGCGGCCGAGCGTTGGCTGGGTATTTACTGAACGACGATGCCCGAAATCATCGAAAACCACCAGTCCCAGAACCGCCCCAACGCCTACGGTTTCATCGCCGTCGTATTCATTGGTGCGGCCATCCTCGTACAAGCAGTCGGCTCAGGCATGGCCTTCGGGCCGCGCCAGGAGCCCACCGGCGAGCTCCTGCTCGGCTGGGGAGGGCTCATCCTCGGCAGCATTGCGGTGCTGCTGGGAGCGTGGGGGCTCATCCGCCCCGGTCGTGCGCTCTCGATCGTCGCGATCGTTATCGCGCTGCCGGTGCTGTCGTTCGATGCGCTCCACCTGTGACCCGGTGCACCCGGTAGACCACTACCGGGATCAGTACGAGTGATCGCAGGTCGATGAGCGCATGGAGTACGACGGCGACCAGGATGCTGCCGGTCGCCAGGAAGGCCGCCATCAGCAGCGTTCCGATCACCAGGGAACCAATAACTCCCCAGACACCCTGGTACATGTGCAACAACCCGAACAGCGCGATGCTGGCCGCGACGGCGACCGCGGCGCTGCCGGTGACGGCGAAGATCAGCACCGGGAAGGCCAGTCGGAACAGCAGCTCTTCGACCACTCCAGCGTTCACCGACAGCAGGGCACCATAGCGAAGCTCCGCTCGATTGCGAGGCAGCAGCGCGGCGATGTCGCCGATCGCCGGCACCTCTTCGCTGTGCCTGGCCAGGTAGATGCCGACCACGCTGCCGACGATCAGCGTGACGGTCGCACCAACTGCAATCCCGGGGATGAGGCCGCCAGTGTCTGCGACGAGATGGCCGAGCCGGGCGATGCTCGGCAGTGCGTAGAATTCCGCGAAGAAGAGCGGGATGTGCTGCCAGACAAGCACGGTGACCACCAGTGCGCTCCCGCCGAACACCAGGAACGACTCGAGCACCCACTTCCGGTAGAGCCGCTGGCGCCTGGCCGTCGTGCGGTACCGCTTGAAGCGACTGTACTCACGCCGGTCCTTTCTGATGGCGCGGACCATGAGCCAGACCAGCAGCACCACGAGTACCGCAGCGGCGATCGCGGGGGTGGCGGAGAAACTGGGGGAGAGCACGCTCCATTCTTTCAGTCGAGTCGGGCCAGGGCGGTCACGGCGGATGGAATGATGGAGCGATGACCGATGCCCCGCACCCCAAACTCGACGAACTGATCGCAGTGCTTGAGCAGCTGAGGGCGCCGGGCGGATGCGCGTGGGACCAGGAGCAGACCCACGAGTCGCTGGTGAAATACCTGGTCGAGGAGACGTACGAGCTGATCGACGCGATCGAGAGCGGCAACCGTGACGAAATGATCGAGGAGCTCGGCGACGTGCTCTACCAGGTGATCTTCCACTCCGACATTGCCGCGAGTGCCCCGGGCGAGGAGTTCACCCTTGAGGACGTCGCGGCCCACATGACGCGAAAGATGATCGGCAGGCATCCGCACGTCTTCGGTGACGAGTCCGCGCAGGCCGAGCTGAACATCCGGTCGGCGGCGGATGTCACGGCCGCCTGGGACGGCCTCAAGGCCACTGAGAAGCCCGGCCGCACCAGCGTGCTCGACGGCATTCCGCAAGGGATGCCGGCGCTGGCCCTCGCCGATAAGGTGCTCGGCCGGGCGGAGAAGCTCGGTGTGCTGGAGGCGGATGCTCCAGCTGCCGTTCCGGTGGCGGACGAAAGCGAACTCGGGGGACTGCTGCTGGCCATTGTCGCATCCGCCCGGGCTCAGGGACTCGATGCCGAGCGGGCGCTGCGAACGACGCTCCGCGGACTGCAGGAAGAGATTCGGGACGCCGAGGAGTCGGTTTCGCGCTGAGACGAGGGATGGTGCCCCCTCCAACCCGAATGGAGGGGGCACCCAGCTCGGGCGTCGTTTTGATGGAAATTCCACATCAAACGTATGGCGCCGAGCGCTGGCCGGCGATTTACCCGATCAACCGGCCATGCGTGACGGAAAGGGCGACGTTGGCCTTTTCGCAGACTTTGTGCGGCCTGTTCGGCTCGGGCAGGGTCGACGAGAGCAGTGCGGCGCGATCTCACATTACGTGATAACGATCGTTAGCGCAAACGACCGTTATGGAAATTCTGCTCCGTTTCCGCCCGACCAGACACGCTTTCGGGTGCAGGCTGATCCGTGAGCAGGTACCGTTCTATCCATGACGAATTCCACATTCGACCAACTGCTCGCTGACCAGATCGGGAACGAGTTCGAGGCATCCCAGCAGTACATCGCCATTGCCGTCTGGTACGACAACCGCGACCTGCCGCAGCTGGCGAAACACTTCTACCAGCAAGCGATCGAAGAGCGTAACCACGCCATGATGCTGGTTCAGTACCGCCTCGATCGCGACATGGGCATCGCCATTCCCGGAATTCCGGATGTGCGCAACGACTTCGCGTCAGAGCGTGAACCGATCGCGCTCGCCCTCGAGCAGGAGAAGCGCGTGACCCAGCAGATCGAAGCCCTGTTCGCGGCAGCCCGTTCCGAGAACGACGCGCTCGGCGAACGGTTCATGCTGTGGTTCCTGAAGGAGCAGGTTGAAGAGGTCGCATCCATGTCAACTCTGCTCACCATCATCGAGCGCGCGGGAAACCTGTTCGACGTCGAGAACTACCTGGTGCGGGAGAAGGTCGGAAACAACGGCGTCGACACGGATGCCCCGTCAGCGGCAGGTGGCGCGCTCTAGTCCGGCAGTACACTCAGGACCGGCGGGAGGGCATCCGCCTTTAACGATCAAAAGTCACGCTAACAGGGCGAACGACTGTTATGTTAAGCCGCGTGGCCAGAGAAGCTGACGCATCGCGCAAGCCGTTGCTGCTTGCCCAGATTCTGGAGTACCTGCTCGACAAGCCGCTGGCGACACTCTCGTTCCGCAGGCTGGCGAAGGCCCTCGACGTCAGCACGTTCACGCTCGTCTACCACTTCGGATCGCGTGCCCAGCTGCTGAGCGACATCGTCTGGGCGATCTCGGCCAGAGAGCAGGACATCCAGAAGAACCTGAGCGAGAACCCAGGCACGATCGACGCCTACTTCGACGGGCTGGACCGGTCCTGGGAGTGGTCGGTGCAGCCGCGTAACCAGAATCTGCTGCGACTGGAGTTCGAGGCGTCCATGATGGAGGCGCAGGACCCGACCAGCCACACCTTCACCAGGGAGCTCTACGCCCACTGGCAGAAGATCGGCCTCGATGCGTTGCAAGCCATCGGCCTGAGCAAGGCGGATGCCGAACTGGAATCACGACTGACAGTCGACTCGATCTTCGGCATCCAGTACGACCTGGTGATCAACCAGGACATCGACCGCGCTACGGCCGCGTTCCGCCACATGTTGGCGGCGCATCGCGCGCGTGTGGAAGCGCTGGCCGGCCCCGACTGAATCTCCCGGCCCACCCCGCTGGTCGAGCCTGTCGGGACCCTTCTCCTGCCATTCGCCCTCTTCTCCTCTTGTCCTTCACAGCCTGCTGTTGGCCTGGTGTTCCGGTCAGATCTGTGGATGTGATTTCTTCACATTCCTTCGAATACAGGTACGAATGTGGGAGAATTGGGTTATGT
>JBBDSS010000013.1:112707-112981 GCA_040904805.1 Homoserinimonas sp. | reverse complement strand
ACTGGAAAATCACCCGCACCGGCGGCAGCTACCGGCTCCACCCACCCACCAGCACCGACCCCACCAGCATCGACCCCATCAGCACAGGCCCCGACCGCACACCCAGGCCCATGCCCCACAAATCCGCCGCCCTACGGGATCTTGAGCGAGAACAACAGCAACGAAAGCAGCATCGTGTCACCGGGTAGAGCTCTGCCCACCGGCGGGTATCAGCGTGCCACCTCGACAAGCTCAGCAGGTTTCGACCCCTCGCACCCACTGCACGGCCAACCGA
>JBBDSS010000013.1:0-112607 GCA_040904805.1 Homoserinimonas sp. | reverse complement strand
TGCTGACGCACGGTCGACTGATGCTGACGCACGGTCGACTGATGCTGACGCACGGTCGACTGATGCTGACGCACGGCCGACCGATGCTGAAGCACCGTTCGAAACCGGCCGCGTAGGCCCAGGTTCAGGGCACCGACGCTCAACCCGCGAGCGCACAACCCACCGGGCTCGATAGTGCTCCACCCGGCACCGGACTATTCGGAAAGCAGCGTGTCAAGCTTCGCGAACGCGTTCTCCCAGTTGGCGTGTGCCTCGTTTCCCGCCTCGCGGGTGAATGGGCCCTGGCGCAGGACCAGTCTCGTCTGCTCGCCCGCATCCTGGAACTCGAGTCGTAACGTACGCATGAACTCGCCGTGGCCGCCCGGAGCCGCCGCCACCCGTTCTTCCCCAGCAAGCAACTCGTTCTCGAGCACTGCCGTGTACGTCATATCCACAGAAGTGGTCGACCGGTCGTCACCGACCAGGATGTACCGCTGGTGCCCGCCAACGCTGACGTCGAGGTCGACGCTGTCCTTCGGCACCGAGAATCCGGCTGGAGCGATCCAGGAGGCCAGTTGGTCCTCGCCAGTGAAGGCTCGGTAGACAGGTTCGGGCGGAGCGTCGAACACCCGCTCGATGAGCAGATCCATGGTCGAATCGGTCATTGCCCCGCCTTCCTCTGGAGCTATGTACGCTACCGTGAACCGTCATTGTCGACCACTAATTTCGTCGACCACTGATTTCGTCGACCGGCCGCGGCCTGGGCAGATCCGCGCCCGGAGCGAACGTGGCACGCGCGGCGACCGACATGCTTTTCGCCCAGATCGAGGCGGGCCACGCTGGCCAGGCACTGACAGCCGAGAATGTGCCCAAAGGGGGAGGCGCCGAACATCCGACCTGTCTACCGTGAAGGTATGGACTCCTGGCCCGGTTCCGCCTACCCGCTGGGCGCGACCTATGACGGCAGCGGCACGAATTTTGCGATCTTCAGCGAAACGGCGGACCGGGTGCAATTGTGCCTTTTCGATGAGGCCCGCGCCGAGACCAGGGTCGAGCTGACCGAGGTGGACGCCTTCATCTGGCACTGTTACCTGCCAGAGGTGCAGCCCGGCCAGCACTATGGCTATCGGATGCACGGCGAGTGGAATCCGAAACAGGGTTTGCGCTTCAACCCCAACAAGCTGCTGATCGACCCCTACGCGAAGGCGACCAGCGGCGACATCGACTGGGGCCAGCCGCTGTTCTCCTACAACTTCGGCGAACCGGACTCCCGCAACGACGAGGACTCCGCCCCGCACACCATGCTGAGCGTCGTCACCAACCCGTTCTTCGACTGGGGCGGGGACCGGCAGCCCCGGACGCCGTACAGCGAATCGCTCATCTACGAGGCCCATGTGAAGGGGTTGACCGGGCTGCACCCCGCTGTGCCCGAGCAGCTGCGCGGCAGTTACGCCGCCGTCGCGCATCAGGCTGTCGTCGAACACCTGCAGAAACTCGGCGTGACGGCCGTAGAACTGATGCCGGTGCACCAGTTCATCAACGACTCCACCCTGCAGGAGAAGGGCCTGAGCAACTACTGGGGCTACAACACCATCGGGTATCTCGCGCCACACGCCGGCTATGCGAGGAACGCGGATGCCGGTGGCCAGGTGCAGGAGTTCAAGGGCATGGTGCGCGACCTCCACACCGCCGGGATCGAGGTGATCCTCGACGTGGTCTACAACCACACGGCTGAGGGGAACCACCTCGGTCCGACGCTCAGCTTCCGCGGCATCGACAACCGTACCTATTACCGGCTGGAAGAGGACCAGCGGTACTACACCGACTACACGGGCACCGGAAACAGCCTGAACGTGCGCCAGCCCCATTCGCTGCAGCTGATCATGGACTCGCTGCGGTACTGGGTGACCGAGATGCATGTCGACGGCTTCCGCTTCGACCTGGCCGCGGCGCTGGCCCGTGAGTTCTACGACGTCGACCGGCTGTCGTCGTTCTTCGAGCTGGTGCAGCAGGATCCGATCGTCTCGCAGGTGAAACTCATCGCCGAACCCTGGGATATCGGACCGGGCGGCTATCAGGTGGGCAACTTCCCGCCGCAGTGGACGGAGTGGAACGGCCAGTACCGCGACACCGTGCGGGACTTCTGGCGGGGCGAGCCGGCCACACTGGGCGAGTTCGCCGCGCGGTTGACCGGCTCGGCCGACCTGTATGAGCATTCCGGCCGGCGGCCGGTGGCCTCCATCAACTTCGTCACCGCCCACGACGGGTTCACCCTCGCCGATCTGGTCTCATACAACGAGAAGCACAACGAGGCCAACGGAGAGGACAACAAGGACGGGGAGTCGCACAACCGGTCGTGGAACTGCGGGGTCGAGGGTGCGACCGATGACCCCGAAGTGCGTCGGTTGCGGGCACGCCAGCAACGCAACTTCCTGGCCACCTTGATGGTCTCGCAGGGGGTGCCGATGCTGCTGCACGGCGACGAGCTTGGCCGGAGCCAGCAGGGCAACAACAACGGGTACGCGCAGGATTCGGAACTGACCTGGGTGCATTGGGACGAGGCGGACTTGGCGCTTGTCGAATTCACCGCCGCAGTGTCCCGGCTGCGGCGTGAGCATCCGCTGTTCCGGCGCAGTCGGTTCTTCGACGGCCGCCCGGCGCGCCGGAGTGAGGGAGAACCGCTTCCCGATCTGGTCTGGCTGACCGAGGACGGTGAGGCCATGCAGCCGGAAGACTGGGCCGAACAACTGGCCCGCACCGTCGGCATGTTCTTCAACGGGCAGGGGATCCGGGAGCGGGACGCCCGCGGCCAGCCCATCATCGACGTGAACTTCCTGATCTACTTCAACGCCGACCCTGACGCCGTGGACTGCCGGTTACCCGCCGAGGAGTTTTCGCCGCGCTGGGAGATCGTCGTCGACACCGCCGGGGTCGCCCCGGACGCTGTTCCGCGATCGGCCGACTCCACGCTCACCGTCGCCGGCATGTCGGTCGTCGTGCTCCGTGCCTTCGCAGAGCAGCCGACGGGCGACCAGTCGGTTGCCGGGTTCCTGGCCGGAGGCTTCCTGTGACCCTTCCCCGTTCCACCTACCGACTGCAGGTCCGGGCCTCCTTCGACCTGGATGCTGCGGCATCCGTCGTCGACTACGTCACGGCACTGGGCGCCGACTGGCTCTATCTCTCACCCCTGCTGAGCGCGGCAGAAGGTTCCGACCACGGCTACGACGTCGTCGACTTTTCGACGGTGGACCCGGCCAGGGGCGGCCCAGGCGCACTGAACCGGTTCGCCGCGGCCGCCACGGCGGCCGGCCGCGGAGTGCTGGTCGACATCGTGCCAAATCACATGGGGGTGGCGTCGCCGAGCGCGAACTCCTGGTGGTGGGACCTCCTCACCCACGGGAGGGCTTCGCGTTATGCGGAGGCGTTCGACGTGGACTGGGAGGCAGGCGGAGGCAAGTTGCGGCTCCCGGCGCTCGGCGATGACGGGCTGGCGGCACTCCAACTGGCCGGAGACGAACTGCACTACCACCAGTACCGTTTCCCGCTGGCACCCGGCACAGCCGACGGGGATGCGACCGAGGTGCACAGCCGCCAGCACTACGAGCTGGTGCACTGGCGGCGCGCGGACACCGAGCTCAACTACCGCCGCTTCTTCGCGGTGAACACGTTGGCCGCGATTCGGGTCGAGGTGCCGTGGGTGTTCGACGAATCCCATCGGGAGGTCCTGCGCTGGGTGCGGGAGGGGCTGGCGCACGGTCTGCGCATCGACCATCCGGACGGCCTCGCCGACCCCGGCGGCTACCTCAGCACTCTGCGGCGAGAAGTGGGCGACACCTACCTGGCTGTCGAGAAGATCCTCGAGGGGAGGGAACCGCTGCCGCCGCACTGGCCGGTCGCCGGGACGACCGGGTATGACGCGCTCGCCGATGTCGATCGCGTGCTGGTCGACTCCCGGGGGCAACAGCCCCTCGACTCGCTGGAGAAAGAACTCCACAGCCGCCGGATCTCCTGGCCAGACCTCGTGCACGATGGCAAGCGGGCGATCACTGACGGCATCCTGCGGTCCGAGGTGCTGCGGATTGCCCGCCTCATCCCGGGCTCCAGCGCTGATGCCATCGCCGAGCTCCTCGCCTGCTTCCCGGTCTATCGCAGCTACCTGCCGGTCGGCATCGACTACCTGCACGGCGCTGTCTGGACTGCCAAGGATCGTCGCCCGGACCTCGCGAGCGAGCTCGACGTGCTCGCCGCCGTGCTCGCCGACCCGGCGCATCCTGCCGCCATCCGGTTCCAGCAGACGTCGGGCATGGTGATGGCGAAGGGAGTCGAGGACACCGCCTTCTACCGTTACAACAGGCTCACCTCGTTGAACGAGGTGGGGGCGGACCCCGGTGAGTTCTCGATCACGGTGGCCGAATTCCATCAGCGGCAACAGGTGCGCCAGGCGACGCACCCGGCCTCGATGACGACGCTGTCCACACACGACACCAAGCGTGGGGAAGATGTGCGGGCCCGCATCAACACCATCTCCGAGCTTCCCGGGCAGTGGGCGGAGGCCTTGTTCGCGCTCCGGCTTCGTACGCCTCTCGGAGACCCGCCGTTCGAGAACCTGCTCTGGCAGGCGGTGGTCGGGGCCTGGCCGCTCAGCCGGGAGCGGTTGCACGCCTACGCGGAGAAGGCGGCGAGGGAAGCGGGGATGTCAACGTCCTGGATGGACCCGGATGCCCGCTTCGAAGCTGCGATGCACGAATTGGTCGACGCGGTCTTCGACGACCAGGAGGTGAACCAGCTGGTCTCCGGCTTCGTGGAGATGGTGACGGGGCCGGGTTGGTCGAACTCGCTCTCGGCGAAGCTGCTCCAGCTGACGATGCCCGGCGTCCCCGATGTCTACCAGGGCAGTGAGCTCTGGGAACTGTCGCTGGTCGACCCGGACAACCGTCGGGCGGTCGACTTCGATGAGCGACGTCGCCTGCTGGAACGCCTGGATTCCGGATGGCGCCCGCCGGTCGATGGAAGCGGTGCGGCGAAGCTGCTGGTCACCTCACGAGCGTTGCGGCTGCGCAGGGACCGCCCGGAATGGTTTTCCCGCTACCTGCCGGTGCCCGCCATCGGTCCGGCGGCCGACCACGCGATCGCGGTCGATCGGGGCGGGGTGGTCGTGGCGGCCAGCCGCCTCCCGGTCGGTCTCGCCGCACGGGGTTGGGAAGACACGGTGCTGGTCGTCCCGTCCAGCCACTGGGTGGACGAGTTGACCGGAACCGTGTTCGAGGGCGGCGAGTTGCCGCTCGGCGAGCTGCTGCAGCGCTACCCGGTCGCGTTGCTGCGGGCGGCGGCCGATGCCTGAGCCAGTCGAGGTGTGGGCCCCCGACGCGGCTGCTGTCGAGCTGGTGCACAGCGATTCCGGGGCAACAGGAACCACGGCTGTGCCGATGCAATCAGGCACCGACGGCTGGTGGACCACCAGTGTCGGCCAGCCGGTCGGCGACTACGGTTTCCGCGTCGACGGGGCAGGCCCGTTTCCCGACCCTCGGTCGCGGTGGCAGCCGAACGGAGTGCACGAGCTGTCCCGCCGGTTCGATGCGACGACCCACCGATGGGAGCACGACTGGACCGGCAGGCAACTGGCCGGCAGCATCGTCTACGAGCTCCACCTGGGCACCTTCACCCCGGAAGGCACGCTGGAGGCGGCCGCGGACAAGCTCGACCACCTCGTCGACCTCGGTGTCGGTTTCATCGAGCTGCTGCCGGTCAACGCCTTCAACGGGACCCACAATTGGGGTTACGACGGAGTGCTCTGGTACGCGGTGCACGACGGATACGGAGGCCCCTCCGCCTATCAGCGCTTCGTCGACGCCTGTCACGGACGCGGCATCGGCGTCATCCAGGATGTCGTCTACAACCACCTCGGGCCGAGCGGCAACTACCTGCCGAACTTCGGCCCCTACCTCAGCGAAGGGCGCGGCAACACCTGGGGGTCGTCGGTGAACCTCGACGGGCCGGGCTCTGACCAGGTGCGGCGTTACATCATCGAGAACGCGCTCATGTGGCTTGACGACTACCGGGTGGATGGCCTCCGCCTGGATGCGGTGCACGCGCTGGTGGACAGTCGGGCGACCCACATCCTCGAGGAGCTGGTCGGCGAAGTCGAGGCGCTCAGCGCATCCGTCGGTCGTCCGCTCAGCCTGATCGCGGAGTCCGACCTGAACGACCCCCGCCTGATCACGCCGATCGGAGCCGGCGGCTTCGGGCTCGCCGCACAGTGGAGTGACGACTTCCATCACGCCGTGCACGTCGCCCTCACCGGCGAGATTGACGGGTACTACGCAGATTTCGAACCGCTGTCGGCCCTGAAGAAGGTGCTGGAGCGCGGGTTCTTCCATGACGGCAGCTACTCGAGTTTTCGCGGTCGCCACCACGGGCGGCCGATCGACACCGTGCGGATGCCGGCCTGGCGGCTGGTGGTGGCCTCGCAGAACCATGATCAGGTCGGCAACCGGGCCGTCGGCGACCGCTTGTCGAGCATGCTCGATGACGGTCAGCTCGCCATCGCCGCCGCGTTGACGATGCTCGGCCCGTTCACGCCGATGCTGTTCATGGGCGAGGAGTGGGGGGCGACGACACCGTGGCAGTTCTTCACCTCACACCCGGAGCCGGCGCTCGGGGAGGCGACGGCGACGGGCAGGATCGCCGAATTCGCCAGGATGGGCTGGAACCCGGCGGTGGTGCCCGACCCCCAGGATCCGGCCACTTTTGCGCGTTCGATCCTGCGCTGGGACGAGCTCTCCGGGGCCCGCCAGGCGGGCCTCCTCGAGTTGTATCAGGCCCTCGCGCGCATCCGCCGAGAAGACTCCGATGTCACTGATCCGCGATTCGGCCACACCAGCGTCGAACTGGACGAGAGCGAGAACTGGCTGGTGATGCGCCGGGGCGCCCTCGCCGTGCTGGTGAACTTCAGCACCAGGGAGACGGTGGTGCCCGTCGCCGCCGGCGACGTTGTCCTCGCCTTTCCCGCCGAGCCGCCACCGCAGCAGAACGGCACCGTGCTGATGCCCGCTCACTCAGTGGCCGTCAGTCGGCAGCGCTGACCGGTGCCCTCAGGACGCTCCGGCCATCCACGGCGAACCGTGGCCGGGAACCAGCGCCGCCATCAGATGTCGCCAGGTCGACGGGAACGCCGCTTCGATCACGGTGACAGCGGAGCCTTCCTCCACCAGGTAGCAATTCGTGGCACGGGCGCCGGCACTGGCGGGACGTCAGGGCGGATGGCCCGCTCGGCTAAGATGTGAGTGGGGAATCGGCTGCCGCCGCAGCGGTTCCCTATTCGTGTCAGCCGCTGATCCGCCGGTCGGAACGATCTTCCGCCCGCCGTGGCTGCTGCCTCCATGCACTGTTGAAGGGATGTCGATGGGCCACGAGTCCGACAACAAGCTGGAACGATGGATCAACCGTGAGGCCGTGGCCGAAGCGATGATCCCGTTGATCGGAACCCTGTACCGCGATCACCAGGTGGTCACCTCCATCCACGGTCGACGGCTTATCAACAAGTCGGCTATCGGAGTGCTGAAGGCCCACCGTCTCAGCCGCCACGGGCAGGACCACGAGTTGGCTGTCGAGGAGACCCTGCCTGTCCTGCAGGCCCTGGCGACACTGAACCTCGGTCCGGCATCCATCGACGTCGCCAGCCTGCTCGAGTTGCACCGGGAGAGCGGACGAGAACTGACCGAGTTCCTGCGCACTGAGCTTGCCCCGATCGTCGATGCCAGGAACGGTGGTGACGCGCGCTGCGTCGACGTGGTGCTCTACGGTTTCGGCCGCATCGGCCGGCTGCTCGCTCGCATCCTGATCGCCCACGCCGCAAACGGCGACGGCCTGCGCTTGCGGGCGATTGTCGTCCGCAAGGGATCTGCCAACGACCTGGTCAAGCGCGCCAGCCTGCTGCGGCGGGACTCCGTCCACGGACCGTTCGAGGGCACCATCTCGGTGGACGAGGAGAACAACACGATCCTCGCCAACGGAACGCTGATCCAGGTGATCTACTCGAACAGCCCGGCCGAGGTCGACTACACCGAGTTCGGCATCGACAACGCCATCGTGGTCGACAACACCGGCAGGTGGCGGGATGCGGAAGGCCTGTCCGAGCACCTGGCGCGTCCAGGGGCGTCCCGGGTCCTGCTGACCGCACCCGGCAAGGGAGCGCTCAAGAACATCGTCCACGGCATCAATCACGAGACCATCACCGATGACGACCGCATCCTTTCGGCGGCGTCCTGCACGACGAACGCCATCACCCCGGTGCTGAAGGCGATCAACGACGCCTACGGCATCGAGCACGGCCATGTCGAAACCGTGCACTCTTTCACCAACGACCAGAACCTGATCGACAACTTCCACTCGGGTGACCGCCGGGGCCGCTCGGCCGCCCTCAACATGGTCATTACCGAGACCGGGGCGGCGAAAGCCGTCGCGAAGGCGCTGCCAGAGCTCGCGGGCAAGCTCACCGGCAATGCCATCCGGGTGCCCACGCCGAACGTCTCGATGGCCATCCTGAACCTCAACCTGGCCAGGGGAACCACCAAGGACGAGGTCAACGGCTACCTGCGGGAATTGTCCCTGAACTCGGTGCTCCGGCAGCAGATCGACTACGTCGATTCGGCCGAGATCGTCTCGAGCGACTTTGTCGGGACGTCCCGTGCCGGCATTGTCGACGGCTTGGCGACGATCAGCACGGATAAGAATCTGATCCTCTACGTCTGGTACGACAACGAGTTCGGCTACAGCCGTCAGGTCATCCGGGTGCTTGAGACCATGGCCGGAAACCACCCGCACGTCTTCCCCACCCGCACCCCGGTCGCCGCCACCGCCTGAGACTTTGAACCTGACCCGACAGCTCGACGCAGAAGCGTCACGGGGCTGCAGGTTCCTAGGGCTTCGCCTCGATGTTGACCGCCTGCGCTCGCACCAGCGCCTTGAAGCGCCTGGTGTCCGGGATCCGGGCCAGGAACGGGCCGGCAATCACCGTCATGAGCACGTAGGTGGCGGCGACGGCGGCTAGCTGAGGCTCCACTCCGGCACTCACGGCGAGGCCGGCGATGACGATCGAGAATTCGCCCCGTGGGGTCAGCGAGAGCCCGGTGCGCCATCGGCCAGGGACGGCGATGCCGGCGCGCCCAGCAGCCAGATACCCGGTGAGCACCTTGGTGCCCATCGTGACAACGGCCAGGATCAGGGCCGGAAGCAGCACGGGCACCATGTCAGCCGGGTCAGTCGACAACCCGAAGAAGACGAAGAAGATGGCGGCGAACAAGTCGCGCAGCGGGGTGAGGGCACGCGCGGCGACGTGGGCGATCGGGCCGGAGATGGCGATGCCGACCAGGAAGGCGCCGACAGCTGAGGAGACGTTGACCGCCGAGGCCAGCCCGGCGACGAGCATCGTCAGGCCGAGAACCCCGAGCAGCAGTGATTCAGCGTGGTCTGCGGAGAAGATCCTGGAGATCCTGTGGCCGTGGTGCAGGGCGGCATACAGGATGAGCAGCACCGCGCCGACGGCGATGGCGAGAGCGATCGCTCCCTCCCACAGGGCGGCCCCGATAACGAGTGTGGACAGCACCGGCAGGTAGAACGCCATGGCCAGGTCTTCCAGCACCAGAATGGAGAGGATCGTGGGAGTCTCACGGTTACCCAATCGACCGAGGTCGCGCAGCATCTTGGCGACGACCCCGGAGGACGACACCCAGGTGACCCCAGCCATGGCCACTGCGGCCACCGGACCCCAGCCGAGGACCAAGGCGAAGAGCGCACCCGGAAGCGCGTTGAGCATGGCATCCCAGAGCCCCGCCGCCTTGGAGCGCTTGAGGTTGCCGACGAGCTCTCCCGCGGAGTACTCGAGTCCGAGCATTGCCAGCAACAGGATCACCCCGATTTCGGAGCCGACGGTGAAAAACTCATCGCTGGCGCGGAGCGGGAAGAGGCCTCCGGTGCCGAACGCCAGCCCGGCGACCAGATACAGCGGGATGGGGGAGATCCCGAATCTGGCTGCCAGGCGGCCGAGCAGGCTGAGGCCCAGGAGCAGGCCACCTACTTCAATCAGAAGCAGGGTGGTGTGGTGCATATTCTTGCCGGCTTATCGGCTGTCGCCGGCGAGCAGCCTGCCCAGCGACGTCAGGCCGTCCCGCGTTCCCACAGCGATGATGGTGTCGCCCGGGTTCAACTCGTCTGCTGGGGTGGGGGACGGAATGATCTCAGTGCCCCTGACGATGGCGACGATGGAGACTCCGGTGCGCGAGCGTGCCTTGGTGTCGCCCAGGGGCCGGTTGAGATAGGGGGAGGTGGCGGGAAGCTGCAGCTGCTCGGTGAAGACGCCGGCAGTTCCGGAGGTCAATCCAGACAACTGGCTCAGGATAAGTGAGCCGCCGAGCAGGTCGGCGAGCGCGGTCGCTTCGTCATCGCTCATGACGATGGAGTCTCGGCAGGCATCCGGATCGTCGATGTCGTAGAGCGCCAGGTCACGTTCTCCATCGCGGTGCGACACCACGCCGATCCGTCGCCCAGCGCCGGTGACGAGGTCATGGCGCACCCCGATTCCGGGAAGTTCGGTTTTTTCGATGCGTACACCCACTCGGCAAAGGTACACGTTTTCGGCGCGTTCAGCGGCCCCGGAGCCGATCCAGATCGCGGCGCTCACGTTTAGTTGGTCGTCCGGCACCCCGGTCACGCAGGGGAGCCAGTGGTATCTCGGTGCGCGGAGGCGGTGGTGGCGTCAGATCGGTGTATGCGGTGGCCGCTTCCGGAGCGCCAACCCGCTTAGTGATCAGCTTCCTGACCACGAGGATGCGGTCGAAGCCTCCGCTGCGTACCCGTACCTCGTCGCCGACTCGGACCGGTTGGGCGGCTTTCGCCCGTTCGCCGTTCACCCGTACGTGGCCGGCGCGGCACCCGGCGGTCGCCTGCGAGCGGGTCTTGTACAGGCGGACCGCCCAGGTCCAGCTGTCCGCGCGTGCACTGCCAGCATCCATGCATCGACTCTAAGGCAGGTCGATACCGGCGGTCCGGTCAGCGCTGTCCAGTGGCGGAGTCGCCTGCCAGGCTCCTGCTGCCTGTGCCCTGGCGTCAATAGGCGCCGGAGTGCTCGCGCAACACCCGCAAGGTGCGCCAAATGATCATCAGGTCACCGGTCAGCGACCAGTTCTCGACGTAGTAAAGGTCGAGCCGCACGCTCTCGTCCCAGTCCAGCTTCGATCTGCCGTTGACCTGCCACATGCCGGTGAGGCCTGGCTTGATGTAGAGGCGCCGGTTCACATGACTCTCGTATCTGGCTACTTCCCGCGCCAGGGGAGGGCGGGGCCCGACAAGGCTCATCTGGCCGATGAGTACATTCCACAGCTGCGGAAGCTCGTCGAGGGAGTACTTTCGCATCACCCTGCCGAACCTCGTCACCCGAGGGTCGTTCTTCATCTTGAAGAGAACACCCGCTCCCTCATTCTGGTCGAGCAGGCCGCCCAGCTGATCTTCGGCACCGACCACCATCGAACGGAACTTGAGCATGCCGAACGACTTTCCGCCGCGTCCCACTCGTTCCTGCCGGAACAGGATCGGACCTGGACCGTCGATCCTGATCAGGAGCGCGAGGGTCAGCATGAGCGGCAGGAGGAGAACCAGGGCTGTTGCCGACGAGACGAAGTCGAGCATCCGCTTGAGGACATGCTTGCCGCCGGAGTACTGGGGCAGCTCCACGTGCATGAGGGGGAGTCCCTCGACCGGCCGGAAGTGAATGCGCGGCCCGGCCACATTGGTCAGCCGATTGGCGAGTACCAGGTCGGCGGCCGTACCTTCAAGGGCCCAGCTCAGGTCTCGGATGAACTGGGTGCGTTCCTTGGGCTGTCCGGCCACGATAACGGTGTCGACCCCGAGGGCGCCCGCTGCCTGCGGGACGTGGTCGATGTCGCACACGACCGGCACGTCCCGGTAGCCCGCTCGTACCGGGGCCCGGTCGTCGCGTTCCAGTACGGCGCCGACGATAAGGTAGGCCGCGCCGGAGTTCCGGTCGATCTGCCCGATGACGTACTCGACATCCTTGCGGTCTCCCACCACGATGGCGTGTGACAGGTAATGGCCGAACGTGCGCTGCCTGGTCAGCCACTTACGCCAGGACCAGCGGGAGAGCACCAGTCCGACGATCCCCAGCGGCAAGGCCACCATGAAATGACCGCGCGGAATATCGCTGCCCAGCAGCGCGAACCCGATGGCGAACAGCCCGAAGACCAGGGCCGTGGCGTGCACAACCCCCTTGTATTCGGCGACTCCCACTCCGACCACCCGCGGATCCCTGGTGTGATACACGCCGAGGAAGGCCGACCAGACAACGATGATGAGGGCGGCATCCACCCAGAAGTCACCACCCCCAAGCAGGGGCGCGGCGCCAACATCACGTTTGACCTGGACCAGGGGAGAGGCCAGCACCGCCAGGACAATGATCGTGAGGTCTGTCGCTCTCAGGTACGACCGGTAGCGTCTCGCCCACGAGGAACCGGCAAACGACTGCACCGGAGGTCTGCGGCTCTTCGCGCCGGAATCGACGAGCCGCAACTCGGGGCGGATGTGGCCAATCGATTCAGCCCCATCGCGTGATCCCTCGCGCGGGTCTGTTGGCGGATCGGCGCTCATGTCGCGCTCGAATTCGGGGTGGATAGCGGCTGGCACTTCGCTGTTTTTTGCACGGGTAAGACCTGGGTTCGTCGGTCTGCAGAAAAGCGAGGGCCGCAGCGAGAGCCTGCGGCCTCGGGGCGGTTGCGACGAGAGTCGAGACCAGGGAATCGACTATCACCGCAACCTGGACATCCGAACGTCTCGGGCGGGTATACCTTCGGGTCGGTTATCGCTTTTGGGGCTGGTATGTGCTTTTTGGGGCTGGTTTTGCTGGTGTTCCGCACGGAGCAGGTTTTGCACCGTGGCAGGCAATATACCCCTGTTCACCTGATTTGGCTACGGCTCAGTTTGATGCGCCGCTCCGTGCCTGGCGCGGCCACTGGTGGTTCTCATCCGCCCCGGCTACAGTGACCCGGAGATGACGATGAAGCGACGAACCTTTCTGATCGGCTCAGTTTCGGGCTTGTCGTTGCTGGCTGTCTCTGCGTGCACGCCGGACACCCCGACCCCGACTCCTACAGTGCCCACAGTTCCCGCCCTGGTCCCTCAACCGACGGCTGTGCAACGCACGAACTGGTCCGCCGATCCGTTCAGTTATGGAGCGTTCAGTTATGCGGCGGTCGGCTCAGGCCCCCAGGATCGCGTCGCCATGAGACAGCCGGTCGACGACCGGATCTTCTTCGCCGGCGAAGCCACGTCTGATGCCAACCCTGGGACCGTCCATGGGGCCAGGGCATCCGGCCTCCGAGCGGCGGTCGAAGTCATCGAGGCGGCAGAACCCGGGGAGCGGGTGATGGTCATCGGGGCGGGCATTGCCGGTGCGTTTGCCGCCAGGCGCCTGGCCGATGAGGGTTTTGCTGTCGTGGTGGTCGAGGCCAGGGAACGGGCAGGGGGTCGCATCCATTCCTACCGCGGCGATGAGTGGCCGTTCCCGATCGAACTGGGTGCTGCCCTGGTGCAGGGCCCTGGTGCGACGCTGGAATCTGAATTGGAGCGGCTCGGAATCGCCACTGTCGATGCCCCCATCGAGGCGGAGCAACGCTCCAGGACCGGGGTCGAACTTGAGCCGTCAGCCACGCCGGAGACTGCTGTCGCCGAGGCGATCAGCTGGGCGGCCGAGCAGGGATCCGACAACTCGCTCGCGGATGCCCTGCGGGAGTCTGGCGCAGCGGATCTCGAAAAGTCAGCCCCCGAAGGCGGAGTCTCGGCCGCCGAACGGCTTGAGCACTACCTTCGCGCCGACATCGCCACCCGGCGCGCCGCTGATCCCGACGATCTTTCCGCCTGGTTCGCGGAGCCCCCGGACGAGGAGGAGGAGGGTGGCCGGCTCGTTGTCGGCGGCTACCAGAAACTCGTCGCCGACGCCCTCACCGACGTGGATGTGCTGCCGTCAAGTGTGGTGGTCGCCGTCCACGCCACCGAGCGGGGCGTGACTCTTCGCCTGGCCAGGGCAGAGTCCCTCTCCGCTGATCGAGTCATCGTCGCGGTCCCGCTCGGGGTGCTGAAGTCCGGCACCATCGAGTTCGACCCGCCGCTGCCGCTCGCGCATCGCGGCGCGATCGACGCCCTCGGGATGGGGCAACAGGACAAACTGGTGCTCCGGTTCGACCAACCGTTCTGGTCGACCACAGCCACCCGCTGGGACATCATCGGCAGCGACACCGACTTTCCCCTCTGGCTGAACCTCGAACCGCTGACCGGCGAGCCGGTGCTGGTCGCCCTGTTCGGCGGTGACGTGGCCGACCGGCTCTCCGTTTCGAACGACTCCGAGATCCTGGAGGCGGCCTTGGCCAGCCTCGAGCCTTTCATCGACCCGGATCTGGTTCAGGACGAGGAGCCCGACGGCTGAATTCAGCCCAGCCGAAATCGTGAACCGGCCGGCCGATTCTGACCCAGCCGCTCTCGCAGGTGCTCGAACCTGGGCAACCGGCTGATCCCGATGACAGCCGCGGCGACACCGGTGAAGACGACGACGACGCCGAGCAGGTAGAACGCGAACTCGAACGGGAACGCCACGAGCACCGGGTCGAGGAAGAAATACGGGTACCAGTGCACATATGAGCCGCGGATCATCGTGAAGACCACCCAGAGCAGGGGAAAGACCAGGATGAACCCGACGGTGCGCCAGGGCACATCCCGGCCGGGGGCGATCAACCAGTCGACGAGCGCATAGCCGGGAATCCAGAAGTGCAGCAACTGGCTCGACCAGGGCGCCCAGACCGGGACGCCGCGCAGTGACCCTTCGACCAGGATCACGGCAAAAACGATTCCGGACACGATGACCCACACTGTCGCCAGCACCCGGATCATGTCGAGCCAGAGCGGGTCAAGCTCGTTGCGCAGCCCGTAGACAGCGCCCAGCACGAAGACGACGACGACCAGGAGCGCGCTTTGCACGGTGAAGTAGCTGAAGAAGTTGGCGATGGCCAGCGGGTTCGTTCCGAGCGAATAGTTGAAGTCTCCGGCCAGCGCCGCGATCCCGGTGCAAGCGACCAGGATCCGGGCACCGCCGAAGACCCTGCGCACTCAGGACACCGATCGCGTGTGTCGACCCATCACTCGAGTGTAGGAAGCCGGTGCTGGGAATGACCTACGCGTCGATGAGAGCGCCTTTCCACCTGACCAGGGCGCGAACAGTTTCACTCTCATCGCGGGCGAGCTCCTCCATTACGTCGGCCGGCACGAAGTGGTTGACGGCAAGCCAACCCCTCACCTGCTCGGATTCGTCCCTGACCATCGAGCGGAGCAGGTCGCACGGTGTCGCCTCATTGCGGGCAACGCAGCCGCGCACCCCGGCATCCGGGTCGTGGGCCAGGGTCTCGAAGACGTCGACCGGCGTGTGATAGCTGCTGGCGGCGCTTTCGCGGATTTTCGGATTGCCGTCTGCAGCCAGGATGCGCAACCGGCGCAGCTTGCTCTGCGTCACCGGAGGCGCAGGGTGCAGGGTCGCTGCTTCTTCGGCAGTCAGCATGCTGGGTGCGAGGTCACGCATGGCCTGCCGTTGGGCCGGAGTGTTGAAGCGTATGCACGACATGCTTCGACCGTACTCCGCTGGGCCCTCGGTGAGCACATCGCGCCGCGTGTCGGCGAGGATCAGCAGCCAGCGCTGTCAGCCTCGCTCAGTAGACTGGGCAATCGTGGACCAGAGCACCCCGACACCGGTGAGTTCCCGCATCCTCACCATCCCGAACCTGCTGAGCCTGTTCCGGCTCGCCATGGTTCCTGTCTTCCTGATGCTGGTCGTCGTCGGAGAAGACGTGCTCGCCCTGGTCATCCTGGCGGTGTCGAGTGCCACCGATCTCCTTGATGGGATCCTGGCCCGCAGGCTGAACCAGGTCACCAGGCTCGGTCAGTTGCTCGACCCGGCGGCAGACCGCCTGTTCATCTTCGCCGCTCTCATCGGCCTCGCCGCGCGCCAGATCGTCCCGTGGTGGCTGGTTGCCGTCATCGTGGGGCGGGACCTGATGCTGGTCGTGCTCGGCATCATCCTGGCGAACCACGGCTTCGGGCCGATCCCGGTGTACCGCCTGGGCAAGATCGCGACAGCCTGCCTGTTCTACGCCCTGCCCATCCTGATGGTCGGCCAGGCCTTCCCGCAGCTAGCGTGGGCGACCGACCCCGTTGGCTGGGCCTGTGCCCTGTGGGGCGCATTCCTGTATTGGTGGGCAGGATTCCGGTACATCAGGCAGGCTCGGCGGATGGTCAGAATTCCGTTGGCCGAAGTGGGTGACTAATCCGATACGCTGGGACGCTAACAGCAGCATGGGAGGTTCGCGATGGTTGGTACCGAAGACCGGGGCAATTTCGGCCAGGACACTACGCGCCCTGACGACGCTCGCCTCACCGACACGACGGCGCACCACAGCAAGGAATTCGAACAACAACTTTCTGCGCTCGACGGTGAGGTATCGACCGAAGAGCAGGACGCCATTGGCGCCCTGCCGTCCGGCTCGGCCCTGCTCGTGGTTCGGCGCGGTCCGAACACCGGCGCGCGCTTCCTGCTGGACGCCGATGTCACGACCGCCGGCCGGCATCCGGATGCCGATATCTTCCTGGACGACGTGACTGTCTCTCGGCGGCATACTGAGTTCCTGCGGCACGGCACGGCCTTCGAAATCAGGGATCTGGGTTCGTTGAACGGAACTTACTACGACGGCGTTCGCATCGAATCGGCCATGCTGACCGATGGTGCAGAGGTGCAGGTCGGCAAGTTCCGGCTCACCTTCTACGCATCGCGAGTCGACCTGGTCGGCCAGGCGAGCGAGTAGTGCCACGCGCAGCAGCCCAGGAGAGGGGCGCGACAGGCCCGAGTCTGTTGAGCATCGGGCAGGTGCTCGCACGCCTCACCGCAGAGTTCCCCGATCTCACTCCGTCGAAGCTCCGGTTCCTTGAGGAGCGTCACCTGATCAGCCCGGCCCGCACCGAGTCCGGCTATCGCAAGTTCTCCTCAGCAGACCTGGAGCGCCTGCGATTCGTGCTGGCGATGCAGCGCGACCACTATCTTCCGCTCAAGGTGATCCGGGGCTACCTCGACGACCTGGACGCAGGCAGGCAACCGGACATGCCTGGCGGGGCCACGCATGCGGCGCCGTCGATGTTGTCCGGTGACCGCCGTTACCACCGGGACGAGTTGATCCGTGAGGCCGGCGCCACACCGCAGCTGCTGAACGATGCGGTCTCGTCGTCGCTGGTCCTGGCCACCGATACCTACGGTGAAGACACGTTGCTGGTGTTGCGCGCCCTGGTTGAATTGCAGCGCTCAGGGATCGAACCGCGCCACCTGCGCGGGTTCCGGGGTGCTGCTGAGCGGGAACTGGGACTCATCGAAAGTGCGCTGATCCCCGTTGCACGCAGGAAAGACGCGTCCAGCCGGGCCAAGGCGGCCGAACTCGCGCGCGAGATCGCCGGGCAACTGGAGATCGTGCGAAGCAGCCTGATTCGCTCGGCGCTGTCCCGCCTCGACCCGTAAGCTGGGATCACCAGCCGCCCGCTGACGTCTTGGCACGACACGCCGACATCCGGGCCGCAAATGCCACCCGAAGAGGCATTCCCCTCGTACCTTGGGAACACGACGAAAGTATCAACCAGACATTGAACGTTAAACTCTTCGGAGGGGTTCAATGGGAAGGCGCGATGAAGTGGAAAGGCGCAGTGAATGAGCGAACTCATCAGCCGTAACGAGGAGTCTCGCTATGACCTCGGGCTTCTGTTCACCGACGGCCTTCCCGACCTGGACGATACTTCCGGTTATCGCGGCGCCGTCGCCGCGCGCGCCGCAGGCATCACCTATCGTCAACTCGATTATTGGGCACGCACCGAACTTGTGGAGCCCACGGTTCGCGGAGCGGCCGGTTCGGGTTCCCAGCGCCTCTACGGGTTTCGCGACATCCTCGTGCTCAAGCTGGTGAAGCGCCTTCTCGACACCGGTATCTCCCTGCAGCAGATCCGCACCGCGGTGAACCAGTTGCGCGAGGCCGGGGTCAACGATCTCGCCCAGACGACTCTGATGAGCGACGGTGCGAGCGTGTACCTGTGCACCTCCAACGATGAGGTGATCGACCTGGTCAGCCGGGGGCAGGGCGTGTTCGGCATCGCCGTCGGCAAGGTCCTCCGCGAGGTGGAGAGCAGCCTGGTCGAGCTGGACTCACAGCAGCCGGATGCCATGGACGAGCTGGCTGCTCGCCGTGCCTCACGCGCGTCCTAGCCGGCCAGGACGTCACATACGGGCAGTGGCGTGCGCACTGCGAATACCGCCGTGCCCGCAGGTGAAGGGTGAACGCGTCAGGCGGGTGCGCCGGGCTCCGGGGGAGCAAGGCCGGCCGTGCGCATGATGCGCTCCAGCAGCTGGTCGAAATTGCGGGCCATCTCCTGAGCGCCTTCGCCCGGCCAGATGTGCAGCGGCTTGGCCGCCCCCTGCGCCTGCTGCAGCGAGGTGCGCTCCGGCAGCTGGGGGTTCAGCACCAGCGGGCCGAACATATCGCGCAGTTCCTTGATACGGAACTGGTGCTCCAGCGACTGCACCCTGGCGCGGTTGACAATGATTCCGAGGGGCTGCAAGCGGGGGCTGAGGCCGCGGCGGATCTCCTCGATCGCGCGGAGCGCGCGGTCGGCTGCCGCCACCGAGAACAGTCCGGGCTCGGTGATCACGGTGACCCGGTCGCTCGCCGCCCAGGCCGTGCGGGTTAACGCGTTGAGGGACGGCGCGCAGTCGATGAGCACCAGGTCGTAGTCCTTTTCGACATTGGCCAGCGCCTCCTCCAGCTTCCAGATATCGCGGATGCTCGGATGCGGGCCGTCGAAGTTGATGGCAGACGGGCTTCCCACCATGACGTCGATCTTGCCTGGCCGGCCCTTGGTCCACCCGCTCGGCGCGATGGCCGCTCGAACGATCTTCTCCTTGGGGGAGGCGAGAACGTCTGCGACGTTCAGGTGGCCGGCGACAGTGATGTCCATGCCGGTCGAGACATCCGACTGCGGGTCGAGGTCGACGACGAGGGTCCGTAGCCCTTTGGCGAAGGCAGCAGAGGCCAGTCCGAGCGTGACAGTGGTCTTACCTACTCCTCCCTTGAGGGAGCTCACGCTGAGAACATGCACAACAAGAAACCATACCTTCAGTATTCTGAAAGAACGCATTACTTATCGGCGCTCTGCCGGATCACAGGCCCATTGGCTGCGAAAGGCTGTACGCAGGCCTGAAAGGACCCGTATATGTTCTCGAAAATTCTCGTTGCCAACCGTGGTGAAATCGCCATCCGCGCCTTCCGAGCGGCGTTCGAGCTCGGAGCCAAGACGGTGGCGGTGTACCCGTACGAGGACCGCAATTCGTTGCATCGGCTGAAGGCGGACGAGTCGTACCTGATCGGCGAGGAGGGACATCCGGTGCGGGCCTACCTGGACGTGTCCGAGATCGTCCGGGTGGCTGTCGAGTGCGGCGCAGACGCGATCTACCCCGGCTACGGGTTCCTGTCGGAGAACCCGCAGCTGGCGAAAGCCGCGGCGGCGGCAGGAATCACCTTTATCGGTCCTGGCCAGGGTGTGCTGGAGATGGCCGGCAACAAGGTGACCGCTAAGGAGCACGCCGCCGCAGCGGGTGTTCCGGTGCTGATGTCGACCCCGGCCTCGACCGACGTGGACGAGCTCATCTCTGGCGCGGAAGCCATCGGCTTCCCGCTGTTCGCCAAGGCGGTGGCCGGCGGCGGAGGCCGCGGGATGCGGCGGGTGGAGGCCCCTGAGGACCTGCGCGGAGCGCTGGAGGAGGCGATGCGCGAGGCGGACAGCGCTTTCGGCGACCCGACGATGTTCCTCGAGCAGGCGGTTCTGCGCCCCCGGCATATCGAGGTGCAGATCCTGGCCGACGCGACCGGGGAGACCGTGCACTTGTTCGAGCGGGACTGCTCAGTGCAGCGCCGCAACCAAAAGGTGATTGAGATCGCGCCGGCTCCGCACCTGGACGAGGAGGTCCGGCAGGCCCTCTACCGCGACGCTGTCGCCTTCGCGAAGTCGATCGGCTACGTGAACGCCGGAACCGTCGAGTTCCTGCTCGACACGGCAGGGGAGCGCGCCGGCCAGCACGTCTTCATCGAGATGAATCCCCGGATTCAGGTCGAGCACACCGTGACGGAGGAGGTGACGGATGTCGACCTGGTCCAGGCCCAGATGGGCATCGCTGCCGGTCGAACCCTGGAACAGCTCGGACTGCGTCAGGATGACGTGAGCATGCACGGTTTCGCCCTGCAATGCCGCATCACCACCGAGGACCCGACCCAGAACTTCCGCCCGGATACCGGAAAGATCACCACCTACCGCTCACCGGGCGGCGGCGGTGTCAGGCTCGATGGCGGAACCGTGAGCCCGGGGTCCGAGATCAACCCCCATTTCGACTCGATGCTGGTGAAGATGACCTGCCGCGGCCACGATTTCGCCGCAGCAGTCGGACGGGCCAGGCGTGGACTCGCCGAGTTCCGCATCCGCGGCGTCTCCACCAACATCCCGTTCCTGCAGGCCGTGCTCGAAGACCCCTCATTCATCGAGGGGGATCTCAGCACCTCCTTCATCGACGAGCGACCGAACCTGGTGCACCTGCACCCGTCGAAGGACCGGGGAACGCGCATCCTCAACTGGCTCGCCGATGTCACCGTCAACCAGCCGAATGGGGCGGGCTCCGACCTGATCAATCCGGCCGAGAAACTGCCGGCAGTCGACCTCCGGGCGGATGCCCCGGCCGGCTCACGGCAGCGGCTGCTGGAACTCGGACCGGTCGGTTTCGCCTCGGCGCTCAGGGCCGAGAGTGCCCTCGCCGTCACGGACACCACCTTCCGCGACGCCCACCAGTCCCTGCTGGCCACTCGGGTGCGCACCCGCGACCTGCTGGAGGTGGCGCCGTACGTCTCCAGGCTCACGCCCGAGCTGCTCTCGGTGGAGGCCTGGGGCGGCGCCACCTACGACGTCGCGCTGCGATTCCTCGGAGAAGACCCCTGGGAGCGACTGGCCGCCCTCCGCGAGGCCACGCCGAACATCGCCATCCAGATGCTGCTGCGCGGGCGTAACACTGTCGGATACACCCCGTATCCGACAGCGGTGACCGACGCCTTCGTGCGCGAGGCCGCCAGCACCGGCGTCGACATCTTCCGCATCTTCGACGCGCTCAACGATGTCTCCCAGATGCGGCCGGCAATCGACTCGGTGCTCGAGACCGGCAGCACGGTGGCCGAAGTGGCCCTCTGCTACACCGGCGACCTGCTCAACCCGTCGGAGCAGCTCTACACCCTGGACTACTACCTGAGGCTGGCGGAGCAGATCGTCGACGCGGGCGCCCACATCATCGCGATCAAGGACATGGCCGGACTCCTGCGCGCCGGGGCAGCCGACCGCCTGGTCCGTGCATTGCGCGAACGCTTCGACCTTCCGATCCACGTGCACACGCACGACACGGCAGGTGGGCAGCTGGCCACCCTCCTGGCGGCCAGCAACGCCGGAGCGGACGCCGTCGACGTCGCCAGCGCCCCGATGGCCGGAACCACCAGCCAGCCCTCGGCATCCGCGCTGGTCGCGGCCCTCGCCAACACCGAGCGGGACACGGGCCTGTCGCTGTCGGCGGTCAGCGACCTCGAGCCCTACTGGGAGGCCGTTCGCGAGGTCTACCGGCCGTTCGAGTCCGGTCTCCCCGGACCTACCGGCCGGGTGTACGCCCACGAGATCCCGGGCGGACAGCTCAGCAACCTCCGTCAGCAGGCGATCGCGCTCGGCCTCGGCGACCACTTCGAGAAGATCGAGGACGCCTACGCCGCGGCCAGCCGGATCCTGGGCAATCCGCCGAAGGTGACGCCGTCGTCGAAGGTGGTCGGCGACCTCGCGCTGGCGCTGGTCGCTGCCGACGCCGACCCGGACGACTTCGAGGAGAACCCGCAGAATTACGACATTCCGGACTCCGTCATCGGATTCCTGGCCGGCGAGCTCGGCGACCCCCCAGGTGGCTGGCCTGAGCCGTTCTGCAGCAAGGTCATGGAGGGCCGAACCGTCAGAGCCGGAGTGCAGCAGCCGGGGGCAGACGATTTGGCCGCACTCGAAAGTTCATCCGCCGATCGCCGCGCCGCTCTCAACCGGTTGTTGTTCCCGGCGCCTACTGCCCAGTTCCTCGCGATCCGCGAGCAGTACGGCGACCTGTCCGTCGTCGACACGAATGACTACCTGTACGGCCTCAGGCAGGGCCATGAGCACGTCGTGCGGGTGGAAACGGGTGTGAACCTGCTGGTGGGCCTCGAAGCCATCGGTGACGTGGACAACAAGGGCATGCGCACTGTCATGGCCACCCTCAACGGGCAGTTGCGTCCGGTCTTCGTGCGCGACCGCAGCATCAAGGTCGACACCAAAGCGGCAGAGAAGGCGGACGCCGGCGAGCCAGGCCACGTCGCGGCCCCGTTCTCCGGGGTGGTCACGCTGCAAGTAGGCGAGGGCGACGAGGTCGCAGCAGGGCAGGCGGTCGCCACCATCGAGGCGATGAAGATGGAGGCGGCGATCACCGCATCCGTCGGCGGTACTGTGGCCCGGCTTGCAGTGCGGGCGACCGAGCAAGTGGAGGCGGGGGATCTGCTGCTGGTAGTCGAGCTAAACTAGACCGTTCGAATCAGGGAGAGGTACCCACCGTGGCAACCAGGCAGCAGAAGTCGCAAGCGGGCGACGACGCGACTCACGAGACTGACGGCCAGGCAGCCCAGCTCGTCGATGACATCGTCGCACCGACCACCGGCGGATCCGATGCCCTCGGCCCCGGAGAAGACGACGAGGAGCCGGTGCGACCGACTGTCAGCGTCGACCTCCCGGCGGCCGTGCATTCGGCGCCAGAGCATGAACTCGCGGTAGCGATCGCCGACATCCCGGTCAACCCGGGGCAAATCCGCTCAGATGAAAACGGCACCCTGTCGGTGATGGTCGGGGCGTTGTCTCCGGTCCAGGCGGATGCCGATGGCACGCCAGGCGGGGACGGTGCCGACACGGACGGTGTCGACACGGACGGTGCCACCTCCGAACTCGACCGGGCCGCGGAATCGGTCTTCAGCCGCCGGGACCGCTTGAACGGGCAGGTCTCCGCGCGGCCAGAAGCGGCAGCCATGCTCACCGCCGATCGGTTGCTGGACACCAGGAGGCGCAAGCGCCCGAAGCCGGAGGGCGGCTGGAACGCTTTCGTCTACGCGGTCACCCTGCACCTGGTCAACCTGGGCGACTCCCCGGCGGCCAGGGCGCGCAAGGCCGTCGATGCGCGGATCGACAAGCAATTCGAAGGCGGCACCCGGTTCGTTCCGGTACTGACGCGCAAGGGCGGGGTCGGGAAGACGACCATCACCGCGCTGATCGGGATGGCGATGGCTGATGTTCGCGAAGATCGCATTGTCGCCATCGATGCCAATCCCGACCGCGGGACTCTCGCTGAGCGCGTGAACAAGCAGACCAGGGCGACGGTCCGCGACATAGTCACTCAGGCGGCGTCGATCAACAGCTTCAACGACTTCTCGACCATGGTGTCGCGGGACGAGACGAGGCTCGACATTCTCGCGTCTGACACTGATCCGCTGCTGGCGCAGGCGTTCGACGAGAACGACTACAACGTCGTCGCCGACCTGGCCGCCCGCTTCTACTCGATCTGCCTCACCGACTGCGGAACCGGAATCGTGCACTCGGTGATGCGGGCAACACTCCGGCGGGCGGACTCGGTCGTGATCGTGTCCGGGGGCAGCATCGATGAGGCCCGCCTGGCATCCGAGACACTCACCTGGCTGGAGTCCAACGGCTACGGCTACCTGGTGAAGAACGCGATCGTCGCACTGAACACCGGCACCCAGGGGACCAACCTGGTGAAGCTCGACGAGATCGAGGCTCACTTCACGTCGCGGGTGCGCGAGATCGTGCGGATCCCATACGACCCGCAGCTGGCAGCGGGCTCCGTGATCAACTACAAGGAGCTGCGGCCCCTCACCAAGACAGCTGCACGGGAACTGGCCGCGCTGGTCGTGGACGGCCTCCCGACCGCCCAGGGCCGGTAGCCCAGGATGACGGTAAGGCAGATCCGGATCTTCGGAGACCCGGTGCTGAAGACGGTCTCCGACCCGGTGCGCCCGGAGAACGACGTGAGCGGGCTGGTCGCCGACCTGGTCGATACCGTCATGCTCCCCGGCCGGGCCGGCGTCGCAGCGCCCCAGATCGGTGTGAACCAGCGGGCGTTCAGCTACAACGTCGACGGCGAGGTCGGCTACATCATCAACCCGGTACTCGAGTCGATCGAGGGGGAACCGGAAATGATCGACGAAGGCTGCCTGTCTGTTCCAGGGCTCTATTTCAAGCGCATGCGTTACCCGCGCGCTCGGGTCACCGGTGAAGACCTGGACGGGAAGCAGATCGAGCTGGTCGGCGAGGGCCTGATGGCGCAGGCCCTGCAGCACGAAATGGACCACCTGGATGGCCACCTGTACATTGACGGCCTCGACAAGGAGACCAGGCGCGAGGCGATGCGCCAGATCCGCGACTCCGACTGGTTCTAGCCGGAGTTCGTCGACCAGCGAAAAATCAGCCGACCGTTGAGATACCCTCGGTTGCCGGAGCGCCCATGTACATTGCCTCGACTTCGGCAGCGAAGTCCTTCAGGATCACGTGGCGCTTGATCGACAACTTCGGCGTCAGGTGCCCGCTGGCCTCGCTGAGGTCAGCAGTGAGCAGATGGAACTTGCGGATCGACTCGGCCCGCGACACCTTCGCGTTGGCCTCGTCGACCGCCCGCTGCACCTCGGCGAGCACCTTCGGGTTCTTGGCTGCCTCCGCGACCGTCATCGCCGCGTCCTGGCCGTTGTTGTTCAGCCAGACCGGGAGCATCTCTTCGTCCAGCGTGATCAGAGCGGAGATGAACGGCTTCTGGTCGCCCACCACGATGACCTGTCCGATGATCGGGTTGGCGCGGATCGGGTCCTCCAGCGTTGCCGGTGCGACGTTCTTGCCGCCGCCGGTGACGATGATCTCCTTCTTGCGCCCGGTGATCTCCAGATAGCCGTCGGAGTCGAAAGTTCCGATGTCGCCGGTCTTGAACCAGCCGTCCTCCATCGCCTCGGCCGTGGCCTGCTCGTTGTGCCAGTAGCCCTGGAAGACGCTGATGCCCTTCGCCTGGATCTCGCCATCATCGGTGATGCGGATCGAGTTCCCTGGGATCGCCGGGCCAACGGTTCCGATCTTGAACTTGGACGGCCGGTTGACGGACACCGGGGCTGTCGTCTCGGTCAGCCCGTAGCCCTCAAGGATGGTGAGTCCGAGGCTGCGGTAGAAGTGCCCGAGGCGCAGGCCGAGAGGCGCCGAACCGGAGACGGCGTACTGGACCCTGCCGCCCATCGCCGCCCGGATCTTCGACAGCACCAGCCGGTCTAGCACGGCAAACTTCAACTTCAGCCCGAGCGGCACATGGCCGGCGTCGACAGCCTTGGAGTGGGCGATGGCCGCATCCGCTGCCGCGCGGAAAATCTTGCCCTTGCCGCCGGCTTCCGCCTTCTGCTCCGACGAGTTGTACACCTTCTCGAACACGCGGGGCACCGCGAGCAGGAAGGTGGGCTGGAAACTGCCGAGAGAGGGGAGCAGTTGCTTGGTGTCTGCCTGGTGGCCGACTTTGACGCCGCCGTGGATGCACATCACCGAGATGAACCTGGCGAACACGTGGGCCAGGGTGATGAAGAGCAGCGTGCTCGACTGGTCGTTGACGACCTCCGGGATGGCCAGGCGGCAGTTGCGCACCAGCTCAACGAAGTTGCTGTGGTTGAGCACGACGCCCTTGGGCTTGCCGGTGGTCCCTGCCGTGTAGATGAGGGTGGCAATGTCGTCGGCGTTCGCCAGGTTGCGGCGACGTTCGATCTCCTCGTCGGTCACCCCGGTACCCGCTGCCACCAGCTTGTCGAGGTCGCCCAGGTCGACCTGCCAGACGTGCTGTACCTGCGGCAGCTCGGGGTGGACCTCGTCGAAGCGAGCGAAATGGTCGGCGGTCTCGCCGATGAAGGCGACAGCACCGGAGTCGCTGATGTTCCACTGCAGCTGTACCGGCGCGGAGGTCTCGTAGATCGGCACCATGACGGCGCCGGCGAACCAGATGGCGAAGTCCACCAGGGTCCACTCGTAGCGGGTCTTGCACATGAAGGCGATCTTGTCGCCCGGTTCGATTCCGGCTGCGACCAGGCCTTTGGCGAGGGAGCGCACCTGGGCGAGGAACTCTGCGGAGCTGATTCCTTTCCAGCCGCCCTCGGCTGTCGGGACGGAGAAGAGTGCCTTGTCCGGCGTCTCCTTGACCCGTTCGATGAGGATGTCAGTCACGTTCGCGTTCGGGTCCGCCTTCACCAGCGCGGGTACGTCGTACTGTTCCACGGCAACTCCTTCGGTACCGGTGCAGTGCGGCGCACTGCACTATCCGTTGTGGTCGGGTCTGGAGGCCGGATAGCCACTCACCCCCGAGTTGCCTAAACTCTACTAGGTGCCCGGTGTCTTTTTCGTGGCCGATTTTCTTATGCTCCCGCTTCGGCCCCGACCACAGAGGACGTTCCCCGCATGCACGCCATCGGCATCGATATCGGCGGCACCAAGATCGCCGGAGCCCTGGTTTCCGACGAGGGTGAGATCCTGGCCGAGCAGCGACTTCCGACCCCGGCGGGGGATCCGACGGCCATTGTGGATTCCGTGGCCGCGATGATCACCGAGCTCGCTTCCGGGCAGGACGTGCGTGCCGCCGGCGTTGCGGCTGCCGGCTTCATCGACCTCGAGCAGTCCACCGTGTACTACGCGCCGAACATCAATTGGCGGAACGAGCCATTTCGTGCCCGGGTGGCTGAGCGGGTCGACCTTGACATCACCATCGACAACGACGCCAACGCCGCAGGCTGGGCCGAGTTCCGCTTCGGCGCTGGACGCCAGGTTTCCGACATGACCATGCTGACCATCGGCACCGGTGTTGGCGGTGCCATCGTGACAGGTGGTTCCCTCTTCCGAGGCGGCTTCGGCGCTGGCGCAGAGCTCGGCCACCTCAGGGTGGTCCCCGGGGGAATCCCGTGCGGCTGCGGTGCTCGGGGCTGTATTGAGCAGTACGGCTCAGGTCGCGCCCTGCTCCGGATGGCGAACGAGATCGCGGATGCCGGCGGAATCGGGAGCGGCCTCGCCGAGGCGCGGGCGGCATCCGGAACCCTCAGCGGCGACGACGTCGCGACGCTGATCTCGGCGCGGGACGCCGGGGCGCTCAAGGCAATCGGGGAGCTCGGCGGCTGGCTCGGCCAGGCCTGCGCATCGCTGAGTGCGGTGCTCGACCCGCAGCTGTTCGTCCTCGGCGGGGGTGTGGCGGTCGCCGGCGATCTGTTGCTCGACGCCATTCGCGAGGCCTACCTCGCCCATCTTCCGGCGCGGGGCTATCACCCTGAACCCCAGTTCACGATCGCGGAGCTCGTCAACGACGCCGGGGTCGTGGGGGCAGCCGACCTCGCCCGGCTGCACCAGCAGGGGCGCTAGAGTTGTTCGACACTGGTAGGGGCAGGTACACATGTTTTATTGGCTGATGAAGAACCTGGTCGTGGGCCCCATCGTGAAGACCGCCTTCCGCCCCTGGGTGACCGGTCACGAGAACATTCCCCGCTCCGGCGGCGTCATCCTGGCGAGCAACCACCTGTCGTTCATCGACTCGGTTTTCCTGCCCCTGGTGATGGACCGGCGCATCACCTTCCTGGCCAAGAGCGACTACTACACGGCCCGGGGACCGAAGGGCTGGTTCATCAAGACCTTCCTGAAGGCGGCCGGCATGATCCCGATCGACCGTTCAGGCGGAAAGGCGTCGGAGGCATCGCTGAACACCGGCCTGCAGGTGCTGGCACGCGAAGAGATCCTCGGTATCTATCCGGAGGGCACTCGCAGCCCTGACGGCAAGCTCTATCGCGGGCGCACCGGTGTCGCCCGGATGATCCTGGAGGGTGATGTGCCCGTCATCCCGGTGGCGATGGTCGACACCGAGAAGGTGATGCCGATCGGAAAGGCGTTGCCCCGGGTGCGACGCCTGGGCGTTGTCATCGGCAAGCCGCTCGATTTCCGGCGATTCAACGGGATGGAGGGCGACCGCTTCATCCTGCGGTCAATCACCGACGAAATCATCTACGAGCTGAGCCGCCTGAGCGGCCAGGAGTACGTGGACGTCTACGCGTCATCGGCGAAGGAGCGGTCTGGGCCACCCAGGGAGCAGTCCACTGTGGACAAGAGCGCGGCCGTAACCAGGCAGGAACGGCCCGCGACGAGCCGATAAGCTTGATCGTCGGGGCACTTTCCTGCCCCATCCACCAGATCTGCATTGAGGAATACGTCCGTGGCCATCTCGTCCCAAGAACCTGTCGTGCTCGCTGAACCCGCTGTGGTTGCCGGCCTCGACTATTGGCGGACGCTTCCCATCAAGCAGCAGCCGCAGTGGACTAACCGTGACGCAGTGGCAGAGGCGAGTGCGGAGATCGCAAGCCTGCCTCCACTGGTTTTCGCCGGCGAGGTCGACATGTTGCGCGATCGGCTGGCTGCTGCTGCGTCGGGGAAGGCCTTCCTGCTCCAGGGCGGCGACTGTGCTGAGACGTTCGCCGGGGCGACCGCAGACCAGATCCGGGACCGGGTCAAGACGATTCTGCAGATGGCCGTCGTGCTCACCTACGGCGCTTCGATGCCCATCGTCAAGATGGGGCGGATGGCCGGCCAGTTCGCCAAGCCTCGCTCGAGCGACAATGAGACTCGCGGCGAGGTGACGCTGCCCGCCTACCGCGGCGACATCGTCAACGGCTTCGAGTTCACCCCCAAGGCACGCGCGGCAGATCCGCACAGGCTCGTACAGGGTTACCACATGGCCGCGTCCACCCTGAACCTGATCCGCGCGTTCACCCAGGGCGGGTTCGCCGACCTTCGCCAGGTGCATAGCTGGAATCAGGGCTTCGCCCGCAACCCGGCCAACGTGCGTTACGAGCAGATGGCCAGGGACATCGACAAGGCGGTCAAGTTCATGGAGGCGGCCGGCGCCGACTTCGAGGAGCTCAAGCGCGTCGAGTTCTACACCGGGCACGAGGGCCTGCTGATGGACTACGAGCGGCCGATGACCCGTATCGACTCCCGCAATGGGACCCCGGTGAACACCTCAGCGCATTTCCTCTGGATCGGGGAGCGCACCCGCGACCTCGACGGCGCCCATGTCGACTACTTCTCCCGGGTCCGCAACCCGATCGGGGTCAAGCTTGGCCCGACGACGACGCCGGCCACTATGCGGGAGCTGATCGATAAGCTCGACCCGAACCGCGAGCCCGGCAGGCTCACTTTCATCACCCGGATGGGTGCGGGCAGGATCCGGGACGCCCTCCCGCCGTTGCTGGAGGCCATCAAGGAGATGGATGCGACCCCGCTCTGGGTATCCGACCCGATGCACGGCAACGGCATGACGACGCCGACCGGCTACAAGACGCGCCGGTTCGATGACGTGGTCGACGAGGTCAAGGGTTTCTTCGAGGCGCACCGTGCCGTCGGAACCTACCCGGGCGGCATCCATATCGAGCTCACCGGTGACGACGTCACTGAGTGCCTCGGTGGTTCCGAGATGATCGATGAGGCAACCCTGGCGACCCGCTACGAGTCGCTCTGCGACCCGCGGCTGAACCACATGCAGTCGCTGGAACTGGCCTTCCTCGTGGCCGAGGAGCTCAGCGCGCGCTAGCCGAAAGCCTGGAGCCGGACCTTCACCGTCGATCCCTTGTCGATGGTTTTGCCGGCGTCGGGCTCGATCGACCGTACTGTCGACCCGTTCGGCAGCAGGCGCGCGAGGGCCTCGCTGTTCCCGGCGAATTCGATCTCGAAGCCCGCGTCCCGGATGATTTTCTCAGCCTCGGACCACACCCTGCCGACCACGTCAGGCACGGCTACCTGCTCGATGCCATCCGAGATGATGAGGTCGACCGTGTCTCCTGCGCGCACCGGCCCGTCACCCTGTTGCCTGGCCGAGATCACCTTGCCGGCGTCGATGGTGTCGTGGAAGACGTGCGCGCCTTCCACACCGGTCAGATCCTGCGCCTGAAGGATCTGCTGGGCCTCATCCACCGTCTTGTCCGACACGTTGGGGATCGGGCCCAACGACACCACCAGCGTCACCGGCTGCTGCTCT
This sequence comes from Homoserinimonas sp., assembly GCA_040904805.1. Classification (GTDB taxonomy): domain Bacteria; phylum Actinomycetota; class Actinomycetes; order Actinomycetales; family Microbacteriaceae; genus RYN-87. Next base: position 82,318 of record JBBDSS010000013.1, on the reverse strand, counting down.
CCATAGGCGTCCAGGGTGGGCAGGCTCACCGTCTCCTCGCCCTGGACGCCGCGGGCGTCGATGACGAGTCCGTCGGCGACCTCCGGGTCGAATTGGTACACCGACTGCTCAAGCGTGAAGCGGCCATCGGTGACGCGTTCTGCAGCGACATCCTCCGGTTCGCCGACCAGGGCGGGCACCGGAAGCTGTTCCGGGCCATCCGAGATGATCAGCTTCACCAGGCCGTCATGCGCGACTGATTTCCCCTCCGCCGGGTCGGTGCCGACGACCTGCCCCGCTGGCACTGCGGGGTCGGTGGCCCGCAACCGCGTGTCCGAGACCTGCAGGTCGACGGCGGCCAGGGAGGCCGTTGCGGCCTCGACTGTCTGCCCGGAGACCGAGGGGATCGTGACCATGGAGCCCGGCCCGGAGCCGAAATACCACCCGGTGCCTCCGGCGAGGCCGGCGAGAAGCAGCACCAAGCCGAACAGCCAGTAGCCTTTCGCGCGTCGTCGGTCGCTCTTCGCCTTCAGGACGGATGCGTTGCCGCGGTTCTGGGGTGCGCTGCGTTCCCGCCTAACCGGGGCGATGACCTGGGTGGCGTCGTCCGAGCCTGGATGCCCTGCGGCCGCCGGCATCACCATCGTGTGCTGCGCTGCGGTGGTGGCGTCGTTGTCGCCGACGAGCAGGCGCTGGGTCTCCAACAACTGGTCGAGCATGGCACGGGCGTCGCGGGGACGCTGGTCCGGGTCGCGAGCGGTCGCCCACAGCACCAGTTCATCGAGCTCTTCCGGAACCCGCGGGTTCTTCGAACTGGGAGTGGGCACCGTGTCATTGGCGTGCTGGTGCGCGATCTGGAATGCCTGCTCGCCCTTGAACGGCTGCTCGCCGGCCAGCATCTCGTAGAGCATGATCCCGATGGCGTAGATGTCGCTGCGGGTGTCGGCGACGCCGCGGGTCACCAGCTCGGGTGACAGGTAGGCGATGGTGCCGAGCAGTGCGTTGCCGGTCGCGGTGTTCGCATGCGCGGCGCGGGCGAGGCCGAAGTCGCTGATCTTGATGCGGCCGTCGTCGGCCAGCAGGATGTTCTCCGGTTTCAGGTCGCGATGCACGATGCCGTGCTTGTGGGCGGCGGCGAGGCCTGCCAGCACGGCCTCCAGGATGTCCATCGCCTGCACGGTGGTGAGCACCCGGTGCTCGCTGAGCAGGTCACGGAGCGTGATGCCCGGCAGGTACTCCATCACCAGGTAGGCGGTGTCGGCATCCTGCCCCTGGTCGTAGACGTTGACGACATTCGGATGCGCGAGGCGGGCTGCCGAGCGCGCCTCCTGAATGAAGCGGGCCTTGTACTGGCTGTCGTCGGCGAGGTGGCCGTGCATCACCTTGACGGCGACGCGCCGCTCGAGTCGCAGGTCGGTGGCCAGGTAGACGGTCGCCATCCCGCCGCGGGCGATGCGGGAGCGCACCTGATACCGGCCGTCGAGTAGACGGCCGATCATCGGGTCGGCGCTCTGGGTGGTCACCGGACAATTCTAAAGTTGGGTACCTGAACGTCCATGCGCACACGCAGGGATTCCGCCAATACGAATGCAGCGCAAACGATTCGGCTGCTTAGGTGAGCTGGTCGAGCCACACCCACGCCGACGCCTCCCACTTGGCATACGCGTCGGGGTAGGCCGAAATCTGCACGGCCTGTGCGGCCTGGGTGACCGTCATCGACTGCCAGCCGGGGATGTCGAGGAGTCCGCGGGTGATGCCCTTGTTCGGGTTGCCCGGTCCGCCGAAGAACAGGCGGCTCGCGTAGCCGGGGTCGGTGACCTGTGCCGGGGTGCCCCAGCCGGTGCTCGGGCGCTGCTGGAACAGGCCCAGCGAATCGCGATCGCCCCAGTCGAGGTTGCGCAGGGTGGATTCCTGCATGGCGGTCGCCAGCGAGATGACCAGGCCGTAATCGTTGACGCCGAGCTGCTTGCCCACGCCGATGATGATGGCAGCGTTGGCGCGCATCTCGTCGTTCATCGGGGTGATGGTCGTTCCGGTCGATGCCGGTGCGGCGACGCCGGGAATGGTGAGTGTGCGGCCGGCGTAGATGATGCTCGACCAGTTCAGCCCGTTGGCGTTGAGGATGGCCTGGATGGTGACGCCATGCCTGGTGGCGATGCTGCTGACCGTGTCTCCCGACTTGATCAGGTGGCTCGCGTTGCTGGTCGCCTGCGGCGGTGTGGCTGCCGGTGCTTGGGGAGTGCTGACCGGCACCGGCGGTGCGACGGTGGCCGGCGCTGACCTGCCGGGGATCGTGATGGTCTGACCGGGGTAGATGATCGACTTCCAGCCGAGGCCATTGGCGGCCAGCACCGACTGGGTGCTCACCTTGTGCCTGGCGGCGATCTTCCCGATAGTGTCACCGGAGACGATCCTGTATCGCGCCGAGCCGGTCTGGGGCGCGGCGGCTGCTGCCTTCGGCGTGGAGGCGATGGGCTTCGCGGCTGATGTGGACAGCGTCAGCAGCTGGCCGGGGTAGATGATCGACTTCCAGCCGAGGCCGTTGAGGGCGAGAACGGATGCCGTGGACAGGCCGTGGCGTCCGGCGATGCTGCTGACGGTGTCGCCTGCGCGCACCTTGTAGGTGGCCGGTGCCGCGGCGATGGCGATCTCGCCATCCGGTGTCTCCGTCGCGGCGGTCGTGCCTGCGGATGCCTTCGCCAGGGCCTGGCGGATCGAGCTGGCCAGGTCGGCCTGGTCCTGGCTCCGGTCCGAGGGGCTCTGCGCCTTGTCTTTCAGCGGACGCTTCTGCTCGACGTCGATGGGGCCGGTGAGGTTCATCGAGACGGCCATCGAACCGACAAGCACGATGGGCAGCGTCGTCATCAGGTTCTTGCCCAAGCGGCTGCGTTCCCTGGCTGCCAGATGGCGTGGCTTGCGTTCTGCCGTCGTCGTCATTTATGTTTCCCCGTCACTGCTCCGCTCCCGGCCTGAGAGCTAGTTGTGTTGCAAAAATGGCATAGAAGTGAATGCCTGTCAACCAGTGTGACTGATGTTACTAAAGTAAATCGATTCGAATGCCGATCGTGTCGCGCTTGTCGACTCAGGGATATCTGACAGGCTTAAGGGGTGAACCCAGTAGAAACGCAGTGGCTGACCATCCCGGACCTGGTCGACCTTCTCGGAATCGGGGTCAGCAAGATCCGTCGGTTGATCGAAGACCGGAGCCTGCTGGCCCGCAGGATCGATGGCGTCTGGCAGGTTCCGCAGAGCTTTATCCGGGACGGAGAGCCGCTGCCAGAGTTGCGCGGAACCCTGATACTGCTGGCCGACGCACGCTTCACCGATGAGGAGGCCATAAACTGGCTGCTCGAGCCGGAAGACAGCCTCGGCACCTCCCCCATCGAGGCGCTCCGTGCCGGTCGCAAGGCCGAAGTGCGCAGGGTCGCGCAGGCGCTGGCCTGATCAAACCTCGCGGGGTTCATCCGCTGTGGCCGACAGGGCCGCTGTCAAGCGGTTCGCCTGCTCACCGTGTCTGCCAGCGTCGTCAGTTGCCGCCGGGCATCCGGACTGATCGGCGCGTCGCCCAGCACTGACCGTGCTCTCTCGACGTTGTGGGCGATGATGCGCTCGACCTGGTCCACCGCCCCGCTCTCCCTGATCGAAGCCTGGAGCACGCGCACCTGGTGATCGCTGAGCTCGGGATCGCCGAGAAGCTCATCGAGAAGGCGAGCAGAGTTGCCCGGGAGCTTGGTGCGAGCCAGCGCGACCAGCACGGTCCGCTTGCCCTCTCGGAGGTCGTCTCCGGACGGTTTGCCAGTCACCTCCGGGTCGCCGAACACCCCGAGCAGGTCATCCCGCAACTGATAGGCGATGCCCAGGGGCAGCCCGAACTCGCGCAGGGCTGACAGCTGGCCGAGGCTCGCCCCGCCGATGGCCGCGCCAATGGTGAGAGGCGCTTCAACGCTGTACTTCGCCGACTTGTACACGATCACCCGATGGGCTCGCGACAGCAGATCCCCCTCTGCGCGGGTGTGCCAGGAGCGCTCCTCCAGGAGGTCGAGGTACTGGCCGTAGGTGACTTCGGTTCGCATCCGATTGAACTCACGTCGAGCTGCCGCTGCCAACTCGGGGTCGCGCAGGCCGCGCAGTCCGCGATCGAGCAGTTCATCGCTCCAGCCGAGCAGGAGGTCACCGAGCAGCAGCGCGCCGGATCGACCGAACTCGGTGGCGTCCCCGCGCCAGCTTTCATCGGCGTGCAGCTTCTCGAAACGCCGGTGGGCTGCCGGCTGCCCACGCCTGGTGTCCGAGTTGTCGATGATGTCGTCGTGCACCAGGGCCGCGGCATGGAATATTTCCAGGGCACTGGCGGCATCAACCACCGATGGAAGCTCTGTCCGGGAAGCTTCGCCTTCTGGATCGGTGACCGCCTGCCATCCCCAGTAGCAGAACAGGGCGCGAAAACGCTTCCCGCCGGCGAGCAGCGACCGGCTCAGTTCCAAATAGGGGAGCAGGTCTGACGAAATGGTTGCCAGCGGGGATTCCTGTCCGACCAAAAAATGATCAATACTCTCCTGAACGAGGTCGACTAACCGTGTACTCTCAGCCACAGTCCTAGCCTAGCCAGCCGGGGGAGCATACAATTGTGGGTAGTCGTTAGTGACGCGCACCGAAGGGAGTCCTCATGCCGTTGTCTGAGCACGAGCAGCGTCTCCTGGAAGAGATGGAGCGCAGCCTCTACAACAACGATGCCGATTTCGTGGCGACGGTCAACCCCCGGGGCGCCCGGCCCAATTACCGTCGGATCGCGCTCGGAGCGCTTATCGCGCTGGTCGGCATCATCGCCATTGTCGTCGGAATCATGATCAAGCAGCCGCTGGTCGGCCTGCTCGGATTCATCGTCATCCTCGGCGGTGCTCTCCTTGCCCTGTCGGCGCCGCGGTCACGCACTCCATCCACGCCGAGCGGCCTGGGCGAGACCGGTCCGTCGTCTGCATCGGGAAAGACCCGCGCCGGCGGTGGCTTCATGGATCGGATGAACGAGCGGTGGGATCGCCGTCAGGACGGGCGCGACGAATAGCTCGTAGCTGACAGCACTGCACTGGGGTCGACCGTCAGGTCGGCCCTTTTTTGCGCCCGCTTTCGGGTGTCCCAGGCGCATCCTGCTCCATTTCCCTCCACGTCTTAGTTCCCTGTGGATACGGGCGATATTTACCTGTGCGAATGCCGAGACTCGCCTATTTCGTTGTTTTGTGGTGTGAAGTGGAGTAAAGTGGAGAACACCTGAACATCAGGCCGGTGAGCAAGGGGGTGAGTGCCAGTGTTCCTGGGCACCTATGCACCCAAGCTCGACGACAAGGGGCGGGTGATCCTGCCGGCCAAGTTCCGAGCAGAGCTCGAGGGCGGAGTCGTCATCGCCCGCGGCCAGGAGCGCTGCCTCTACGTGTTCAGTACTCGGGAGTTCGAAGAACTGCACGACAAGATCCGCCAGGCGCCGGTCACCAGCAAGCAGGCACGCGACTATCTGCGGCTGTTCCTCTCCGGCGCCAACTCCGAAGTTCCAGACAGCCAGAACCGCGTCACGATCCCGGCCCAGCTCCGCTCCTACGCGGGGCTCGATCGTGAACTCACTGTCATCGGTGTGGGCAACCGCGCCGAGATCTGGGACACCGAGGCGTGGGAGCAGTACTACGCCGAGCAGGAGAGCAACTTCTCTGACACCACGGAGGAGGTGATCCCGGGACTCTTCTAGCGCCTTGATCCTGACTCCCAGCCGCTCATACGCCCTGCCGCACTTCCCCGGTGGCAGGTCGGATCGGATGGGGATCAGGATTCAGGGGCTTCCTCCTGAAGCATCATGAACGAGAAGCAGATCCACATCCCCGTCATGCTCGAGCGAACTCTCGAGTTGCTCAGCCCTGCCCTGCGGGCGCCAGGGGCTGTGTTGGTTGACGCGACCCTCGGCATGGCCGGTCACGCGGAAGCCCTCCTGGAACTCTTCCCGGAACTGATCCTGGTCGGCTTCGACCGGGACCAGGAGGCCTTGGCGATCGCGAAGGAGCGACTCTCCACCTTCGGCGATCGGGTGCACCTGGTCCACACCGTCTACGACGAATTCACCGACGCCATCGCCGGTCTCGGAATCACCGAAGTCTCCGGCGTGCTCTTCGACCTCGGGGTCTCTTCCCTGCAGCTCGACCGCGTGGAGCGCGGCTTCTCATACTCGAAGGACGCCCCGCTCGATATGCGCATGGATGCGACCTCTCCGATCACCGCTGAGCGCATCATCGCCGAGTACAGCGAGGCGGAGCTGCGCCGCATCTTCCGCGACTACGGAGAAGAGCGGTTGGCACCCCGCTACGCACAGAAGATCGTGGAGCGCCGATCAGTGACGCCGTTCCTGCGCTCGGGCGACCTGGTAGACGTGATCTCGAAGGCGACTCCGGTCGTCATCCAGCGCAAGGGCCATCCGGCCAAGCGTGTCTTCCAGGCGCTCCGGATCGAGGTCAACCAGGAGCTGGCCGCCCTCGAGCGCGCCATCCCCGCGGCCATCGACTCGCTGGCCGTCGGCGGCCGGATCGTCGTACTGGCCTACCAATCGCTGGAGGACCGGCTGGTCAAGCGCGCCTTCGCCGCCGCATCGTCGTCCAGCGCTCCGGCCGGCCTGCCGGTCGAGCTCCCGGAGCATGCGCCCGAGCTGAAACTCCTGGTGCGGGGAGCAGAACTCGCCCCGGCCGGTGAACAGGAATCCAATCCACGCTCCATCCCGGTGCGCTTGCGGGCAGCGGAACGCGTCAGGCGGGCGGCATGAGCGCCAACGCCGCGTACTCCCTGCCGGAGCGCTCCGCCCAGCCGAAGCGGGCCGACGACCCCCGGCACATCGAGATCGTCACCACGAAGAGCCAGCGCGTGGCCAGGCCGCGTCTGGCCTACTCGCTCATCATCATTGCCGGGCTGTTCGCCGTCCTGGCCTCCCAGCTGCTGCTGAGCATCGCCCTGGCCGACGGCGCGTACCGAATCTCAGCGCTGCAAACCGAGCACAAGGAGCTTTCCCGGGCCCAGCAATCGGTCACCGAGCAACTGAACGTCCTCCAGTCGCCGCAGAACCTGGCAGCGCGGGCGGAATCACTGGGACTGGTCAGCAACAACAGCGCCGTCTACCTCAACCTCGCCACCGGTGCGGTCCTCGGGTCCCCGAAGGCGGCGGCGGCAGCCGCCGGAAGCCTCACCGGCGGCACCGGCAGCCTGCTCATCCCGAACTCGCTGCTTGAGGGCGTTCCATCCACCATGACGCCGAACGCGGCCACAGCGGATGCCCAGCAGGCCCCTGGCGCGCCTGCCACGGCGCCGGTCACCAGGTCTGTAGCGTCAACGTCCACCGGGATCCCCGGGCCAACCACGAGGTAGCACCGGGAATGCGGCAGCACGATGAGGGGGATGGGTGAGGAACCCACGTTCGACCAGTCGGCGTCTGTCGATCGCGATCCTGCTGACGATCGCCATCGTGGGCGTCTTCGTCGTGCGCCTGGTGGATTTCCAGGTTGTCCGCGCATCCGAACTCAACGCCGCATCGCATGACAAGCGTGCGGTGGCCACCAAGACGTACGGCACCCGCGGCGGGATCACCGACAAGGACGGCGTGGTGCTGGCGGAGAGCGTGACCCGGTATGACGTGACCGCCGCGCCCAGCGTGGCCGGCGCTTTCAAGCGTAAGGCGGAGGACGGCACTGTGCAGTCCGTCAGCCTGCTTGATGCCGCCAGCGAGATCTCCGGAATCACCGGGGTGAATGCCACCGACATTTTCCTGAAACTGACCGAGAACCCTGAGTCGAACTACGCCTTGTTAGCCTCGGGGCTCGAGAAGGACCAGCTCGACGCCGTCTGGGCGCTGAAGATCCCGTGGATCCACATGGTGGCGCAGCCAGATCGCACCTATCCGAACGGCGCCGTCGCCGGGAACCTGGTCGGTTTTGTCGGCACCGATGGCCCGCAGAACGGCATCGAGAAGATCGCCGACGACTGCCTCGGCAGCACCAACGGGCAGTCCACCTACGAGAGAGGCGTCGACGGGGTGCGGCTCCCGGGCAGCACCGTCACGACCAAGGAGGCCACAGACGGCGGAATGATCACCCTGACTATCGACAGCGACCTGCAGTGGTTCGTGCAACAGGTGATCACTGAGCGCGCCATCGAGATCGGGGCGGACTCGGCATCGGCCATCGTGGTGCGAGTCGACGACGGCACCATCATGGCGATGGCCGATTGGCCGGTCGTCGACCCCAACGACGTCAACGCCACCGCGCAGGAGCACCAGGACGACCTCGGCGCACGCTCGTTCTCCGGCGCCTACGAGCAGGGGTCCACGTTCAAGCCGATCACGGCCGCGATGGTCATCGACCAGGGCGCAGCCGGACCGGACACCAAGCTCACCGTCCCCGGGGTCTGGGAGACCCCGGAGGGGCGAACGGTCCGCGACGCCGTCCGCCACGGCGATTCCCGCTGGACCATGACCGGGGTCATCCAGCAGTCGTCCAACGTCGGCATCTCGATGCTCGGCAGCAAGCTGGACAACGGCACCAGGTACGACTACCTGAAGAAATTCGGATTCGGTTCCACGAGCGCAGTCAACTTCCAGGGGGAGACCCCGGGCATCCTGGCCGACAGCTGGAACAGCCAGCAGAAGTACGACATCAGCTTCGGTCAGGGAATCTCCGCCAGCCTCGCCCAGATGGCCGGCGCCTACCAGGCCATCGGCAACGACGGGGTGCGGCTGCCGCTGCGGTTGATCGAGAAGTGCACCATGCCCGATGGGACGGTGGTGACCCCGAGCAACGGTGAGCCGGTGCGGGTGGTGTCGGAGTCAGCAGCCGACCAAGTGGTGGCGATGATGGAGACGGTCGTCAGCGGAGGCAGCCTGTCCAGCCAGCTGACCATTCCCGGCTACCGGGTTGCGGCGAAGACCGGAACCGGTGAGGTCGCCGGCCCATCCGGCTACACGAACGAGCGCATCGTCTCGCTGGCCGGACTCGCGCCGGCAGAAGACCCGGAGTACGCCGTGATCGTGAGCTTCGTCAAGCCGGATATCATGAAGAGTTCGTATGCAGCGGCTGCGCCATTCCACAAGATCATGGCCCAGGTGCTCAAGACGTACCGCGTTGAACCGTCGACAACGACGGCTCCCCAGTTGCAGACGACCTGGTAGGCAGCGTCGTTCGGCAAACCTGTCGAGACTGGACGAACTTGAGGAAAGGGGATTCAGTGTCCGATCGGATTCCACCGGTCCTGAGGCCGGAGCATCCGTTAGCCCGATCCCTCGCAGGCCTCGTCAGCGAATTCGGATTGAGCAGCATCGGCAATCTCGACGGGGTGGAGGTCACCGGTGTGACCCTCCGCTCGAACGAAGTGCAGCCAGGCGACCTGTTCGTCGGAATGCCTGGGGCGGACAGTCACGGTGCCGGGTTCGCCCAGGCCGCCAGGGACAGCGGGGCAGTGGCCGTGCTGACCGACCAGGCCGGCGCTGAACTCGCGAAGGATGTCGGACTGCCGATCGTCATCGTCGACTCTCCCCGTGCGGCCCTGGGCGACATCTCCGCCTGGGTGTACCAGACCAACGAGCATCCGCCGCTCATGCTCGGGATCACCGGGACCAACGGCAAGACCTCGACGGCGTACCTGCTCGAGGGCATCCTGAAGCAGCTCGGGCTCGTCACCGGCCTGAGCACCACGGCGGAGCGGCACATCGGCGACCTGACCGTGGTCAGCCGCCTGACGACCCCTGAGGCCAGCGAGATCCACGCGCTCCTCGCCCGCATGCGGGAGAGCAAAGTGCGAGCCGCGGTCCTCGAGGTCAGTGCGCAGGCGCTCAGCCGCAACCGGGTCGACGGCCTCAACTTCGACGTGGTCTCGTTCACCAACCTCAGCCACGACCACCTCGACGACTACGCCGACATGGAGGAATACTTCGCCTCCAAGGTCGTCTTCTTCGACCCCGATCGCGCCAGGCGCGGCGTGGTCTGCCTGGACTCCCCGTGGGGGGAGAAGGTCGTGCACTCCTCCCGGATTCCGGTGACCACTGTCGCATCCATCCCCGGAACCGGCGCCGAGTGGCAGGTGGAGATCCTGGACGAGCAGGCAGAATACACCCAGTTCAGGCTCTCCGGCCCCCAGAACAGGTCGCTGGAGACGAAGATCCCGATCATCGGGCGGCATATGGCCGCCAACACGGCGCTGGCCATCGTCATGCTGGTCGAGGCCGGCTTCGAACTCGAGGCCATCGGGCACGCCATCAGCGACGGCGTCGACGCATACCTCCCTGGGCGTACCGAACGGGTATCCGGCGACCGCGGACCCACCGTCTACGTTGATTTCGGGCACAGCCCGGATGCGTTCCTGAACACACTGGAGGCCGTGCGTCGGGTGACCGTCGGCCGGGTGATCATGGTTTTCGGCGCCGATGGCGACCGCGATCCGAGCAAGCGCCATGAGATGGCCCGCGTGGCTTCCGAGCATTCCGACATCCTGGTCATCACCGACCATCACCCGAGGTTCGAAGATCCGGCATCCATCCGCGCCACTCTGATCGACGGAGCCGGGCTCGCCGAGCACCCGGCCGAGTTGCACGAAGTCAGCCCGCCTGAGCAGGCCATTCGAGTCGCCGTGTCGCTTGCGGGCGAAGGCGACTCGATCCTCTGGGCAGGGCCGGGGCACCAGGACTACCGCGACATACGGGGGGTTCGTACCCCCTACTCAGCACGAGCTGAGGCCAGGGACGCCCTTCGAGAGGCCGGGTGGTCGTAGGTGGGCGACCTGCGCGTCCTCGGTACCGTCGGCAAGGCCACCACCCGGATCATGGTGGACGCCATCCTCCAGACGGTCGGTGGCCAGTTGCCCGGGCCGGTGACAGTGGTGCACTCGCCGAACGATGAAGCGCGCGAGGCGCTGGCCAATGCGGACGAGGAATCCCGGATCGCCGTGAACGCGGACTCGACCCAGGTCACCGGGCTGCCGGCATCCGTCACCACCTTCGGGCTGAATGGCACTGCGGCATTCAGTGCGAGTGAGGTGGATGCCGGCCTCGGCGGCACCGCGTTCACCCTCACAGCAGAGGGGGAGCAGCATCGCGTCACCCTGAGGCTCCTGGGGGAGCACCAGGTGATCAACGCGCTGGCGGCCATAGCTGTCGCCCGCGTCTCTGGTATCGCGTTGGCCCTGGCCATCTCTGCACTCGAAGACCTCGCCACCCTCGGCCGCGCGCGGATGGAACGGCTCGACACCGACCGGGAGATCGTCGTGATCAACGACGCCGTCAGCGCAGGGCCGCAATCAGTTGCTGCTGCACTGAAGACCCTGACCCAGGTGGCCGGGCGGCGGCGCTCGGTCGCGGTGCTCGGCGAACTCGCATCAGGGGACGAAGACGCGCGGGCGGCGCACGACCGAATTGGCAGGCTCATCGTTCGCCTGAACGTGAAGAAGCTCGTCGTCGTCGGCCACGGGGCACGTCACATCCACAACGCGGCCGGACTCGAAGGGTCGTGGGACGGAGAGTCGGTGCTCGTGGAGACCCCCGCGGAGGCATACGATTTCCTGCGTGAAGAGTTGCGCCAGCAGGACGTCGTCCTCGTGAAGTCGTCAGAAGAGGCGGGCCTCGACGCCCTCGCGGACCGCCTGGCAGGTGTTGCCCGATGATAGTCCTCCTCGCCGCCGGCGGCTTCTCGTTGGTATTCTCGCTCTTGCTGACGCCGCTGTTCGCCCAGCTGTTCCGCCGGTTGAACCTCGGTCAGTACTTCCGGGCGGACACGCCGACAACCCATGTGGTCAAGCGCGGCACCCCATCGATGGGTGGCGTCGTGTTCATCATCGCCGCCGTCGTCGGCTATCTCCTCGCGAAAGCGCTCAGCCGGGAGGCCCCGTCCACCACTGCGCTCCTGGTCATCCTGATGATGGTCGGGCTCGGCGTTGTCGGGTTCATCGACGACTACATGAAGGTCCACCGGCAGAACAGCCTCGGGCTGTCCGGAGTGTGGAAGATCGTCGGCACCGTGATCGTCGGCATCATCTTCGCGATTCTCGGGCTGAACGTTCGGGACGAGAACGGGGTAGTGCCGGTCTCCTACGCAGTCTCGGTCGTGCGCGACCTGCCCTGGCTGGACTTCCTGGTGATCTTCGGGCCGGTCGTCGGGGCTGCCGCCGTCATCATCTGGATCGTCATCATCACCACGAGTGTGTCCAACGCCGTGAACCTCGCGGACGGCCTGGACGGACTGGCCGCCGGCGCGTCCATCTTCGCCATCGGCTCCTACGTGATCATCGGCTTCTGGCAGTACACCCAATGGTGCTTCTCCTCAAGAATTGCCGCTGCGGATGTCTTCAAGTGCTATGACGTGTCCAGCCCGCTGGAGATCGCTGTCATCGCCAGTGCAGTTGTCGGAGCCCTCATCGGATTTCTCTGGTGGAACACCTCTCCAGCCCTGATCATGATGGGAGACACCGGGGCGTTCGGCATCGGCGGCGCCCTGGCTGCACTGGCGATCCTGTCCCGCACCGAGCTCCTCCTGCTCTTCATCGGCGGCCTCTTCGTGATCGTGACCATGTCGGTGATCATCCAGCGCACCTACTTCAAGCTGACCAAGGGGAAGCGGATCTGGCGGGCCAGCCCGCTCCACCACCACTTCGAGATGAAAGGCTGGGGCGAGGTCACCATCGTCGTCCGCTTCTGGATCATCTCCGGGTTGTTCGTTGCCGCCGGAGTGGGGCTCTTCTACCTCGAGTGGCTCTCACGCACGTCATGAGATCGCCTGAACAGATAGCGGAACTCACCAGCTGGCACGCTGATTGGCATGGCCTCAGGGTGGCCGTGCTGGGGCTCGGCGTCACCGGATTCGCTGTGGCGGACACCCTCGTCGAGTTGGGGGCCGACGTCGTCGTCTTCGCCTCCCACAGCGACCCGCAGCGGGCAGAGCTCCTCGACGTTGTCGGTGCCCGCCTGGTGACACGAGACCTCGACACCGGATTCACCGATGACATCGCCGGCTTCGGCCCGGAGCTCGTCGTCACCTCACCAGGTTTCCGGCCGACCCATCCGCTGATCCGGTGGGCGATCGACTCCGGGCTGCCGGTCTGGGGCGACATCGAACTGGCGTGGCGGTTGCGGGACAAGGTGTCGAAACCGGCACCATGGCTGGTGGTGACCGGAACCAACGGCAAGACGACAACTGTGCAATTGGCCACCGCAATGCTGATTGCCGACGGCAAGCGCGTCATCGCCTGCGGGAACGTCGGAGTACCAGTGCTCGATGCGATCCGTGACCCGGTGGGCTGGGACGTCCTGGTGGTCGAGCTGTCCAGCTTCCAGCTGCACTACACCGAGAGCATGTCCGCGCACTCGAGCGTCTGCCTGAATGTCGCGCCAGACCACCTCGACTGGCATGGGTCGGCTGCCGCCTACAGTGAGGCGAAGGCGAAGGTCTATCACGCGAGCCAGGTCGCCGCGGTGTACAACCACGCGGATGCCGCGACGCTTGCCATGGTCGAGAACGCCGAGGTCGTCGACGGATGCCGGGCCATCGGCTTCGGTCTGGGAACCCCCGGGCCCAGCGATTTCGGTGTGGTCGAGGGAATCCTCTGCGACCGGGCATTCCTGGATGACCGGGACAGCACCGCGCTCGAGCTGGCGACTGTCGATGAGCTGAACGGGGTCGGGCTCGGCACACCGCATATGGCAGCCAATGTGCTGGCCGCGGCAGCTCTCGCGCGATCGATCGACACCTCGGTCGCCGCCATCCACTCGGCCATTCTCGGGTTCCAGCTCGATCACCACCGCACCGAGACCATTGCCACCGGCCGCGGCATCCGCTGGGTCAATGACTCGAAGGCCACCAACCCGCATGCCGCCGGAGCCGCGCTGGCGTCCTTCCCCTCGGTGGTCTGGATCGTCGGCGGGCTGCTGAAGGGTGTCGTCGTCGATGAACTGGTGACACGCCAGGTCTCCCGGCTGCGGGCCGCCGTCATCATCGGGACGGAGCGTCAAGCACTTCGAGACGCTTTCGCGCGACACGCCCCAGCCATCCCGGTCTTCGAGGTCGACACGCTTGACACTGATGAGGTGATGCCGTCGGCTGTGCGGCAGTCGGCCGCGGTCGCCCTGCCCGGCGACGTCGTGTTGCTTGCGCCGGCCGCAGCGTCGATGGACCAGTTCAGCAACTACGCGGACCGGGGCAACCGATTCGCGTCGGCAGTGCAGGAATACTTGGGAGATGAGGCAGATGACGACGAGTCGCCCCCGCCGCCTCCCGCACACTCCTAGCGACGCGGGTCCGGTCGGCGACCCCCCTGAGCGGCAGGGGCAGGGTGCCGTGGTGGCCGTCAAACGGTTGTTCACGGCAGAATCCGGCAGCTATTTCCTTCTGCTCGGCACGACCCTGTTCCTGGTCGTGTTCGGTCTGGTGATGGTATTGTCGTCTTCGTCGGTGACCTCGTACACCGAGACGGACAACTTCTTCCGCGGGTTCGAGCGCCAGGCGCTCTTCGCTGCCCTCGGGCTCCCGCTGATGCTGCTGGCTTCGAGCATGCCAGCGACCTTCTGGAAGAAGTGGGCGCCGGCAGCCATCACGATCGGTATCGGCCTCCAATTCCTGACCGTGGCGACGCCACTCGGCTACTCGGTCAATGGCAACCGGAACTGGATCCTGATCGGCTCGTTCAGCATGCAGCCATCCGAGGTGGTGAAGCTCGGGCTGGTGATCTGGCTGGGCAGCGTGCTGGCGCGAAAGCAGAATTCACTGCACAACTGGAAGGAACTGGCGGTGTCGGTCGGCCCGGTCGTCGCCGCCGCTATCGGCTTCGTCCTGCTCGGGCGTGACCTCGGAACCGCCATCATCGTGACCACGATCGTGCTCGGTGCCCTCTTCTTCGCCGGAGTGCGACTTCGCCACCTGGCCGTCGTGGTTGCCGTGATGGCTGTGGGAGCCGCCATCATGGCATTTGCGACGCTCTCGCGGCAGAATCGCATCCAGGTCTGGCAGGAGGGCTGTTCGTCGTCGGCCGACCTGCTGACCGACTGCTGGCAGACGATCCACGGGTGGTGGGCACTGGCATCCGGTGGCATCTTCGGCGTCGGACTCGGAAACTCCAAAGCCAAGTGGAACTGGCTGCCGGAGGCCGACAACGACTTCATATTCGCGATCATCGGTGAAGAGCTCGGGCTCGTCGGGGCCGCCCTGGTGCTGGTGCTGTTCACGATCACCGCGATCGCGTTCGTGCGCATCATCCGCAGCAACCCTGACCCATTCGCCAAGATCACGGTCAGCGCTGTCATGGTCTGGATCATCGGACAGGCCTTCGTCAACATCGCCGTCGTGCTCGGCGTGCTGCCGGTGCTCGGGGTGCCGTTGCCGCTGATCTCCGCCGGTGGCACGGCGCTGATCTCCAGCATGGTGGCAATCGGTGTCGCGCTCTCATTCGCCAGGCGCCCCGCCGTGGAGCGCGCAATTGAACGGGCCGGCCTCGCCCCCGGACGCCCGCCGACACGAGGGAGCGCCCGATGACGAACTACCTGCTGGCCGGAGGCGGGACCGCCGGGCACGTGAACCCGCTGCTCGCGCTGGCCGACCGGCTCCGTGAGGCCGAACCGGATGCCACCGTCCTCGCGCTCGGGACGACAGAAGGCCTGGAGTCACGATTGGTGCCGGCGAGGGGATACGAGTTGCTCACAATTCCCCGGCTTCCTTTCCCGCGGCGGCCGAACCGGGCTGCACTGCGTTTTCCATCACGTTTCCGTGCGCTGGTCTCAGAAATTCAGGGCATGCTCACCGAGCATGAGATCGACATCGTGGTCGGATTCGGCGGCTACGTGTCGGCCCCGGCCTACCTCGCGGCTCGCCGGTCCGCCGTCCCCATCGTCATCCACGAGGCGAACGCGAGGGCAGGGCTGGCCAATCGGCTGGGAAGCCTCTTCACCCGCTACGTCGGGGTCACCTTCCCCGCGACTCGCCTTCCCCACGCGCGCCTGGTAGGAATGCCGCTGCGCCGGGAGATCGAGCGACTGGACCGGCACGCCCAGAGATCAGAAGCCGTCGACTTCTTCGGGCTCGACCCTTCGCAGTTGACGCTGCTGGTCACCGGAGGGTCGCTGGGCGCCGCCCGCCTGAACGAGACGGTGCACGCGGCGGCAGCGAACATCCTCGGTACCGGGTGGCAGATCCTGCACATCACCGGGGAGCGCTCGGAGGTTCCGGCCTCCGAACTGTCCGGGTACCACCAGCTGCGATACTGCGACCGGATGGACCTGGCGATGGCGGCCGCCGATTTCGCGATCGCCAGGGCCGGCTCGGCGACGGTCAGCGAATTGACGGCCCTGGGCATCCCGGCGGCCTATGTCCCTCTCTCGATCGGCAATGGAGAACAGCGGTTGAACGCGCGGGCGGTCACCGAGGCCGGGGGCGCCATCATGGTCGACAACGCCGAATTCACGCCGGAGTGGGTCACCGGCACCCTGGTGCCGCTCCTCCAGAACCGAGCAGCCATCGCCGATATGGCGGCGCGTACCGCGGCCGGGGGAGTGCGCGATGGTGCCGATCGACTGCTCGGGCTGGTACAGGATGCCCTGGCAGTACCTTGACCATAAAGAACAGCAGCAACTACTAGGCACAATGGTGACAATGATCAAGTCCGACTTCTCCCAGCAGGTTCCCGCCGAACTCGGGGCGGTGCACTTCGTCGGAATCGGCGGTGCCGGAATGAGCGGTATCGCCAGGCTCTTCGCCGATGCCGGCTACCGCGTGACCGGCTCGGACCTCCGCGGAGGCGGCACTGTGGACGCGCTCCAGGCGGCGGGAGTCTCCGTATCGATCGGGCATGACGCGGCCAATATCCAGGGTGCGGACACACTCGTGGTGACCGGTGCCATCGCCGAGGACAATCCGGAGTACCAGGCAGCGCGAGCCGCGGGTCTGCCGATCATCCACCGTGCGCAGGCACTGGCCTGGCTCACCAACCAGAGCCGTCTGGTGGCAATCGCCGGGGCACATGGGAAGACAACCTCCACCGCCATGCTGGTGACGGCGCTGCTCACGCTGAACGCCGACCCGAGCTTCGTGAATGGCGGAGTGATCCGCTCTCTGGGCGTGAGTGCCGCCAGGGGTGCCGGTGAGCTCTTCGTGGTCGAGGCCGACGAGTCGGACGGCTCGTTCCTGCTGTACGACACAGCGGTCGCCCTCATCACCAATGTTGACCCTGACCACCTCGACCACTACGGGTCTGAGGAGGCCTTCGAGGATGCCTTCGTCACGTTTGCCGAGAAGGCGAGGGAGCTGGTAGTCATCTCCAGCGACGACCGCCGGGCCGCCGAGGTGGCCTCCAGGCTGAGCGGCCAGCGTGTGCTGACCTTCGGCCAGGCGGACTCCGCCGACATCCGGTTGCACTCGGTCGTCAACGAGTCCACCGTCTCGTTCTCGTTGTCCTACCTCGGACAGGACTATCAGGCCAGGCTCCTGGTGACCGGCCTGCACAACGCCATCAACGCCGCCGGAGCGTTTGGCGTACTGGTCGGCCTGGGGTTCGACCCGCAACCGGCCCTGGACGCCATTGCCGGCTTCACCGGTGCCGAACGTCGCTTCGAGTTCCGCGGAGAGATCGGGGGAGTGAGCGTCTACGACGACTTCGCCCACCACCCGACCGAAATCCGGGCGGCGCTCTCCGGTGCGCGTGCGGCAGTCGGGGACGGACGGCTGATCCCGATCTTCCAGCCGCACCTCTACAGTCGCACCAGGATGATGGCCGCTGAGTTCGCCGAGACCTTCGAAGATCGTGCCGACCACACCATCGTCCTCCCGATCTACGGCGCCAGGCAGGATCCGGAGCCCGGCGTGACCGGCGAACTGATCACCAGCCGATTCGGCTCTGTCACCGCGGGTCGTTACATTGAGGACTGGATGGAGGCGGCGGACTACGCCGCGTCGATAGCCCGTCCAGGAGACTTCCTGATCGCGATGGGCGGTGGTGACGTCTTCCTCATCATTCCCCAGTTGCTGGAAAGCCTGACGAGGTCACGAGCGTGACAAGGCCAGGCAAATGAAACGGCCCGAGGGTTTCGACGCCACCCCGCCACCACCGGCGGCCGCGCAGAAGAAGAGGCCTGCGCCCCAGAAGAAGCCTGCGCCTCAAAAGATGCCTGCCCCTCAGAAGTCTGCCCCTCAGAAGCCTGCCCCGGAGAAGCTTGCGCCGACCGCCCACCGGAAACCGGCGCGGCAGAAGCGCGCAGCCCGGGAACCATCACCGCGCAAGCGGACGCAGGCGGACGACAGCGCCCACCAGGCTCGTGCGGCGGCCAGGGAGCGTCGCCGCTACGAGCGCGACGAGGTCAGGCGCTTCACCCGGCGGTCGAGGCATCGCCGGGCCGCCTGGATCACCGCCGCGGCCGTCGTTGTCACGCTGGTGGGCACGGTGACGATCGCGGTGTACTCGCCGCTTCTCGCGCTCACCGAGATCGAGGTCACCGGAACCTCCAATGTCGATCCTGAGGAGGTGCTCGATGCCGTCGACGGACAGCTCGGAACCCCCCTGGCCCTGGTCGACGCCGATCGTCTCACCCGCGAACTGGCGGAGTTCACGCTGATTCGGAGCTACGTCACCGAGACGGTGCCGCCGCACACTCTCATCATCCACGTCACCGAACGGGAGGCGATCGGCAGCGTGCCCACGGCATCCGGTTTCACCGTCGTCGACCCGGCCGGGGTGACGATCAGCAGGGCGGACACTCGCCCTGAGGGGATTCCGACCATCGAACTGGCCGACGCCGGTGTCGGCTCGGATGTCTTCGGTTCGGTCGTCGAGGTGTTGCTGGCGTTGCCCGACTCGGTTGCCGATCGGGTCGATCGGGTCACGGCCGCCACCAACGACGATGTGACACTGGTGCTCGCGGGCGCCGGTCAGAGAGTGGTGTGGGGGAGCGCGGATGATTCGAACCTCAAGGCGCGGGTGCTCGCGGCACTGATGGCGACCCAGGCCGAGAACGCGCGAGTCGAGTACGACGTTTCGGCACCGCTGAGCGCGGTCATCCGCCCCGCCTGAAGCCGGGGTCGCCGAGCGTGCCGATCGGGACGAATCCGGCTGGGGCGAATCCGGCCATTGCTGGGAATCGGCAGGGTGGATTCGCAACACGCGGGAGCGCTTGAGGGCTGGTCGCAGCTCGGGAGCTTAGCTTTCAGATCAGGAAATACATACTGAGCATAACTTTAAGCCTCTAGTAGAGGTTGAAACTTGGCAGCGGAGGCCGGACAGTGTCAGCAAACCAGAACTACCTAGCCGTGATAAAGGTCGTCGGCATAGGCGGTGGCGGCGTCAATGCGGTCAACCGGATGATCGAACTCGGTCTTCGGGGAGTCGAATTCATCGCCATCAACACCGACGCCCAGGCGCTGCTCATGAGCGACGCCGACGTCAAGCTCGACGTCGGGCGGGAGATCACCCGTGGGCTGGGCGCCGGGGCGGACCCGGAGGTCGGCCGCCGTGCCGCCGAAGACCACGCCGAAGAGATCGAAGAGGCCCTGGCCGGGGCCGACATGGTCTTCGTGACCGCGGGCGAGGGCGGCGGAACCGGCACAGGCGGCGCCCCGGTGGTCGCCAGGATCGCCAAGTCGATTGGTGCACTCACCATCGGTGTCGTGACCAGGCCGTTCGGGTTCGAGGGGAAGCGCCGCGCCGCGCAGGCCGAGGTCGGCATCACCGCGCTCAAGAGCGAGGTCGACACCCTCATTGTCGTCCCGAACGACCGCCTGCTGGAGATCAGCGACCGGGGGATCAGCTTCCTCGAGGCGTTCGCCACTGCCGACCAGGTTCTGCTCGCCGGAGTCCAGGGCATCACCGACCTGATCACCACGCCCGGCCTCATCAACCTCGACTTCGCCGACGTCAAGTCGGTCATGCAGGGAGCCGGCTCGGCCTTGATGGGGATCGGATCCTCGCGGGGGGCGGATCGTGCCATCAAGGCGGCAGAACTCGCGGTCGCCTCGCCGCTGCTGGAGGCCAGTATCGACGGTGCGCACGGCGTGCTGCTGTCGGTGCAGGGCGGTTCGAACCTCGGAATCTTCGAGATCAACGATGCCGCGCGTCTGGTCCAGGAAGCGGTGCATCCGGAGGCCAACATCATCTTCGGTGCCGTGATCGACGACACTCTCGGCGACGAGGTGAGGGTTACGGTCATCGCAGCAGGCTTCGACGGCGGCGAGCCCGTCATCAAGAAGCAGGGGCACCGGTCGACCTATGTCGACCCGGACAACGAACTCGTCGCCGTCGCCACCCCGGCCGCGGTTGAGTCTGGCGCAGGAACTCAGAGCTGGAATGGCGGGCCCGAGCTTCCGAAGGCGCCGGCCGATCCGGTGTTCGATGAGGACGACGACAACCTCGACATCCCCGACTTTTTGAAGTGACAACAGGCTCCCTGCCAGATCGCCTGACGGCGGTGCGAACCGCCGTCTCGGATGCTGCACGAGAGGCCGGGCGGACGGAATCCGAGATCACGACGATCGTCGTGACCAAGTTCCATCCGGCCGGCCTGGTGCGCGAACTGTCGGCACTCGGAGTTCGGGACTTCGGCGAAAATCGCCATCAGGAGGCGTCAACCAAGGCGGCGGAGGTCGCAGACCTCGACCTCCTCTGGCACTTCGTCGGGCAGTTGCAGAGCAAGAAGGCCAGGCAGGCCAGGTCGTATGCCGGAGTCATCCATTCCCTCGACCGGGAGTCGGTCATCGACGCCCTGGCGTCATCGGGAGCCGTGATCGACGGATTCGTGCAACTCAACCTCACCGACGACCCTGGCCGGGGCGGAGTCCAGGCTGGAGACCTCGAGAAGATCGCCGAACGCGTGATCGCGACCGAAGGAGTCAGGCTTCTCGGCGTGATGGCCGTGGCCCCGATAGAGGAAGAACCACGTCGCGCCTTCGAGCGGGTGCGGATGGCCTCCGAACGATTGGTCGCCATCGACCCGGCGGCCCGATTCATCTCGGCCGGGATGTCCGGGGACTTTCGCGAAGCCATTCTGGAAGGTGCGACACACCTCCGAATTGGGTCCGCAATCACCGGAAACCGCGTCGGCCCGGGTTAATCTCGAAGTAGAAGTTCATCACCAGGAGGCAAAGAAATGGCAAACCCGCTACGCAAGACCATGGTCTATCTGGGCCTTGCCGACGAGGAATTCGACTACCAGGACAACTCTCCGGTAGCCCCAGTCGCCCCGGTGCACCAGAACCAGAATCAGCCGCAGCACCAGGCTCCTGTTGGCCAGGGCTCGGCGTCCCGTGCCCCGGTGACCCCACTCCGCAGGCCGACCACGACGAGAAGTGCGGCACCCACTGAAATGAATGAGATCCTCACGGTTCACCCGCGTCTGTACAAGGACGCCCAGGTCATCGCCGAAAGCTTCCGTGATGGCGTGCCCGTGATCATCAACCTGTCCCAGATGAGCGAACCGGATGCCCGGCGCCTCATCGACTTCGCCAGCGGCCTCTCGCAAGGTCTGTACGGCAAGATCGAGCGGGTCACGTCGAAAGTCTTCCTCCTCTCGCCGGCCCACGTGGCCGTCAGTGGAGATCAGCCTTCAGCAGAGTCCGACGTCGACGCGTCGTTCTTCGCCCAGAATTAGCTGCGGGTGATTGCCACGCACTGCGGCGGGCGTGCGCGCTTCCGGCTGCCGTCTCCCACCAGCAGCTCGCAGGGGCTCGCCCCATGATTGTGTCAACAATTGCCGGGATCCTTTATGGCGCGCTGCTGGTCTACCTGCTCATCATGTGGGTGCGGTTCATCGTGGATATCGTGCAGGTGGTCAACCGGCAGTGGCGCCCCAAAGGGTTCTTGCTGGTGGTCACCGAGGTGGCCTATGCCCTGACCGACCCGCCCCTGAGACTCGTGCGACGACTGATTCCACCGATTCGCGCTGGTGGAATGGCGCTGGATTTCGCCTGGAGCATCGTCATGCTAGTGGTCATCGTTCTTATTATTCTGACCGGGAGTATCTCGTAACCGGAATGTACGCTGTAACCTTGACTCGTGGGGCAGGGCGAAAGCCCTGAACACGGGGTCGGTGTTTCGATCCGAAACAACTTTGCTAGCGTTTTCCCAACGTTGCACACGAATTATCAGAGAGTTTTTGAGGTGACGAGAATGGCCCTAACGCCTGAAGACGTAGTTAACAAGCGGTTCCAGCCGACCAAGTTTCGCGAAGGCTACGACCAGGACGAGGTCGATGATTTTCTCGACGAGGTCGTCGTCGAATTGCGTCGCCTGAATCAGGAGAACGAAGAACTTCGCCAGCGGCTCATCGCCAGTGATTCGCGTATCGCCGAGCTCCAGCGCAGCGGTGGCTCGACCGGCGCCCAGGCGCCGGCCGCTCAGGCCCCGGCAGACGGGACAGTCGCCCAGCCTGCCGTTGCCCAGCCGGAGGCGTCGGCGCAGGCCTACGGTGCGACTTCCGGTCTCGACGACACCGGAAGCACCAACAATCTCCTGCAGCTCGCTCGTCGCCTGCACGAAGAACATGTTCGAGAGGGCATCGAGAAGCGCGATGCGCTCATCGCCGAGGGCCATGCAACGGCCGCACGGGTCGTCGGCGAAGCCGAGGCCCAGCAGCGCGAGCAGATCGGTGCGCTCGAGAAGGAGCGCGCCAGCCTGGAGTCCACGATCGAGGAGCTGCGCACCTTCGAGAGCGAGTACCGCCAGAAGTTGAAGAGCTATATCGAGGAGCAGCTCCAGGAGCTGGAGCACGCCGGCCCGCTCAACGCCGGAGCCACCGTTCCCTCAGCCGCGACCGGTGCAAGCTCCGGCCCGGTAGCCTCCGGTGGCGCCCCAGGCACGACTCCTCCAGCGAGCTACCAGGGCTTTGGCGGCAACTGAGCCCCACGGGCAGTTCGGTATTTCTGATCACCCTGGCACCGGCGACAAGTCGGCCCGGCGCCGGGGTGTCAGTATGCGGGCGATCATTCCCCTCGCAATCGTCGCGCTCCTCGTCTTTGCCGCTGACCAGCTGACCAAGTTCCTCGTTGTCAGCAACCTGACACCGGGGGAGCGCAACCAGGTGCTCGGCGACGTGCTGCAGTTCGTGTTCGTCAAGAACTCCGGCGCCGCGTTCTCGCTGGCGAGCGGGTCCACCTGGATCTTCTCGATTGCGGCATCCGCTGTCACGATCTTCATCATCCTGTTCGCCCACCGAATCAGGTCGCTGCCCTGGGCAGTGCTGTTCGGAATGCTGCTGGGGGGTAACCTCGGCAACCTGATCGACCGACTGTTCCGGGAGCCGAGCTTCGGCCTGGGCCACGTGGTCGACTTCATCCAGGTCTGGGGCTTCCCCGCCATCTTCAACGTGGCGGATATCTTCATCGTCTCGAGCATGGGGCTGTTCATCATCCTCTCGATCAGAGGAGTGCGGCTGGACGGCACCAGAGAAGCGGCGGGCGACCGCGGCACCGCGCCGGAAGCGAAGTAGGCAGTTCGTGGAAACGCGTAGTCTCTCGCTTCCCGATGGTCTTTCCGGGGAGCGCACCGACACGGCCCTCGCCAAGCTCATGGGGTTCTCCCGCAGCTTCGCGGCCGAGGTCATCGAGGCGGGCGGGGTGAGCGCAGACGGCGTGCCACTGGGAAAGTCGGATCGCCTGCGCGCCGGCTCCTGGCTCGAGGTCACCTGGGAGCCCAGGCAGGCGCCGGTGATCGTCCCGATGAACGTCCCGGAGTTGACCGTCGTCCATGACGATGACGACCTGATCGTGATCGACAAACCGGTCGGGGTTGCGGCCCATCCGTCGGTCGGCTGGAGCGGGCCGACTGTTCTTGGCGCCCTGGCCGGTGCCGGCTACCGGATCGCTACGTCAGGGGCCGCTGAGCGGGCCGGCATCGTGCACCGACTTGATGCTGGAACCAGCGGATTGATGGTGGTCGCCAAGTCCGAGCACGCGTATTCCGAGCTCAAGCGCGCCTTCCACGACCGGACTGTCGACAAGATCTATCACGCAATAGTCCAGGGGCATCCGGATCCGCTGGTCGGCACCATCGATGCTCCGATCGGGCGCCACCCCGGGTCGAGCTGGAAGTTTGCAGTCACAGCGGAGGGGAAGCCCTCCGTCACCCATTACGAGACCATCGAGGCCTTCCCGAGCGCTTCACTGCTGGAGATCCGCCTCGAGACCGGGCGAACCCACCAGATCCGCGTGCACATGGCCGCACAACGACACCCCTGCGTCGGCGACGCCATGTACGGGGCCGACCCGACCATTTCTGCACGACTGGGGCTCGGCAGGCAGTGGCTCCACGCCGTGCGCCTCGGATTCGTGCATCCGGGAACCCACCAACCGGTGGAGTTCGCCACCGGCTATCCAGCCGATTTGCAGCACGCTTTGGCCATTCTCCGCGCGGTGTGACCCGCCTCCGCGCGGTGTGACTCGTCACTTGCCGACGACGATCTAAGCTGGACTATCCACCCGGTTCGACCTCGGCTAGACGGAGAGCAGTGCCTGCCAGCAAAGATTCCTTCGTGCACCTGCATGTGCACAGCGAGTACTCGATGCTCGATGGGGCAGCCAGGGTCAAGCCGCTCATTGCGGCAGCAGTAGAGCAGGGGATGCCTGCCGTCGCCGTCACCGACCACGGCAACGTGTTCGGTGCTTACGACTTCTGGAAGACGGCCACTGAGGCCGGCATCAAGCCCATCATCGGCACCGAGGCGTACCTGACTCCTGGCACCCACCGCACCGACAAGACCAGGGTGCGCTGGGGTAACGGGGGAGGAGACGACGTCTCCGGATCAGGCGCGTACACCCACATGACCCTGCTCTCCGAGACCACCGAGGGGATGCACAACCTGTTCCGGCTGTCGTCCCGGGCCTCGATCGAGGGCTACTACTTCAAGCCGCGGATGGACCGCGAATTGCTCTCCCAATACGGAAAAGGACTCATCTCCACGACTGGATGCGCCAGCGGCGAGATCCAGACCCGCATCCGCCTGGGACAGTACGAGGAAGCGAAGAAGGCTGCTGCCGACTTCCGTGACATCTTCGGCAAGGAGAACTTCTTCTGCGAGATCATGGACCACGGCATCGATGTCGAACGCCGGGCAATGAACGACCTTCTGCGCCTCGCGAAGGAACTGGATCTGCCGCTTCTCGCGACCAACGACCTGCACTACACGCACGCCCATGACGCCACCAGCCACGCTGCCCTGCTCTGCGTGCAGTCCGGCTCGACCCTGGACGACCCCAACAGGTTCAAATTCGACGCGGACGAGTTCTACCTCAAGTCGGCCAGCCAGATGCGGCAGCTGTTCCGCGACTACCCCGAGGCCTGCGACAACACCCTGCTGATCGCCGAGCGTTGCGACGTCAAGTTCAACGAGAGCGCCAACTACATGCCGCGCTTCCCGGTGCCGGACGGCGAGACCGAGGAGACCTGGTTCATCAAGGAGGTCGACAACGGCCTGCACGAGCGCTACCCGAACGGCATCCCGGACGACGTGCGCAGGCAGGCGGACTACGAGGTCGGGGTCATCCTGCAAATGGGCTTCCCCGGGTACTTCCTGGTCGTCGCCGACTTCATCAACTGGTCGAAGCGCAACGGGATCCGGGTCGGGCCGGGGCGTGGCTCCGGTGCGGGCTCGATGGCCGCATACGCCATGAAGATCACCGACCTGGATCCGCTCAAGCACGGGCTGATCTTCGAGCGCTTCCTCAACCCGGACCGTGTCTCGATGCCGGACTTCGACGTCGACTTCGACGACCGGCGCCGCGGTGAGGTCATCAAGTACGTCACCGAGAAGTACGGGGATGAGCGCGTCGCCCAGATCGTCACTTACGGCACGATCAAGGCGAAGCAGGCCCTCAAGGACTCCTCCCGCGTGCTCGGTTTCCCGTTCGGGATGGGGGAGAAGCTCACCAAGGCCATGCCGCCTCCCATCATGGGCAAGGACATCCCTCTCACCGGCATCTTCGACAAGGACCACCCGCGCTACAAGGAAGCCGGTGACCTCCGCGCGGTCGTCGAGAGCGACCCTGAGGCCAGGACGGTCTTCGACACGGCGCTCGGGCTCGAGAACCTGAAGCGCCAGTGGGGAGTGCACGCGGCAGGCGTCATCATGTCGTCCGATCCCTTGATCGACATCATCCCGATCATGAAGCGGGAGCAGGACGGCCAGGTTGTCACCCAGTTCGACTACCCGGCCTGCGAGGCCCTCGGGTTGATCAAGATGGACTTCCTGGGACTGCGCAACCTCACGATCATCGACGATGCGCTGGACAACATCGAGTCCAACCGTGGCCACCGGCCGATCCTGGAAGACCTCGATCTCGACGATCCGGCCGCGTACGAGCTGCTGTCCCGGGGCGACACGCTCGGCGTGTTCCAGCTCGACGGCGGGCCGATGCGCAGCCTCCTGCGGCTGATGAAGCCCGACAACTTCGAAGACATCTCGGCCGTCATCGCCCTGTACCGCCCCGGCCCGATGGGCGCGGACTCCCACACCAACTACGCGTTGCGCAAGAACGGGATGCAGCCGATCACCCCGATACACCCCGAGCTGGAGGAACCGCTGGCCGAGGTGCTCGGCAACACCTACGGGCTCATCGTGTACCAGGAGCAGGTGATGTCGGTCGCCCAGAAGCTCGCCGGGTTCACCCTTGCCCAGGCCGACCTGCTGCGTCGTGCGATGGGCAAGAAGAAGAAGGCGGAGTTGGACAAGCAGTTCGAGGGCTTCAGCGCCGGAATGCAGGCCAACGGCTATTCGATGGATGCCGTGAAGATGCTGTGGGACATCCTGCTGCCGTTCTCGGACTACGCCTTCAACAAGGCCCACTCTGCCGCCTACGGCGTGGTCTCATACTGGACCGCCTACCTCAAGGCCCACTATCGCGCCGAGTACATGGCGGCCCTGCTGACCAGCGTCGGCGACTCGAAGGACAAGCTGGCGATCTACCTGAGCGAGTGCCGCCGGATGGGCATCAAGGTGCTGGCTCCGGATGTCAACGAGTCGATCGGATTCTTCGCCGCAGTCGGCGAGGACATCCGCTTCGGCCTGGGCGCGGTTCGCAACGTGGGCCACAACGTGGTCGAGGCGATCAGGGGTGCACGCGAGGCCAGGGGACGATTCGAGTCATTCCACGACTTCCTGGCGAAAGTCCCGACTCCGGTGGCGAACAAGCGCACCATGGAGTCGCTGATCAAGGCGGGTGCCTTCGACACCCTGGGCTCGACCCGGCGGGCACTGCTGGAAATCCATGAGGACGCTGTCGATGCCGCGGTCAGCCAGAAGCGAGCAGAAGCCAACGGCCAGGTCGGGTTCGACTTCGACAGCCTGTGGGATGAGCCGCAGACCGTGCAGCAGGTCCCGCCGCGACCGGAGTGGTCGAAGCGCGACAAGCTGGCGTTCGAACGCGAAATGCTGGGGCTCTACGTTTCCGACCATCCGCTGGCCGGCCTGGAGCTGCAGCTAGCCAAGCATGCCAGCAACACCATCGCGGAGGTCCTGGCCGGTGACGCGGCGCAGGACGGCGAGACGGTCTCGGTGGCCGGACTGATCACCGGGGTGCAGCACCGCACCGCGCGAAACTCGGGAAACCAGTACGGCATGGTCACGGTCGAGGACTTCGGCGGCGAGATTACCGTCATGTTCCTCGGCAAGACCTACCAGGAGTTCTCTCCAGCGCTGACCAACGACTCGATAGTCGTGGTCAAGGGCCGGGTCAGCGTTCGCGATGACGGCATGAACCTGCACGCGGTGAGCATGTTCACGCCGGACACCGGCGCGTCACTCGGCTCAGGGCCCCTGGTCATCTCGCTGCCCGAGTTCCGGGCCACCACCGATGTCGTCTCGGCGTTGAGCGACGCCCTGATCCGTCACTCCGGCGAGACGGAGGTGCGCCTCAAGTTGATCAAGGGCGAGAGTGCACGGATGTTCGAGGTGCCGTATCCGGTGTCGGTGAGCGCGGATCTCTACGGCGAGTTGAAGTCGCTGCTCGGCCCCAGCTGCCTGAGCTGAGCGGTGCCGCACCACCGACTACCCGCTTCCGCCGCGCGGTGTTTCGAATGGCGCCGCCGGTGTCAGCCGCAGGTCTTGGCTATTCCGCCGGGACGGGTTCCGGTCGGGTGTAGCGGCGCTCGTGGTACACGAGCGCGTCATCCGGTTCGCCGAGGGCACCGCTCTCGATCTCCACCGCGATGATGGCGTTCGAGGCGACCGACACGCGCTCGACAATCCGGCCGACCATCCACGCGGTCACGTCGTTCAGCAGGGGCAGGCCGTGCGGCCCGACCATCCAGTGATCGCCGGTGAAGCGGTCAGCGTGTGGTCCAGACAGCCTGTCGGCCAGCTGCTGGTTGCGCACCCCGAGCAGGTGGACGATCACCCGGTCGGTCGACTCGATGGCGGGCCACGCGCTGGCAATCCGCGCCATGTTGAAGGTGGCCAGCGGTGGCACGGCGGCCAGGCTGGCGAGGGAGGTGGCAGTGAAGCCCACCGGGGTTCCGTCCGACTGCATCGCCGTGATGATCGCGACTCCGGCAGCGTGGCGACGGAATGCCTGCTTGAACGCGGTGAGACCTTCCGGCTCATGGGCGGGTGGTGTACCGGATAAAGTTGTGGGAGTCATGATCCAAACAATCGATCTTCGAGGCCTCAAGCCTAATCGCACTGAGCTGCTCGCCCTGGTGCCCCGCGCGGTTACCGACGTCAGCGTGGCAACCGCCATCGCTGAGGAGCTGATCGCCGATGTGCGTGAGCGCGGCGAGGCGGCGCTCCTCGACCAGGCTGAGCGCCTCGACGGCGTACGCCCACGCGGCATCCGCGTTCCCGCCGCAGAGCTGAGGGCCGCCCTGGCCGCCCTCGACCCGGCCGTCAGGAGCGCCCTCGACGAGGCGATCGAGCGAGTTCGTGCCGCGTCGACCGCCCAGCTGCCCGAACCGGTCACGACGCGCCTCGGTGATGGCGCCAGGGTGGTGCAGCGTTGGGTACCGGTCGCCAGGGTCGGCCTGTACGTGCCAGGAGGCAAGGCCGTCTACCCGTCCAGCGTGGTGATGAATGTGGTTCCGGCCCAGGTCGCCGGGGTCACCTCGATCGCCCTGGCGTCCCCGGCACAACGCGCCTTCGGTGGTTCGGTGCACCCGACGATCCTCGCGGCTGCCGCCCTTCTCGGTATCGATGAGGTCTATGCCATGGGCGGCGCCGGCGCCGTCGGGGCGTTCGCCTACGGTGTCCCGGATGCCGGGCTCGACCCTGTGCAGCTCATCACCGGGCCCGGGAATGTCTTCGTCGCGGCGGCCAAGCGCCTGGTCCGCGGCACGGCAGGCATCGATGCCGAAGCCGGACCGACCGAGATCCTGGTGATCGCCGATGCCTCGGCCAACCCCCGGTTCGTGGCAGCCGATCTGGTGAGCCAGGCCGAGCACGACGAACTCGCATCCGCCGTGCTCGTCACCGACTCCGCCGAGCTGGCGGCAGCGGTGCAGGACGAACTTCTCGCGCTTGCTCCCGCCACGGCGCACCGCGCCAGGGTGGGCGAGGCGCTCGACGGCCAGCAGTCGGCAGTCGTGCTCGTCGACGACCTGGACGCCGCCGTCGCATTCAGCAACGCCTACGGGCCGGAGCACCTCGAGATCCAGACCGCGAATCCGGATACCGTGCTCGACGGCGTCGAGAGTGCCGGAGCCATCTTCGTCGGCGACCACTCACCGGTGAGCCTGGGCGATTACCTGGCCGGCTCCAACCACGTGCTGCCGACCGGCGGGCAGGCGAGGTTTTCGTCCGGACTGGGGGCGTACACGTTCCTCCGGCCCCAGCAGGTCATCCGCTACGACCGCGCCGGGCTTCTGCACGTGCGCGACCATATTGTCTCCCTCGCCACGGCGGAGGACCTGCCGGCCCACGCCGCTGCCGTCACCGTGCGCTTCGAAGACTGAGCCTGCCCGGATCCTCGCTGGGCGTGGCCTATTGTTGATTCACCATGTTCTGCCCTTTCTGCCGCCATCCGGACTCGCGGGTCATCGACTCCCGCACGAGCGACGATGGCCTGTCCATCCGTCGTCGCCGGCAGTGCCCGGAATGCGGTCGACGTTTCAGCACCATCGAGACAGCCAGCCTGAGCGTGGTCAAGCGCAACGGGGTGCTCGAGCCGTTCTCCCGGGAGAAGGTCGTCTCCGGGGTGCGCAAGGCCTGCCAGGGCAGGCCGGTGACCGATACCGACCTGGCGCTGCTCGCGCAGAAGGTGGAGGAGACCATTCGGGCGACCGGCGCGTCGCAGATCGACGCCAACGACATCGGGCTGGCGATCCTGGCACCACTGCGAGACCTCGACGAGGTCGCCTATCTGCGTTTCGCCAGCGTCTACCAGGCGTTCGAGTCGCTGGACGACTTCGAGTCGGCCATCACCCAGCTGCGTGTGGAGCATGACGAGCCGCTCGGCCGGACGGATTAGCGTCGGCCGGACCGGCGCATGCCGGTAATCTGGCTACTGTATGTATCGACTACTCTTCCGGGCCGTCCTGAGCAGGCTGGATCCCGAATTCGCGCACAATCTCGCCTTCCGGTTCATCCGGGTGATCGCCTGGACTCGCGTCGGCCTGGTGGTGCGCCGGTTCACCCGTCCGCATCCGTCGCTCGCCGTCGATGCCCTGGGCCTGCGCTTCCCGTCACCGTTCGGTGTGGCAGCCGGGTTCGACAAGGAGGCCAAGGCCGTGCAGGGGCTGTGGCAGCTCGGATTCGGCCACGTCGAGGTGGGGACGCTGACCGCGCAGTCCCAGCCCGGAAACGACCGCCCGCGCATGTTCCGCCTGGTGGCCGATCGCGCGGTCGTCAACCGAATGGGGTTCAACAACCATGGGAGTGCGGACGCCCTTCCGCGGCTGCGGCATGAACGGCGCCGCGCGAGCCGGCCGATCATCGGCGTGAACATCGGCAAGTCCCGTGTCGTCGACGTCGATGACGCCACCGCAGACTACCTGGCCAGCGCGACCTTGCTGGCGCCAGTGGCCGACTACCTGGTCGTCAACGTCAGCTCGCCGAACACTCCGGGCCTTCGCGGACTGCAGGAACTGGACAAGCTCAACCCGCTGCTGGCAGCCGTGCGCGACAGCGCTGCCGGCACACCGGTGCTGGTCAAGATCGCACCGGATCTCACGGATGACGAGGTGCGCAAGATCGCCACCCTCGTCGTCGAGCTGTCACTGGACGGGATCATTGCGACCAACACGACGCTTTCCCGACGCGGGTTGTCGGCGGATGCAGCGGCCGTTGAGAGGATCGGGGCCGGTGGCCTGTCCGGTGCTCCTCTGGCCGCGCGTTCCCTGGAGGTTCTGGCGCTCATCCGCAGTGTCATCCCGGCGGAGCTCTGCGTGATCTCGGTCGGCGGAGTCGAGACCGCCGAGCAGGTCGCCGAGCGGCTTGCCGCCGGCGCGACCCTGGTTCAGGGTTACACCGGTTTCGTCTACCGCGGACCGTTGTGGGCTGCCCAGATCAACAAGGGACTTCTACGCCTGAGTTCCGGCCGGTAGTGGGCCTCAGGCCGGGTACTGTCCTCGTTTGACCTGCGGCTTCGGCAGCCGCATCCGGCGCAACTGCAGGCAGCGCATCGCGGTGTACCAGCGGTAGCCCTTCTGTACGCTCTCCTTGCCGAAGCTGGCGCTCAGGCGGCGACCGACCTGGATGCCGGCAAGCACACAGTCGAGCACGGCGAGGATGAAGAAGCCCCACAGCCCGAGGATGCTGATGATCTGCACCTGCGGGTCCTCGATGAGGGTGAGGACGATGATAACGAGCATCACCGGGATCATCAGTTCACCGAAGCTGAACCTGGCATCGACGAAGTCACGGATGTAACGCTTCTGCGGACCCTTGTCCCTGGCCGGAAGGAACTTCTCCTCGCCGTTGGCCATGCCGATGCGGGCACGGTCCCTGGCCTCGTTGTATTTCGCCTTCGCCGCCTTGTTGGCTTCCTTACGGTCGTTCCCGACCAGGGGGCGCAGGTTCGCCGCCTCGCGTTCCTTGCGCTTGGGCGTCGGACGACCCTTGCCAGAGGTGCCGTCACCGGCGCCGTCGGCGCCCTGATCGGTCATGGCGGGCTCCGAGTCGTGCGGGGAGCGGGAATGGGGTGCTGGCTTGGCCACAGTAGAATCCTCGGGGTCGTTGACTCTTAAGATTACCTGCATGACTACTTCTGAAAGCACGCGGCCTGAACTGCTGGAAAAGTTGCGCGAATCCGTGCAGGCCGGGCTTCCTTCGGCGATCGCCGAGTTGTCGCAGCTGGTGCGCATTCCCTCTGTCTCCTGGCCGGCTTTCGACGAGCAGCACGTCATCGCCAGCGCGGATGCCGTGGAGAAGCTGGTGCGCGATCTGGGCGTCTTCGAGCAGGTCGAAGTCTCCAGGGCGATGGTCGGCGATTCGGACCAGCTGGGGAAGCCGGCGGTGCTGGCGACCAGGGCTGCCCGAGGCGGCAAGCCGACCATTTTGCTCTATGCCCATCACGATGTTCAACCGCAGGGTTCTGACGATGACTGGGAGTCGCCGCCGTTCGAACCCACCCTGCGCGGTGACCGGCTGTACGGCCGAGGGGCCGCCGACGACAAGGCGGGTGTCATGGCGCACATTGCAGCCATCCGCGCGCTGGTGGAGATTGCCGGTGACGACTTCGAGCTGGGCCTGGCCTTGTTCATCGAGGGTGAGGAGGAGGCCGGCTCACTGTCGTTCAAGAATTTCCTCGTGAGCCACCAGAAGCAGCTGCGCTCCGACATCATCGTCGTGGCCGACTCCGACAACTGGGACATCAACACCCCGGCGATCACTGTCGCCCTGCGCGGGAATGTTGCCTTCCAGCTCGAGGTCCGCACGCTCGCTCACGCCTCGCATTCCGGGATGTTCGGGGGAGCGGCACCGGATGCCATGATGGCCGCCATCAAGCTGCTGGCCACCCTGCACGATGAGGACGGTGCCGTCGCCGTCTCCGGTCTCAGCTCCCGGGACATGCAGACACCGGAGTTCTCTGAAGAGCAGCTCAGGGAAGACGCCGGCTTGCTCGACGGCGTGACGCCGATCGGGCGGGGAAGCATCCTCAGCCGGTTGTGGGCGCAGCCCGCGATCACGGTGACGGGCATCGACGCGCCCAGCGTCGCCAACGCCTCCAACACGTTGGTTCCGATGGTGAGGGTTCGCATCAGCGTGCGGGTTGCTCCAGGCCAGACTGCGACGGATGCCCGGAAGGCGATCGAGCGGCACCTCACCGACAACACGCCATTCGGCGCCCAGATCGCCTTCAGTGCCTACGAGATGGGAGACCCGTTCCTGGTCGACACCAGCGGGTGGGCGGTGGCCGAAGCCAAGACGGCGATGACGGATGCCTGGGGCGTGCCGGCGGTGGAGACCGGCATCGGCGGCTCGATCCCGTTCATCGCCGACCTGGTCGACCTGTTCCCGGAGGCCCAGATCCTGGTGACCGGGGTGGAGGATCCGGACACCCGGGCGCACAGCCCGAACGAGTCGCTCCACCTCGGAGTCTTCCACCGCGCCATCCTCACCGAGGCCGTGCTGCTGGCGCGCCTCAACGAGCGCAGCTAGGGCCGACTGCACCACTTTCTCGGCTGCGGTGCTTACACTGGGAGCAGGATTCACCCCGCATGGGGCCAGGTTCGCGGGAAACTGCGAATACAGAACGAGAAGGAGTGGTCATGACTGACACACTGACCGAGACCAAGCCGGCACACGGAGTCGTGCTCACCGAGAACGCGGCGGCAAAGGTCCGCTCGCTCTACGAGCAGGAGGGCCGTGACGACCTTCGCCTGCGTGTCGCCGTGCAGCCTGGAGGTTGCTCGGGACTCATCTACCAGCTCTACTTCGATGAGAGGCTGCTCGACGGAGATGTCACCGTCGACTTCGACGGCGTCGAAGTCGTGGTCGACAAGATGAGCGTCCCTTATCTGGACGGTGCGAACATCGACTTCGAAGACACCCTGCAGAAGCAGGGATTCACGATCGACAATCCGAACGCCGGCGGAAGCTGCGCCTGTGGGGACTCGTTCAGCTGAGTTTGCCGTGACGGAAAAGGGAAATCGCCAGGCGCGGTTTCCCTTTTTCCATTTTCCGGGGCCGTTCCGGTTCGAGACAGCGCGCCACGAGCGATAGGCTGAATACTGTCAATAGACTGTGTTTCGTACAGTCCCGTGTCATTCCGAGAGGTCACAGGTGCGCTCTAACCGCCGTCTTCGATGGGCTGCTATTCCGATAGCAGCAATGCTGGTCGTGGTCCTTGCCGGATGCACGCAGGCCCAGCTGAGGGGATACCTCCCCGGTGCGCCAGGCATTACCAACCACACCGACCGGATCACCGGCCTGTGGACCACGTCCTGGATCGTGCTCATGGTCGTGGGACTGGTCACCTGGGGCCTCATCATCTGGGTGGCCATCGTCTACCGCCGCCGCAAGGGGCAGTCCGGACTCCCGGTGCAGCTGCGCTACAACATGCCGATCGAGATCCTCTACACGGTCGTTCCGCTCATCCTCATCGTCGGGTTTTTCGCGTTCACGGCGCGTGACCAGGCGGCCATCGAGGCTCCGACAGAGAACCCCGACGTGCAGATCGAGGTCTTCGCCAAGCGCTGGGCCTGGGACTTCAACTACCTCAATGAGGGTCCAGGCGGAGATGGCGTCTATTACCAGGGCATCCAGGCGCAGGAGAACGAAGACGACGACAGCATTGACTTCGACCAGCTTCCGGTGCTGGTTTTGCCGGTCAACCAGACGGTTGAGATCGCCCTGGAGAGCCGCGACGTCGTGCACTCGTTCTGGGTTGCTGACTTCCTTTACAAGAAGGACAACATCCCGGGCAAGAGCAACTACATGTACTTCACGCCGCAGAAGGAGGGGACCTACGCGGGTAAGTGTGCCGAGCTCTGTGGCGAGTACCACTCGCTGATGCTCTTCACCGTCGAGGTGGTGTCAGAGGCCGAGTACGAGGACTACATTCAGAGCCTTGCGGATGCCGGCCAGACCGGTACCAGGGGAGCCGAGTACAACACCAATAGCAACCTGCCCGGCACTGAACCGGTAGACGGAACGGACTAATCGTCACCATGACAATCACAGAAACACGGCCGGTCGCCGGCTCGGGTACCTCACAGCACACTGTGTCGCCCAGCGCGGGCCGCAAGGGGAATGTGCTGGTTGAGTGGATCACCTCGACTGACCACAAGAAGATCGGGTACATGTACCTGATCAGCTCCTTCATCTACTTCTGCCTCGGCGGAGTGATGGCCCTGATCATGCGTGCCCAGCTGTTCGCTCCGGGGCTCGAGCTGCTCGAGACCAAGGAGCAGTACAACCAGCTGTTCACCATGCACGGCACCATCATGCTGCTGATGTTCGCCACGCCGCTGTTCGCCGGCTTCGCCAACGTCCTGATGCCGCTGCAGATCGGGGCGCCCGACGTGGCGTTCCCGCGGTTGAACGCGTTCGCATACTGGCTGTACTCGTTCGGTTCGCTGATGGCCGTCGCCGGATTCCTCACCCCGCAGGGCGCCGCCTCCTTCGGGTGGTTCGCCTACACGCCACTGTCGACCACCACGTTCTCACCGGGGATCGGCGGCAACCTCTGGGTATTCGGCCTGGCGATCAGCGGTTTCGGAACCATCCTCGGCGCGGTGAACTTCATCACCACCGTCATCACCATGCGCGCACCAGGCATGACCATGTTCCGGATGCCGATCTTCACCTGGAACATTCTGGTCACTTCGATCCTGGTACTGATGGCATTCCCGGTTCTCGCCGCAGCCTTGTTCGGCCTCGGCATCGACCGGGTCTTCGGCGGCCACATCTATAACGTGGAAGCAGGTGGTGCCGTCCTCTGGCAGCACCTGTTCTGGTTCTTCGGCCATCCGGAGGTCTACATCATCGCGCTGCCATTCTTCGGCATCGTCTCCGAGGTGTTCCCGGTCTTCAGCCGCAAGCCGATCTTCGGCTATAAGACCTTGATCTACGCGACAGTGTCCATCGCGGCGCTGTCGGTCACAGTGTGGGCACACCACATGTATGTCACCGGGTCCGTGCTGCTGCCGTTCTTCTCGCTGATGACCATGCTCATCGCCGTTCCGACCGGGGTGAAGATCTTCAACTGGATCGGCACCATGTGGCGTGGTTCGGTGACGTTCGAGTCCGCCATGCTGTGGGCGATCGGCTTCCTGGTCACCTTCACCTTCGGTGGCCTGACCGGTGTCATCCTCGCCTCGCCTCCGCTCGACTTCCACGTCTCAGATACCTACTTCGTGGTGGCGCATTTCCACTACGTGGTGTTCGGAACCGTCGTCTTCGCGATGTTCAGCGGGTTCTACTTCTGGTGGCCCAAGTGGACCGGAAAGATGCTCAATGAGAAGCTGGGCAAGATCCACTTCTGGTTGCTGTTCATCGGCTTCCACGCCACCTTCCTGGTGCAGCACTGGCTGGGCGTCGTCGGCTTCCCGCGTCGGTACGCGACCTACCAGCCTGAAGACAACTTCACCTGGATGAACCAGCTGTCGACGATCGGGGCGATGATCCTCGGTATCTCGATGATCCCGTTCCTCTTCAACGTGTACATCACCGCTCGCAACGCGCCGAAGGTGACCGTCAACGACCCGTGGGGCTATGGGCGTTCTCTCGAGTGGGCAACGTCCTGCCCGCCGCCACGCCACAACTTCACGTCGATCCCCAGGATCCGCTCTGAATCCCCGGCTTTCGACCTGAACCACCCCGAGGCCGGAGTCCCGGTCGGCGTGGGACCGATGAAGGATGCTCCTGACGCCCCCGTGGTCGACGTGTCCGACGAGAAGGTGAAGTAAGCGTGAAAGGCAATGTAATCCTCTTCTGGATCCTGTGCGGGTTCTTCGCGGTCGCGTCAGTGACCTATGTGATCTGGAGCGCCCTCTACGCCACCAGCGGTATCTTCACGGTTTCCCCCGGTGACGATGGTGGACATATCGAGTGGGTGGGCGCCCTCGGCCTCACCCTCTGCGCCGTCCTGTTCGCGTTCCTCGCGTTCTACGTCGGTAAGTCGCACCAGAGCCAGGGTGGGGAGCTTCCTGAGGACCGGGGCGACGCCAACATCGACGACGGTGATCCGGAGCTCGGACACTTCAGCCCCTGGAGCTGGTGGCCGATCCTGTTGGCTGGTGCGTCGTCACTGGTCATGCTGGGGTTGGCTGTCGGTTTCTGGATCGCCTACATCGGGGTCGCGCTCCTGTTGGTTACCATCGTCGGGTGGGTGTATGAGTACTACCGCGGCAACTTCACCCACTGAGGTGAGTATCCGCCAGGCGACGCTCAACGACGCTGACGCGGTTTTCACCCTCGTCGATCAACTCGCCGACCGGTACGACGTCGACCGCACGGCGTTCGATGACGCGTTCAGCCATGCCGTCGATCAGGCGGATGACCATATCCTCCAGGTGGCAGAGAACCCTGACGGCAAGATTGTCGGCTATGCGCTGATGACCGTCGCCCGCTTGATGTATACCCGGGATGACATCGCCCAGATCCAGGAGCTCATCGTGGATCGATCGGCTCGCAACTCAGGCGTGGGCAGCCGGCTGGTGTACGCCATGGAGGACATCTGCCGAGCGCGCAACCTGTCACAGCTCACGGTCGCCAGCAACCGCGCGCCGGCGTTCTACGACCGGCTCGATTACCGGTCTACGGCCGACTTCCTCAAGAAGAGTTTCGTCTTCGACGACTGACGCCACGGGCGATAGTCCGCGCGGCGAGTCCGGCGGTTAGTACGATGACCCCTCCCAGCACGCTCGGCAGCGGCAACGTCGCCGCGAGCATGCCGCAGCCGATCATGCCGAGCACCTGCAGCAGCCGCGGGTAGCGTCGGTCCTCGGCTGGCTGGGTGAACGCTGCCAGGTTGGCAACGAAGTAGTACAGCAGCACCCCGAACGATGAGAAACCGATGGCACCGCGCAGGTCCAGGGCGAGTACCAGGGTGGCGACGACGATCGCCAGGACGATCTCCGCACGGTGGGGGACCCGATAACGGGGGTGCACGGCGGCCAGCCAGCGCGGCAGGTCCGCCTCGCGGGCCATCGCCAGGCTGGTGCGGCCGATTCCCGCCATCAGCGCCAGCAGGGCACCGAGGGACGCCGCAGCGCCACCGAGCTGTACCAGCGGAATCGCCCACGCCCATCCGGTTGCCCGCACCGCTGCACTGAGCGGCTCGTCCGAGTCGGCCAGCGCGTGCGGCCCGAGGGCTCCGAGCACTGACAGCGCGACACAGCCGTACACCAGCACAGTGGCTGCGAGCGCGATCAGGATGGCGCGCGGGATGGTTCGCGCCGGGTCCGTCACCTCTTCGCCCATGGTCGCGATGCGTGCATAGCCCGCAAAGGCGAAGAACAGGAGTCCGGATGCCTGCAGGATGCCGTATCCGGCGGCGAGGCCTGGGCCTGGCAGGGTCCACTCCAACCGGGGAAGTCCGCTCGCCACCCCGGAGGCCACCACCACGGTGAGCACCGCCAGTACGACGACGACAATGACCATGGTGACCCGCGCAGTGCGGGTCACCCCACGACAGTTGACGAACGCCAGTGTGGCGACAGCTGCCACCGCCACCGGCCGCTCCCACGCGTCCGGCGCGGCGTAGGCGGCGAAAGTCATCGCCATTGCTGCACAGCTGGCCGTCTTGCCGATGACGAAACTCCACCCGGCCAGGTAGCCCCACCAGGCGCCGAGCCGTTCCCGGCCGTACCGGTAGGTGCCGCCGGACTGCGGATAGACCGCAGCAAGTTGGGCGGAAGACGTGGCGTTGCAGGTGGCGACGACGGCAGCAATGAGCAGGCTGAGCAACAGTCCGGTACCGGCCGACTGCGCTGCCGGCCCGAACACGGCGAAGACCCCGGCACCGATCATCGAACCCAACCCGATGACGACCGCGCTGCCGAGCCCCAATCGCCTCGCCAGCATGTCCGGGGGTGTGGTCACGTTTCACATCGTAGAGCCGTCAGGTAAACGATCCGCACACGAGAGAGGGTTCCTGCCGGATGGCAGGAACCCTCTCTTCGTCACGGCGGCTAGTGGTGGTCGCCGGACTCGAGTTCACGGCGGCTAGCCGGGGAGATGCGGTCTTCGAAGAACCAGCGGGTGAGGACGGCCCGCATGCGCTGGTTCATCGTGATCCGGCCTTCGCTGTTCGGGCGGACCATCAGCGGACGGTGGTCGTCGTAGCTGATCAGGCGCCAACGGTCGTACTCGTTGAGCGGCTGGTGCACCTCGATGTACTCCCCGCCGGGAAGGCGCACGATACGGCCGGATTCGTAGCCGTGCAGCGCGATCTCGCGGTCTTTCTTCTGCAGCCCGATGCACACCCGTTTGGCGATGAAGTAGGCGACGACCGGACCGAAGATGAGCAAGGCCTGGAGGGCGTGGGTCACCCCTTCGATGGTCAGCATGAAGTGCGTCGCTATGAGGTCGGAGCTGGCGGCAGCCCAGAGCACGGCGTAGAACGTGACACCGGCGACGCCGATGGCGGTCCGGGTCGGGTTGTTGCGCGGGCGCTCTGCGACATGGTGTTCGCGCTTGTCGCCGGTGATCCACGCCTCGATGAAGGGGTAGATGGCGACCAGGACAATGAACAGTCCGAGCACGATGACCGGCACCAGGATGTTCAGCGAGAATGTGAAGCCGCCCAGCACGAACTCCCACCCGGGTGGCGCCAGGCGCAGCGCGCCATCGGCGAATCCGATGTACCAGTCCGGCTGCGTTCCTGCTGACACGGGGGAGGGGTCGTATGGTCCGTAATTCCAGACCGGGTTGATCGTGAAGAACGAGGCGATCGCGACGATCACGCCGAAGACCACGAAGAAGAACCCGCCGGCCTTGGCAGCGAAGATCGGCATGATCGGCACACCGACGACGTTGTCGTTGGTGCGGCCGGGGCCCGCGAACTGGGTGTGCTTGTTGATCACCATGAGCAGGAGGTGAATGCCAAGCGCGACGATCAGGATGGCCGGGAGCAGCATGATGTGGAGCACGAACAGGCGGCCGACAATATCGGTGCCAGGGAACTCGCCGCCGAACAGCAGGTAGGAGATCCAGGTGCCGACCACCGGGAATCCCTTGACCATGCCGTCGATGATGCGGAGGCCGTTGCCTGAGAGCAGGTCATCGGGGAGGGAGTAGCCGGTGAAGCCCTCTGCCATGGCGAGGATGAACAGCGTGAAGCCGATGATCCAGTTGATCTCG
The DNA here is from genome assembly GCA_040904805.1 of Homoserinimonas sp. Lineage (GTDB taxonomy): Bacteria > Actinomycetota > Actinomycetes > Actinomycetales > Microbacteriaceae > RYN-87. The sequence continues at coordinate 42,147 of JBBDSS010000013.1, read as the reverse complement.
CGCGGCTTGCGGAAGGCGCCGGTGAAGAACACCCGCAGCATATGCAGGCCGATGGCCGCAACGAACAGGAGTGCGGCCCAGTGGTGCACCTGCCGCATGAGCAGGCCGCCGCGGATGTCGAATGAGATATCGAGCGTCGATGCCATCGCAGCCGACATCTCGATGCCCTTGAGCGGCACGTAAGAGCCCTCGTAGTGGACCTCGGTCATCGATGGGTCGAAGAAGAAGGTCAGGAAGGTTCCGGAGAGCAGGATGACGACGAAGCTGTAGAGCGCGACCTCGCCGAGCATGAATGACCAGTGGTCGGGGAAGATCTTGCGACCGAGCTCTCTGACCAGGCCGGAGATGCTGGTGCGCTCATCAACGTAGTTGGCGGCTGCTCCGGTGAAACGCTGACCCCTGGTCGGTGCTACCACCGTGGTTGCCTCGGCGTCGGGTGTGGTGGTGGTGGTCATAGTGAACGCTCCCAGAAGCTAGGTCCGACGGGCTCGTGGAAGTCGCTTTGGGCGACCAGGTAGCCGTCCGCGTCAACTGCGATGGGCAGCTGGGGGAGTGGGCGCTTGGCCGGGCCGAAGATCACTTCACAGTGGTTGGTGACGTCGAACGTCGACTGGTGGCAGGGGCACAGCAGATGATGGGTGTGCTGCTCGTACAGTGCCACCGGGCATCCGACGTGAGTGCAGATCTTGGAGTAGGCGACGATTCCCTGGTAGGACCAGTCCTCGCGCTCGGGGAGCTCGTTCAAATCGTCCGGGTGAAGGCGCATCAGGAGTACGGCGGCCTTGGCTTTCTCCTCCAGCTTGTGCTCTGCTTCGTCGAGCCCTTCGGGGATGACATGGTAGACCGAACCGATGGTGACCTCCGATGCCTTGATCGGCGTTCCGGTGGGGTCGCGCACCAGGCGGGTGTCCTTCTTCCACAGCGTCTCTTTGAAGAGTTCCACCGGGTCTTCGCTTGGTGCCAGGTCGCGGAACAGGGCGACCGCGGGGATCGGGGTCAGCAGCAGGGCGCCGATCAGGCAGTTGCGGATCAGCGAGCGACGTCCGAAGCCGGACTCCTTATTGCCGAGGGTGAAGACCTCCACAGCGGCGGCCCGAGTCTCCTCGGTACCGCGGGTGCTGTGACGCTGCTCGACCATTTCGTCGCCGCGCATCAGGTTCTTGGCCCAGTAGATGGCGCCGATTCCGAGTGGGAACAACCCGAGGGTGATTCCGAGGCCGAGGAAGAGCGTGTTCAGCCGCACGGATGCCGGGTCCCCAGGGACGATCGGGAAAACGATGTAGGCGACGACCGCGAAGACGCTGCCGATAATCGACAGCAGGAAGAGCCCGGACACACGGCGTGCGGCGGCTCGCTCTTTCGCCGGGTCGACGTCGGTAACGCGTTCGCGGTGAGGGGGCAGGCCGGGGTTGGCGAAAGCGTCTGACGGGACGACAGCGGTACCCGACGACACCTGGCGCGGCTCGCTCTTCTCGACAGCCGAGCCGGCAGCGGCGTCTTCACCGCCGTTGTCGTGCTGTGCCATTGATTTCCCTTCGGTTGGTGCTTGACGTTCTAGGTTCTGCTGGATGCTCGGATGGGGTGCGCCCGGTTGACTGGTGGGGGAGCAGCGGGAGCCGCTCGGTCAACTGGCTTTTGCGGCGATCCACACGGTGATCCCGACGATAGCGCCGAGTCCGAAGATCCAGATGAACAGGCCTTCAGAAACCGGTCCGATGCTGCCCAGGCCGAATCCGCCCACGGGCGGGGTCTCTTCCAAATATTTCAGGTAGCTGATGATGTCGGCTTTTTCCTCCGGCGTGATGTTCATGTCGTTGAACACCGGCATGTTCTGCGGCCCGGTGACCATGGCCTCGTAGATGTGGACCGGGTCGACCCCTGCGAGCGACGGGGCGTACTTGCCCTCGGTCAGCGCGCCTCCGGCCCCGGCGACGTTGTGGCACATGGCGCAGTTGACGCGGAACAGCACACCGCCATTGGCGATGTCGGTCCCCTCCAGGAACTGCTCATCCGGGATTTCAGGTCCGGGGGAGAGGGAGGCGACATACTCGGCCATCGCCAGTGTCTGCTCCTCGGTGAACTGCGCCGGCTTCTGGGCGCCCTGCGGGCCCTGGAATGCCAGCGGCATGCGGCCGGTGCCGACCTGGAAGTGCACCGACGCTGCGCCCACCCCGTAGAGGCTCGGGCCGTCGTTCGTGCCCTGGGCGTCCATGCCGTGACAGGTGGCGCAGTTCGCTGCGAACAGCGCCTGGCCCTCCTCGACGGTGGTCTGGGTGACAGCGGTGGTTTCAGCGGTCGCAGTGCTGCTGAACATTGCGTAGGCACCGCCGGTCGTCACCAGTCCGACCAGGATCAGTGCAACCGTGGCCAGAGGATGGCGACGGCCGGCCGGCCTGACGCCGCGAACCGTAGGTGTGGAGTTTTTTCCCATGGTGCTTTCCGGTTTTCCCGTCCTATTTGAGTACGTAGATGACCAGGAATAGCCCGATCCATACGACGTCGACAAAGTGCCAGTAGTAGGAAACGACGATGGCGCTGGTCGCTTCCTTGTGGCCGAAGTTCTTCACACTGTAGGCACGACCGATGATGAGCAGGAAGGCGATCAGCCCGCCCAGCACGTGCAGGCCGTGGAAGCCGGTGGTGATGTAGAACGCGGTACCGTACGAGTTCGAGCTGAGGCTGACGTGCTCACTGACCAGCGTCGCGTACTCGAAGACCTGCCCGGTGACGAATACCGCGCCGAGGGCGAAGGAGAGGAAGAACCACTCGACCATGCCCCATTGCGTCGGCTTCCAGCCGGTGCGGCGGGGCTGCAGACGCTCAGCGGCGAACACCCCGAACTGTGCCGTGACTGAAGACAACACCAGGATGATGGTGATCGTCAATGCGAACGGAACGTTGAGAATCGCGGTCTCCGCGGCCCACAGTTCCGGCGAGGTGGATCGGAGGGTGAAGTAAATCGCGAAGAGGCCTGCGAAGAACATGACTTCGCTGCCGAGCCACACGATAGTTCCGATGGCCACGACGTTGGGCCTGTTTACGACAGGAGCTCCCGCTGGCTGAGTTAAAGAGGTGCTGGTCACGGTTTCCATTATGGCCGATACTCGAGGTCCTTTTCGTCATCGAGCGGGGCGTGTAGAGCCGAATCGTTAGGATTTCCCCTATGTATGACGAAACCACCTGGCCCGCCGTCCTCAATACGCTGCTTGATGGCGGCGACCTGACGATCAGTGAGGCCTCGTGGGCGATGCGCGAGATTATGGCCGGCCAGGCGACGGATGCCCAATTGGCGGGCTTCCTGATCGCCCTCCGCGCCAAGGGGGAGACCGTTGATGAGATCGTCGGTTTCCGCGACGCCGTGCTGGAGAACGCCCTGCCGCTGCGCGCGGATTCGATGGCCCTCGACATTGTCGGAACCGGGGGCGATCGCTTCGCGACGGTGAACATCTCCACCATGGCCTCGATTGTCTGCGCCGCGGCCGGTGCGACCGTCATCAAGCATGGCAACCGCGCTGCCAGCTCGGCATCCGGCTCATCCGATGTGCTTTCAGCTCTCGGCATCGACCTGGAGCTGGACCCGGACAAAGTGACGTCGGTGCTGCACGAAACGGGAATCACGTTCGCCTATGCGGCCCTGTTCCACCCCGGTTTCAAGCACGCGGGCCCGATTCGATCCCAGTTGGGCGTTTCGACGGTTTTCAACTTCCTCGGGCCCCTGTGCAATCCGGTGCGGCCAGAGGCATCCGCGGTCGGTGTCGCCAACCTCGATACAGTGCCGCTGTTCGTGGGGGTTTTCCGCAACAGGGGAGCGACGGCACTCGTCTTCCGCGGGGATGACGGCCTGGACGAACTCACGACGACCGGCCACAGCCACATTTGGGAGGTGTCCCGTGGCGATGTGCACGAGCATGACCTTGACCCGCTGGACCTCGGCATCCCGCGTGCCAGGATTGCCGACCTGGTGGGTGGAGACGGCGACCACAACGCCGCCATTGCCCGGGAGACGCTGGGCGGTGCCACGGGTCCGGTACGAGACATCGTGCTGCTGAACGCGGCCGCGGGGCTGATCGCTTTCGACCTGGCGAAGGACTCCTCCCAGACGCAGGTGCCGATTCTCGACCGGTTCAGGCAGAAGCTGGTGATCGCCGCCGACGCGATCGACTCAGGGGCAGCAACCGCGAAGCTCGACCAATGGGTGGCGGCTTCGCAGCGCTGAGGATCCGGTACGCCCGCAGATACTTGAGTATTGCTAGTCGAATACCCGGGCACTTCTGACGATGCCGCGCTACCATCTCGGGCATGACCGGGAATGAGCCGGGACGAACCGGCGAGGACGCGCACGGCGACGCCGCTGTCGAAGTGAACCCACACGGCAGCATGATCGCGGCCGAAGACGCCGCGGCTGAAGAGTCGCGAGATAACCGGGCGAGGCGCGCGGAGACGGGTGACAAGCGTGCCCAGGCCGAGCAGGCTGATGGTGGACTCTCCCGTGCGAATGCTGCCGACAGGGAGAAACCGCGCCGCCTGTGGTATGCCGCCGAGTGGCTGGACGGCAGGCTGGTGCCGAAGCTCGGCGGCGCTGAACTGGGTCCATACGAAGAGGAATCCGAAGAATCGACTCGCGCCCACGACGTGTGTCCGCTGTGCGGGCATCCGATGGCGGAACACACCATCGACCGGTCGACCGCGAGTGCGGTGCTGAACTGTCCAGTTCCGCAGAAACCTGCTCCGCAGTCGTTCGAGCCCCTCAATGAAGTGGGAATGGTCAAGCACGACACGGCTGACCACGACACGGCTGACCACCACACGGATGACAGGGGCTGAGAACCGCCGGGGGAGGGGAGCCGAGTCGGTTCAGGCTCGCTGCGTGATCGGGCTCAGCTGGAATCCGAGTTGGCCGTACCAGTCGCGGACGGCCTGCCGCTGCACATCGTTGCAGGTATGGCCATACCCGATGTCGACGTCCCAGTAGTCGTAGGCATTCATCCAAATCCGATGGTCGAGAGTCCAACCGTCGAGGTAGGTCAGCGAGAAGCAGTCGGCCATTGTCTCGTCGTCGCCTTCGAAAGACTCCAACGCGATCTCCGTCGCTTCCGGATTCATTAGCTGGAGCACGTGCGCGTATTCGTGGTAGGCGACGCCGGTGCGCAGCCAGTCGGACATGTACGGTGCCGAATTCTCGTCCGCGTTGAAGTTCACCGTGAGCGGGTCATTGGAGATGACACATCCCAGCACGTCAGCTTCGCAGAGGGTGTCGATATCGCCGACGACGGATGCGATATAACCACCGCCGAGCCGGTCGATGACTGCTTCGTACGTCGAGCCCGAGCTGTTCGTACCGAGTTCCGCGCTGGCGTCGGACAAGAGGTCCTCGAGATCTTTCGACTCGGCGCGCACGTCGGCAATATCGCGGTCCAGTGCCCTGGGATCCCAGCGATCGCCCCAGGCCCGCGAGGCGAGAACCTGGTAGCGGCCGACAGGCACTATCGAAGTCAGCAGAACGCCATTGAATTCGCCGGCGGTGTCCATGAGGTCCTGCATTGCCGTTCCGAAGGTCTCCTTCTTCTCAATGAGCTCCTGCTGCTCCTGGAGCTGACGTTGCTGATCGTCGATCCGGGTGTTCGCGTCGTCGAGCTTGATGAAATAGAGCACGAGCACCGCCACGGCGGCTGCCAATCCGGCGCTGAGGATCGCGATCGCAATCAGCGCCCTGCGTGGTCGTTTCCGGCTTCGCTTACCGTGCGCCGTTGCGTCAGGCGCGCGCGGTGGTTGTTCGACACGTGGTTCTTCGACCCGGGGTTCTTCGACCGGGGTTCTTCGACAAGTGGTGCACCGACACGTGGTCCATCGTTCGGGGACACCTGCCCAACACCTGATTCCGTCGTTGAAATGGCGGCACCTCCGGACGTTGACGAAAGCTTAGCGAATCCTCAGATGCGCCACTCCAGGCTCGCCAGCAGCAGCTCTCGCCAGCAGCAGCTCTCGCCAGCAGCTCTCGGACATCGAAGCCCCCTTACTTGACATAATGTGCATTATCAGCGCGTGCGGTGCACCCGTCGAGAGAGCCCTCGTGCTTGTTGTCCGGCAGCAATGGTTGGTCAGTTGCCGACGTACGCGGCGAGGTGCTTCCCGGTGAGCGTGGAACGAGCGGCGACCAGATCCGCAGGTGTTCCCTCGAAGTCGATCCGGCCGCCGTCGTGGCCGGCACCAGGGCCGAGGTCGATGATCCAGTCGGCGTGAGCCATGACGGCCTGGTGGTGCTCGATGACGATGACCGACTTACCGGAGTTCACCAGCCGGTCCAGCAGGCCGAGCAGCTGCTCCACATCCGCCAGGTGCAGGCCGGTGGTCGGCTCGTCCAGCACGTAGACGTCGCCGTCTTCGCCCATCTGCGCGGCCAGCTTCAGCCGCTGCCGCTCACCGCCGGACAGCGTCGTCAACGGCTGGCCGAGACTGAGGTATCCGAGACCGACGTCGGCCATCCGCTCCAGGATCTTGTGTGCCGCCGGGATTCGCGACTCCCCCGCAGCAAAGAATTCCAGCGCCTCGGTTACCGGCATAGCCAGCACCTCGCTGATGTCTTTGCCGCCGAAGTGGTACTCCAGCACCGAGGTGGCGAAACGCTTCCCCTCGCACTCCTCGCAGGGGCTGGAGACGGTATCCATGAAGCCGAGCTCGGTGTAGATGACCCCGGCGCCGTTGCAGGCCGGGCAGGCGCCTTCCGAGTTCGCGCTGAACAAAGCGGGCTTCACGTCGTTGGCTTTCGCGAAGGCCTTGCGAATCGGCTCGAGCAGTCCGGTGTACGTCGCCGGGTTGCTGCGCCGTGAACCGCGGATGGCGCTCTGATCGATCGAGACCACGCCCTCCCGGCCGGTCACTGATCCGTTGATCAGCGAGCTCTTGCCGGAGCCGGCCACACCGGTGAAGACGACTAGCACGCCGAGCGGGATGTCGACGTCGACGTCCTTCAGGTTGTGGTCGTTGGCGCCTCGCACCTCCAGCGCTCCGGAAGAGGTGCGTACAGCAGGCTTCAGGGTAGCCCGGTCGTCGAAATGCCTGCCGGTCAGGGTGTCACTCCCCCGCAGGTCGTCGACCGTTCCCTCGAAGCAGATGGCTCCACCCCCGGTGCCGGCACCAGGGCCGAGGTCGATGACATGATCGGCGATCACGATCGTCTCCGGCTTGTGCTCGACGACGAGCACCGTGTTTCCCTTATCGCGCAGTTGCAGCAGCAGCTGGTTCATCCGCTGGATGTCGTGCGGGTGCAGGCCGATTGTCGGTTCGTCGAACACATAGCTGACATCCGTCAGCGACGAGCCGAGGTGTCGGATCATCTTGGTGCGCTGCGACTCTCCCCCGGACAGCGTCCCGGTCGGCCGGTCCAGCGACAGGTAGCCGAGCCCGATCTCGACGAACGCGTCGAGGATGTGCCTGATCCCCTTCAGGAGCGGGGCTGCTGACGGCTCGTCGAGGTTGCTCACCCACTCGGCCAGATCGCTGATCTGCATCGCGCAGGCGTCGGCAATGGTGAGGCCGGCGATCTTCGACAACCTGGCTCCCTCATTGAGGCGGGTGCCATTGCAGTCGGGGCAGGCCGTGAAGGTGGCGACTCGGTCCACGAACTCGCGGATGTGCGGCTGGAGCGATGCACGGTCCTTGGAGAGGAACGATTTCTGGATGCGCGGAATCAGGCCCTCGTAGCTCGCATTGAAGCCCTGGAACTTGATCTTGGTGGGTTCCTTGTACAGGAAGTCGTCGAGTTCGATCTTCGTATACGCCCTGATCGGCTTCTCCGGGTCGAGAAGCCCCGACTCGGCGAACTGTTTGACGGCCCAGCCACCCGCCTTGTACCCGGGGACGGTGATGGCGCCATCGTTCAGCGACCTGGATTCGTCGAAGAGTTGGGTGAGATCGATGTCGCTGGCGGTGCCTCGCCCCTCGCAACGCGGGCACATGCCGCCAGTGATAGTGAAATCGCGGCGCTCCTTCACCGTCTTGCCGCCCTGCTCGAAGGTGACCGCGCCGGCCCCGCTGATGGACGCGACATTGAACGAGAACGCGTTGGGCGATCCGATGTGCGGCTGGCCGAGCCGGCTGAACAGAATGCGCAGCAGGGCATTCGCGTCGGTCGCCGTACCGACCGTTGAGCGGGGGTTCGCGCCCATCCGCTCCTGGTCGACGATGATGGCGGTGGTCAGCCCCTCGAGCGCGTCGACGTCGGGGCGAGCCTGGGTCGGCATGAAGCCCTGCAGGAAGGCGCTGTAGGTCTCGTTGATCATTCGGCGCGATTCCGCGGCGATGGTGGCGAAAACCAGTGAGCTCTTGCCTGAACCGGACACCCCCGTGAAGACGGTGAGCCGCCGCTTCGGGATCTCGACGCTGATGTCCTTGAGATTGTTCTCCCGCGCGCCCTGCACCCTGATCAGATCATGACTGTCGGCAACCCCCGACGCTGGCAGGTCAGCAGCTGTCGTCGTGGTCGTGCTCATACTGTCTCCATCGGCTGGAAGGCTGGCTCACAGATCACACTAGTTGCGGCCCGCATGCCGGCGCTTCTTCATTCCTGCTGATGGCGCCGAGCTATGCGCCCTGGAAGCCGCTCACGTCGCCGACGTACCGCGTGTTGCCCGCGGGAACCGGATCGACGGCTGCCGCAGCGACCTCGGCGGCGAACTCGCCGACGTTGTAGAGCCGGCCGGCCGCCTGCTTGCGGGAGTCGATGGCTCCTGGGTTGGCGCGTTCGAGCAGGGTCGCCGTGATGGTCCCCTCGATCATGTCACCGGAGACGACGACGAACTCGACGCTCGCCGCGTCAAGCTGGGGAATCATCTCACGCAGGGCGTCCTCGCCGGCACGCTTGCTGAGGGCCACGGCCTCGTACTCCGGCATGGTTTCGGCCGAGCGGATGAAGTGGGCCTGGTGGCTGGTCACGAAGATTACCCGGGAACCGGGGCCGAGCAACGGAAGGGCCGCCGTGAGCACCCCCACCTGGGCGTCCCGGTTGAGCAGCATGGCGTAGTCCTCCGCCATGCCTGCCTCCATTCCGCCTGAGGCGTTCAGCACCAGGATGTCGAGTCCGCCGAACCGCTCTCCCACCGTCTGCACCATCGCTTCGACGGATGCCGGATCGGTCAGGTCGGCTCCGACCGCGATCGCTGCTCCCCCGGTCGCCTCGATCTTCTCGACCAGCTGGAGTGCGCGCTTCTCCTTGTTGCGGTAGTTGACGACCACCCGGGCCCCTGCCGACGCGAGAAGGTTGGCGGTGTCCGCGCCGATCCCCCGCGATGAGCCGGTGACGAGGGCACGCTTGCCGGCGAGGGATCCAGGACTGAGGGGGTGGGACACTTCGGGCTCCTACTGGTTCGGGGGCGGAGTTCTGAGGATACCAAGCCCCTCCCCCTCCGCCGCCCACCGGGTGGTAGTTTCATGGAAGACCCGACACCCGAGGAGTGCCGCCCATGGACCTGTTCGTCATCGACCTGACGCAGTATCTGTGGATCGTCTGGCTCGTTTTCATCCTCATCGCCGTGATCATCGAGTTGCTGACTCTCGAGTTCACCTTCCTGATGATCGCCGTCGGGAGCCTGGCCGGGCTCGGGGCCAACCTGCTGGGGCTCGAGTGGTGGCTTCAGATCGGCGTCGCGGCCGTCATGTCGGTGCTGCTGATCCTGTTCATCCGGCCGTTCATGCTGCGGTACCTGCGCAAGGGCGAGGACCCGACCCCGAGCAATGTTGCCGCATTGTCTGGCATGGTCGCCCGGGTCGTACTCGCGATCGGCGAGAACGGCGGCCAGGTGAAGCTGGCGAACGGCGAAACCTGGACCGCCCGGCTGTCCGACGTGACCGAGCCGAGGCCGGTAGAGATCGGCGAACGTGTCATTGTGACCGCAATCGAAGGGTCCACCGCCGTGGTAGTGCCCACTGAGAGGAATTCCGCATGATCGACGTATCGGCCAACATCGGCCAATGGTTCATAGTCGCCCTCCTGGTAGTCCTGGGCGTCTTCGTGCTGGTCGTGCTGACCCGCGCCATCCGCATCGTGCCGCAGGCGACAGCCGGGGTGGTGGAGCGACTGGGCAAGTACCACAAGACCCTGATGCCCGGCCTGAACATCCTGGTTCCGTTCATCGACCGGATGCGGCCGCTCATCGACATGCGCGAACAGGTGGTTTCGTTCCCGCCGCAGCCGGTGATCACCGAAGACAACCTGGTCGTCTCGATCGACACTGTCGTCTACTTCCAGGTCACGGATGCCCGCGCCGCCACCTACGAGATCGCCAACTACCTGGGCGCTGTCGAGCAGTTGACCACCACCACGCTCCGTAACGTGGTCGGCGGGCTAAACCTCGAAGAGGCGCTCACCAGCCGCGACAACATCAACGGGCAGCTGCGCATCGTGCTCGACGAGGCGACCGGCAAGTGGGGCATCCGCGTCGGACGGGTCGAGCTGAAGGCGATCGACCCACCGCTGTCCATTCAGGACTCGATGGAGAAGCAGATGCGCGCCGAGCGCGACCGGCGCGCTGTCATCCTCACCGCCGAGGGAACCAAGCAGTCCCAGATCCTGGAGGCGGAGGGTGCCCGCCAGGCCGCCATCCTCGAGGCTGAAGGCTACGCGAAGGCCGCAGTCCTGCGTGCCGAGGGTGAAGGCCAGGCCATCACCACCGTCTTCAAGGCGATTCATGATGGGAAGCCCAACCCTGAGCTGCTGGCCTACCAGTACCTGCTGACCCTGCCGAAGATCGCCGAGGGCGAGGCCAGCAAGCTCTGGATCATCCCGTCGGAACTGACCGAAGCTGTCAAGGGCATCAGCAACGGTTTCTTCGGTGGCGGAGAGAATGCGCAGCCGCCCGCGAAGTAGGCCGGGGGCGGATGACGACTCGTTCTTCTCTCCTGCCCGCCCGCGCGTGCTCGCCCACCGCGGGCTGGCGATCGAGGCACCGGAGAACACCCTGCTCGCGTTCCTCAAGGCGTTGAGTGTCGGAGCCGACTACATCGAGACCGATGTGCGCGCGTCCCATGATGGTGTTGCCGTGATCTCGCATGACGAGACGTTGTCCCGGGTGGCGGACCGGGCCGTCCGGGTCGACCAGCTGACGATGGCCGAGCTGCGTCGGGTGAACTTGGGCGATGGTCAGGCGTTCGCCAGCCTGGCGGAGGCGATCGACGCGTTTCCGACCGCCCGGTTCAACATCGACATCAAGTGCGATGCCGCAGTGGAACCGACAGTCGACGCGATTCTCGCCGCCGGCGCGGTGCACCGGGTGCTCGTCGCCTCGTTCAGCGACCGCCGTCGGAAGGCTGCTGTCAGCCGCCTCACAGGGGTGGCGACCTCGGCGTCGCGACGGTCGTCCATCCAGGCGCTCGCTGCGGCGCGGCTGGGCGCAATCCCTGTCGCTCGCGCTGCCCTGAACGGGGTCCATGCTGTGCAATTGCCGCTGGCGCTCAAGGGGGTGCGGATCATCACTCCCCGGCTGGTGTCTGTCATGCATGCGGCAGGCGTGGAGGTGCATGCCTGGACGATCAATGACGTCCCGACCATGGAGGGCCTCTTCGCCCTGGGAGTCGACGGAATCGTCACCGACCGGGCCGACCTCGCCGTAGAGCTGCTCTCCGGTGATCCCGGCCCCGCTGGGACTGTGAACTCGCTGTGAAAATGGGGGTACAGGAAGGGATTCTCCCAGCCGGACGGTTTATAACTGGGACGATCGTCGCGAGCAGCAAGGAGACCGCACCATGGCAGACCGAAGTTTGCGCGGAATGAGACTGGGGGCACAGAGCCTCCAGAGTGAAGAGGGCGTGACCTTCTCCCCGCGAAAGAAGAGCATTTATCGGGCGGCCGACGGATCGACCTTCGAGGTCACGTTCTCCACCGAGGCCGAGGTGCCGACGGTGTGGGAGTCGCCCAAGAGCGGTCTCGAGGGCCGGTTGGTCGATGAGGTCGGCGAACTGGTTGAACGGGACGAGGCCGAGGGCAAGGTGGCTCGTACCCATTGGGACATGCTGCTGGAACGCCGTACCCGCGCCGAGCTTGAGGAGCTCCTTCAGGAACGCCTCAACTTCCTGCGTGCACGCAAGGGCCAGCACAAGATCGGCGCCTGACAACAAGCGTTGACGGAAGAACGCCCGGGCCATCGGCCCGGGCGTTCTTCCAGTTCGTCAGGACCTGGTGAGCCGAGTGCGCAGCCCCCACAGGGTGACTCGCAAAAACGCCTCAGCGACGATCCCGATGTGCATCTTCGAACGCCCGGCAGTGCGCTCCACGAAGACGATGGGGTGCTCGGCCACCCGATAGCCGGCTCGCTCCAACTGCCAGGCCAGCTCGACCTGGAAGCAGTACCCCTGGGACGACACCCGGTCTAGTTCCAGGCTGCGAAGGGCATCGGCCTGGTAGACGCGGTATCCGGAAGTGAGGTCGCGGATGCGGCTGCGGAGCAGCGTTCTGGCGAAACGATTACCGGCGCGCGAGATGCCACGACGGAACCACGGCCAGTTGAGCACCGCTCCCCCGGTGACCCAGCGGGAGCCGATGACGACCTCGGCCACCCCCGCGGCTTCCACCAGCATCTTCGGCAGCTCGGCCGGATCGTGGGAGCCGTCGGCGTCGATCTCCACCAGGTAGCGGTAGCCGGCATCCAGTCCCCGGTGGAAGCCCGCGATATAGGCGCGGCCGAGGCCCTGCTTGGTCGGCCGATGCAGCACGCTGATCGCGGAGTCGTCTGCGGCGAGCCGGTCGGCGATGTCTCCGGTGCCGTCCGGGGAGTTGTCGTCGACGACCAGGATGTCCGCGTCCGGAGCTTCCTGCCGCAGGCGCCCGACGATGGCAGGCAGGCACTCCGCCTCGTTGTAGGTCGGGACAATGACCAGCGTGTCAGCCACGGGGCATCCGGTCGCCGCGTCGAGCGGCCGCGATGGCGAAAGCGAGCCCTCCGAGGCCGAGAATCCCGACTACCCACTCCACCCAGCGGCCGATGACGGATGCCGGCGTCACAGTGTCGCTGAGCGGCACATTCTCGAGCATGACGCCCGCGGTGAAAGTCTCCAGCTCGACGATCGTGCTTCCGTCCGGCGCAATGATGGCACTGGTACCGACTGTCGACGTGTTGACCACGCTGCGGCCGTACTCGATGGCGCGCAGCCGGGCAATGGCGAGTTGCTGCACGCTTTCCTGGCTGTGGCCGAAGTCGGCATTGTTGGTCGGGGCGAGAATGATTTCCGCTCCCCCGTCGATCATCTGGTGCAGCAGCGCGTCATCGACAATGTCGAAGCAGATGGCAAGCCCGGCCTCAAGGCTGGTCCCGTCCCGCAGCTCGATGTCGAACACGTTGGGGCGCTGCCCGAACGAGTAGTCCCGCGGCACCAGGTCGAACAGGCTGGGTGCCAGCGGATACCAGAACTCCCGGTCAGGCAGGTATTCCGCGAACGGCACCGGGTGGATCTTGTCGTATTGCTGCACCGCGCCCTCCCCCGGCTGCCAGAGCAGCATGCTGTTGAAGACGCGCCCGATCTCGTCGCTGGTGATGGTGCCGGCGACCAGCGGGGCGTTCAGCTCCTCGGTCACGTGGTCGAGCACGCCGGCGGCCTGCGGATAGTCGAGGGGGTTCAGGTCGGCCGCGTTCTCGGGCCAGACGATCAGGTCGACGTCCTCGTCGAGCACCGGCACTGTGGCCTGCAGATGGTCGTCGAGGATGTCGCCTCGCTCCCGCTGGGCGAAGAGGCCGGCATCCGCATTCCCCTGTACGGCGGCCACCCGGATGCTGCCGCTCACCTGGGTCGGCCAGGCCGGCATGGCGAACGCGACGATCACGGCGACCGCGGGCACGAGCATCCGCCGCCAGGCAGTGAGGTGGTGCTCCCTGATCGCCTGCAGGATGACGGCGGCGAGCAGTGCGATGACGAAGCTGAGCCCGGTAGACCCCAACCAGGCCACCAGGTCACCGACCGGACTCTGCGACTGGGAGAAGGCGAGCCTCCCCCAGGAGAAGCCGCCGTACGGCCAAACGCTGACGATGGCTTCCCGGAGCGTCCAGAGCCCGGAGAGCACCACCGGTAGCAAGACCAGGCGGGTGGCGGCTGCGAACCTGCCGGACGCGGGCCAGGCGCGGAGGCCGAAGCGCCAGGCCAGCGTGATGAGCACCCCGCCGAGGGCGAAGAAGATGGTCTGCAGGCCGGCCAGGGCGAGCCAGGGAACGGCGCCCAGATAGGTGGTGAGCCAGAAGATGTGGATGCCGTAGAAGGCGAATCCGCCGATCAGGCCCACCAGAATGCTCGTCAACACTGTTCGCCCGAGAAGCGCCCAGAGAATCAGGGAGGTGCCGGGAATCGCCAACGGCCACCAGCCGAGCGCCGGGAAGGCGCCGGCGAGAACGGCTCCCCCGACGGCCGCGGCGACTGTTGCGGCCCAGAGGGGCGCGGGGCGGCTGGGCTCGGGTTTCATCGCTATCAGCGTAGTTCAGCACAAGGGTGCTGTTCGATGGGGTGCTCGTGAACTCCTATGCGACGCTGGAGTACGCGACGATTCCTCGGCGGATGTCGTCGAGTGCCTGGCGCGCAGTGGCGCCGACCGGCGCATCCGCCACCACGGAAAGCTGGTCGAGGAGGTCGATGGTCTGTTTGGTGATCCTGACGAAGTCGCCTGCCGCCATGTCGGCGTCCTGGAGCACGGCGTCCAGGGGCGCGCCCTGCGCCCAGCGGTACATCGGGAGGGACAGTCCGGTCGCCACCGGATTGCTGCCAGGCAGGCGGTGCTCCCGCTCCAGGTCGTCGAGCCGGCTCCAGAGATCGGTGGTGGCTTCCAGGGCCGCCCGGAACGGTCCGCGCGGCAGGTATCGATCGGAGAGCTGCCCCTCATCGCGGCGCGGCTCGTAGATGAGCGCTGCGGCCATCGCGGCCATGCCGGCAGCGTCCAGCTCGTCCCAGGCGCCGCGCCGGAGGCTCTCGGCGACCAGCAGGTCGCGTTCACCATAGATTCGCCTGAGGATGCGCCCGTGCGGTCCGACGCCGATCTCGCCGTGCGCATCCCTGGTCAGGTAGTCGAGTTCGAGCAGCACATCGGTCACCCGGTCGAACACTTTCGCGACCGCCCCGGTGCGGCTGCGCACCTGGGTGCTCAGCTCATCCTTCTGCTTCTTCAGGCGCCCCCAGCGCTCCGCCCAGCGGGCGTGTCCTTCGCGGTCCGGGCAGGCGTGGCAGGAGTGTTGCTTCAACCTCTTGCGGAGGCCGGCGAGCTGGCGCTGGCGCCGGTCACGTTCCGCGCGCGCCTGAAGGTCGTTGCGGCTGGGGTTCTTGCGCTCCAGTGCGGTGAGCTCACGACGGATGCCCCAGTACTCGGTGAAGTCGCCGAGGTGGCACTGCATGGCCTCCTCATAGCCGGACATCGACTCTTCGAGGCTGCGCACTTTGGTGGCGAGGTCGACGACGGCTCTGTCAGCCTGGAACTGGGCGAAGGACGACTCCAGGATGTCGCGAGTGCGGTCGCGGCCGAATTGCTCGATCAGGTTGACGGCCATGTTGTAGGTCGGCGTGAAGCTGGAGTTGAGCGGGTAGGTGCGCCGCGAGGCGAGCGACGCCACCGCTTGCGGGTCGAGGCCATCCTGCCACTGGATGACCGAGTGGCCCTCCACGTCGATCCCGCGGCGTCCGGCCCGGCCGGTGAGCTGGGTGTACTCCCCCGGGGTGATCGGCACCCGGGCTTCGCCGTTGAACTTCTCCAGCTTCTCGAGCACCACAGTCCTGGCCGGCATGTTGATGCCGAGGGCGAGGGTTTCGGTGGCGAAGACCGCCTTGACCAGCTTGCGCCGGAACAATTCCTCGACCACTTCTTTGAAGGCCGGGAGCATCCCGGCGTGGTGGGCGGCCACTCCGCGTTCCAGTCCGTCGAGCCACTCCCAGTAACCGAGCACCGCGAGGTCCTCATCGGGGATGGTGCGGCAGCGTTCTTCGACGATGGCGCGGATCTCCTCCCGTTCGTGCTGTTCGGTCAACCGCACTCCGGCGCGCAGCACCTGGAGGACTGCCTGATCGCATCCGTTGCGGCTGAAGATGAAGAAAATGGCGGGAAGCAGGTTCTTGGACCCGAGAAGGGTGACGATCTCGGCGCGGTTGGCTCGCTGGCTGTGCAGCTCACGCGCGTTGTACCGGTTGCGGCCGCCCCGGCCCTGGCCGTTGCGGTTGTGCCCGCCGGGACGGGCACCGGCACGGGCGCCGGAGGCGAGACGCATCAGTTCCGGGTTCACCCGGTTGGCCGAACCGCCCTGGGTGCGGCTGCCGGAGGCGTCGAACAGGTTGAGCAGCTTGGAGCGCACCAGCACGTGCTGGTCGAGCGGTACCGGTCGTTCTTCGGAGACGATCACGGTCGTCTCGCCACGCACGGCCTGCAGCCAGTCGCCGAACTCTTCGGCGTTGGAGACCGTCGCGCTCAGGGAGACCAGTCGCACTGACTGCGGAAGGTGGATGATGACCTCTTCCCAGACGGCGCCACGGAACCGGTCGGCCAGGTAATGCACCTCGTCCATGATGACGAATGCGAGGTTCTCGAGCAGGTCGGAACCGGCGTACAGCATGTTCCGCAGCACCTCGGTCGTCATGACGACGATGCGAGCCTGGGAGTTGATGTTGGTGTCGCCAGTGAGCAGGCCGACTTCGCTGTTTCCGTACTCGGCCGCCAACTCCTGGTACTTCTGGTTGCTGAGGGCCTTCATCGGCGCGGTGTAGAAGATCTTCGCCCGCGGCCTGCGCATGGTCAGGTAGACGGCGAATTCGGCGACCACGGTCTTGCCGGCGCCGGTGGGTGCGGCGACCAGAACGCTGTTGCCCTCTTCGAGCGCGATGCAGGCGCTGATCTGGAACGGATCCAGGTCAAACGTCAACCCGTTCCGGAACGCCTGCGTCTCCGGCGACCTGGAGGTCTGCCGGGAGGCGGCGAAACGCTCGGCGGGACTGCGGGGATCCTCGAAGCCGCTGTCCCTGGCCGGCCCGGTCATGCGTTTGCCGTTCCGAGCTGCTCCTCGAGTGCTGACTGTTTCCTGGCGGCGACGCGGTCGTGGAGCCAGGCGATCCCGGCGGCGACGAAGTAGAGGAAGACCATCGGGATGGCAAGCAGGAACATCGACACCACGTCGGCGGCCGGGGTGGCCAGGGCGCAGAACGTCGCGATCAGCAACACGGCGACCCGCCAGCCCTTGATAATCGACACTGCGGAGATGATGCCCAGGAAGTTGAGGAGCACCAGGAAGACCGGCATGACGAACGCGATGCCGATTGCGAGCACCAGCTTGAGAACGAAGTCGAGATAGGTTTTGGCCTCGACGAAGCTCGCGTCCTCAGGCGGGACGAAAGTGGCCATCAGCGCGACGATGTTCGGCAGCACGAACCAGCCGGCGGTGCACCCGGCGAGGAAGAGTGGGACGGCGGAGAAGAAGAAACCGAAGGTGTACCGCTTCTCCTTCTTGGTCAGGCCTGGAACCAGGAACGCAAAGATCTGGTAGAGCCATACCGGGCTGGACGCAACGATGCCGATGGTGACCGCGACCTGCATCCTGACGTCGAAACCAGAGGTGATGGTCGAGTAATTGATGGTGGCGTTTCGCGCCTCCGCGATCGCCAGGATCGGGACGCGCAAAGCCTCCCAAACGAATTCGGCGACGATGAAGCCCCCGATGGAGGCGATTAATACCGCGAGACCGCCGATGAAGAGGCGTTTTCGCAGCTCCAAGAGGTGCTCGCCCAGAGACATCCGCCGTTCGGTGGAGCCTCGCTTCCTAAGCAAAGGCACGAACGCTAGAGCTTGGGTTTGGGCTGTGGTTCCTGCACATCGTCGCGGGTCGCGTTCGCCTGACGCGGTTCCTCATCGCGGGGTCTTTCTGTGGCGTCCTCATCCGCGGGCGGGGTCTTCACTTCGCTCTTGAAGATTCGCAATGACTGACCCATGCCTCGTGCAAGAGCGGGCAACTTGTTTGCGCCGAATAGCAGCAGGATGATAACCAGCAGAATTATGCCGGTCCATCCGCCTAGGTTTGCAGGCATGGTCACGTCCTCTTCGTTTGAATCGATGCGTTACAGCATTTTAGCCCCATCGGGCTGAGATTACCTGTACTGCGCGGCTCCGGCTGCGGCCCAGTCTGCCACGGCGTCGCGTGCTTCCTGCGGCTGCACCACGGTCACCACGCCGGGCATTCCGGTGACAAGGCGTTTGAGGCCGTGCAGGTGGGAGACGCTGATGACTGTGCGCACCCGGCTCTCTCCCAGCAAGGTGACCGGGTTGTCGCGAATGTAGTCCTCGAGTAACGGGAGCGCCGATGACGAGAGCTCGAGGGTGACCTCGAGGTCGCCCAGCGACCCCTCGAACAACGCGTCGGGGAGCGCGACATCCTGGCTGTGGTGTGTGATCGGTTCGTCGGTGCGGCGGGGGTCGCTGATCCGGTCGAGCCGGAAGGTGCGCACGGCTTCGCGCAGGTGGCACCAGCCGCGGACGTACCAGTCGGCGTCCAGTGATTCGATGCGGAGCGGGTCGACTCGGCGCTGTTCGGTGTCCCCGCGGGATCCGCGGTAGTTGAACTCGACCTGCACGCCGGCGGCCACACATTCCCGGATGATGGCGAGCGTGGCATCCGTCGCAGTGTCCTCCACCGCCAGCTGCGTCGGTGCGGCGGATGCTCCGCGGGAGAGTTTCGCCATCAGGGTGGCGATGGCGCTGCGGTCGGTGTTCTCGGGCAGCGCAGACAAATACTGCAGCCCGGCGATGAGGGCGGCGGCTTCCCGGCCAGAGAACCGGGGCGACTCATCGATGGCCACCAGGTTGGTGAGCACGATCTGGTCGTTGTCGAGGAAGTCGTCCCAGGCGACGTCGAACAGATCGTTGTGCTGGTAGGTGCCGGTGCTGCCGGGGATTCCTGAGACGGCGATCAGGTTCACGGCCTCCCGGATTTCAGCCTCGGAGACGCCGAAATGCTTCGCCACCTCTGAGACGCTGACCCTGTCGTGGTCCATCAGGTACGGGACCAGGGCGAGCAGGAAAGCGAGTTTGTCTGCGGCCTGGCGTGATCCGCGAGTAGCAGCCGTGCGGTCGGCCTTCCTGCGCTCAGCCACGGTGTGCCTCCTCCCGATGGTCACCAATGTGCTGATCAGTCGTCTGTTCAAGTCGCTCGCGAACGGCTTCACGGAGTTCGGGCGGGGCGACGACCAGCACTTCGGGCCCGTAGCCGGTGAGTTCGTCGGCCAGGATGTTCGCGTCCGCGTAGTGCAGGGTCAGCGTGGAACCGTCCGCTTCGGTTCCGCGCCGCTTCAGCAGCCGGGTGGCGGCATCCGAGCCCGGCACCACCTGAACCGTTGCCGATCGGGAATTCCAGAGAGCCTCCAGCTCGCGCAGCGCGACTTCGGCCTGGTCTCCTGGCGGAGGGGAGAATGTCTTGCCGGTCTGCGTCACCGGTGACGTGATGCGCCGCAGCAGGAAGGTCTTCGGTACTCCGTCCTGCATGGCGTACAGGTGCCAGCGGCCCTGGTGCTGGATGAGGGCGTGCGGGTCGGCTGTGCGCTTTCGGGCGTGGGCCTCCCCCGGTTTCAGGTAGGAGAACGACACCGTCGAGTTCCGCTCGAGTGCGGTGTTCAGCGGTTCGAAGGTCGATTCGCGCACCCGATTGCGGGCGGCATAGCTGAGTACCGGCTGGTCTGCCTGTAGCCCGAGGGACCGCAGTTTGAGCAGGGCACGCCTGGACTCGTCGGACAGCGACCCCTCCCGCCAGACCATCGCGGCGAGGTTCAGCAGTGTGGTCTCCTCGGCGGAGAAGGTGATGTCGGTCGGAAGCTCGTAGCTGCCGCGGGGTATGCGGTAGCGGAGGTTCTGGTTGTTCCCTGACTGGCTGGGGTCGTCGATCGTCTCCAGCGGCACGCCGAGTTCGCGAATGTCGTCTTTGTCGCGCTCGAACTGGCGTTCCAGGTTCGCGTTGTCGCCCGAGTTGTTGTAGCGCTGACGGTAACCCTGCACTGTTGACAGGATCTCGTGCTTGGTCAACCCGGTCTCGGTGGCCAGGAGTGCCAACACCAGGCTGAACAAGCGCTCCTCGACCGGAACGCGAAGCGCGGCGCCACTCTTGTCAGTCATGCTGGCCTGTCAGTCATGTCAGTCCTGAGTGATCTGGCCCAGGATGTCTACCACGAAGACCAGAGTGGCTCCGGGGGGCACCGCGCCATTCCCCTGGTCGCCGTAACCCAGCTCCGGTGGAACGACAATAAGAACCTGTGATCCGACTTTTTGCCCGACCAGTCCGTCGAGGAAGCCTTTCACCACCGAGTTCTCGGTGAGCTGGAACACGGCAGCTTCACTTTCGGTCCAGGTCGAGTCGAACACCTTGTTGGTGTCCCAGAGGACACCGGTGTAGTGCAGGACGGCGAAGGAGTCGGCTTCGATCTCTTCGCCCTCACCGCGCTGCAGGGTGGAGACGATGAGGTCTTCCGGCGGGTCGACAGTCGAGGCACCGGATTTCGGGATGGTGATTCCCGGGGTGCCGTTCGGGGCGGTGACCACTATCGGGTCTCCGGGGTTCGGGGACTGCGGCGCGCCATCCGCCTTCGCCAGGTAGGCGTCGAGCACGTCGACCACGAAGATGAAGCTGTCGTCGGCGGCGACGTTCAGTTCTGCGATTGCCGCGCCATTGTGGGCATCCTTCGGCGTTGCGGCAACCACGATGCGAGAGCCGACAGTGGCGCATTCCAGCGCTTTCCCGACTGAGGGCAGGCGTGACTCGCCGGCCATGGTGAGGATGCCGTTGCCGTCGAACTCGGTGGACTGGAGTTCATCCCCTGTCGCGCCGTTGAAGATGCTCAACTCGATTCGCGCCGGCTGGCCGGCACTGATGCGATCACCATCGCCCTGCACGACCTGGGTCACCTCGGTGTTGTGAGGGACGATCGGGGTCGGGAAGTCCACCGTCGGCGCGGCGCCGAAGTTCTCTGAAACGTCGATGATCGACGAGGCATCTCCGGACTCGTATTGGCCACAGGTGGGATAGCCAGGGTCGGTGGCACATCCGGTCAGGGTGGCCGCGAGTCCTGCGGTGACGAGCAGCGCGGAAATCTTGCGCACGAATCCTCTTTTCGATCTGCCGGGTCTTGGGATCAGCCGGCCTCTGCGATTCTAGTTGGGTTCGGCCAGGTCTTCAGTTCCGATCGCGTCGGGCCCGGGTTCACCGGGCGCTCCTGCCGCGTCCTGGCCTGCGGCACCGGCCAGCTCGGCCTGGCTGACCGCCTGGCGAGCCACCTTGCGGGCGCGCTTGTTGCTGGACTGTCGTTCTCCCAGCGAACCGGGCGTCCAGAGGTCGACATCCTCGTCGGAGAAGTCGGTCTTCGACACGCGACGCTTGAGCGATGGCAGCACAGTGTCCGGTGCCAAGCGGCGGGCAGTCAGCAGGAAACCGGTGTGGGCGACCATCCGGTGGTCTGGACGAACCGCGAGGCCCTCCACATGCCATCCGCGCACCATCGTCTCGGACGAATCCGGGTCGGTGAACATGCCGGTGTGGCGGATGGCTTCGGCCACCCGCGAAAGCTGGGTCACGGTGGCGATATAGCAGAGCACCACTCCCCCGGGCTTGAGCGCTTCGGCGCAAGCGTCGAGGCACTCCCAGGGGGCGAGCATGTCGAGCACGATCCGGTCGACAGAGCCTGGTTCGACGGTCTTCGGCAGTTCTTCGACCAGATCTCCGACGATCACGCTCCAGTTGGGCGGTTCCGCGCCCAGGAAGCTCATGACGTTGCCGCGGGCGATCTGGGCGAACTCGTCGCGGCGCTCGAACGATGTGAGGGTTCCGGTGGGGCCGATTCCGCGGAGCAGCCACAGGCTGAGCGCACCGGAGCCGACACCGGCCTCCACCACGGTGGCACCGGGGAAGATGTCGGCGTGCGCGAGGATCTGTGCGGCGTCCTTCGGGTAGACGATGGCGGCACCGCGAGGCATCGACATGACGAAGTCGGTGAGGAGCGGACGGAGCGCCAGGTACTCGTCGCCGGTGGTGCTGGTGACGACGGAACCGTCTGGGAGGCCGACCAGGCTGTCGTGCTCGATCATGCCACGGTGGGTGTGGAACGTCTTGCCGGTCTCCAGGGTGACGGTGTTCATCCGCCCCTTCGGGCCGGTCAGCTGCACCTTGTCGCCGAGCAGGAAGGGCCCGCTCTGCCTGCGTACAGCCATCAGGCGACGTCCTGTCGTTCGGTGAGGAAGTGCTCGCGAAGGTCGGCGACCGTGCGGCCCTCGAGCGTCGGCCACAGCGTGTAGTCGCTGCTGAGTGGGAGGTCGAGGTGGGCGGGGACGCCGATGCTGACCGCGCCGGATGCCACGGCGGCGGCCAGTCCGGTCGTCGAGTCCTCGATGGCGATACAGGCTGCGGCGTCCAGTCCGAGGAGGGACGCTCCGTGCCGGTATGGTTCGGCATCCGGTTTGCCCTTGGTGACATCGTCCCCACCCACCACGGCGGCGAACGCGTCGAAGCCCATCGCGGCGACCACCTGTGCGGCCATCCGGTGCAAAGACATGGTGACGAGGGCGCACGGAATTCCGGCATCGTTCAACCCCTGGAGGAGTTCGCGGGCGCCTGGCCGCCATGGCACCTCGACACTGGCCTGTTCGAGGACGCGATCGGTCAGGCGGGTGACTATCTCGTCGGCGGCAAGGTCGACTCCGTGGGTCTGGAAGATTCGGGCGGATACCCAGAGGTCGGCGCCCACGACGGCCAGGGAGTCTGCCCTGGTCCAGCGGCCGCCGAAGGAGGCGACGAGTTCCTCCTCTGCGCGCATCCAGTACGGTTCGGTGTCGACAATGGTGCCGTCCATGTCCCAGAGGACACCGGCCAATTTCGGTTCAGTCACAGGAGACGAGTTTAGTGTGGAGCAGGTTTTATCCTTAACTGCCTATCCTTGATTGCATAAGGGTCGGCCAACCGGGACGGCCCCAGAAGCGTCAACGTGTCAGTGTCAGGAATCAGTGGACAGCTGACAGTGCAGAGAGGTTCAGTGCCAGGTAGCGCGGGAGTATTCGGAGAACGACCGCTGATTGTGGCGTTCGAGGGCTGGAACGACGCCGGGGAGGCGGCCACCGGGGCCGTCAGCGCTCTTCGTGAGCTGCTGGACCTCTACCCGATGTTCGAGGTGGACTCCGAGGAGTACTTCGATTTCCAGTTCAACCGACCGACGATGACGCTCGATGAGAGCGGCAACCGGGTGCTCGAATGGCCGGGCGTGACCCTGTACGGTCCGACCGGACCTGCAGAGTTCTACATGTTGCTGGGCGCTGAACCGTCCCGCAACTGGAAGTCGTTCGCGGTGGAGGTCCTGGAAGCCATCGAAGACCGCGAGATCACCGGCGTCATCTTCATGGGTGCCATGCTGGCGGATGTTCCGCACACTCGCCCCATCTCTGTCACGGTGACCAGCGAGAACTCCGAGGTGCGCGCTGCCCTGGCGGTGGAACGCAGCTCCTATGAAGGGCCGGTGGGCATCCTGTCCGTGCTGTCGCTGGCAAGTGAGGCGGCCGGGATCCCGACGGCGTCGATCTGGGCATCCGTCCCCCACTATGTGCACAGCGTTCCCTCACCGAAGGCGACGCTCGCCCTGATCGAGAAGCTCGAAGGCGTGATCGGTGTCGACATTCCCCGGGGCGACCTGGAGGTGGAGGCTGCGGCCTGGGAGACCGGGATTGATGCGCTCGCCGGGGAAGACGAGGACATGGCGGCGTACATCGCCGGGCTGGAGCAGGCGCGGGACACCGTGGACTCCCCTGAGGCCAGTGGCGATGCTATTGCGGAGGAGTTCGAGAACTACCTGCGCAAACGTGGCGACAACGGCAAGGGTGATCCCCGCAAGCACTGACGGTCGTTCTACAACCGCACTCCCAGCAGCGCGTCAACCGCGTCGACCATCACCGCGGCAGCCGGCTGGCCCGACTCGACCCAGCCGTCGACGACGTCCAGCGCCCCCGGACTGTCCAGGTCGTTCGCCAGCACCGCGCGCAGTTCGTCGACATGTTCCTGTGCCTGGCTGTTCTCCGCCGGGACCTCCGCCCACGCGACCCAGGCTTCGAGGCGCGCTTGCGCTGCCTCGAGGAGGGCATCCGTCCACTCCCAGTCTGTGCGGTAGTGGTGCGCGAGCAGCGCGAGTCGGATTGCCCGGGGGTCGACCCCCGACTCGGTGAGTTGCGATACCAACACCAGGTTTCCGAGCGATTTGCTCATCTTCTCGCCCTGGTAGGCGACCATGCCGGCGTGCGAGTAGACCTCGGCCAGTGGTTCGCCGGTCAGGGCTGTCGCGTGGCCGGCGCTAAATTCGTGGTGCGGGAATACCAGGTCGGATCCTCCGCCGTTGACCGTCACCGCGGTGGCGTGGTGGTTCAGGGCGATCACTGTGCACTCGATGTGCCAGCCGGGTCGCCCCTCTCCGAGTGCCGAGGGCCAGAAGGGTTCACCGTCTCGTTTGGCGCGCCAGAGCAGTGGGTCGAGGCGGTTGCGTTTGCCCTCCCGGTCGGGGTCTCCCCCGCGTTCGGTTGAGAGCGCCAGCATGGTGTTGTGGTCGAGGTTGCTTTCGCGTCCTGGATACCAGGCGGTGTTGGCGGTGGCGGCGTCAGTGTCGAAGTAGGTGTCCGGCTCGGCGTCGTCACGGGGAACCGTATATGCGTAGCCGAGTTTGAGGAGCGTGTGGACGGCTTCTGAGACTTCGTCGATGACTTCGGTGACGCCGACGTAGTGGTGTGGCGGGATGATCGACAGGGCGGTCATGTCGCTGCGGAACAGTTCGATCTGCGATTCGGCGAGTTCTCGCCAATCTACGCCTCGCTCTGTGGCCCGATCGAGGAGGGGGTCATCGATGTCCGTGACGTTCTGCACGTAGCGGACGTCGCATCCGCGGTCCAGCCACAGGCGCACCAGGGTGTCATAGGCGAGGTAGGTGTTGGCGTGGCCCAGGTGGGTGGCGTCGTATGGCGTGATGCCGCAGACGTAGAGCGAGGCTTCACCGTGTCCACCGGCGTCTTTCAGCGCACCGCTCGAGGTGTCGTGTATTTGCGGAACCGGTGCGGTTCCGGGGAGGGACGGGACAGCGGGATGGCTCCAGGATTTCACCTTCCGAGCCTAAGCGCGCTGACAGTGCTGGTTTGACCGACAGGTGGTGAGCGCGGCATTACCCAGTGACATTCTCACGCGCGCGTAGCGGTCTTTGCCCGATTGGTCGAATTCGCAACCACCTCGCGTGCGTTGCTACGCTTCACACGGTCATTAAGACCAACACAGTCAGGACGCGAATGCGGGACGGGGCTTCACCGCCCTCGCCCGGGCTCGTATGGTGCGGTGGCGAACGGAGCCAAGCGGGCTCCGGTTCAGGGACGCCCGCCCCAGGCATGATCGGGGTGGTGTGTGGCCCTCCCACGCAACCCACCCGTCTCCGATGAGCACTCCAGTGTGGGTGATACCGCCTGCGCGGTTGCTCGGACGGCCGCTTACAGTCGCGGCCAGAAACGGACAACAGATATCATGAAAAAGCGACATTCCGCCACAATCTCTGCCGCTGCTATTGGTGCCCTGCTCCTCGGCGGCTGCAGCGCGAGTGCAGGCACCTCTGACGAGAGCGCTGAAAAGAAGGACGTCTCGATTGCCGTCGTCTACGGCTGGGATGAGGGCATTGCCGTCTCCGTTCTCTGGGAGGCGATCCTGGAGGAGAAGGGCTATGACGTCACGCTCGAGTATCTGGACATCGGGCCGACGTTCACTGCGCTGGCGTCCGGGGAAGTCGATGTCTTCATGGACTCGTGGCTGCCGAACACCCACGCGGCATACCTCGACGAGTACGGCGAGGACATCTCCAAGCTGGGCGTATGGAACTCAGAGGGACGCAACACGATCGCGGTCAACGCGGATGCCCCCATCGACTCGCTCGACGAGCTTGCGGAGAACGCCCACCTCTTCGATAACCGCCTGGTGGGAACGGATCCGGGTGCCGGCCTGACCAAGATGACGCAGGAGAATGCGATTCCCCAGTACGGGCTGGAGGAGATGGACTTCATCGTCTCATCGTCACCGGCGATGCTTGCCGAGTTGAAAGCGGCGACCGACTCAGGCGAGAACATTGTGGTCACTCTGTGGCAGCCGCACTGGGCATACGATTCGTTCCCGATCAAGAACCTCGAGGACCCGAAGGGCGCCATGGGCGCCAGCGAGGACATGACGAGCTTCTCGCGCCTCGGACTCGAGGACGATTCACCGCAGGCTGCTGCATGGATCTCGGACTTCGAGATCGACCTGCCCACCCTCACGTCGCTTGAAACCGCGCTTCTCGTGGAGTACACGGGCGACGAGTACTCCGAGCCGGTTGCCGCCTGGATTGATGACAACCGCGAGTGGGTTGACAGCCTCACCAGCTAGTTCTACAGCACCAGCTCTCCACCTGTGCGCCCTGAAACCTACTCGGTTTCGGGGCGCGCTTGGTTGTGGAGGGACCTACTCTTCTCGAATCTCTCCCCGAGCAGGTGGACCGGTGCTTGCCCGCCCTCGGGTGGGTGGCCGATTTCTGGTTCGCGACTTGCTGGCCGGGCGCCACGGGCTGTCCCATTGAATCCAGGGTGGTGCCTTGACCTCGGGTACCCCTTTGCGCATCCGCACCTGCCAGCCGGAGGTCTCGATGCTGCGATGGTGGTACCAGCACAGCAGCACGCCGTTGTCGGTATGCGTCGGGCCGCCTTCGGCGTCTGGAACCACGTGGTGGATCTCGGTCCAGGCTGCCGGAATGCTGCAGCCGGGGATGATGCATCCACCGTCGCGAAGGGTGATCGCTTTGCGCTGGGCTGGCGTGAAACAGCGCTGCGGTGAGCCCAGTTCGATGATGCGGCCGTCGGAGTCGAAGCGGATGTTCTGCGTTCCGCCGGTGCAGGCGAACTGTTTGACAGCGTCGAAGGAGATCGGGTCGTCGACTCCATCGATCCATCCGACGCCACGCCCGCGGGACAGGTCATCGGCGGTGACACTCACCAGCACGGTGGGTGCTGCTCCCCCAACGCTGGGCAGGTCCCCGCTTCGCGCGATGCCATCGATCATGCTGGCGAAAATGTCATGGCGCTTCTGGGAGTCGGTTCTTGGATCGCGGCCGCCCTCCGCCTCGGCCGCTTCGGCCGCGGCGCGGTCGTCGTCGGTGAGGAACGTGCCAGTCGTCTTGGGTGACAGCTGAGCGTCCATCACCCTGTTGAATTTTCCGGCGATTTCTGGAAGTAGCGCGTAGGTGCCGCAAATGAGGCCACCTTTGGCGATTCCGCGGCTGAAACCTCGCTCGGCCATGGCGCGCTCTTCGGTCGGGCGCACGCCGTCCGGGTCGAGGAAGGCCCGCCACTGGGTGGCCTGCGCCGTGATCTCGTCGGCGGCGGCCGGCACCGTGCTTTCCGGGCTGGTTCCCGTTGCGGCGCAGACGAGCTCGAACTCAGCCGCAGCGAGGTCGTCGATCGCGACGTGGTCGAGGATGGGAGCGAGACCGTTGACGATCGCCCGAGCGGTATCCGTGCCGATGTCGCCGTTGTTCAACGCTTCCGATACTCGCGGGAACCGTGCCGGGAATTCGACGCCGGACAACGAACGTTGCGGCCGGGTTTCGGCGCCCAGCTTGAGCAGGCGCGAGGCGGCAGCGCCTGAGGATCGAGTCACTCGCTGGATCAACTCGACAGCGGTGCGACAGCCTTTCTGCGCGGTTAGGGAGGCGGAGCCGAGCTCGCGCCGCGATCGCTCTCCCACTTCGGCCGCCCACTCGACCCGGCGGGCATCGATCTGCCGTCCCAACTCTTCCAAGGCGGCACCGTGTTCGAGTAGTGCGTCATCTGCCATGCCGACGACCTGTCTGGCGGGCAGCACCTGGGTGGCAGCGCGCGACAGCTCCGAAGCGGAGGCTGTGGCTTCCGTGGTATCGAAACTAAAGACGATTGACGACATACCATAATTATCGCACTGTGGTACACGTATACGAAGGAAATTCGTGAATCTGTGGAGAAGTCGTTTGACCCAAAACTGTGGAGGGAGAAGCCGAATCCGAGGGTTACAGCGGGTCCAGCACCCCGGT
This sequence comes from Homoserinimonas sp., assembly GCA_040904805.1. Classification (GTDB taxonomy): domain Bacteria; phylum Actinomycetota; class Actinomycetes; order Actinomycetales; family Microbacteriaceae; genus RYN-87. The sequence continues at coordinate 14,076 of JBBDSS010000013.1, read as the reverse complement.
AAGCAGCAGCACGATCAGCCCCCCGCCCAGCGCGAGCCGGTAGATGACGAACGGCAGGAATGACTTCTGCGAGATATAGTTCATCAGCCAGGCGATGACGGCCAACCCGACACCGAATGCGACGACCGTGGCTGCCGCGGTCTCCAAGTATCCGTAGTGCCCGGGGGGCTCGCCGAAGCTGTGGATCAGTTCGTACAGACCGCTGCCGAGTACCGCCGGGATGGCCAGCAGAAAGGCGAACCTGGCGGCGGCCGGCCTCGTGTAGCCGAGAGCGAGTCCGGTCGTCGTGGTCGCACCCGAACGGGAGACACCGGGGATGAGTGCCAGCATCTGGGCAATCCCGACGAGGATGCCGTGCCGATACGACATGTCGTTCAACTCGCGGGTGCGCTTGCCGGCCCAATCGGCCAGCCCCAGGAGCAGCCCGAAGACGATGAGTACGATCGCGACCAGCCAGAGGGAGCGGAATACCGAGCGGATGTACTCCTGGGCGAAGTAGCCGAGCAGCACGATCGGGATGGTGCCGATGATGATGAGCCACCCGAGCCGGACATCCGGATCGTTCTTCTCGATGGTCCTCGACGACCGCCTGGTGACGTGATGTGTCGCGGACTGCTCCCCCTCGAGCACGTCGGCCGAGCTGTGTACGGCAGGCTCCGCGAGCATCCGCGGTGAACGGAAATGGCGGAACCACTTGCCGATGATCCGGGTGATGTCCCCCCAGAAGTACATGATCACTGCCGTTTCGGTGCCCAACTGGGTGATGGCGGTGAAGGTGGCGCCGGGGTCGGTGGCGCTGGGGAGGAATTCGCCGGCGATGCGGAGGTGGGCGCTCGAGGAGATCGGCAGGAACTCGGTGAGGCCCTGGAGCAGCCCGAGGAGGAGCGCCTCGATGAATTCCACTAATGCTCCCGATGTCTGGCTAGTAGTTCAGCAGCAGGTCGGTCAGAACCTGCCTGCCAAAGACTAATGCGTCCAGCGGCACGCGCTCGTCAACGCCATGGAACATGCCAGGGAAGTCGAGCTCGGCCGGCAGCTTGAGCGGCGCGAAGCCGTAGCCTTTGATGCCGAGGGTGCTGAGCGCCTTGTTGTCTGTTCCCCCGGACAGCAGGTACGGCAGCACCGGGGCGCCCGGGTCGTGGCGGTTCAGCGTGGTCTTGATCGCCTCGACGAGGGGGCCGTCGAAGGCGGTCTCCATGCCGATATCCCGGTGCATGGTGACGATCTCGATGTCTGGGCCGACCAGTTCCGCGATTTCGGCTAGCACCTCATCCTCTTCGCCGGGGAAGGCGCGGATGTCGATCAGCGCCTCAGCCGTGTCCGGGATGACGTTGTGCTTGTAGCCGGCCTGCAGCACGGTCGGGTTGGTGGTGGTACGGAGTGACCCCTGGATGAAGCCGGATGCTGTTCCGGTGGCGATGGCGAGTTCCTCCGGCCCCACCTTCTGCGGATCTTCCCCGAGGATCCTGGCGATCTCCGACATCAGCAGCGTTGTGGTCTCAGTGAGCCGGATGGGCCACTGGCGACGCCCGACCTTGGCGACCGCCTCGGCCAGTTTGGTGATGGCGTTGTCGTGGACGATGCGTGAGCCGTGCGCTGCGGTGCCGCGGGCGATCAGCTTGACCCAGATGAGCGCTTTCTCACCGGTTTGCAGCAGGTAGGCGCGCTGGCCGCCCAGGGTGATCGAGTAGCCGCCGACCTCGCTGATCGCTTCTGTTGCGCCGGCGAAGAGTTCCGGATGCTCGCGCACCAGGTAGCCCGACCCGAGCACTCCCCCAGCCTCTTCGTCAGCGAAGAACGCGACGACCAGGTCGCGGGCGGGCTGTCTGCCCGAGGCCAGGATGTCTTCCAGGGCGGTGAGGATCATGGCATCCATGTTCTTCATGTCAACGGCGCCGCGGCCCCAGAGCATGCCGTCCTTGACGACGCCGGCGAACGGGTCGACCGACCAGTTGTCGGCGACGGCCGGGACGACATCGAGGTGCCCATGTACGACGAGTGCGCCGTGATCGTTGGCCTTTCCCTCGACCTTCGCGACGACACTGACCCGCCCGGGCTCGGACTCGAACATCTGGGCATCCAGCCCCATCGCGGTCAGCCTGACGGCCACATACTCGGCGGCTTCAGTCTCGCCATTCGACTTGCCCTCTCCGTAATTGGAGGTGTCGATGCGGATGAGGTCCCGCGCAACGATCGCGGTCTCGTCGAGGTCGGGTTCGGTGCTGGTCGAAGTTGCCGGCAGGTCCATCTCTCCAAGGTATCGGCATTCGCACGAATCACCCTCCGCGGTCGACTTGAGCGGACGGGGAATGGGTAAATCGACACACCCAATCGTGCTAATCTCGTACCTCGGAAGTTCAGTGATGGACGACCGACTGCGCGCGGATGGCGGAAATGGCAGACGCGCTAGCTTGAGGTGCTAGTGCCCGAAAGGGCGTGGGGGTTCAAGTCCCCCTTCGCGCACGCTGAGTGCTTCGGAGAATTCTGAAGAACTCTTCGGACAATTGGGCCGGCAACCAGATTCTTCTGGTTGTCGGCCCTTTTTGCGTCTTCGGTGACCTGTGCCACCGCCGGATTGACAGATGGCGGGGTGCTGATGCCGGCCGGCGTGGTGCCGGTTAACGAAAAATGGCGCGCCTGAGTGGTTCAGGCGCGTCAAAACTCCCGGGCTGCCGGGAGGTGCGGTGTAAGTAGTGGTGCTGCAGACCCGCTAGCAGCGGGTTGGTGCGGTTACCTCAGAGGATTGGTCCGGTTCCCAGTAGATGGTTGGCACGTCGGAGTTCTTCGAGGTAACCGCTTGGGTCGCGAGTAGCTCCTTCAAGAAGCTCAGAATCTTGCGGATGTTCTCGCAGACGGCTGCGATGCTGGCAACGATATAGGTGAAGGTGTTGCCGCGAACGTGACGTCTGTCAGCGTTCTGAAGGTCCTCATTCTGTGCCCGCTTGTAGTTGCGGTTAACGGACTCGACGCTGTTGCGAAGTCCTTTGACTTTGTGCCACAAGGTTGTGCCGGGGCGATTCACTCGATCCGATTAAGCGCGTAACCGAGGTGGAATAGCGCAGCACGAACGCTCCACCAGCGACGGAGAAAGTGTGGCCGGCCGGATTGGTCCATCGGAGAAGTCTCTTTGAGACGCCGGGTGCCTCGGTGTGTGCGTCCGGCGCGAGTTGCATGTCGTAGTACTAGGCCATGATGGAAGCGTGTCTGCAGAAGAAAGAGCGACGTGGCTATCAGATCAAACTTTGCCGCGAGTAAGGCTGGCACAGCAACGTTCCGACGAGCTAGTCGCCGACATAAGCCGCTGGCGTAAAGCCGAGCCAATGAAGACAACCCTCCACTTGAAAGCTGCTCCGGAGTGCGGTTGGTTCGTCCGCGTCGACTCAGTGGATCCTCCGCCCCGGCTCGAACTGTGGGGCGTTCAACTAGGGGAAATTGCGCACCACTTGCGCAGCACCTTGAATACGACGCTCACCCGGATAGTACGCGCCGAGGGAGGCACTCCGCCCAAAAGTCTCCAATACCCAATTGTCTATACGTCGGCTAAGTGGTGGGAGGCGAAAAAGCGCGGACAGCTTGGAGGACTGCCCGAACGAGTGGTGCGGGCGATCTATGCATGTCAGCCATTCGTATGGGCCCGCGCTACGGGAACCAAACCGGAGGACAACTACCTCGCGGTGCTGGCATGGCTGAACAACCACGATAAGCACCGTTTAGAAATCGGTGGTGAGTTCGCAGGGACGTGGGTCGAATATGAAGGTCGCATTGTGACGCCGGACGGCGAGTCCAGGCTGGTGAGGCCTATGCTCACCTTTGATTGGGCGCTTCAGCCTGGTAGTCGGATCGTGGATGCGGATACTTCGCCCCACGTTGTGGAGAACATTAGCCGAACGACGCTTGACTTCCAGATTGAAGTGATGGTTCTGGATGAACTTGGCAACGTAACGATCCTGCAGGAGCTTCTGGAGGAGATTTGGGGCGGATACCAGCAGGCACAGCTCGCTCTGGTCGTGGCGTGGGCCGACGAGAATGTCGACTTCGACATATTTGCCGGAGCGACAACCTTCAAAGCCGGAAGTGCCTTCGGGCCGGCGGCGGTCGATGCCGCGAACGGACCCGGAACTTGGAACCGGGATGTCCTGCAACGAAATAGAGCTGGGGGCCCGTTCTCGATGGACGCTGATCTGGCTAACAACGTTGCAGGGACGATCCTCCGGACCGTGCAAAACGGCCTTCCGTCGAAACACGCCTCGCTTGCTTTCGACCCAGTTCAATGGGAGTCAATCCGAGGGCTTAACGACGTGCGCGTCGAGCCACGCACTTGGCGTGGCAATCCAAGCGAAGCGCGGCGCCCGCCACGGCATGATTAGACGTGAGAGGCCTTAGCGGGAGTCTTCCGCTGCATGGGGAGCACGGGCCGACGCTGTCGGCCTTCCGGCGCCACCAACCTCCACCCGATGCAACCCTTGGCAATGCAGGCCTGCTGTTCAGTTCGCGGACGTTCCATCCACGTCATCCAACTGTCAGTCCGCCTTGCTGAAAGAAAAGGGACGCAGTCCAATACCCCGACCAGACCAACGCGATGCTGATCCAGAACGGCGATGTCAGCGCCAAGGCCCATTTCTTCACGAATTGACTGGGCGCCGGCATTGACCACCAGGGCCGTGCAACAAAATTCACGCCCCGAACAATCGAATCAATCCGACCGTCCCCTCCCAGTCGCCACACGTCTGCGGCAAGCCAGGCTAGAAAGAAGAATAGACCCAGCCCCGCCGCGATACTCAGGACTGACTGGAGTAGAGCGCTCACCTCACCGAATTGAAGCCCGGTCTGGTCAATTCGAACCTGTGTTCCCGCGATTGCACCAACAAAAGCGGACACACAGAGAAGAACTGCCGCAAGCATGAACTTGGCTAGCCAGCCAAGTCGCAAGACCAGATGACTTCGCGTATGAAGCGGGGTGAGAGGTAACGCGGCGAGGAGGAGAACGCACGCCACTACGACCGTTGTGAAGAGCCACGCAGTCGCGGCGGCGTTTACCCAATCACCGGGCGACACAAGGGCTGCAACGACAACACCGATGATTCCCGATGTCATGATCGGACCCGGCCCGAGCAGGAATTCCCAGGCCGCGGAGAGTGGGCGGCTGCTCCACCCTTCTGTCGTTGGTTCGGTCACCGGATAAACCTCGCGAATAGGTTGCTGCGAGGAATCACGTACAGACAGCCAAGGTCAGTTGGCATTGCATGCCTTTCTTTGTGCAGCCGTTCTAAAGGACTTGAGTGCTCCCTGCTCGTCAGCATGCCGTACAGGTCCGACATCCCAGCGCGCGCCGGGCGGTATGACAGCTGGCGCCGATGACTTGCCTGGTGATCGTGCTTGAGATGGAGGGCATTCAGGCGCAGTATCGCTCGGACCCGTGGCATGCTCTGTGGGTGACGTCTGGCGGAATTTCCGAGCTACACCGAACGGTGGCATTGCGTGGGATTGTGGATGACACCCGCTTTGGACTGCGAGTCCTTCTTGACAGCCAGCAACGTTCGGCAGCGATATTCCCGATGATGGCCACCATGCCGCTCCTGGTGATGACGCTTCACGAGAGCCGCGTCTGGTTGCGCGCGCACGTGCCTTCGTTGCCCCTTCCGGAGGCCGACGCGGAGTTGGCAAAGCACATGCGGAACTCTACGAAGTGGTTCGACGCGACGAAGCGCGAAGTTGACGAGACCTTGGGCGCCTTCGATCGACTTGTCACCTCCCACCGGGGCCGCTTCTTGGGACAGGCCCGTTTTCGCTGGGCTCGTCGGTTCGAGCGAGACCTCGGCGTGTACACGCACACGGGCACCCCGTACTTGACGACTCACGGCATTGCATACGCGATCGAAAGCGACCCGTCCGCCACGATCGCAGAGCTCGGGCGACGGATGCACGGACTAGGCGAATCCCTGGGGAGGATGGCCGTCAACGTACTCGGCACAGCGGATCTGCCCGACACAACGAGCTTCTTGAGCACTCTCAGCATGCAGAAACTCCGCAGCCGTGACGTTCTCAGCGCGGACTACTACAGCCGCGCCGTGGGAACTAAGCCCTCCATCTCCGGTTACCTCCACGCCATCTGGGCACAGCTGGCATTCTCTGAGATGCTCGCAGCCACGCCGATGGCAGAGGACCGACCAACCGCGTTGAAATACCGAATCATCATCTTTGGCCATGCCCTGACCGCGCTAACCCGCCTCGACCAAGAGAAGGTGCCACTAGCTCGCCGACTTCTTGAGTACTACCCGGACTTCGCGACGGGCAGCGAGTTCCGTAAACTTCGCAACGCCCTCGTTCACTTCACCCCCCACAGCAATACCTCGGCTACGGTGCTCGACGCTGACCGACCGATGTTCGGACTCCTAGAGCACCATCTCGGTGTCAACTTTGATGGTGGGTGGAGCCTGATCGACGCCTCGACCCGCACCCTGCATTTAGCGATGAGCGACGAACTGGGGCACCCAAAATCCAACCCGAGCGGCTGAAACCGAGCCCTACGGATTCGCACGACACGACTGTCAATTGGTCGGGTTATTGCCGGCTCAGGCGTCGCGCTTCTTTGAATCTGGGCGTGAATCGATGTTCCGTCCTCAATCTCCGCAACATTCGTTTCCGTTAATGTGTCGATCGTGCCTCTCCGTGCCGCAGCTGACGGCGTTCGTTGAGAGGGTGCCAACCCCGTCCAAGTGTCCCCTTCTGTAGATAAGCTCCCGATCATGCGCGACACGAAACAGTCAAAGACCATCGGTGAACATCACGTCGCCGCCGAGATGGCACGCCGAGGCTGGGCACCCGCTCTCACTCGTGATGGCCTGGAGCGGACCGATATTTTGGCTGTGCTGACAACAGCCCAGGAGCGCCTCTTGGTCGAGGTTCAAGTCAAGACGGCACGCGGCGCCCGAATTGAGTCGATCAGTTGGCCGCTAGGTGAAGAGTCGCAAGCGCCGAGCGCCCACCAGCGAGAGTACTTCGTGATGGTCTCTGTACCTGACGATAACGTGCTCCCGCCGCGCAGCTTCATCGTGCCTCGCATACACGTCGCCGCAGCAGCCTGGATCGAGCATATGAACTGGCTGACCGAACCAGGAGTGCCGCATGGAAAACGCAATGCGCCGGTGGAAAGAGCCCGTGTCCGGCTCGACACCCTCAAACAGTACGAAGGCCGATGGGATCTCCTCGAAGGCGAGCAAAACGATGCGCCCATTCTGCTGCCAGCCCACTACCGAGACTTCGCGCTGGAAGAGCGAGTTGGTCTGCCGCATGGACATGAATGGATGCAGGAACTGCCGGCCTGGTGAGAGCGAAACTCACACCCTCGCTACCCTTCGGCAGAGATAAATGCGAAGCAGCGCCGGCGGTCCATGAGACGGCGTTGGACTGCTGAGGTGAAGGAGGGCAAAAGCCCGATAACAGCACATATGTCGCGGTCGAGAATGATCCTGGACTTGCCCGTAACGTTGCTGAGTTTAGCGATGTCGTGTCCTAGTTCGGCCTAACTAAGCAAGGGGGAACCGACGGCTCGGTTCGGTCCTGAACAACATCTCGGCTGGCTGGCCTCGCGTCCGCCCGGTTGTTGGTGACGTCCAAGCGATCTCCTCCTGGATGGGTCGCCGTGGCGATCTCACCGACTCAGTAGAGGAAGCGCCTCCCTCTGGGTGAAATAGGCCTCATGGCTTCGCGTTCCAGGTAAGGATGTCGTTCACGAGCTGGTCGCGTAGAGCTGCGCCCTTGAACAGTTTGTCGCGCTCCTTCTTGTCCGGCTTAGAGCCTACGAGCTTGTATAGCCGAGAGTGGACCTCTGCGAGTAAAGCATCTGAAGGCAGCTTCAATCGTGTCTTCATGACCACCTGTGTGTAGTCGCTCTTTGCTCTGACTCCTGACAGCCGGAGTGCCGCGCCCGCGAGAACGAAGAACCGGTCGTTGGTCGGGTCGTTCGCAATGGCCAACGCGGTGGCCGTACCTAAATACCTCTCAACCTCGAACTGCATGTCGAGCAAGGTCGAATACACCGACATGTCAAGGTCATAACTAAACACTCGTTTGTACCCCACGTCCGTCTTCAGACGGTCGCGAGGTCGTGCACGGGCAGTGTCCGGTTCGAGCAACGCTGCAGCGATGACGACCTGCGCAAGTTCGAGAATCGAGCGAATCCGTGAACGGGACACCTTCCGATTCCGGTACTGCCAGCGGCGCCGCTCGTAGAACCAACCTTTGGTTTCCAGAAACGTCTCAAGTTCAAGCTGCCGCTCATCATTCGCGTAGAGCTGCACGCTATTGACCTGCGTCTGATTGTTGGTCCCCTGGATGATCGACTCGCGCAGCTTCGGATCCACCTCGCTGATGACCCTCACCAACAAGCTTTCCTTGCGCCGCTTCGCAGTGATCACCGAGTCGTTGGCTGCCTCATGAACCACGTTCGTCGTCTGCAACCCGTTCACAATCTGCGGGTTCACAAGCAGCCAGGAACCGTCACTCTGGTACGCGACACGGTCCACGATGATGGTGACCCCGTTGTTCATCCACCAGAACGCCGTATCCGTATTAGTCGATAGCGTCTTACGGATTGCTGCGTTTACCGGCGTCGCTGAGCCCGCGAACTCTCGCACGTTGGTAGTGAAGAACTCCTCTCTCAGCACCGCGGTCTTGCCACGGCGTACGAAGCTGAGCAGGTCACCGATGGTCACCAGCCCTAGGAGTGCACTGCTCTTGCCGTGTTTTTCGTCCAGAGGGTTTGACGCAAACTTCAGGATGCCTTCGACATCGCGCGGCGCGTTGCGAAGCTTTTCGATGCCGTCCGCGGCAAGCAGCTCCACAGCGACCTTGGTGGACGAACCGAGGTGGCTTTCGATCATTTTCTTTAGGTCACCTGCTCGGCGCTTGTCAGGTTGCGTCAGCTTCTTGTCCGTAATCGGCTGCATGAGATAGACCGTGAAACTGCGAATCGGGTCGAGTGAGACCAGCTTCGTGCGATACCGACGGTATGCATCCACCTGGCCGATGACTTTCTCGTTCAAGGGGTATGCCCGCAGCGCATTCAAACTCTCGTTTGAGAGAATGCGGTTGAGTGAGCCGTGTAGTTCCTGGAGCGCCTTTCCGTCCAGAGCACCGTCCATGGTGGACTTCGACTGAACGACGACGATGTCGAAGGGCACGTTCTTAGCAACGCCAGTAGGCGCAATCTTCAAACGTGTGAGGCCGGAAGTGGCGGGCGACACCGCCTCTGTCCGGTTCACGATGATGTGGAACCCGTCGATGCCGCCGTCGTTTCGGCCCTCCGTGACCCCCGCCTGGATATCCGGCTCCGAGAGCTGGAACTGCTGAAGGCAAAGGGTGGTGGCGTACTGCATGAACGCAAGACCGTCGCTAAGAGTTGGGAAATGGAGCTTCTTGAATTCCTCGAACTTGAACTTCACGAGTTCCTGAGATTGCGTCAGCGCCATGGGGCCACATTACAGACGAACTCTGTTCCGCATGTCTAGAGAAGCGTCGTGTCGTCTACACGCGACTCCCCAGATGGCGGCGGGCATCCCGGCCATCTACCCTCTGCAGCCGCAAGAGATGCCCGCGTACGCTGAGCAAGTCGGCCTCCGCAAGACGTCCTCTTCGGAAGAGCGCTGCTTCAGGAGGTTTCTTGGGTGCCGGTCAGGCTCCAAGGCCGTCTACTGTGCCTTTTAGAGAACGAAGCTGACGTCGACGAGGTTCTGGGCGGGCTGGTTGGCTGGAGCGAAGGCCACCGTTTCGACATCGTACTGAAAGACAGCAACTGGAGCCATATCGGCGAACTCGGCACCTGAAACCGTCAGCGTGCCACTGGTCCACAACATGGGGGCTTTCTGCAGGACGGTCGCAACGCCGAATATCTCGCGCACCTCTTCTACCGGAACGGCACCCGAGTAGTGCTTCACGCTGATTGCGAAGTCGTTGGTGAGAATGTCGACTCCACCATCGGAAGTTTGCCGAGTAACATCAACGCCCTCGATGCCCAGCCAGCGCAGCGCATCGGCCACCCACAGCTCAGCTCCTCGCGGGGAGACCCCGTATGGCTGCGGTTCCGGCGCTGGATACTCCGAGGAGATGGGGGCACTAGCCGGACGCCTGGATTCGGCGAGTTGGCCGGCGACCTTGAATATCGGCTCCACCAAGGAGTTGATCTTCGGCGCAGACTTTACAATTAAGGCGTCTCGGGCGGCCTTACGTCGCGCGATCTCTGCTGCCCGTTCGCCGAGGTTGGCCGGAAGCGCGACATTCTGAGCAGACATCGCCTTCATGAGCGAGTTCGAGAACTCATAAGACCACGTCATTTGCAACTGGATCCCCAGCATCTCGTCATCCGCAAGATCAAGTAGGAACAGGATCGCTGCGACGATGTCTTCGTGCATGTTCTCGAATGCATCCCCGACTTCCGCACCTATCGAGCCCGCGAGCTTTGCGATTCCCGCGACGAACGAGTGGAGCTCTTCCGTGGTGAGAGTCGGGTCCGCATCACAGATGCGCATGGAGGGAGCCGAGAGTCGAGTCGTCACAGGACGATGCTAGTGGAGAGTTTCTCTTGACCGACACCGCCGAAAGCGTGGTTCGATCAGGGTAAGAGCCAGCCGTCGTCACTGAGAAGGCCTTCCCGGGGGTCGGGCAGCGTTGGGACGGGATGGCAGCCTTCTGGCCGTCGTCAGCGAGACGGCGCACGTCACCCTCATTTGGACCGAGGAGGCTGAGCGACGGTCTTCGGGCGAGACCAAGGCTTGAGATGGCCCCGCGATTAGGACTGTCACCTCTTTGTCATCCGCTTCACCCGGTACCGACGCGCCGCTCATCTGGACAGCGTGGGGCCGCGATCCTTGGGCCACGGGAGCAGCGACGCGCCGATAGAGTCCTTCTATGGATGTCCCGAACTTCATCGTGTCATGCGCCGTGTTGGTCGGTACCGGGGTATTAATCTGGCTCACAGTACTGATGGTGAGGCCGACCAAGCCGACCTTCAGGCTTGATCAGATCAGGGCCTCGCTACGTCGAAATGACGAAAGCTGGGCAGACGTAGGTGATGAGGTCCTCGCCACCTTGGTCTTCGTAAACGACGGGCCGGCAGTTGCGCCTGCTGTGCACGCCTACACGGTTGGCCTCTACCCGGGCGACAACGCTGCCGAGTTCCAGTTCCCACCTGATGGCAGCCCCACAATTCCAGTGGGCGAGCGGTTTGAGCTTCCAGGACGGTTCAAATTGGTCACCCGACCCGAGGGGCTTGCGCAGAGGAAGTACCTATACGGTGACGACCTCTATTTTGATCTGTCAGGCCTGCGAGTGCGCTTCGAATGGGGCGTCCCAGGGAAGCGGCGGTCTTTAGCGATCAACAACCTGCATCACCTGCAGCAGAATGCATCGCCGCAGGTCGAGTCCACGCCTCCCGATTAGGCGAGCCCGCTCAAAGCGGATCGTCCGCCCTCGCGAGCGTTCGCGCTCTTGTAAATCTCATGCTTTCGCGCAAGGTCTTCGAGCTGCCACCGCTTGCCGATTCGCATAACGTTCAGGATTTCGAGCCACAGATAACAGAGCATAAGGCGTGCCGGTAAGCCAAGCTCCCCTAGGCTCCGGGCATGCCCCTCAACGAGAGCCAGCTCCACGAACTGATCGATGAACTTCAGACCCGGTGGCAGGATGCCAGCCAACCCCGGACGCTTCACCAGCCCGCAGATCGCCGCGGGCAGCGGTTCACGGGATCTGACGCTTCGCGGATCGTGTCTGTCTACGGGTTGTCTCGGCATGTGCACGAAACGGCCAGCGCGATTTGCATGCTCATGAAGGCTGGTTATGGTAACGCCGCAATTCCCCTGGTTCGCGTTGCTTATGAGAGCGCACTGACAGCGGCGTGGCTTGTGCAGAGCAAAGGCGATCACGGGATCAAGGCGTTCCTCCATGAGCACTCTCGGATCAGGCTTGCGCTGAAGCAGGATTCGCTGAAGGCACTGTCGGATATCTTCCGCACGGGTGCATATGAGATTGCGGACGCGGATCCTGAGTTATACAAGGACACGCGAGACAACGCCCAGCGGTTCTATCAGCTGTGTCTCGACCTCGCCCCCGGTGGTCAAGACGCATACATCCATTACCGTCTCTTGTCCGCCCACAGTCACGCCAGCATCGATGTGGTGGATCTCTACCTTCATTCGATGGCGCCGAACGATCGGGTGCCGTCGTTCCGCGCCGTGCCCGACGCAGCGTTTACGAACGACACGCTCCTTTTCTTCACTGCTGCCTCGATGGTGTGGGCGGGACGCGCGTACTCATATCTGACACAGGACAAGCAACACCGCACCGCGCTGCGGCACAGTGCTGCGCTGCTTGAAATCGATTCAGAATTACAGCTGAGTGAGAACTATCGACGGCGCCACGCGAACCGTACGGCGAGATCAGGTAAACAGGAGCGCCGGAGACAGCTAAGGCCCTTGGGTTATGCGGTGGAGGGCTCCCATGCGGTCCGAGTGTCCATTTACGATGGAACCTCTCTCATTTGAATCGGGAAATCCCGGCTGGCGCAGTCCCAAGCGCGCTTCTGCCCGTTGCCCGCGAGACAACTTGCATGGCGGGCCGCGCGAGTTTTTGGGCGGCGGTACGGAGCCGACGGCCAGCGCCCAGCGGATAGATACACTCGGCCGTATGAGTTCCGACCAGTCTTATGACCTGTGGGAAGCGGCGGCGCAACGGGCGGACGCGATGACTGCCGCAGGCCAAGAGCCGCGGCGCCAGCACCTCGTGCCCCGCTTCTACATCGATCGATGGGCTGTCAACGGGAGAGTTCGAGTGGTTGACCTTGCTCGCGAGCGAAACGCATACGAAACGTCGCCGACGCAAGCGGCCATCGAGACGGACTTCTACCGTCTTGAACAGGACGGCACTCATGTGTCGCCCGTCTTCTGGGAGGCGTGGCTCTCGGAAGTCGAGGGGAAGGCGTCAGCAGCAATTGCGCGAGTTGATGCCGAGGGCATGGCGGGGATGGACGGGGAAGCGCACCAGTGGCTCTGCCTGTTCCTTGCCGTTCAGATGACACGCAGCCGCTCTGCGCGCTTTCTGCGGCGCGCAATGTTCATCGAACAGATGGCGCGCGTCATGGAGTTCGGCGGACCTGAGCAACTCGCCCGCATGCTTTCAGACGGCGGCAAGGAGTCGTCGTCTGAGGACCTTGATCAATTGGTGGCCGACGTCGCACGATTTCGCGCCGACCCAACCCAGCTTCCTTTTCCAAGGGAAGAAGACTTGGAGATGTCAGCAAGTACCGCGATCCATATTGCACAGATTCTCACTACCCGCCACATCGCGCTTTACCGGACAAACAGGGCGATCATCACCTGCGATGAACCAATGGTTGAGCTCCATGAAGACATGGCCCGTCCGGCTCTGTGGGGAGGGATCTGGGGTGCTCCGATCTTCGCATTCCCATTCAGCGCGAATACGTGCCTGGCACTCTATCGAAAGGATCTTGATCCGCCACTCAGGCCAGGCGCGGCTTTGACTTCGGCAGAGACCGTTGACCTCAACAGCGCGGTTCTGGCGAACGCCTACAATTTCGCCATCGCGAGGGCGGGTGATCGTATCGCCGAGGGCTTATACCTCCCAGAGACACCCGTCCGAGTCAGATCCGCGCGGTACAACTCAGAGGACGGCGCAGAATCATTGTTCCGATTTTGGGCACCCCGACGGTGGGAGGGGCAACAAGATGCGCCCAAGCGCGTGGTCGCTCGCTGGTGGCCGGATGTCGTTCCGCCCGCACCTCGACCAACCGCGGAGGAAGAGGCGATCATGGAGTCCTGGGCCACCAATAATACAGCCCCAACGCCCAGTGATTGAGCTGGCGAACCTCGCCACACACCCGTAGACACTGGAGAAGTAGCGGGCACGGTGGAATCTGGGGAGTTATCTCGTGGAACGAGATCGGGGCCGGGTGGAAACACCTCAGCGTTTGCAGGCCTTAACGAATTGTCCGAACCTCCCACGCACGCAGAGAGTGCTTCGGAGAATTCTGAAGAACTCTTCGGACAATTGGGCCGGCAACCAGAT
>JBBDSS010000012.1:0-113086 GCA_040904805.1 Homoserinimonas sp. | reverse complement strand
ATCCCACCCGGTGATGGAACCCGCATAGGAGCGGCAGAAAACCGGGGACGGTTCACTGCAGGCGCCGGCTAGTTTGCTACTGCGTCGGAGGGTTGGGAGAGCAATGGGCATGCGATTCGAGGAGCTGGATTGGCAGCAGACGGCGATGGGTGACCTCACCTTGCGCCGCCGCTTCGAACCCTCCGTCGGGCGTGAGGTTTTCGAGGTGAAGTTGGGCGAGGAGTACCTGATGTCGAGCCTCTTCACGGTCGCCGAAGAGGAGCTGGCAACGCTTGGGCTTGCCGCTGCCGTCGGCACAACCCTGGATGTTCTCGTTGGAGGCCTCGGGCTCGGTTACACCGCGGTCGCTGCATTGCGCGATCCCGAGGTTCGTTCTCTCACCGTGATCGATGCGCTGCCCGCCGTGATCGACTGGCACACGCGTGGCCTGCTGCCGGTGTCCGCGGAACTGACGGACGATAAGCGAACGAGCCTCGTGCATGACGATTTCTTCGCAGTGATGAGACAAGGCCATGTCGCGGGTGCTCAGCGCTACGACGCCATTCTGCTCGATGTCGACCATTCGCCCCGCCATTCTCTTGACCCCGGCCACGCTGATCTCTACACCGTCTCCGGGTTGCAAGCGCTCAAATCTCATTTGACTGACGACGGGGTGTTCGCTCTGTGGTCGGACGATCCGCCGGACGATGAATTCATGTCGACACTGTCGGTCGTCTTCGGCGAGACGGTTGCCCACGTGGTTGAGTTCGCGAATCCGGTGACAGGCGGCACGTCATCCAACACCGTGTACGTCGCTCGCAGGTGAGGTCGGCTTCGCAGATGTACGTGTAGTCGCCACCTGCGCGCCTCGGCACCGGTGTGAGCGCTACGGGAACACCTGTTCGGCTTGTGGTTCCTGCAGGTGTTGCGCTAGCCAGCGTTCGAGGCCGTCGAGGATGAGGTCGAGTCCGAGTGGGAACTCGTCAGCGTAGTTGTAGCCCGGCTGAAGAACATGGTCGGTGGTCAGTTCGGCCAGGTACGGGTACTCGTTGGCCGGGAGATGGGCGAGCATCACCCGCGCCATCGCGGCAGCTTCTTCCTCCGTCGTGAATGGCAGGCTCTTCTCCTGCATGGCGAAGCCGTAGATGTAGCTGTCCAGTGCCGAGAACGCGTGGGCGGCCATTGAGATGGAGAATCCGGCGTTCCGCAGGGTGCCGATGACGCGGTCGTGATGCCGCAGCGTGGCCGGCCCGGGATTCGTGCCGGAGTCCGTCAGCCCCGTGGCCCAGGGGTGGCGTGACAGGGCAGCGCGGAAGGATACCGATCGCTTGCGTATCGCCGTCTTCCAGTCGTCGCTGTGCGACGGCAGTTCGATCTCGCTGAACACGGCGTCGACCATGCCGTTCAACAGGTCTTCTTTGTTCGCCACGTGGTTGTACAGCGACATCGCTTCGACCCCGAGCTCGTCCCCGAGCCTGCGCATGGTGAGCGACTCGATGCCCGCAGCGTCGGCCAGCGCGATCGCGGTGCTCAGTACACGTTCGCGGTTCAGTCGGCCCCGTGACCCTGTGCCCGCCTTGCTTGATGGTCTCGCCATGTTTCCCCGTCCGATCTATTGACAACCTTACCATGTATCTGTAACTTACTTACATCATAAGTTTACAACGTAAGGACAAGGAACCCGACATGAACCCGACCATGCTCGACTCAAACCAGACCGCCGCTCCGCGACGCCCGCTCAACTTCGCCTCCTGGTCACCACGCACGGCGGCGCTCATCGCTGGAGTCTCCCTCGCCGTCATGGCGGTGCTGGGAGGCTTCGCCAACTTCGGAGCACTCGTGCCGCTGATCATTCCGGGGGACCCAGCACAGACCGCCCACAACATCGACGGCTCCCCGCTTCTCTTCCTGGCGGGCGTCGCGAGCTTCGTCATCGTTGCCATACTCGACGTGATCGTGGCGGGAGCCCTGTACGCACTGCTCAAGCCGGTGAGCCGCCGCCTCTCAGCGGCAGCCGCGTGGATGAGAACCGTTTACGCAGCGCTGTTGCTGGTGGCCATCAGCCGACTCGTGATCGGGTTCTCGATGCTCGACGATCCGGAAGCCGCCTTGCCGGTTCTGGAGTCGTTCAACACCATCTGGGTCATCAGCCTGGGCCTGTTCGGTATGTCCCTGCTGTTGATCGGCTACCTTGCCTTCCGATCCAATTTCATCGCGAGGGTCTTCGGCATCCTGCTCGCCATCGCGGGAGTCGGCTATCTGGCGGATGCGTTCGGCATGGCCTTCGTCCCCGGCTTCGCCGCGGTCTTCGCCCAGTTCCTGTTCGTGGGTGAAGTGGCCATCATCTTCTGGCTGCTCATCACGGGCCGCCGCCTTCCCGCCAATTGACCCGCCCGACCCGAAGGAACTGAACAGATGACCCAACCCGTGATCGCACCCCCAGGCGTCCGGAGCACCGACACTATGAAAGCCCTGGTTTCGCGCAGCTATGGCGGCCCCGACGTTCTGGCGATCGAAAAGGTGGCCACGCCCGTCCCGAAGGCGGGTGAGCTGCTCATTCGAAATCACGCGTCGGTCGTCACTGCCGCGATGTGCCACGCCAGAGCCGGCGCCGACCTGTCGACCCGGCTGTACTTCGGCCTGAGAAAGCCGAAGTGGCCCATCCTGGGCACCAACTTCTCCGGCGTGGTCGAAGCAGTGGGAAGCGCCGAAACGCGTTTCCGGGTCGGTGACCGCGTCGCAGGAACCAACGCGACGAATTTCGGTGCCTACGCCGAGTATCTGGTGGTCGCGGATGACGGAGCGATCGTCCCGAAGCCAGCCAACCTGAGCGATGCGCAGGCGGTAGCCGTCTTTGACGGAGGGGTCACGGCCCTGCCGTTCCTCCGGGATACCGCCAGGCTTCAGGCGGGCCAGTCAATCCTGATCAATGGCGCATCCGGTGCCGTGGGCACGGCGGCGATCCAGCTCGCCAAGCACATCGGTGCCACCGTCACCGCGGTGTGCAGCACCGCGAACCTCGAGCTGGTGCGTGCATTGGGGGCGGATACCGTGATCGACTACACGACGGAGGATTTCACCCGAAACCTCGACTCGTACGACGTCATCTTCGACACAGTGGCCACCAGTTCGTTCTCGCGGAGCAGGCGGGCGCTGAAACACGGCGGCATCTACCTGACCACCGTGCCGTCGCCCACGATCCTGCTGCAGATGTTGTGGACCTCCCGAATGGGCCGGAAGAAGGCGGCGATCGCCTTCACCGGTCTGGCCAGACCGGCCGAGCTCGCGAAAAACCTCGCATTCCTTGCCGGGCAGGCTGAAACGGGCAAGTTCGTCCCGGTGATCGGTGCGACCCGTCCGATCGAGCAGGCGGCTGAAGCACACAGCCTGGTCGACACCGGACGCAAGACAGGCAGCGCGGTGATCACGATGTGACCTGCGGCCCCCCAGTACCTGTCTGGACCGCTGAGGACCTACCCCTGTCGACGCACGATTTCCGCTATCCAGATGGGTGCGAACGGCGAGGTGCAGTTCGCAGGAGTCGGGTAGTCCTTCAGCACTTCCAGCCGCTCGCCGATGTCTATTGCGCGGACGCGATGCTCGGGGTGCTGGATCCCGATCGTGGCCAGGCACGTGTTCATGGCCCACTGCAGGCGGTCCGGGGCATCCTTCATTTGGGATTCAATGATGTCGAGCAAGCCGGGGAGGTCGAGTCCTTCAGGGTCCTTAGCCACCCGCTCAGAGGTCAGCGCCCAGCCTGCACTCGCCACGATCGGGTCCGGGGCGGAGAACCATTTCAGGCGCAACTCCTCGGCGTGCGGCCCCTTCTTCACCACGTAATTCACCAGCCAGTCCTGCACCTTCGGTGCTTGCGCCTCACGCAGCATGGCATCAAGCTCGTCGGGCGAGTACAGCTTCGGCCGGCACACGAGCAGGGCGAGCAGCCGTGCCGCCGTGTCACCTGTTGCCCAGAGTTCGGCCGCCAGTTCGTGCTGCGTCTTCAGCCGCTTGGCAACCAGCCGGAGCTTGCTGAGGTTCACGCCGTGGTCATCACCGTGCTTCTCGTTGACCTCGCGCATTCTCGGGTCTTCGAGCGCACCCAACTCGGCGATCACCTCGGACAGCTGTGTTTCTGGCATCTCACCATCCTTGCTCATGGATCTTCGTCGTGCCGCATTACGGGGATCTCGGCTCGCGTTGCGCGGATGGCACCAGCTTGAGCCCATGCCCTGCCGCACCCGGGCGTTGACACCCAGGCTCACCAGGAGGATCATTTTCAGTCCAAGTGAAACCCAGCCCGCGGTGACACACGCGCGACCGGGCCCGATCGCACGCGCGGCGTGTTGTCATTACAGGCACTCACCGGCAATAGCTCGCCGATCGAACCAGCCGTACTGAGCCAGCGACGGGGCAACAGCGGATGCCTGCTTGACGGGTGGCAAACCATGCGCGCTCACGACCCTGTGTCAGTCGGAATTCCCCCATGGTTGGCGGTATTGGCCGTGGGGCTGCCTCTTCTGTTGGTCGGTTGCCAGGGGGGAAGCGGGACCCCAGGCACCGATGGCTCGCAGGAAACCGGGAGCTCGCAAGACGGGACCGACAGTACTGACGACTCCGATGGCATGGACGGATCGGATGACATCGGCGACGATGACGAGGAAGCGGTGGTGTTCGAGTGGGGCCTTCCGTCAAGCGACACGAGCGTCGGAGCGAACCATCAGGGTGCCGAGGGATCGGCATATCAAGCCCTCCAAGTCAGTTGCTCAGAGGGAGCCGAGTTCCTCAGCCCTGACTTCGCTCCGGAGTACGGATTCGAGAGCCCCCGGAATGTGCTGCTGTTCGCGGCAGGCGTTCAGCTGTGCGAAGGAGACCGCGCCGCGGCCGCCGCACTATTCGAGCCCGCGCGGGCGATGGGGGTGGAGGGCCTCGCTCCTGAGACATGGGCTTTCTGCGTTCTCTACCGGACGGTGGGCAGCGTGCTTGAACAACGACCGCCGGAGGAGTTCGCCTGCGCCGGTGGCAGCGCACCGCCGTTCAAGGTTGGTGACAACGGCACGATCGATGATCCACTCACGCTGGACGCGGATGAAAGCGCGGCCGAAGCCGAAAGCGATCTCGACGGAGAGACGGAGACGGGCACCGGGACCGAGCCGGAACCCGGGACCAGCACAGAGCCGGCCCCGTAGAGCGCATGTTCGGGAGGCGGAAAGGCCCGGGAAATCGGCTTCCACCCGGCCCCGATGCCGCCAGCCCCGCGGCTCCGTCCGCTGCGGCATCGCCCGCGACCGAGAAAAACGAAGGAGCCGGGCGGGACCGCAACGACCTCCTGCGCAGCATCGTGGTTGTCGTCGGCAACGTCACAGTTCTCAGCGCATTGCTCGTGTACTTCGGCTGGAAGCGCAGCGAAGTGCAGGCGAAGGGCCTGGGCATCGACGAGAGCCTCCTCGGGATGTCAACGCAGGAGTACATTTTGCGGAGCGTCGGCTCGGTGCTCGTGCTTCTCATCGTCATGGCACTGTTCGGCATGCTGTGGGTGCTCCTCGACCGATGGCTCGCACTGCGGCTGGACCGCTACGGGGCGAACGACCGGGTGTACCTGTGGGTTACCCGACTGCTGCCGGCCGCGATAGTGCTGCTGCCACTGGCGGCATGGCTCGGGCGGCGCTGGTGGCCGGAGGGCGCCTACATCGGATTCCCGCTCCTGTTCGCGGCCGGTTTGCTGCTGCTGCTCTACGCGTTCTCGCTGCGTGGCGCCCTGCCCGGCGCGATCCCCCTGCCGGCCGGAACGGAGTCCGTCCTCCGGGCGAGTACGGCAACGCTTATCGCTGTAGCGCTCTTCACCGCAGCGACCAATTACGCCACAGTTGAAGCGCAACAACTCGTCAGAGCATTCGAACGGCAGGTTCCGACCCTGCCTGGCGTGGAGGTGTACAGCATGGAACCCCTGAACATCGAGGCCCCCGGCGTCGACACGACACAGTTCGCGGATGAGGCGGGGTATCGATTCCGCTACAGCGGGCTGCGGTTGCTGGAGCGAGTTGGTGGCCAGTATTTTCTGATCTCCGACGAATGGACTCGCCGGTCCGGCGTCGTCGTGGTGCTGAAGAACGATGAGCCGGGCGTGCGGTACGAATTCGTGCGGGGTGCATCGTGAACGGGCCGGATCGGCCGAACGGGTCACCAGAGCAGGAGCCGGGCCGCCCGCTGCCCGACTCCGACGCGACGAAGGGGGAACGGTTCACGCCGGAGGTACTCGACAGCACCACCATCGCCATACCGCTGCTGCAGGTGATCAAGGAGGAGGCCGAAGCGGCGCGCACCCATCCGGGCTACCGCCCACCCATCCTCGACGTGATGATCGACCTCAACCTCGAATATCCGGACGGCCGCGAGGAGGCTCGTGAACAGGTGGTGAGTCTCATCGAGACGGCCATCGAGCGGGCCGGCGTGGACAATGCCAATCAGGGAGTTGACAGCGTCAGCCCGGTCGGCAACCAATATGTGGTGGCGCAGTTGGAGCCGCAGGTCATCAGCACGCTCGCCAGGCTCGACCGCGAGCACCATCGCGACGGGCCCAGAAGAGTCAAGCGCGGCGCGATCTTCCGAATCTGGCCGGATTTCGAGGTGCGGAAGCTGACCAACAAGTCGGTCAGCACGGTGAAAGCAGACGCGGCCCGCGTCTCGTTTTCCGCGTTCGGTGAGGGAATCGTCTGGGCGGTCGTGGATTCCGGGATCGACGAAGGACATCCGCATTTCAAGACCTACGACAACCTCACATTGAAACAGCCTCTGCGCCATCTCGACTTCACCGCGAACAGGGGATCCGACGACGTCGGAACCCAGGACAGCGCACTCGTCGACGACTTCGGGCACGGCACCCACGTCGCCGGAATCATCGCGGGCGCGACCTACACCCAAGGGTCGGCACCGGCCGCCGGGAGCGGCGGCTCATCGAACGCATCCGGCACCCCGGTAGTGGAGCACATCCACGCGATGGCCAAGCGCCGGGACGAAGAGGGCGAGACAACCTACGTGCCGCTCGAGCTCACCACCATCACCGGGATGGCGCCGAAGTGCAAGCTGGTGAGCCTCAAGGTGCTGGATGAGAAGGGCATCGGGCGGGTCAGCCGTATCGTCGCCGCACTGCAGGAGGTCCAGCGGGTGAACGCGTACGGCCGGAATATCCAAATCCACGGCGTGAACCTCAGCGTGGGGTACGAGTTCCAGCCTGAATGGTTCGCCTGCGGGCAGAGTCCGCTGTGCGTGGAGGTCGACCTGCTGGTGCGATCCGGAGTGGTGGTCGTGGTGGCGGCCGGCAACACCGGATACGGCTACAACCGGGACAGGTCGAAGGGCGCCGTCGCAGCGGGTCTCGACCTGACCATCAACGACCCCGGAAATGCCGAGCGGGCGATCACCGTCGGCTCGACGCACCGGGAGGCGCCGCATGTGTACGGGGTGTCGTACTTCTCGTCGAAGGGCCCGACCGGCGACGGCCGGCTGAAGCCCGACCTGGTCGCCCCCGGCGAGAAGATCATGTCCTGTGCAGCCGGAGAGCCGAGGGCGGCCGCCAAGAAGGCGTCCGATACCGAGGACTGCGACTACATCGAGGACAGCGGTACCAGCATGGCGGCTCCGCACGTGTCTGGCGTCATCGCCGCGTTCCTCTCGGTGCGGCACGAGTTCATTGGCCGGACCGACGAGGTGAAGCACATCTTCCTGTCGACGGCTACCGACCTGAAGCGGGACCAGCACTTCCAGGGCCATGGTCTCGTCGACCTGATGCGAGCAATCCAGTCCGTGTGAAAGGTGAAGCAATGCCAGAAAACGAAGAAGTAGCCGAGAAGTCCGGATTCCGGTATTTCGAGGTGCAGTTCACGAAAGCGGGTGACGTGCACGACAACGAGGAGGTTGCCTCCCTGAAGAAGCACCTGATGTTGTCAGACGTCAAGGATCTCCTCGTCCTCTCCCACGGCTGGAACAACGACATGCAGGACGCGCGAAGGCTCTACGAGGGGTTGCTCTCAGCGCTGCGGACAGCACTGGACGCGCGACGGATCCCCGGTGCCCCCGAACGCCTTACCGTGCTCGGAATCCTGTGGCCGTCCAAGAAGTTCGCCGATATGGAGCTGACCGCCAGCGGCGCCGCAGGCCTTGCCAGTTCGGTGACCGACGATGCCCTGATTCGGCAGATCCAGCAGCTGGAACAGCTCCTCGACGACCCCGAGCAGACGACGAAGCTCGAGTCCCTCAAAGAGTTGGTTCCACGGCTGGAGGACAGCCCGAAAGCCCAGCGCGAATTCGCCGACCTGCTGCGCAGTGCGCTTGCCAGCGAGTCTGACCTGCCCGGGGTGACCGAGGAAGAAGGGGAGGACGCGTCAGACACCTTCTTCTCGCTGCCCGGCGCGGAGTTGATGGAACGACTGGCGAAGCCGGTGGAGCTCGATGCCGAACCGGAGCAGGCAGAATCCGATGCGCTCGACCCGATCGGGGGAGCCGCTCGCCTGGACACGGACGACGTCGGTAGCGCCGCCGGCCTCGGAGAGTTCCTGAGCGGGATCAAAGCCGGCGCGCGCAACCTCCTCAATTACGCCACCTTCTTCTCCATGAAGCAGCGCGCTGGCACCGTCGGGGAGCGCGGCGTCAACGCGCTGCTGGGCGACATCGCCCAGGACCACCCAGACTTGCGGATTCACCTCGTCGGCCACAGCTTCGGAGCCAGACTGGTGACCGCAGCGACAGCGGGACCGAATAAGGGGTCAGCGCTCGCGCCACGATCGCTCACCCTGCTCCAGGCGGCGTTCTCGCACAACGGTTTCGGCGAGAACTTCGACGGGAAGGGTGGGAACGGGGGATTCCGCAGGGTGGTCTCCGCCGGGCTGGTGCGCGGCCCGATCGTCATCACCCACACCCGAAACGACAAGGCCGTCGGTGTGGCTTATCCGCTGGCGTCGCTGATCGCAGGGAGCGATTCGGCCGGACTGGGCGACGAGAACGACCGCTTCGGCGGTATGGGCAGAAACGGGGCGCAATTCACTCCCGAAGCCACTATGGGCAAGCTCAGAGCCGTCGATCATACGTACGAGCTGGGTAGCGGGCGGGTCTACAACCTGCGGGCGGATTCGGCCGTCTCCGACCACAGCGACATCGTGGGGCCCGAGGTCGCCCATCTGGTGATCTCCGCCATCGCCGCCGGTTGATGCGGCACCGGCGGCGCGGTCTGATCGGAGGGGCGCGGCCGAGAAGCGGGAAGCACGTCACCGACGATACTCCGGTGCCGTGTATCGACTTCACGCTACTGGCTCGTAACGACGGGAATTGAAGCAGACTCCACCAGGTGGGCGAGCTGTCGGATGACCGTGCCCCAGCCGTCGTGGAAGCCCAGTTGTTCGTGCTGGTTGCGGTCGGCGATGTTGCGATGCATCGCCGTGGCGATGTACTCGGTTCCGTCCGGATGGTCCGTCATGGTGATGACGGCGGTCACGAATGACGTCTCTGCCGGCCGCCAGCCGTCCACGAGAGCGTCGGTGAATACGATGCGCTCGAGTTCGTCGATAGCGAGGAAGCAGCCGGTGATGTGTGGTGCGAACTGGCTGCCGTCCTGGCTGATCTCGGTGCGAAAGGAGCCGCCGGCTCGCAGGTCCATGTCCCGCACGCGGCAGACCTCCGGTGCCGGAACCCACCATTGTTCGAAGCTCGCCGGATCTGCCCAGGCACTCCAGACAGCCGAGCGCGGCGCTCTGATGATGCGGGAGATGGTCAGATCGAGTTCAGGGTGGACGGATGTGGTCATTCGGATGCCTCCTTGTTGGTGGTGGTGACGAAGCCCTCGAGCCGGTCGGTGCGGCCTTCCCAGATTCTTCGTTGTTCGCTGAGCCAGGTCTCGATCACGTCGAACGACGTCCTCTCGAGCGTGCAGGTTCGCACTCGGCCGGTTTTGCGTGTCCTGATCCACCCCGTGTTCTCGAGGTAGTGGATGTGCTTCATGAACGACGGCAACGCCATTTCGAATGGCGCTGCCAACTCGCCAACGCTCGCGGACCCTGCTCCCAGCCGGCTCAGCACCGCCCGCCGAGTAGGGTCGGCGAGGGCCAGGAATACGGTGTCGAGTTGCGACGGATACTGAGCCATGTGGCTAAGCTACTTGAACGAAACACTGAGCGCAAGGGCTAAGTGTTACACGACTGTCAGGCCAACTCGCGCAAGAACTCGGCACTAGCATTCGCCACCCATTCGGGCTGTTCCCAGAGCAGCAGGTGCCCTGCCTCTTGGTGGATCAGCAACCGCGATCCGGGAATCGCCGCGGCAAGCGCGACTTGTTCGTCGCGCAGCAGCAACCCATCACGAGCACCCCACAAGATCAACGTCCGCGCGTGGATTTCTCCCAACTCGGTCGGCGGATCGGCAGCGATGAGCCCCCGCATGATGCCGATCCAGGCGCGTGCCGGCATCCGAATCCAATCACGCACCCGGTCGTCCAAAAACAAGGACGGGATCTCGCCGGCCAGCGGAAACCACTGCAGCGAATCTCGTACCCACTTCGGGTCAATCGGGTCAGTGAGCTTTTCGACATCGGTGGCGAAAGGAGGTCGTCGCTGGAGCGTGCGCGGCGATCCCACCAGGACGAGACCCGAGACGCGTTCCGGATGATCGATCGCAACCTGTTGGGCGACATACCCGCCACTTGAGGAGCCGACCAGCACTGTCGTTTCCAGGCCGATCTCGTCCAGGAACGCCACCACGTCTGCGGCCAGCTCGCCCAGGCCGTACCCGGCCATCGGCTTGTCCGCATCACCCTGCCCGCGTTGATCGAAGGTGAAGACCCGGATGGACTGCAGCAATAGCGGGCGGAGCCGGTCGAACACCCCCATCGACTCGCCCCATGCGTGCAGAAGAACCACGTTCCGGCCGCGGTGATCGCCCTGGGACAGGTACGGCACCCGCACGCCTGTCCTCAGGGTGGCCCAGCGCACATCGGAGTGACCTCCCACGAATCCCAGAGTAGGCGCGCTTCCCCGCCCGAGCGAGAAACTCGAGCGGCAGGCGCTACATGGCCTGCCCGATATAGGAGTACTTCACGAACACCTCGGATGCGATGCCCGATTCCTCGAGCACGCCCTGCACCGCGGTCAGCATGTATTTCGAATCCCAGCCCATATAGATGAAGTTGTTGTCGTCCAGCTGGTCCCAGTGCCCGTTCCACGCCTGCGCCTGGAAGATCGGCCCGCCGCGGTGCGCACTGAACGCGATGACGTCCTCGCGGGCATCCGCCCACAAGCGCTTGAAGATGCGGTTGAACAGGGACTTGACGTCGTAGATCTCCCAGTGCTCGCCGCGGTATTCGACGTACTCGAACTCCTTCTGCCAGCCGCGCGGCCAGCCCGGCCGGCGCTTCGCGTCCAGGATCGGGGTGAGCCCGTCGTCATCGATCGCGCCGGTCGCCGGCTTCGCCCAGATGTGCAGGAAGTCGGCGGACAGCCGCGCGGTGCGCTCCGAAATCTCGGCGGTGCCCCAGGCGGAAACGTTAGCGAGTTCGTGGGTGACTGCGATCGCACTCTTCGGGTAGACGGATGAGCGCTTATCCGGGAACGATGCGTCGATTGCGCGCTCGGCCAGGTGCCCCTCGAGGAGGGTGAGGTTACCGAGGGTCTGCGCCAGCGCGCGGTGGCTGTTCTGTTCGTCCTCGCTGTAGTCTGCCCACTCCCGTACGCCGTCACCGGTCCAGGAATCGGCCGGCGCCAGCGGGAAGATGGGCTCGACATCCAACTCGCTGAGACTGGGAGCACCCGTCAGCCGCCCGAGCACATAGGCGGGGTGGGGGAGTTCCCCATACTTCAGGGCGACGCGCACCCGCTCATCGGACGGCATGATGCGGGCGATGGCGGCGGTCAGGTTGTCGAAACCCTCGTCCCGGGCACGACACAACCGCGCGACCAGGTCATCGTTGCTCAAGCCGACGACGGTGCGGCGGATGAGCAGCGACTGGAGCTGCTCCAGCTCGGTCAGCAGGGCGCCCTTGTCCAGCTCGCCGCGCTGGTACTCGCGGTAGGCCCGCATCACCAGTGGGTACGTGGTCTGGCCGAAGGTGTTGATGTGGGCGAGCTGCCTCGAGACCTCGTCATCCGCTTCCCGGGACGGCTCCATCAGGGTGCGGTAGACCTCGGAAAGCTCCCGCCACTCCGCCGCCAGCTCGCGCAGGGTCTCCAGGTGCAGGCGCGGGAACTCGTGGCGGAACGCGTCGTAGACCGCACGTCCACCGCCGGCGTCAATCCCTCGCCCGGTGGTCATCACCAGGTAGTGCCGCCAGAAGCTGGCGATCGACTCACCGGTGTTCTGCTCGATCGGCAGCCAGTAGGTGTCCTCGATCTCGCTCTGCTCGGCACGGGTCAGGCCCATCAGCACGTAGTTGTGGATCAGCTCGTGATCGCGCAGCGGCTCGCCGGTGGAGTTGAGGCTCTCGAAGATCTGTTGCGCGTTCGCATCCGCGCCGAGAGTGATGGAGACATGCTCCAGCCGTTGCAGCCCTCGCCAGATCTGCGGGACCTCCTCCGCCGGAACCTGGCTGCGGAAGAAGGCGTAGTTGTCGTCGAACCGCGAATCGCGCGGCCCATCGCTCAGCCGGCGGTTGAGAACGACGTCTTCGAACACCTCCGCCCACGCCCGATGCGGACGCAGCTTGGTGCGGGTCTCATCGCCGGCCGGCACCAGGATCTTCTGCAGCTGGCCAGCGAGGTCGGGGTCGTCGTCCTTAACGGTGTGGTGCAGGGCGGCGATCAGGAGCATCAGGGTGGTCACGCGCTGCTGGCCGTCGATGAGCACCAGCTCCCCGGCACCGACTCGAGTGTTCGCTGCCTCGGCGCTCGCCGTCGACAGGATCGACCCGATGAAATGGGTGTACCGGTGCTCGGTATCGGCAGCGGCGCGGATGTCGGCAAGCAACTGCTCGCATCCGCCAATGTCCCAGCGGTACTGGCGTTGATAGACCGGCACGACGATGGTCGCCTCGATCGTGGAGAGCCAGCGAATCGTGTTGACTGCGGTCGCATCGATGTTCGTGGCTCTGACCATCTGTGTGTTTCTCTCCTTAGCGCCGAAGCTCCCAGTTTACGCGGATGCCCACTGTTAGGCTTGCCTTACCTGGGCCTGTTAAAACGTGCTGGCCCCTGACGAAAGGCATGATTCGCATCATGGGTTATATCAAGTCTGCCGCTCTCGAAGAGACCGGCTACGTCGTACTCGACCGCTACAACAAGGAGATCGACCCCAAGGAGTGGCTCGACATCGAGTACGTCGACTGGAAGTCCTCCGGCGAAACCCGCTTCGCGCCGATCACGAGCGCCAAGGGCGAGATCGAGGTCAACGGCTTTTGGAACCACAAGCCGCCGCGCACCGATAAGGACGGCGTGTGGATTCCGTCCCAGATGGAGAAAGCCCCCACCCTGACCGAGCGCGCCATGGAGCCGGGCGCGAACGTCGGCCGCTGCCGCGTGATCGAGCTCATGCCGAACGACTACGCGGACTGCCTCTACAATCTGCACCAGGATGACAACAACCGCCTGAACCCGGACGGCACCGGTTGGATCGTCCGCGGTTTCTTCAACCTGACCGACGACAAAGACAGCTTCTTCGTACTCCGCGACAACCGCACCGACCCCAGTGTCGAGTACCGCATCGCCCTGCCTGCCGGTGCTCAGCTGATCGTCGACACCCAGCGGCTCTGGCACGCGGCCACCCACATCAGTGAGACACCGCGCTACTGCCTGATCACCTCGTGGGAGTCCGGCCCAGAGCTCGACGCCTACATCGAGAAGTACAACGGCGTGAGCCGGGTACCCAACGTCGAGGTTCCGCAGGACGTTCTCGACGCCGGCCAGGCTGAGCAAACCCGGCGCCTCGCCGCCCGCGCCGCCTACTATGCCGCCAAGGGCAAAGCCGAGGTCACGGCGATGAGCGAAGCCTGATTCTCAGTTCGTCTTTGAGCGGAGGCCCTGGTCGTTGTGGCCGGGGCCTCCGCCGTTCCGGGGCTCAGCTGAGTTGCTCCGCGAGCATGACGATGATCCCCTCCGGGCCGCGGACGTAGCAGAGCCGATAACTGTCCTCGTAGGTCACCACCTCGCCAACGAGTTCCTCACCACGGGACTGCAAACCGGCGACGGCGGCGTCGATGTCGTCGACTCCGAATGCGACGCGGCGAATACCCAGGGTGTTCGGTGGTGCGAACCCATCGCCGCTCCGGGCCGCTGGAGCGTGGAACTTCATCAGTTCGAGCCGCCCGTGGCCGTCCGGAGTCTGGAGCATGGCGACATCCACGCGGACACCCTCGAGCCCGACTACGCGGTCCACCCAATCGCCCTCGACCGGCCCCTCACCCAGCACCTTGAGCCCGAGCTCAACGAAGAACGCCGTCGCTGCCGCGAGGTCGTCGACCACAATGCCGATGTTTTCCAAACGCTGGACTGTCATGCGCTCGACTGTAACAACACCGCAGCTCAGGGTCGATGCTCGATCTGTCGATCAACTGTGGCTGGCATCAACAGCCTCGTGCATGGCCGAGCGAGGCCAGGCGGGAATTCCTGATCCGGGCTACACGCTGCGCCAGCACCTCGTGGAGGTCGGCAACCCTATCGAGAACTGATTGCCCGGGCACGGGTGGGAACAGATACGCCATCGGCGCTGTTCCCTTTACTGTCGGTTCCATCGACCATGAGCACAAAGGAGAAGATGATGACTGCTGCGACCGAAACCGCCATCCTTGCCGGAGGATGCTTCTGGGGAGCACAAGAACTGCTTCGCCAGCGTCCGGGCATCATCTCGTCCCGCGTCGGGTACTCCGGTGGCGAGACGCCGAACGCCACCTATCGCCACCACGGCAACCATGCCGAATCCGTTGAGGTCGTCTTCGACCCGGAGCAGATCAGCTACCGGGACATCCTGGAGTTCTTCTTCCAGATCCATGATCCGTCGACGAAGGACCGCCAAGGCAATGACGTGGGCGCCAGCTACCGCTCGGCGATCTTCTACACCAGCGAAGAGCAGAAGCGCGTTGCCGCGGACACGATCGCGGATGTCGACGCCTCAGCTTTGTGGCCGGGCAAAGTCGTCACCGAGGTGGTTGCGGCCGGCCCGTTCTGGGAGGCCGAAGACGAGCACCAGGATTATTTGCGGAAGCACCCGGGCGGCTACACCTGCCACTACGTTCGACCCGACTGGAAGCTCCCGCGCCGGGAAGTTGAATCAGCGGCGAGCTGACCCGGCGTCACTAGACTTCGGGCATGGGCAAGCGGACGCATTCTGAGTCGCTCGCGGTGTCCCGGATGACCGATGCGCGGGAGATCCAGCAGCGTGCCTCCACGGCCCGCAGCGGGATCCACGACACCATCGCCAGCAAGAAGGCCGCAGAAGCTCATTAGCATGGAGCACTCCCGCCTGGATGCGCACGCCGAGTTGCTCGCATTGGCGAGGCGCGGCCTCGACTGGGAGACTCCGGAACGCCAACGCGCGGCCATGAGCGGGGCGAGGCTGGCGGCCGTGCTGGTGCTCTTCGGCGTGCTCGACTCCGTGCCAGCCACCTCGAACGGGCCGGTGGCTGGCGAGCTGGATGTGCTGCTGCAGCGCCGAGCCGCCACCATGGGCCACCACCCCGGGCAGATCTCATTCCCCGGAGGGGGAGTCGAGGCGTCCGACACCGACGCGTCGGTCACCGCAGTTCGCGAGGCCGTCGAAGAGACCGGCCTCGACCCGACCGGTGTCGAGGTGCTCGGCGCCCTTCCCGTGCTCGGAATCCCCGCCAGCAACAACCTGGTAACCCCGGTGTTGGCCTGGTGGGAGCGGGTGTCAGAGGTGGCCGCGATCGACCACCGGGAGGCCGTCGACGTGTTCCGGATGCCCGTGGCCGACCTCCTCGCCCCCGAGAACCGGGTCACCCTGGCGCTGCACTGGGACGGTCAGGAGCATCGCTCGCCAGCGTTCCAGGTCGGCGAGACGGTGATCTGGGGGTTCACGGCGTTAGTGCTCGACCGCATGTTCACGGCGCTGGAGTGGACTGTGCCCTGGGACGTCCGGAAAACAATCCAACTTCCCTAGGTGGTCAGCTGCGTGCGCGAGACCATGCCGGCGAAAGCGCTTCAGACATAGCGCAGCGAGACGAGGGCCACGACAGTGATGAGCACGATGACGTCGCGGCTGCCTGCATAGCTGCCCCTGAGAAATCCGTCAATCCCCCCCCGATTGGGGTACAAAGTTGTTGACAATTCGGCTTCGTGAGCAGATGGTTGTTGACACAACCGAAACCGTACTGACCCGAAACAGTGCGACCCGAAACCACGGAGACCCTGTCAGCGTGGTGAAGCAACTAGCGCCCTGTAAGAGGAACGATGCCCTACGTTCTTGGTGTGGATATCGGCACCCGATTTATCGCCGCCGCCACCGCCCGGCTCAGCCCCGATGGAGTGCGCTCGGTGCCGCAACCCTTGAAGCTGGGGTGGCGCAGTACCGCGATCCCCTCCACGATCTTCCTCGACGAAGAGGGGTACATCCTGGTCGGCGAATCGGCTGAGCGGCATCACGCGGAGCGTCCCGAACGTGTGGTGCGCGAGTTCACCCGGCGCGTGGGGGACACCGTGCCCATCGTGGTGGGGGAGCAACGCATCGCTCCCGAAGAGGTGTTCGCGATCGTTGCCCGGTGGGTTGTCGACCGCGCGGAGGAGCTCGAAGCAGAGCAGCCAACAGCAATCGCGGTCTCGCATCCGGCGAGCTGGGGAGCGTTCAGAGTCGGATCGATCAGGAACGCTCTCGCCGACGTCGGTCTGGCGGGAGCGATCCTGATGAGCGAGCCGCAAGCCGCGGCCACGCATTACGCCAGGCAGAACGGTGCAGGTTCCGGTGACGTGGTCGCCGTCTATGACCTCGGCGGGTCGACCTGCGACCTGGCGATAGCCACTGTCGGAGATGATTACGCCTGCGATATCCGCGACTCGACTCCCACTCTTGAGTTCGGCGGGACCAACATGGACGATGCCGTGCTCGCCCACGTCGCAGCGAGCCTGGGAATGCAGTTCGAGGGCTTGGATTTGACCGACCGGGACACGCGCGCGGGACTCGCCGCGCTGCGTCAGGCCTGCACCGATGCGAAAGAGCACTTGTCCGCTCATTCGGAAGCCCTCATCCCAGTGGATTTGCCAGGGCTGCACACCGCCGTGCGGCTTGTTCGATCTGAGTTCGAAGGGATGATTCACACCGACATTCGTGAGACAGTCGCACACATCAGCCGGGAGCTGGAGTCGGCTGGTGTCGCCGAGGACAGCCTGGCCGCTGTTGTACTGGTCGGAGGCTCCTCCCGCATCCCACTGGTCGCCCAGTTGATCTCTCAGGAACTGGACCGCCCGATCGTCATCGACGCTCATCCCCAGTCATCAGTCTCGTTCGGCGCGGCGGCGGCCGCCGCCTCGCTGGAATCGGCGCTGCTGGTAGATTCCGACGCCCGGAACGCTGATGAGCCCGTTGAGGATGATGCTCGACCGGTAGCCGCCATCAGGCGAGGGGCACGACTGCGCGCAGGCGTAGCCCCCCTGACCGCCGCCGCAGCAGCACTTGTGCTGACCGTGGTGCTCGCGCAGAGCCCGAACCTCAGCACGCTGTTTCCTCCGGCAGGGGCTGGCGACGGGGGAGCGGAGTCCGGCGACTCACCAGCGTCTGACCCGAACCGTCCGACTGGCGTGACGACCTCTCCTGGCGCCTCGGAACCAGATTCGGCGCCCATTTCCGATCCTGAGACAAGGCAACCAGTCCCTGATCGCGAGCCGGACCAGCCGAGCGGCCGTTCCGGCGGCGGGACACCGGGGGGCGAGTCTGCGGAGACAGGGACGTCGCCGCAGAACTCCTCTGCCGGCTCCCGCAGTGACGACGCTCCGGTCGCCGATGCAACTCCGGACCCGACGCCGGAGCCGACGCCGGAGCCGACCCCTGACCCGACGCCGGAGCCGACCCCTGACCCGGCTCCGAACCCCGTCCCTGATCCCACTCCCGAACCCGCCCCGGATCCCAGTCCCGATCCCGCCCCGGATCCCACCCCTGAGCCCACGCCAGAACCAGAGCCCGCCCCGACTACGCCACCGGCCGATCAGCCCGCGTAGGGCCATGGTGTCGTAGTGCAGAGCGGACTTTCGAGTGCGGGGCCTATCCGCGCAGTGCCAGGGGCGCCTCCACAACGTCCCGGGGACTCTGCCGTTTCATCGCTGACTCCTGAGTTGCGGGTTCCCGAAGTGGCTCCGATGACCACTCCGGAAATCGGGCATCTGGCGGCGAAAGCCCTCGGCACCCACGCCTCACCTGAGCTCGTTCGACGAGTGGCAGATGCCACAGCGGGGATTCCCTGGCTGGTGCAGCGCGTGGTACAGGCACTGCGCGTGGAGGATTCGGAGACAGTTCCCGAACCCCTCATCCCTCGCGAGGTGATCGACCAGCTCGCCTACGATTTGGAAGCGATCCATGGCGAGCTGGGCGAGCTGCTATTGGCGCTCGCAGTGGGTTTCGACCTCTCCGACAATCTGCCGCCCACCCTGAAACCGGACGATGGCATCATCGACCATTTGGTCGGCAAAGCTCGTGCGGCCGGATTGCTCCTGCCTGGCGGACACTTGGTGCCCGTGATTCGACAGGCGCTGCTGGAAACCACACCGCCCTATCGGGTTCGAGCGCTCCAGCGGATGCTCGTGGAGACCATCGTCGATGGGCACCTTCCTCTTGACCACGTCGCCGAGAGCCTCGCCCACTCGGGCTTGAGGGACGTCCGGATTGCCCTCGCTCTTGAGCACGCCGCCGACACCATGCTCGACTCTCAACCGTCAGTCGCCGGCCGGCTCTACCAGGAAGCGGTCTCGGCTGGCGCCGACGAGCTTCTGACTGCAGCCCGACGAGCGCAGGCGGCTGCGGCTGTGGGCGATCTGAATGGCGCTGCGAGGATCACAGAGTTTGTGTTCGAACAGCCAGACCCACCCGATATTTCCCGGGCGGTCGACGTTGCCGCTGCCACCTGGGCGCAACGGGGAATGCTCGCACACTCAGCGGACCTCTACCGGCGGCGCGGACCCGAGAAGGTCGGCACGTCAGCCGGTCTGGCAGTCGTTGCGATGATGGGTGTTGGCGACCTCAGCGGAGCAGAGTCCATGGCCGACGTGGTCTCGCTCACCGGTAACGGATCATTCGCATCGGTGGCGGCAGCCCTGATGGGTCAGGGCGTTCGTCACTCCGTCTGCGGCCACCCGCCGCACGCGCTGCCATCCCTCATCCAGGCGTCAGACATGATGACTGCATCCGGCTCGGCGGTGCCACTGCCCGAGTCTCCGGCGGCTCTCGCCACACTCGCGGCGTTGCACGCGGGTGATCTTGGCGTCGCCGACTCCGTTCTCGACTCGGCTCTGGCAGGCGAGCAGGGCGGTGCCGTGGCGCAGCCAGGACTCCTGCTGCTGAGAGGCTGGGTGGCCATGCAGGGTGATCGTCCTGAACGAGCTCAGCACGCTGTCGCAGAGGCTACGGCTGGCGAGGCCCGGTTGGTGCCGCGTGACATCCTGTGGCTGAGGGCACTGGAGGTGGGGCTGGCACGGCGTGCCGATGATATGCCCGGCCTCGTGAACGCCTGGCATCGGGCCCGGGAGAGCGTCCTGCACGTCGACATCGACCTCTACAATTTGATGCCGCTCGCAGAACTGCTGATCGCGGCGACTCGCTTGCGCGACGCCGAGCGGTTGGACCCCCAGCTTGGTGATGCGTGGGCCTTGCTGGAGCGTCTCGGAGACCCACCGCTGTGGTCGGTACCGCTGCACTGGGCAGCAGTCCAGGCGGCCATCCTCGCCGAACGTCCGCAGGAGCTGGGGCCGCATGCAGCCGCCCTGGTTCGAGCGTCAGATCACGATCACCTCGCTGCAACCCTCGCCGCGGCCGGCCGGGCGTGGCTTTCGGTGCTGGCCGGCACATTCGACGTCAGGGCTGTGGAGTCCGCCGCTCGAGGGCTTGCCGCCGTCGGCATGACCTGGGATGGCGCTCGACTGGCAGGACACGCCTCCGCTCGAGCGCCGGAGCGCAAGGACATGGCCAGGCTGCTCGCCTGCGCCAGGGATCTGCGGCCGAGCGCGGCGCCGGTGGCGAGTGCCCACGAGTTGTCCC
Organism: Homoserinimonas sp.; assembly: GCA_040904805.1. Lineage (GTDB taxonomy): Bacteria > Actinomycetota > Actinomycetes > Actinomycetales > Microbacteriaceae > RYN-87. The sequence goes on along the minus strand of JBBDSS010000012.1, from coordinate 92,947 downwards.
TGGTCTCCGGCCCGCATCGATCCGATGAGCGGGATCGGGACGACACCGGGCTGAGTGCCAGGGAACGCGAGGTGGCCCACCTGGTGCTCGAGGGCAAGACCTATCCCGAAATCGGCGACGCCATCTTCATATCGCCTCGTACCGTCGAGCACCACGTCGCGAGCATCCGACGGCGACTTGGTGCCACGACGCGTGCCGAGCTGCTGGCAGAACTGCGCCGCTTGCTGGGGTCTGGCGCCTCGAACGCCGATTGAGCAACTCCAGCTGCCGAGCAAAACCCCTATTGTCCCCTAACCCCGTTCGATCCGAACCCCGGCTGGGTCGACGCAGGTAGGGGCATGATCCCCGATGCCCCCGGTACCGGCCGAGTTCTACCGTCGTCGGACAAGGCAAACCTGCCAACCAACGACAACCGAGAATGAATGAGGAAACAGTCATGACAACGCTTACCACGATGCTGCTCGACTTCCTGCTGAACCTGCTGCGCGACCCAGAGGCTGCGGAAGAGTTCCGCAACGACCCAGAAGGCGCCCTGGCTGAAGCCGGACTGTCCGACGTCAGCAGCGACGACATGGACGCCGTCATGCCGGTCGTACTCGACTGCTCCACTGTCATGGCCGGATCGTTCGATCGTGAGTACAACACGGGAGACCACCACAGCGGCGGACACCACCACGACGACCACGACCACGGTCACGGCCACGACTGGGACAAGGACGACCACGGGCACGCCGTGCAGCAGATGACGCACGTCGTGAACAACTATTCGTACACCGACACCATCACCGACCAGTCCGTCAACCAGAACATCTGGGCCGACGGCGATGTCACGCAGATCTTCGACAACGATGCGGTGATCGCGTCAGGTGCTGGTTCCGTGGCCGCCGGGAACGACGCCTGGGTGGACAACTCGACGGAGACGTCGACGGACAACTCGACGGACAACTCGACGGACAACTCGACGAACATCTGGGCCGGCGACGACGTTGAGATCGGCAACACCGACGTGGACGTTGAGGACTCCTTCAACGACAGCTCGGACAACTCCATCAACGACTCGTACAACGATAACTCGGACCACTCCGACAACTCGGACAACTCCGACAACTCGGTGGACGTGGACATCGACGACTCGTTCAACGACAACTCGGACAACTCCACCGAGACCAATGTCGACATCGATGACTCCTTCAACGAGGACAACTCGACCGACATCGACGTGGACATCGACGACTCCTTCAACGAGGACAACTCAGTCGACAACTCGACCGAGACCGACATCGACGTGGACATCGACGACTCCTTCAACGAGGACAACTCGACCGAGACGAATGTCGACGTCGAGATCGAGGACTCCTTCCAGGACAACTCGGTGGACAACTCCGTCGAGGTGGAGGACAGCGCATTCGTCGTAGTCGACGACGCTGTTGCCTAAGAGGTGACCATACCCATCACCTAACAAGAAAAGAACACCTGGCAACCCGAGAACAGCGGCCCAGTAGGAGCATTCGCTTCCTACTGGGCCGCTTTCTGTGTTCTGATGGGAAGGTCCTGTCATATAAGGAAGACATCGTGGTCGAGCTTGTCAAGTTAGTGGAACGCGGCATCGACCTGGTGAGCGCGGGAAACCGACCGGATCTCCTCCGGCGGCTGGAGCAGACCCGCGAGCGACTGGCCGAATCGAGTACGCGCGTGATCGTTGTCGGCGAGTTCAAGCAGGGCAAGAGCCAGCTGATCAACGCCCTGGTGAACGCGCCGGTCTGCCCGGTGGACGCGGACATCGCGACCGCCGTGCCGACTGTGGTGCGTTACGGGGACGCGCCGTCCGCGCGTCTCCTGATCGCCCAGGGCGATGGCGACACCGGCGTCGGAGAGCACACTATCGAGGCCCGGCCAGTCAGCATCGAAGAGCTCGCGGGCCATGTGTCAGAAGGGGGCAACCCCGGTAACCGGGAGCAACTCGTCGCAGCTGAAGTATTCCTGCCCCGGGAGATCCTGTCCGGCGGGCTGAGTCTTGTCGACTCGCCGGGGATGGGCAGGCTCGATTCAACGCACTCGCTGACGACGTTGACGGCGTTGCCGACGGCGGACGCGATGTTGCTGGTCTCCGACGCCTCCCAGGAGTTCACGGATCCGGAGATCGAGTTCCTTCGTCAGGCGATGCGCGTGTGCCCCAATGTTGCCTGCGTGCTGTCGAAGACCGACCTGTATGCGGCCTGGCGAACTGTGGCCGACATCGACCGATCGCATCTGGACCGGGTGGACCCGGAGATAGTCATGTTCCCGGTTTCCGCCGATCTGCGGCTGCACGCGGCGCGACTCGGCGACAACGAGCTCAACGCGGAGTCTGGCATTCCGGCACTGGTCGCATACCTGCGAACCGAGATACTTGGAAAAGGGGAGCGGCTTCAGCGCCGCTCGGTCGCCGTTGACCTGGTTTCGGTCTCCGAACACCTGCGACTGTCCCTGCAATCGGAGCTCAACGCTCTGGAGGACCCAGAGGGAACGGCCAGGATGATCGCCGAACTCGAGGCCGCCAAGGGACAAGCAGATGACCTCCGCCGCCGCTCGTCTCGCTGGCAGACCACGCTGAACGACGGGGTGAGCGATCTGATCTCGGACATGGAGCATGACCTGCGCGACCGGATGCGAAGCATCCAGCGGCACGCCGAACAGGCCATCGACGAGGCAGACCCAGGACCCACCTGGTATGAGACGGTGGACTGGCTCGAGCAGCGGGTGGCCGCCGCAGTATCCGACACCTTCGTGTGGACCAACGAGCGTGCGCGGTGGCTTTCCGAGCAGGTGGCACAGCATTTCGCGAAGGATGAAGTGCCGCTTCCGCTCCTGAAGGTTGACGACACCGACGATGTGCTCGACCCGGTACAGGATGTCGATGACCTCGACCCGGGGCACCTGACCATACTGCAGAAGATCTTTATCGGTATGCGGGGTTCGTACGGCGGTGTGCTGATGTTCGGCCTGATCACCGGGGTGATCGGCATGGCGCTGATCAACCCGATCTCGGTGGGCGCCGGTGTGCTGATCGGCAGCAAAGTGTACAAAGAGGAGAAGGAGGCCCGGTTGAAGCGTCGCCAGGCTGAGGCGAAGGCGCTCATCCGCGGTCACATGGACGACGTCGTCTTCCAGGTGGGAAAACAGCTCAAGGACCGGCTGCGGTTGGTGCAGCGCCACACCCGGGACCATTTCATCGACATCGCAGAAGAGCACCACCGGTCGCTGGGCGAGTCGGTGCTGGCGGCGCAGAAGGCAGCCACGACGTACAGCGCCGAACGCGAGCAGCGTATCAAGCAGATCAGGACAGAACTGGCGCGGGTCGATGACCTGGCCAAGCGGGCTCACGCACTGGAGCCGAAGCTGGCGGAGGCAGGGCCATTGTGAATGACGATCCCAGCGCGACCCTGGCCGAGCTCGTGCAGGACGCGATCACGGTATACCACGATGATCCGGAGGCCGTGGGAACGCTTCAGCGCCACGCTCGCCGGCTCGACGAGCCGTTGCGAGTGGCTGTCGCCGGAATGGTCAAGGCAGGCAAGTCCACCCTGATCAATGCGATCATGGGTGAGGAGATAGCGCCGACCGGCACCGGTGAGTGCACCCGCATCGTGACCTGGTACCGCTACGGCGACACCCCGAGAGTCACCATGCACCCCCGTGACGGCGAACCTCTCCCGCTGGCGGTCAGGCGCACCAACGGTCTCCTCGACTTCGACCTGCGCGGTGCCAGCGCCCACGACGTCGACCGGCTCGTGGTGGAGTGGCCGAATGCGAGTCTGCGCGACATGACACTGATCGACACCCCCGGGATCGCCTCGTTGTCCGGGGACGTCTCAGCCCGCTCGACCGACATCCTCATCCCGGACAGTGGTACATCGGCGACCGATGCGATCATCTATGTGATGCGCCATCTGCACGAGGCCGACCTCAGTTTTTTGCAATCATTCGGGCGAACGAGTGCCAACCAACCAGGAGCAATCAACGCGTTGGCCGTGATCTCCCGGGCGGATGAGATCGGGGCCGGCCGCATCGACTCGCTCCTTGCCGCCCGCGACATCGCCAGGCGGTACCGCGACGATGGCGCTCTTCGATCTGTGGCTATGGGAGTCGTGCCAGTCGCCGGGCTGCTCGCCCAGACGGCGCGAACCATGCAACAGGCGGAGTTCGGCATCCTGCTCGAACTGGCGGAGCTGGACAAGCCCGAACGCGAGCGCATGCTGATGTCAGCCGACAGGTTCGTCCGACCGACTACGCATGTTGCAGCGGATGACGAGGCGAGGGCCGCCCTCCTGCGCCGGTTCGGGCTTTTCGGCATCCGGCTCGCCACGGTGCTGATCGGTAGCGGCACGACAGACCCGACAGAACTCGCCCGGGAACTGGCCCGCCGCAGCGGCCTGCACGAGCTGCAGCGGCTCATCACTGGGCAATTCCAGGTGCGGGCAGAGCACCTCAAGGCGTACACCGCGCTAGTCGCGGTCGAAACTCTCGTGCGCGAGCGCCCGCGCTCCGGAACCGACTCGCTCACCGCCTCGCTCGAGCGGATCCGCGCCGGAGTTCACGAGTTCCGCGAGTTGCGATTGCTGGCCATATCGCGCACCAGCGGCCTTGGGCTTCCGCGTGAGCTCGGAGCCGAGGTGGAGCGTCTCATCGGCGGCTCCGGGGTGGAGCCGGCCGATCGCCTGGGCCTGGGCGACGACGCAGCAGCCGACGATGTGCGTGCAGAAGCGCTGGCCGCACTGGAGCGGTGGCGTTCCAGGGCGGAGCACCCGCTCACCGATCGTGCCGCCGCGGAGGTCTGCCGTACCGTGGTGCGCAGCTGTGAGGCGTTGCTCGCGTCGGTGCCCGGTTCAGAATCGAGCACGCGCCTCGCGCACGACCCTGAACCAGACAGTGGCTCGGGGGAGCAGGCTGGATACCAGCCCCGCGCTGGCTAGCACCAGTTGCGCAAGCAAGAGCAGCCGAAGGAGCAGGCCCGCATCGTCCGGCGCGATGAGCACAGATTCTGCGACCAGGATTGCAGCCGCGTTGATGACAAGCAAGACCATCAGGGCCCAGCGAGCGCCGCCTCGACCCCGCAGCATGACGTTGATCATGATCGCTTCTACGGCGAAAAGCAGGGCGAGGCCGCCGAGCGTACCCCAGAACAGGATCAACGCCACCGCGCCGAGTGTCTCGGAGTCGAGAGTGTCATCGACCTCGGTGACCAGCGTTCGTAGCCGTTCCAGCTGGTCGGCCCGGGCGAGGAAGATGAAGAAGCCGGCGATCAGTCCCAGCACCAGGCTCGTGACCCAGAGCCGCTTGGCCACCCGCACCGCGGTGGGCGGCGGGTCGAGGCGCCGCACCGGGGCTGGTGTCGAATCGGACATTCCTGGCCGGGGAGGACGCGCGCGTGGCGTGTTCCCTGGCGAATCGTTCGGCCGATGGGCTCCATCCGGCTGTCCGGCAGGTTCGTTGGTTCCCGGTTCGCGAGACATGTCCGCAATCTACCCTCCATCGAACATCCGGGTCAGGGACGGCCATGGTCGTTCCTGTCCCGCCTCTGCGGCCGGGCCCGATCAGCAGGGCGGTGGGGTGGCAGGCCCCAGCGCGCAGGGGCAGGCGATGATGAGCACGGCCACGGCGGCGGTGAGGGCGAAATCGACCGGGTTGCCGGTGAGGATCCAGAGTCCGAGGGTGGCCAGGGTATCTGGATGCAACCTCTGGCCAAATACCGGGCCGGGGTATAATCACCACCAGTCGGATGAAAGGAATCGCCGTGCACGGGTATATCGATAACAAGGAGAGCCTCCTGAAGAGGCTCAAGCGCGCTGAAGGCCAGGTGCGCGGCATCCAGCGGATGGTCGAGGAGGACGTCTACTGCATCGACGTGCTCACCCAGGTCTCAGCAGCGACGAAAGCGCTGGAGACGGTGGCGCTTGCCCTTCTCGACGACCACCTGAATCACTGCGTTGCCGAGGCGACGCGTGAGGGTGGCGAGGTTGCCGACGAGAAGATTGCGGAAGCATCCGCCGCCATCGCCCGGCTGGTTCGGTCCTAGGCCGACCGCGCGTCGGATGGCGAGACCGTCCATGCTTTAGATCGACACAGTGGGGCACGGCGGTACACGCCGATGCCCCACTGCTTCGCTAGACCGCGACTTTCGACGTGACCGGCTCTTGCGCTGCTGCGCCGACCGGTCGCAGGGCGACGGTCGCTACGGCCGCTCCGGCGAAAGCGATGATGGCCGCCCCGACGAAGGCGGCAGAATAGCCGTCCGTGAGAGCGGGTGCATCGCCAGACGGGGCGGTGAACATGGCGGCTACCGCGGTGAGGGCGGCGAGACCAATCGCTGATCCGATCTGGTAACTGGTGTTCACCAATCCGGCGGCGACGCCCGTCTCCTCCGGCCTCGCGCTGGAGATGGCCGTCCCAAGCGACGGTACGAAGGCCAGCGCCATTCCGAGTGCCGCGACGAGCGAGGCCGGAAGCACATCCGTGGCGTAGTTGCCGTCTGGCCGTACGAATGCCAGCCAGGCCAGGCCAGAGCCCAGGAGGAGCAGCCCGCTGACGATCATCGGCTTGGCCCCGAAGCGTGCCTGGAGCCGGGGAGCGAGAGCTATCATCCCGATGACGATCAACGCGGTCATCGGCAGCAGGGCGGCACCGGATGCGAATGCTCCCGCTCCCAGAACCTGTTGAAGGTACAGATTCAGGAAGAACCACATGGGGATCCACGCTGCCCCGAGAAGCAGCTGTGCCAGGTTCGCAGCCCCGAGCTGGGGCGCCCGGAAGATCCCGAGGCGGAGGAGAGGCTGCCGGCTGCGCGACTGGATGAAGAAGAACAGGAGAAGCAGCCCGATACCGGCAATGAGTGCGGTCAGGGTTTCCACGGCGACCCAGCCAACTTCGGGCGCGCGAACGATCCCGTAGACCAGCGCGGTGAGTCCGGCCGTGGCCGTCACCGCTCCGCCGACGTCGATGGACCCGCTGCGTGCTGGCGGTATAGCCGGTAGTGCGAACGGTGTCGCGACGATCACGAGAAGTGCGATGGGGATCGTGATGTAGAACACCCAGGGCCAGCTTGCGTACTCGGTGAGCACGCCGCCGAGGAAGACCCCCGCTGTTCCGCCGATTGGTGCGGCTGCTCCGTAGATGGCGAATGCCTTCGGGAGGTCGCGTGTTCCGCCGAAGAGGGTCATCAGCAGGGTCAGTGCGGCGGGGGCGATCAGGGCGGCACCCACTCCCTGCACTGCCCGACCGGCGATCTCGACCGCCATGTTTCCCGCCGCCCCGGCGAGTACCGATCCGACGAGAAGCGCTCCCCAGCCGGTGATGAAGATTTTTCGTGCGCCGAAGAGGTCGGATAGCCGACCCCCGAGGAGCAGCAGCCCTCCGAAGGCCACTACGTAGGCGTTGAACACCCAGGACAGCGACTCGGGAGTGAAGCCGAGTTCGCGCTGGATGTCCGGTAAAGCAACGCCGATGATCGACGTGTCCATAATTACCACGAACTGCGCGGCGGCGATGAGGGCCAGGCCCCACCAGCGTCGCCCGCTACTGCGGTCTGTAAGCGAACTCATTTCTGCTCCTTGAATCCAGGCCGGGCAAATACCCGGTAGGGGTATGAATATATACCCCTGGGGGGTATGTGTCAAGTAGCAATATCGTTGGCGAGGAGCTGGCAGGTTTCATGCGCACGCTGAGGGGCCCGATGGGCCCGTGACGGCACGGAAGTGTTCAGGTCGCAACTGGGCGACGCTGTTGCAGCATCTGCGGGTGCTGGAGAGGGCCGAGCTCGGCCCAAGCCGGCTACGACGTGAGCGCGGCCTCCCTCCGCTAGCCCTCCAGGTAGGCGGCGAGGTTCTCGAGCGACGACGCGAGCCCGGCAGCATGATCCTCGGCTGAGATACCCACGGGAACATTGTCCGCCCGGAACTCGAGGCGCGTGCCGGCATCCACCGCGGCTACGGACCAGGTCATCACCATCGTTCCCGCATACGCCGGATCGTCCGAGACGAAGTCCACTTCCTGCACCACCCGAACCCCGGGAACGATGTCGGTGAAACGGGCCTCGACGATGTCGGAGTCGGCCGTCGCCTTGCCGGATGAGGCTGTCGCATCCACGTAGGTCAGCACCATTCGGTACGCGCCTCCCGGCGCAGCGTCGAACCGATCAAACCTGGCCGTCATCCCCTCAGGAGGCAGCCAGAGGACCAGCGCGTCAGGATCGACCAGCGCCGCGTACACCCGGTCTGGGGAGGCTGTGACCACTCGGGAAGCGATGTCAGTTCTCGACATGGCAACACGGTAGCACCGGGCTTATCTGGGCGGGCATTCGAGCGCTGAATGCGGTCACCGATGAACGTCGGATGAGGCTGGCGCTGCTCCTCGCTGAACACCCGGAGAGCGAAAACAACTGACCGGATGCACCCTTTCGAGATCCGAGGGAAATATAGTTTGAGCAACTTGCCTCGCGGGCTCGACGCGGGGCATCCGCCATGCTTATGATCTCTCTGACATCGTCGGTGTCCTAGCAAAAAGCCGTCCAATCGGGAATCTCCCTCGGACCGTGAGAAAGAACAGTACCGCGATGCACATCGATGAGCTTGTCCTGAACGCGCTTGGATTCGCCGCGACCGGCTTCTCCCTGTTGATGTGGATTCCCCAGGCCAGGACGACCTGGTTGAACCGCGATGACTCCCTCAAACTTGCCGGCGTCTCCGAGGCGACACAGTGGCTGATGATGGTCGGTTACCTGCTGTGGGGCCTGTTCGGAGTGCTGAGCAGCTCGCTCTGGGTGGCTGCGCCGAGCGTGATCAGCATCCCGCTCGCCCTGGGCACGATCGTCGTCGTTCGGCGCGGTCGACGACTCGCTCCGACAACCAGGTCGGTGTCGATCATCTCGATGGACGAGCCGCTGTCGGCGGGCGTCATGACCGACCCGCTGTCGAATGTCGCCGCGACCACTCAGCCGATCCCGATCATCTCGAGCGAATCGTCGGTCGCCGTCGGTGAATCGACGTCGACTGGCTCGATCTCGATCATCTCCAGCGATGCCCCGGTAGCTGCCGCAGAGCACGCGCCTGCGAGCTCGTTCATGACGACGGACATCATTCCGGTGCTCGCCTGAGCGCTCAGCGTCGAAAGAAGATGCCGATCCGATCGGAGAGCTGCGCTGGATCCGAGAAGGTCCACTCGGGAGCGTCATGTTGGGTGCGGAGCTCCGCCACGGCGACAGTTGATGCCGCCTTGGCGGCTACCAGGCCGGAACGCGGCTGCCGGGAAATGTTGTCGAGCCAGTTCTGAAGTTCCGCCTCGATGCCGGACTGTGCAACCACGGAGTTGGCCATACCCAGCCGGTCGGCCTCGGCAGCGGACACCAGCCGGCCGCTGTATAGCAATTCGCGTGTGCGGGAGATCCCGATCAGGGAGGTCAGCCGGAGGGCGAAATGCGGGCTCACCAGCACCCCGAGCTGAACGATCGGAAGTCCGATCCGTGCCGTCTGGGCGAAGATTCGGAGGTCGCAGGCGAGGGCCAGTTCACAACCCGCCCCTGCTGCTACCCCTTCGACGACAGCGATTGTCGGAATTGGTATCCGTTCGATCGCCTGGAGCGCCGCCTCCATCCGGGAGAAGTCTTCGTCCACGGTCTGGCTGTCCTCGTTCTCCCAGAACCGGAGGTCCGATCCGGCACTGAACGTTTGTCCTCGGCCTCGCAGCACCACGACGCTGATATCGACTCGCGTCGACACCTGGTCGACAATCCGGCTGAGTTCGTCCCAGTCCGCTGGGGCGAGGACGTTGCGGCGCTCGCCCGACCCCACGATGATGCTGGCGACAGTGCCGGCGACCTCCAACGACAGCGCACTGGATGCGTGGCGCGACCCGTCCGCCAGCGTGGCGGTGCGTGCCGTCACGATCCGGGGTCCGCGCCGGATGCACTCAACAGCCGCTCGGGCCAGTCCATCCCGCTCGCAGCGATGTCTGCCAGCACGCCTGCGGTGTGCTCGCCCAGAAGCGGCGGGGGCAGGCGACGTGACGCGGGGCTGCCCGACATTCGTATCGGGCAGCCGAGCATTTTCACCGTGCCGGCGGTCGGATGCTCGACCTCGAGGATCATGTCGCGCGCGAGAATCTGCGGGTCGACCATGACCTCGTCGATGGTGCTGATCGGCCCAACCGGAACGCCGGCGTCGTCGAACAATGTCACCCATTGTGCAGTGGGCCGCGTGGATAGCCGGTCGTTCAGAAGGACGATTAGCTCATCGCGGTTCTTCACCCGATCAGCATTGAGCGCAAACCGGGGGTCGTCCGCCAGGTGATCCAGCCTGGCCGCGCGAACAAAACGTCCCCAAAGGTTCTCGTTGCCGACGGCCAGCATGAGATTGCCGTCCGCGGTGGGGAAGCCTTGGTATGGCGCGATAGTGGGGTGCGCGGAGCCGTAGCGGCGAGGCACCTTGCCTGAGGCGAAGTACCCCCCGGCTACATAGGTCAACCACGACACCTGGCCGTCCAGCAGGCTGATGTCCACCCACTGGCCGATGCCGGTCTGCTGGCGCCGGTAGAGCGCTGCCAGCGTTCCCACGAGCGCCCACATCCCCGCGGTGAGGTCGGCGGGGGAGATGCCGACCCTGACCGGATCGCCCTCAGGTTGTCCGGTCACGCTCATCAGGCCGCTTCGGCCCTGGGCGATTGCGTCGTAACCGGCCCGGTGAGCATCCGGCCCGGTTTGCCCGTAGCCGCTGATCGAGGCGTAGACGACTCCAGGGTTGGACTGCGAGACCTCGTCGTACCCGAGCCCGAGGCGGGCTGCGGCCCCCGGCCTGAAGTTCTCGACGATGACGTCGGCCTGATCGGCGAGTGCGCGGGCGGCCGCGCGACCCTCGGGAGACTTCAGGTCCAGGGCCACACTGCGCTTATTGCGATTGACCGACAAGAAGTACGCAGACTGGTCCCCCTGGAACGGCGGACCCCACGCGCGAGTGTCATCGCCGGCATCCGGGGACTCGATCTTGATTACGTCGGCACCGAGGTCGGCGAGCGTCATAGTGGCGAACGGCCCGGAAAGCACACGGGAGAGGTCGAGAACGCGGACACCGGCGAGGGCGCCTGGCTGATCTTCTCCAGTACTCATTGCTTGTCCAATCCGAACGTCGGCCACCGAATGCGGTCAGGCGAGGGTCTTGCCGACGAACTCCATCGTGCGGGCCTCGCGAGAGTTGTCGAAGACCTCAGACGGTGTTCCCTGCTCGATGACGACTCCGTCGTCCATGAAGACCACCCGATCGGCGGCTGCCCGGGCGAAACCCAGCTCATGTGTGACAACGACCATGGTCGCCCCGCTGTCGGCCAGGTCGCTCATAACGTCGGTGACCTCTCCGACGTTCTCCGGGTCGAGTGCGGACGTCGGTTCGTCGAACAGCAGCAGCGTTGGCTCAAGTGCCAGCGCCCGCGCGATGGCGACTCGCTGTTGTTGCCCGCCCGAGAGCTGTCGCGGATACGCGTCCGCTCTGTCCTGCAGGCCGACTCTCTTGAGCAGGGCCATGCTTCGCTCTATCGCGTCCTGCTTGCTGAGCCGGAGCACCGAGCGAGGGCCGTCAGAGATATTCTCCAGGACAGTCCAGTGAGGGAAGAGGTTGAAGTTCTGGAAGACCATGCCGACTTTGCGGCGCTGAACGGCTATGCGGCTTTCTGAAAGGCGGCGGAGGGCGCCGTTGCTCTCCTGCTTGTAGCCCATAATGTCGCCGTTCACCTCAATAGCGCCACCGCTCGGCGTTTCGAGGCAGTTCACGCATCTCAGCAGGGTCGACTTTCCTGATCCGGAAGAGCCGAGAATGGCGACGGTTTCTCCGGTCTTCACTTCGAGGTCGATTCCTCGGAGTACCTCGACACCCGAGTACTCCTTGCGGAGGGCGGTGATGCGCAGGACGGGTTGACTCATGATTCGCTCCCTCGTGCCAGGTTCTGGGCTCGGAGCGCCGCGCGTCGGTCGAGCAGTCTTCCGAACGGCGAGGTGCTGCCGTTGCGGCTGGCCCCTTTGCCGTAGTGGCGCTCAATGAAGAACTGGACCCCGTTGAGCAGGGTGGTGATGAACAGGTACCAGACGCAGGCGACGATCAGCAGGGGGACCGTCTGATAGGTCTGGCTGTAGATTTCCTGCACCGAGAAGAGAAGCTCCGCCCCGCCGATGACGCTGACGAGTGACGTTCCCTTGACCATTCCGATGATGGCGTTGAACGTCGGAGGGACGATGAATCGCATGGCCTGGGGCAGGTGGATTCTGAAGAACACCCGCACCGGCTTCATCCCGACGGCCTTGGCGGCTTCGAGCTGTCCCTCGTCAACTGACATCAACCCGGCGCGGTAGATCTCCGCCTGATAGGCGGCTTCGTGCAGGCCGAGCCCGACGATGGCGGCGAGCAAGGGAGTGATCAGGGTGTTCGACTCGATCGACGCGAACGTCGGTCCGAACGGTATCCCGATGCTCAGCACAGGCACCAGTAGTCCGATGTTGAACCAGAAGATCAGCTGCACCAGCTGTGGTGTTCCCCGGAAGAACCAGATGTAGACCGACGCCAGCGTTCTCAGCACCGTGTTGTCGGCCATGCGGCATACGGCCAGCACGCCGCCGAGGACCAGGCCGATTGCCATCGCCGCAATGGTGAGCAGGATGGTCATCACGACGCCGGTGAGCACAGTTTCGCTGTTCAGGTACTGTCCGACAACATCCCACTCGAAGTTGGGATTGGTCAGCAGCAACTGGACGAACTGGGCTCCGAAGACCAGGGCGATCGCAGTGATCACCCAGGTCCAGGGGCGTCGTGGGGAGAGCGCCTTTGCAACATCAAAACCGGTGCGCGGCTGCTGCATGGCGGTATTCTCCACTTCGGTCTGGTCCTTCGACAGCGTCGTCATTGCTACTCGATGGGGTTGTCGACGAGCCACTCGGCGTACAAGTTGACACCGGGCTTCTCGATCATCTCGCGATCGAGGCCCCATTCCTTCATGATCGTCTCGTACTTGCCGTTGTCGAACAGGATCTGGAAGCTGTCCAGGACCGGCTGGGTCAGGGCGGAATCCTTCGGGAGCAGTGCGCCCATGAATGCCCCGTCAAACCCGTTGCCGAACTCGTCACCGACGACCTCGAGCTCGCCGTTGGATTCCTTTGCCGCGTAGAACAGCGAAGCGCCTCCGGTGAAGAATGCGTCAGCTCGCCCTGAGCGTACCGCCAGGACCCCGTTGGGAACGCTGGTTGCACCAAGCACGTCCAGGGTCTCGCCCTTGGCTTCACACTTCAGTTTCTGGGCTTCAGCGACCTTGTAGGTTGCAGCGTTCACCAGCGCCGCGACGGTGACGCCGCACAGCTCATCCATGCTGCCGACGTTTTCGGGGTTGCCCTTCGTCACCAGGAACGGGACTACCTCCTGCAGCACATCGACGAACTCGGCGCCTGGACGCTCGCGCGGTCCGCCCACCGAGTCGGCGTAGGGAAAGAAGCCGAAGGCGTAGCGTTCGCTGCTGATGGCGGCGAACGCGCCGGAAATGTCCGGGACGGCTGCGATCTTCACGTCAACGCCCATGATCTCGCCTACGCGCTCCATGAGCTGGGCGCCGGCTCCGGTGTACTCGCCGGCCTTGCCCGGGTCGGTGACCCACCACGGCGGGTTCGCGCCGCTGATGACGACCGTCATCTCGCCGGCGTCCTGGATCTTCTGGGGGAGTGCGTCATGAATTTCCTGGACCATCACCGATTCTGCGGCGGCGGGTTCCTCTTTAGGTTCATCGGTTGCAGCGCAGCCCGTGACTACCAGGCCTATCGCCAGCAGTGCGGCGAAACTTTTCGCGAGTTGGGTTTGCTTCATCGTCGTTGCTCCATTGCGTTGTTGGTTGATCTGACCTCGACGGGACCCTGGCCGAAATGGATTGGGTGAGCAGATCTTTCTGCTCCCACGTCAACCAAGTTGCGCATGAGCGTATCACAGGATCAATCACTACGCAGACACGTGTTATACCTGTTGGATACTTTCTTCCGGCAGAGCCGCTCCGGAAGCACCCCGCGAAAGCGCGCGGAGGCCCCAACGGGCGCGAAGAATGGGGATTGCGGAGGTCGCCTGTGACGAGGCCCGTTGGCAGGGCCCGCCGCGTCCCCCGCAATGCAGGTCAGTGTTCCGCGTGATGCCCCAGGGCGGCCGACACCCGGGCGGCTGCGGCTATCACCAGGGTGCGCCAGTCGGACTCGAGCCGGTCGGCCACGCGAGACATGGCTCCCCCGATGACGAGGGCTGCGATCATCTGGCCGGAGTGGTCGTAGATGGGTGCAGCAACTGCGCCGGCGCCGGAATCGACCTCGCCGAGGCTCAGGCTGTAGCCGCGGCGCTTGATCTCCTCAAGCTGGGCTCGCAGTTGAGCCTCATCGGTGATCGTGTGCTCCGTGAATGCCGGACCCTTGTGGCGCAGCACCTGCGCGAGTCGTTGTTCATCCTGGCCGGCGAGCAGCATCTTCTGGCCGGCGCCGGCGTAGAGCGGGCGCTTGTTCCCGATGTCGATCGAGATCCGCAGGTAGTGGCTGCTTTCTATCCGCGAGATACAGATCGCTTCGTTGCCCACCGGTGCCAGCAGATAGACCGTCTCATCGGTGGCGGCGTTGAGCGCTTCCAGTTCAGGCTGAGCCGCCGCCTGCAGTGACTCAATGGGCTTGGCGGCATGTTCCCCCAGCGTGAGCAATCGCATCCCCACCCGATAGTGGTCGCCGACCCGCTGGAGGAAACCACGTGACTCCAGCGTCTTGATGAGCCGGAATGCCTTGTTCCTGGTCAGATTCAACCGTCGAGCGATATCGGCGACGCGCAATTCTGGCTGGCCGTGCTCGAACTCGAGCATGATGTCCAGGGCCGCGGCAACCGGTCCGACCATGTAGTCGGTGGTGCGAACGGCATCGTCGCCGGCTACTGTTTCGGCTGTTGCCTTCGCTGCCGCCTGGGCGTTTTCGGGACTGAGTGTTGTCATGTGGCCACTTCGACGCTGGATGGGAGTTCGCGGTCCCGTGATTCCGGGACGGGCAGTGATCCGTACATGAGCTCGCCGCCTTTCATCACAGCAGTCCGCCGGGTCGGATCCTGGAGAATCCGGATGTCCTGGTACGGGTCGCCATCCACCACCAGAAGGTCTGCATACTTGCCAGCCGCTATCGTACCCACGTTTTCGGCCAGGCCCATGCATTGGCTGGATTTGTCGGTGGCGACGGCGATTGCCTCTGCCGCGCTCATGCCTGCCGACACCAGCAACTCCAATTCCATCCCGCTTCTGCCATATCCGTGGAAATTGTTGGTATCGGTGCCCGAGGCGATGCGAACGCCGTGCCGAACCGCGCGCGCCAGGCTCTCCTGGTGAACGGCCGGCATCTCCGCTGTGTGGGCGCGTACGCTTTCCTGCGACAAGGTGCTGTGCCATTCCGAGATGCACATGGTCGGCACGTACCAGGTACCTCGATCTGCCATTTCACGTGCGCACTCTTCGGTCAGGTAGGTACCGTGCTCGATCGTGTCGACACCGGCACGAACGGCCATGAGCGCTCCCGGATCGCCGTGGGCGTGACAGGCGACGGGAACCCCCTCAAGATGAGCCTCGTCGACTATGGCGGCGAGTTCCTCCTCGGTGAACAGCGGGCGATGGGTCCTTCGGGCCGCGAACGTCATGCTGCCGGTCATGGCGACCTTGATGACATCCGCTCCCATTCGCAGGGCTTCACGCACTTTCGCCCGCGCGGCGACCGGCCCGTCGCACCACGGCAGGGGCAGTCCCGGGGCGCCCTCGAACCGGCCACGCGCGGTGATGGCGCCTCCGGAGACCGGATGGTGGTCCATCAGCGAGTTCGTCGGCGACACGATGATCAGCGAGGTCTGCATTCTGGGGCCGGGGATGACGCCCTCGTTGATGGCGTCGACGAACCCTCGTTCGAGGCCGCCCAGGTCGCGAGCAGTCGTCACACCCGATTCGAGGGTGACTTTCAGCGCCGCCACCGTTCGGGACATCAAGAGCGCGAGCGGCTCCGGATGGGTCACCAGGCTCTGGGCCCAGGGCGCGTGATGCATGTGGCAGTCGATGAGGCCGGGCATGAGCGTGGCCCCGCCGAGGTCTGTGATCTGCATCGTCGCGGGCAGGGGGCGGTCGCCGGTGACCTCGATGATGCGATCGCCCTCGATGATCACCGTCGACCTGTCGCGTGCGGGGTCGCCCTCGCCGTCGATCAGGCGTGCGTTGACAAGCGCATGAGGCTCGGTGGTCATGGCGTGTGCTCATTCCTGTTGTGAGGTGCAGCTGTGACTGGACGGGCTCCGGCGTTGCGAACCGTTGCCAGTTGTGTCCTGCGCATCTTTCCGGATTCGTCCCGGAATCCTGATTCCACAAACTCGAAGGTCTTCGGAACCTTGTAGGGGACAAGGCGTTTGCGACAGAACGCGCGCATCTCATCCGGGGTTGGGGGTGCGGTCAGGTCGGTCGGCAGCAGGATGGCGTATACCTGCTTGCCCCATTCGTCGTCGTCGATACCGATCACCACAGCGTCGGCGATGCCCGGATGCTCGGACAGCACGCTCTCGACCTCGGCCGGGTAGACGTTTGCCCCGCCGGTGATGATGAGGTCCACGCGCCGGTCGGCGAGGTACAGATAACCGTCGTCATCGAGCCAGCCCAGGTCGCCGAGGGAGACCAGCCCGTCTGCGGTGGCCTTCGGCGGTTCGGCCCCGAGATAGCGAAACGTCATCGGGCCACCTTCCGGACCGGTGAAGATCTCACCGATCTCACCCGGGGGAACGGGCTCTCCGTTTCCATCGCGGATGCTCAGCCTGGTGCCGACGGGACGCCCCAGGCTGCCTTCGCGACGCAGCCATTCGTCACCTCGGATGGCTACCACGCCAGTGCCTTCGGCGCCGCCGTAGCAGTCGTACTGGCGCTCTGGTGCGACGAGACCCATCCATACTCGCTTGGTCCACGCCGGGCAGACCGCTCCGCTGTGGTAGAACGCCTCGATGCTGGAGAAGTCGCGTTCCGTGATTCCGGGGAGGCGGGCGATGCGCTGCATGATGATGGGCACCATGCCGAGGAACGACACTCGATGCCGCTCGATGACGTCGACCGCGAGTGCTGCGTCGAACTTCTCGAGCAGCACGACGGTGTGGCCTTCGAACAGGCCATTGTGAGTGAGGCTGAACGAGATGTTGTGGTACAGCCGGCCGGTGATGAGCTGCACCTGGTCAGCACGAAGACCGAACTGGTGAAGCGAGCTCTCGCTGCCCGGAACCTTCTGCCACGGCCGGTCATCCAGGATGATCTTGGGCCGTCCGGTCGACCCGCCGGAGCAGATTGCCTTGCCGGGCTGGGCGACGAGCGCTGGCAGCGGTCCGTCATCGAAGCTGTCGAGGTCGGTCAACTGGTCCAGGCCGAGGCTGCCTGGCTGCTGGCTCTGGTCTTCGACGAGCATCACTGTCGGGCGCCAGGCTTCGCTCACCGCCAGAATCTCCTGGCGTTCACGGTCCGGCAATTGTGGGGAGAGTGGCAATGTGCAGGCGCCGAGCCGCCAGGCAGCGATGGCGGCCACGATGTGTTCGGGGCGAGTGGGGAGGCAGATCGCCAGCAGGGTTTCTGGTCCGACGCCATTGTGCGAGAGCGCCCTGGCCATCTGGTTGGCGCGAGAATCCAGTTCCGCCCACGTCAGCGACATTTCACTGTTGTCCGGCGCTACGAAGATCAACGCCGTGAGGTCGCCGCGGGTTGCCGCGAAGTCAGCGACGCGCTGTCCGTACGTGACTGGCGCAGTGTCGAGCAGAGGGGCTTCTGGCATTGGTTCCTCTTTCTATGGGCGCAGGATGGTCGCAAACTTCACAAACTGTATCGCTAGATAGATGCATAGTCTATATGATGAGACAGAACCGCAGATTTCCGGCCGACACCGTTCGAGAGGTTTCCCCATGTTGATGACAGAAGCGCACAGTGACATCTATATCGTGGGGGTGGCCGAAGCGCCGCTCGGCGAGGTGCGAGACCAATCGGAACTGTCGATGATCGCGTTGGCCGCCAGGGAGGCGCTGGCGGATGCCGGACTGACGTTGTCCGACGTCGACGGGCTCTTCGTCAACTACCTGGGCGAGGAGGGTTCTGTCCAGGTCGGAGAGTACCTCGGCATCCAGCCCGATTTTGCCGACTCGTCGGATCTCGGCGGTGCCGCGTTCGTTGCCTTCCTCGGCCATGCGTCGGCAGCCATCCAGACCGGGCGCTGCAAGGTTGCGCTCATTGTCTACGCGTCGCGTCAACGCACGCGGTCCAGTCGCAAGCTCAACCACTGGAATCAGAAGGCGACGTCCTCCCAGTTCGAGCAACCGTACGGGCTGCCCGCTCCTCTCGGGCAATTCGGGCTCCTGGCCGCGCGCCATATGTATGAATACGGCACCACGCCGGAACAATTGGCGTCGGTCGCGGTCGGCGCCAGGCGGTGGGCCGGGATGAACCCGAAGGCGTGGAAGCGCGATCCGCTGACAGTTGACGACGTTCTCGACTCGCGGATGATCGCCGACCCGCTCCACCGGTTGGACTGCTGCCTGGTGACCGATGGTGGGGGCGCCATCGTCGTAACCTCCGGGATGCGGGCCAGGGACTCGGCGAGTACGCCGATCCGCGTCGCCGGCACCGGGGAGAGCCACCGCCAGTGGCATATACCGCAGCTTCCGAGCCTGGAGGCCTCACCGGGTGTCGCCTCCGCCGCAGCGGCAATGCGGATGGCAGGCATCAGGCCGACAGACGTCGATGTCTTCGAACCATATGACGCGACCACCATGAGTGTGCTGCTCGCCCTCGAAGATGTCGGATTCTGTTCCCGCGGCGAGTCAGGTGCCTTTGTTGAGGAAGGAAACCTGATGCCGGGGGGAAGCCTCCCGTCAGTGACGTCGGGCGGCGGGTTGTCCTACTGCCACCCGGGAGCCCTGGGGTTGCTCCTGGTCATTGAAGCGGTGCGCCAGTTGAGGGGACAAGCCGAGGGGCGCCAGGTGCCCGATGCGACAGTCGGCCTGGTGCACGGCATCGGCGGACTTTTCTCCACGGCGGCGACGGCGGTGTTGCTCCGTGATTGATCCGAGCGATACGGTCATCGACTGGGCAGACCCCACCACCGAGTACTTCTGGGAATCGGCCCGCCATCACCAGCTTGTGATCCAGCAGTGCACATCGTGTGGCACGCACCAGTTCTATCCACGGCCGTTCTGCCTCAGCTGCGACAGTGACGATGTCGAATGGGTGGCAGCGAGCGGTTTCGGCTCCGTCTATTCGCGAACGACCATCCACCTCCCGGCCGCACCGGAGCTCGGCCTGACGGTTCCGTATGTCGCCGCCATCATCGAACTGGATGAGGGGCCGCGGCTGCTCACCAACCTCACGAGTGACTCCAGCGACATCGGCGATAGGGTGCAAGTCGAATGGCGCCCCCGCGAGGGCCAGGCCCCGGTGCCGATCTTTGGCCCGGTCGAGGCTACTGCGGGGGGCGGGAAATGAGCATCCGCTCGGGCCAGGCGGATGTCTACGCCTATCTCGAGGCCGGGTTCGACGACGCCCTCGACGAACTCGCGGCCCTGGTCCGGATCCCCGGGGTCAGCGCGCAGCCCACCGATGACCTCGCCCGTTGTGCTGAGGCCGTGCGCCAGTGCATGCTTCGCAGTGGTCTGCAGGCCTCCCTGATAGAGGGGTACGGGCCGCCGGCCGTCTATGGCGAGCGGATCGTCGATCCAGAGCTGCCGACCGTGCTCATTTACGGGCACTACGACGTCCAGCCTGCTGAAAGCGACGGCTGGCACAGTTCTCCATTCGATCCGGTCGTGCGTGACGGTCGGATGTATGGGCGGGGCAGCAGCGACAACAAGGGTCAGCATCTTGCACAATTGCTTGCCATTCGTGCCACGCTCGCTGTTCACGGTGAGCTTCCGGTCAACGTGAAGGTGCTCGTCGAAGGTGAGGAGGAGATCGGCAGCCCCCACCTCGCTGATTTGGTCCTGGCCAACCGACAGCTGCTGAGCGCCGATCTGGCCATCACCTCTGACGGACCGGTGCACCGGAGCGGAACCCCGCAGTTGGTGTTGGGAACTCGCGGTCAGCTCGGAGTCGAACTCCGCGCCCGGGGGGCCAATCAAGATGCCCATTCCGGCAGCCTGGGCGGACTGTTGCCGGACCCGGCGGCAGATCTGGTCAAGGCACTGGCCACCCTCTGGCAGCCGGACGGGCGAGTTGCCGTTCCCGGGTTCTACGACCAGGTGCTCGAGCCCACCGCACGAGAGCGCGCCAGCCTCGCGCAACTCCCGCTCGACCTCGGCAGCCATCTGACGGCGTTCGGCATCTCCGAGTTGCCGCCGCCGAGCCGGTACGGATTCTACGAGCGGTTGATGCTGCAACCGACCATGACCATCACGGGTCTGGCCAGTGGATATTCCGGCCCGGGCATGAAGACGATCATCTCGAGCAATGCGATGGCACGCATCGACATGCGATTGGTCCCTGGGCAGGACCCGGATCAGGTGTTCACCCTTCTGCAGGAGCACCTGCGCCAGCACGCTGGGGCGGTGGAGCTGGTGCGGCTGAGTTCTGGGCCGGCATCGCGAACCCCGATCGACAATCCCTATGTCTCGCTCCTTGCCAGGGCTGTGGAACAGGCAACCGGCCGGGAACCGTTCGTGGTGCCCAGCCTCGGCAGTACGCTGCCCAACTACGTCTTCACCGACATCCTCGCGATGCCATCGGTGCTGCTGCCATACGCCAACGCCGACCAGAACAACCATGCCGCCAACGAGAACTTCGAGCTCAGCCGATTCCTGGACGGTATGAAGATCTGCGCGACCCTGCTCGAGCACCTGGCGCATCAGCGATGAGTCCGCATCTCCAGGCCGCCATCGAAATGAGATGGCGGCCAGGAGAATCCAGCTCAAGCGTGCTGTCAGGCGTTGGTCACGGACGGCGCCCTGGTCACCGGATTGAACACTTCGAGAAGCGCAACGGCCACGATGATGGCGAGTATGGCGATCACGACAAAACCGGCCACGCCGAGCCGAAACAACCCCTCTGAATTGGCGATATCCGCTGCCGTCCTGGCTGGGTCTCCCGGTGTGGTCAAGGGCTGGCCTCCGTCACCAGGCCAATTTCGCGAAGCGCCGTGGCGGATGCCACCGCCGCCGGAGTGTCGGCGAATCCATCCTGTTGACGGAGGTTGAGGCTGAGGGTCGGTCAGTCAGCCAACGCGCTCGGTGCCCGAGTCGCCCTAGTCGCGCTGGGGCTGGCGCGGCGGACGCCCCTCGCGGTCGCCGCGGCGAGGCGAGGCGCGACGGTCCGGTCGGATCTCGATCAGCTTGCCGCTGATGCGGGTGTCCTTGAGCTTGGACAGAACGTGGCCGGGCAGGTCGGCCGGCAACTCGACGATCGAGAAGTCCGGGCGGATCTGGATGTGGCCGAAATCGTCGCGGCCCAGGCCGCCCTCGTTGGCGAGGGCGCCGACGATCTGCCGTGGTTCGACGCGGTGCCGCTTGCCCACCTCGATCCGGTACGGCGACATCGGCTTGGTCGACCTGGCACGCCGCTCCGGGCGATCGCCGCTCGTGCCTCGGTCGCCTCGGTCCTCGCGTTCCTGCCGCTGGAACCGCGCATCGTCAGCTGACAGCAGCAGCGGGGTCTCGCCCTGAGCGACGACGGCGAGGGCGGCCGCCACATCCGATTCCGGCACGTCGTGGTGCTCAACATAATGGCCGATGATGTCTCGAAACGCGGTGATCCGGCTCTGCTGGTTCAGCGCTTCGGTGATCGCGTCGTCGAAGCGGGCGAGACGCGTGACGTTCACGTCTTCCACCGACGGCAACTGCATCTGGGTGAGCGGCTGGCGGGTGGCCTTCTCGATGGCCCCGAGCAGGCGGCGCTCGCGCGGCGTCACGAAACTGATCGCGGCACCGCTTCGTCCGGCACGGCCAGTGCGGCCGATGCGGTGCACATACGACTCGGTGTCGATCGGGATGTCGTAGTTGACCACGTGGCTGATGCGGTCGACATCGAGGCCGCGAGCCGCGACATCCGTTGCCACCAGGATGTCCAGCTTGCCGGTCTTCAACTGTCCTACAGTGCGCTCGCGCTGTGCCTGGGCGACGTCGCCGCTGATCGCCGCAGCGGAGTAGCCGCGCGCGCGCAGCTTCTCGGCGAGGGTCTCGGTCTCGTTCTTGGTGCGGACGAAGACGATCATCCCCTCGAAGTTCTCCACCTCGAGGATGCGGGTCAGTGCGTCGACCTTCTGCGGGTATGACACCAGCAGGTAGCGCTGGCTGGTGTTCGCCGAGGTCGTGGTCTTGCTCTTGACCGTGATTTCTTCGGCGTCGTTGAGGTACTTCTTCGAGATGCGCCGGATCTGCGGCGGCATGGTCGCGGAGAACAGGGCGACCTGCTTGTCCTTCGGGGTGTCGGCGAGAATTGTCTCGACGTCTTCGGCGAAGCCCATCTTGAGCATCTCGTCCGCCTCATCGAGCACCAGGTACTTCAGCTCGGAGAGGTCGAGAGTCCCCTTGGCGAGGTGGTCCATGATGCGGCCAGGCGTGCCGACAACGACGTGCACGCCGCGGCGCAGCGCGGACAGCTGAACGCCGTAGGCCTGCCCGCCGTAGACCGGCAGCACGTGGACCCCGCGCAGGTGGGCTGCGTACTGCTCGAAGGCCTCGCAGACCTGCAGGGCGAGCTCGCGGGTGGGGGAGAGCACCAGCGCCTGGGGCTTCTTCTGTGAAGTGTCGAGGCGGGACAGGATGGGCAGCGCGAACGCCGCCGTCTTGCCGGTGCCGGTCTGGGCGAGGCCCACGACATCGCGTCCGGCGAGCAGCGGCGGGATGGTCGCGGCCTGGATCGCGGACGGCGTCTCGTAGCCGACATCGCGCACGGCCTTCAGGACTGCGTCGCTCAGTCCGAGGTCGGTGAAGGTCATCGTTGCGTCGGTGGCTGCTGCCTCGGTCTGCTCGGTCGTATCTTGAGGCGTCATGCTCTAAACGGTAGTCCCTCTCGGCTGGCAAGAAACCGCGTGTGGCGTGGAGGCGCATCGGTTCCGTCAGGACGGCACCAAAGGAGTGTCAAATATTTTTGGCATGATGTCTGCACTGCCATACATTCAACGTATCGAACGTTCATTAAAGACCCGAGGAGGGCGACCTTGCCTGAAGAGAAGAGAGCCTGGGCCTACGGCGCTGTCGCTCGGTCCTTGCCATACGTCCTGTCGGCGATCACTTTCTCCGTGGTGAAGATCGTCGCCTATCGCCGGGGGCTCTGACGTGGCCAAGGCGACGAAGGTGACCAATTCGATCCGTGCCCTCCGCTTCGCGCACGGGGAGATGACCCAGGCCGAGCTGGCCGACAGGGTTGACGTGACCCGCCAGACGATCATCGCCATCGAGCAGGGCCGCTACTCACCCAGCCTCGAGATGGCCTTCCGACTTGCGCAGGTATTCGGTGTCCCGCTCGAGGACGTCTTTCGGTACCCAGACTTCGTCGGCGTGTGCGACCGCGATGCGCTCGGCAGTCATCACCGTCGGCCGGCCACCGACCCGGCCGCGAGCCTTCGCCGCAGCCAAGCCAGCCGACGTGCGCTCGGAAATGATGCGGCCATTCATCTGAGCGAACGCGGCACAGACGCGGAAAGGGATGGAGGTAGTTCACCTGATCGTAGTGATGCGCCAAGCACTCAATAAAACGATCACGGGGCAACCCACGTACTGCTTCTCTTCAGCGAGCTCCTAGCCTGGTAGCCAGGATCAGCGCTTCGACTGCTTCGCGGGTGCCGGAGACTGTGACGTCTTCGGCACTGTCAAGGGCAGCTCCGCCGATGATGATGTCTTTCCATGCCCGGGCGGTGCTGCGAACCTGTGCGTCGACTCCGCCGCTGGAGATGGTCTTGTCGATGACAGTTGCCGTGCTTGTCATTGTTGCCAGATACGTCACCGCTTTCCTGTCGACTGTGCGGGAATCCGTCAGCTCCAAGGTGACGATACGGTCAGGTAAACCGATGGGCAACGCTCGGGCGTGTGCCCGCATCGCGAGAACGAGGGTGTCCGGACTCATATCCGCCTCGAACGGCATACGCGGTGATTGGACAGCCCAAAGCGACAGCGCGATGTTGACTGCCTCCAGCCCACGGCCCCAGCTTGTTAGTGCGTATACCGTCACCCGTGCCGGTTCAGGCAGGATCCGGCGTTCCACAACGCCCGTCTCTTCAAGCTCCTGCAATCGTTTCGACAGCGGGCCAGGTCCGACACCCGGGATGTCGCGTTGAATGTCGACGAAACGCTTCGGCCCTAGCAGCAGTTCTCTTATGACGATGAGGGCCCAGCGCTCTCCGATCAGATCGAGTGCATGGGCGGACGCGCATCCATCGTTGTAGGACCCGTAGGTCCGTCTTTCTGCCATCCTGCCATTATACTACTTGACATATAGTGAACACTACTATTTCAATAGTGGAATGAAGAAGCGATCCGACTCCCTAATCTGGCCAGCGGTCCACACCGAGCGTCAAGCGTTGATCCACGACCTGGAGTCGCTTGAATCCGCTCGCTGGGGCACGCAATCGTTGTGTGCCGATTGGGATGTGCATGAGGTTTCTGGCCCATCTTGTCGACTCGGCGAAGACAACTCGTCTGGGCTTCGTTAGGCAAATGATGACTGCCGCATTCGACTTCGACCGTGCCGCCGCGGAGGGAGTGGCTCGAGAGAAGGGGTTAGACCCGGCCCAAACGCTGGACAAGTTCCGGGCGGTAAGCCTCTCCAGGTCAACCCCACCGGTGGCCCTGGCCACTCGTCTGGTGGAGGCATACGTGCACGGCGAAGATATCCGTCGGCCGCTCGGGATCGACCGTGGCTATCCGCCTGAGTATGTTTCGACCGCTCTGCGCTATCAGGTCACCACCAGCGTCAAGTTCGGCGGGGGAAAGGAGCTAGCTCAAGGTTGGCGCCTTATGGCCACGGATACCGGGTTCGCGCATGGTGACGGGCCGGAGGTTAGTGCACCCGCGATCACACTGTTGCTTGCGACCTCGGGGCGCCCCGTGACTGCAGCTGAGCTCACCGGGCCGGGAGCAGCCTCCTTCGTCTCTGGAACGATTAAGGAGTCAGCATGATTGCTCCAGTTGGGCACAGCCAGCCCATCGATGCGACCTTCATCGCCTCGGTTATTGCGGATGCAAACAGTGGCTGGCCGTGCGTGCAAATGCCCGGCTCGGCCGCGTTCTTCGACACCGGAAAGGCCGTCAAGGTCGCAGGCACCGTCGACGGCCACGAATACGAGGCCACCATGTTGCCGGTAGGCGGCGGAACCCACATGATGCCGTTACGGGCTGCCTTCCGGAAGATTCTCCAAAAAGACTTGGGAGATGACGTCACGGTGCACCTGACTCACCGCTTCAATTAGGGGCTCGGCGCTAGGTAAGCACCTACGGACATACTGGTTCGCCTACGAACTGCTCATGTTGAAGGAGCCAGCCATCGATGCTGTTGGATTTATAGGGTCCCCGGAAGCTTCCACGCGCTGAGCGCTCTGGTTGTTTCCAGCGGGGGGCCATTCGGTCCTGCCAATAGCTAGGAAATGCCACGCCGCGGCCGCGGAGCTCGTCGGCGACGGCGAGCATGTCCGTGGACTGCTGGCGTGTCGAGACCTGCGCGTAGCCAATCAGCTTCGTCACTCTGCTCCTGGGGTGTCTCATAACTAACGGTGGGTACCATCACCAGTGCTGCACAACTGAAAATGGCCGACTCGTTGTCGCGAGTCGGCCGGAGGTCCTGAGTAAGTCAGTCCTTGGAAATGCTGACTTCACCGGAGTCACAGCTGTTGCCCAACCGCCTCCTCTCAGGCAAGAAATCACCGCCCGGTCACGCGTCGCTGTCGCTCGCTTTCTGCCAGGGCCAACGTCCACTGATTTCGAGTTCCAGAGTGATGCTGAGGAACGTGCGGATAAGAACGATGAGTGCGAGCACGCCGACACTTTTCAGGGTCGGTTCGATGGCGACCGTGCGGATGATGTCGGCCGCGATGAGAAATTCCAGGCCGAGCAGGATGGAACGGCCCAGATCGCGGCGATACGATTTGTAGACTTGGCCATCCGTGCGCCGGCGGCGGGCGACTGCTGCGACGGTGGAGGCGATGATGCCCATAACTATGACGAGGATGCCAGCGACTTCGACGCCGCCCCCGACCCCTTCGATGATCGGGCGAATATCCATCTGCGGGCCTCCTGCTGGTTCCTGCTCTGGGCGATTCGATCAAAATAGGACGACGCTGACAACATAGGTCAGCCCCAGCCGACCGGCCAACTCCTCGGCGGGGACGGCGATCCGCCGCGCTTCATCCTGCTCGACCTGGATGACCGTTATGCCCACCACTGCCCGGTTGCCGACAACAGGCAGAGTGCGCCGGCTGCGAGAAGCACGATCCACGACAGGTGACGTCCCCTGGTGAACCACAGCGGGAGCAGGCCGCTCGCAATCAACGATGAGCCGAGAGCAGTGAGGACCAACTGTTCGGATGCCTGCACGGCAATGAGGACCAGCACCACCCCCAGCCCCAGGAAGAGCACGGATGTGACATGCCAGGCGAATCGGATGGTGCGCGCGGCGAAAGTGGTGCTCCCCGCGATCACCGGCAGTTCATGCCTGAGGAGCCAGCCGATGATGTGCCGCTCGCCCAGAACCGAATGCGCGATCCCGAGAGCTCCGACCAGGACACCGGCGACGATCAGCATGATGCGAGGCTACCGGCTGGCATTGGGCGGTGGTCGCAACGTGCCGATGCGGGTACTTTCTCACTTACAGATCCAAACGCCGGTGCAAGCATCCGCTTGCCGGCGCCGACTGAATGGAGAAACGCAAATGGCAACCCTTCTGTGGATCATCGCCGTAATCCTCGTCATTGCCGGGATTTTCGCACTGTTCCGCCGCCAGATTCTGTGGGGCGTGGTACTTATCATCCTGGGATTGCTGGTGGGCCCGGGAGGGGTGAGCCTCTTCACCTGACCGCCGGTGCGGGTCGGCGGGGGCGTGGTGCTCCTGACCGGCCCGCTCAGGGCGCGACAGAGAGCCTGTCGTATCGAACCTGGCCGGACCGCGCGGCATCTCGAGAAATGGAAGGAGCTGCATCATGACCGTGATCAGCGGCGAAACGGACGTTGACGCCCTCACCGTGACCTTCGTGGCCGAGTTCGACGCGCCAGTCGAACGGGTCTGGCAGCTCTGGGAGGACCCGCGGCAGCTGGAACGCTGGTGGGGTCCGCCGACCTGGCCGGCCACGTTCGATCGACACGACTTCGAGGTCGGTGGTCAGTTTTCCTACTACATGTCCGGTCCAGACGGGGAGAAGGCCCGGGGCTGGTGGGACATCACCGCCATCGAGGCCCCGCACCGGTTCGAGTTCGACGACGGTTTCTCCGACGATAGCGGGAACCGGGTGGAGGAGATGGGCTCAATGCACGAAGTCGTGACTCTCGACTCGGTCGGGGACAAGACCAGGATGACGATGGTGTCGCAATTCAGGGACGCAGCACAGCTCGAGAAGATGATCGAGATGGGGATGGAGGAAGGAATGCGTGAGGCCCTCGGGCAGATCGACACCGTCCTCGCCGAGACGCCTGCCTGAAACCGCAGCTCGGCGAGGCTGACCGATTGCCATGCATCGCACACTTCGCCCGCATACACTCCCCGCATGATCCAGAACGTCTTCGTGCTGGGGCTGGACGAACTGAACCTCGCATCGCTGCGGGAGATGTCCGATGCCGACCGGTACGAGTTCCACCAGTTGCTCAGCCGGGAGGAACTGCAGGAGGGAACGGAGTCGATTCCCGGCCTATTGAATAAGGCACGGGGCCATCTGGACGCGTTCGACGGGACGGTCGATGCGATCGTCGGATACTGGGACTTCCCGATCACGATGATGGTGGCCATCCTGTGCCAGGAGCGTGGGCTGCCCTCGGCCAGCCTGGAAGCGGTCGTGAAGTGCGAGCACAAGTACTGGAGCCGGCTCGAACAGCAGAAGGTCATCGACGAGCTCCCGGCCTTTGCCCTGCTCGACCTGACCGACGACAACGCCACCCTCCCCGAGCACCTCTCCTACCCGGTGTGGATCAAGCCGATCAAGTCCGCCTCATCGGAAGGCGCGCATTACATCGAGAACGACAAGCAGTTGCGAGCCGCCCTGGTCATCGAACGCGTCGAGGTCGATCGGATGGGCGGGCCATTCAACGACTTTCTTGCCATGCTCGACCTTCCGCCCGAAATAGCGAAAGTCGGCGGCAGCGCCTGCCTGGTCGAGGAGAAGGCGCCAGGTATTCAAGTGACGGTCGAAGGATTCAGCCACGACGGTGAGGTGGTGATCTACGGCGTGATCGACTCGATTAGGTACCCGGGCGTTCCCAGCTTTCTGCGCTACCAGTACCCGTCGCAGCGGGCGCCGCAGCACATCCAGAACTATATGGCGGATGTCTCGCATCGCGTGATCTCCACTCTCGGCCTGGAGAACAGCACTTTCAACATCGAGTATTTCTGGGACCAAGACACCGGGAAACTGAAGCTGCTTGAGGTGAATCCGCGCCATTCCCAGTCCCACGCCCGGCTGTTCGCGATGGTCGACGGTCAGCCCAACCACGCATTCATGCTCGACCTTGCCCTGGGGCGCGACCCCCGCAAGCTGGTCAGGAGGCAGGGGCCGTTCCACCTGGCGGGAACATGCTTCCTGCGGAGATTCTCCGACGGGGTCGTGAAGCAAATACCGTCCGCGGCTGAGATCGCTGAATTAGAGCAGGCGATCCCTGGCACCACTGTTCATATCGTCGTCGAGGAAGGGGAGCGGCTGTCTGAGGGCGTCGGCGAGGACAGCTTCAGCTACGTGCTGGCGGAGATCATCCTCGGTGCCCGCAACGAAGCCGAGCTGGTGCGGCACTACGACCGATGCGTGCACGAGCTTCAGTTCGAAATCGAAGACATTACGGAAGGAGTCTGATGCGCACCATCACGTCACTGCCGAACGAGGTCAGGGAAGACGAACACTTCTGGATTCCGATGTCCGACGGTACACGCCTGGCCGGTCGAATGTGGCGACCGGTGTCGGCTGAGGACGAGCCGGTGCCCGCCGTCCTGGAACTGATCCCATACCGGAAGCGGGACCTGACCTCCTGGCGCGATTCGATCCATCACCCGTACATGGCTGGCTACGGCTACGCCTGCCTGCGAGTGGACCTCCGGGGCAGCGGTGACTCGGAGGGCGTGCTGACCGGTGAATACCTGGAGCAGGAGCTGTCCGATGCGGAGGAGGTGCTCGCCTGGATGGCCGAGCAGCCCTGGTGCAATGGGCGCACCGCCATGATGGGGATCTCCTGGGGCGGGTTCAACGCCCTGCAGGTGGCCGCCCGCCGGCCTCCGAGCCTGGGTGCCATCATCACTGTCTGCTCCACCGATGACCGCTACACCGATGACGTTCACTACATGGGCGGATGCCTGCTCAGCGACAACCTGTCGTGGGCATCCACCATGTTCGCTTACAACTCCTGCCCGCCCGACCCCGCCATTGTCGGCGACCGCTGGCGAGATCTCTGGCTCGACCGGCTGGAGAACAGCGGGCTGTGGCTGGAGGAATGGCTGACCCACCAGCGCCGGGACAACTATTGGAAGCACGGGTCGGTCAATGAGGACTATTCGGCCATCGAAGTTCCGGTATTCGCCGTGAGCGGATGGGCGGACGGTTATTCGAACGCCGTCTTCCGCCTGCTGGCCGGGCTCGACGTTCCGACCCGGGGGCTCATCGGCCCCTGGAGCCACAAATATCCGCACCTCGGCGAGCCAGGGCCGGCCATCGGCTTCCTCCAGGAGGTTGTCGCGTGGTGGGACCACTGGTTGAAGGACAAGAAGGACAACGGAGCCATGGACGGCCCGGCCCTCAGCATCTGGATGCAGGACACCGCCCGGCCATCCACCACCTATCAGGTCCGGCCAGGACGCTGGGTCGGTGAGCCGACCTGGCCGAGTCCACGCATCGTCGAGTCGCGGTATCCGCTGGACCGGCACCGCATCGTCGCGCCGGATGAGTCTCGGCAGCAGAGCCACCCCCTCACGGTGCAGTCGCCGCTGTCTGTCGGTCAGTTCGCCGGCAAGTGGTGCTCCTACAATGCGCCACCCGACATGCCCTACGACCAGCGCGAGGAGGATGGTGGCTCGCTGGTTTTCGACAGTGATCGGTTGACCGAACCGCTGGAGCTTCTGGGCGCGCCCGCCGTGGAACTCTGCCTCTCATCTGACCAGCCCGTCGCGATGGTGGCCGTTCGCCTCTCGGATATCTCCCCGGACGGCGAGGCGACCAGGGTCAGCTACGGCGTGCTGAACCTGAACCACTACAACGGCTCAGATGACCCGCAGCCGCTGGATCCCGATGAGAAGACGACAGTCACAGTTCAGTTGAATGGGATGGCACAGTCCTTCCCCGCCGGACACCGTCTGCGACTGTCTGTCTCGACTTCGTACTGGCCGGTGGTCTGGCCTCCGCCGGAGCCGGTGCGACTCACGGTTTATCCGGAGGGCTCCACCCTGGTGCTGCCTGTCCGGCCCACTGCCCTGGTGGATGACGAGAGCCTGGTCCCAGTTTTCGGTGATCCCGAGGGTTCGCCGCCGCTCGAGGTCGTGAAGCAGCGGCCAGGGGAGCACGACTGGAGCGTTCATCGGAATATGGTGGATTTCACCGGTTCCCTGCGCGTGGTCAAGGACCTCGGCAAGATTCACTTCCCGGGCATCAACCTCTCGGTGGTGCGTCGTGCCTACGAGCGATACAGCTTCACCGCCCACGATTTCAATTCGGTGCGAGGCGAGACCGACTGGACTATGGCTTTTGAGCGGGGCGACTGGCAGGTACACGCGACGACAAAAACATTGCTGACCTCAACGCCCACCCACTTTCACCTCTACGCCGAGTTGGATGCATATGAGGGGGAGGTTCGAGTGGTGTCGAAGAGCTGGAACACCAGCATCCCGCGCGACTTCATCTGAGCTGGTGGCGCTGGCAGGTCGATCAGTCGGCGCGCAGTACCCACTTGAGGGCCTCGATCATGGCACCGTAGGCGACCGTCGCCAGTTCGTCGGTCATCGCGTCGTTCCGGCTGACCTGCAGCTCGTTGATCTTGAGTCGGACGGCATCCTCATCCGGGGACGTGGCCAATACCCACTTCAGGGAGTTCATCGCGCCAGTGTTGCCGAACACCATCTGCTTGGTGACGGCGTCTCGGCGCTCCGCCTTGAGTTCCTTCAGCCAGTCGGTTACCTGTTCCGTTGTCTTCATCTCATCCCCATTGTCGCCTGCTTTCCTGCGCAGCGCAGACGGTCACGCCCTCGGAGGCTCCTCAACACGCTGGGGAACAGAGTCTCGCAGGAAGAACGCACCGAGCGACGCGGCCAGCGTGGCGAAAATCCCCACCGAGTAGATGGCGAGCGCCACCTGCAGGATGCGGGCGAAGACACTCGCCGCGGTGATTCCGGAACCGGTAATGGTCGCCATCGACGACACGTAGAGTGCATGCCCGTAACTGTCGTAGTCACCGCTGACGAAGAGAAGTTGGCTGGCGGCCAGGATGACCACCGCTGTGATCGCAATGAGCCAACCGATGCGGCTCGACAGGAGCCGTCCGGCGGAACGGGAACCGCGCACACCGGCCGACAGGATGGAGCCGAAACGTGCGACGCGCAGTACGCGGAGCAGGCGCAGCGACTGCAGGGCCCTGAGGAACCGGAGAAAGGGCACCAGGAGGAAGATGACCTGCCACCAATTGCGCTTCCAAAAGGCGGGACGGAACCGGGCAATGTATGCGCGCAGCAGGAACTCCGCGACGAACACTGCCCAGAACAGCCATCCGGCGACCGCCAGCACCGCGCTCAACACCGGTTCGGTGGCCAGTAGTTGCCCGAGCACGACGAACAGGAAAACGATGCCCAGGACCCCCATCGGTTTGTCGAGCCGGTGGGCGAGAGTTTCCGCCCGGAGCAGATCCTCACCGGTATCGGCCGACGGGTCCTGGCCGCTCGGCTGGTGTGGTGATCTGGTCATCCGTGCCTGCCGAGGTCGCCCATAGCGGAGCCGTCACCATACTGGTCGTGGGAGATGACACTCAACGTGCCATTGCTCTCCAGCACCACAGCGGCAATCATGCTCACGTCGCCCCGCCCGCTGCTGCGTATCGCCTGGAGAACCTCTGACCGGCCGAGCCGGTTGGCAGCGATCGCACCGTCCTGCAGTTCACCATGCCACACCAGTACGGCGGGCTGGGAAGTGATGACGGAGCGGAGCGCCGGCCATCGCGAGGAGAGAAGAGCGACCAGAAACTGCAGGCCGGCCAACAGGGCGAGGGCGGCGACTCCCTCCGACCAGGATACGTTTGCGGTCAGCAGAATGGTGGCCAGAGTCGAACCAAGCGCGACGGTCACCACGAAGTCGAAGATGTTCAACTGTGCCAGCGTGCGTTTGCCCGAAAACCGGAGGATGGCGATCAGCGAGAAGTACGCCGCCGAACCGATGACCATTGTTCGGAACACATCGGACCAGGAGTCAAACCACATGGCAGGTCCTTGCCTGGGCTGGTGAACATCGGTTAGGTGAGCGCATGCTCAGCTCCTGCCTGGTCGGATGTGGTCGGTCTGGCCCAGTCGAGGAGCTTTGCTGCCGGCCAGGTGGTGGTGATGCGTTCGGCGGGAACGCCGTTGGCGGTCGCAGGCGCGGCCCCGTATTGCAGGAAGTCCAGCTGGCCAGCGGCTACTCTGGCGGCGAGTTCGTCACCGCTGAGAGCGCTCACGGTCACCGCCGCCCTGCGGAATGCCTGCACTTTGCACGTGGTGGGTGCGAGCTCGCGTTCCAGCCAGAAGGCGATCTCGTTCAGGGCGGCGACGGCATCCATTCACCCATGTTCCCCTCGGATCCTGGCCGTGGCTAGGCTTAACCACATGGCACTCCTTCACCAGGCCGAACTGCGGCCATCCAAGCTGGAACTCCTCACCGGTTGGGCGCCGCTGCAGCCGTGGTTCGCCGGAGACAGTGGGGTCGAGTTGACCAGCGCCGGTGCCTACCGCTTCGACGACCCCGACGGCGAAGTCGGGGTGGAAACCCTCCTGGTGCGAGCCGGAGACGGACCGGTCATGCAGATGCCGCTCACCTACCGCAGCGTGCCCCTCGCAGATGCCGACGACTGGCTGATCGGCACCCTCCGGCATTCGGTGCTCGGCACCCGGTGGGTGTACGACGGAACCGGCGACCCGGTGTACCTGCTCACCGTGATGACGACGATCATCGCCGGTGGCAGCCAGGCCGAGCTCTACCTGGAGATCGAGGGGGAGCGGGTGAAGCGCGAGTCCACGGCGAAGGTGTCCGGCAGCGGGATCGACGGAGCCTCACTGCCCGGGTTGCCCTCAGTTCACGACCTGTCGGTGCGGAACGACCGGCAGGACACCGTGGTGGAGACCGGCGACTGGACGGTCACCGTGCCGCGTGTGCTTAGTGCCCACCAGAACGATGCCGACCAGAACGACGTCAGCCTGTACGACGTCGACCCGGCAGGTGGAGTGCTCACCGGCACCTGGGCCGATCAGGCCGAGCGTCGGCCGCTGGTGTTCGTCGCACCCCGCTGACATCCGGAGTCCGCTTCCCAGCTTCAGTACGCTGTGCTGGTGACCAGCAATATCGAGCCATACTATTTCTCGCGCGGTCACGGCCGCTTCGAGTCGACGATCCACGCGCAGGGCGCCTGGAACGCGCACGAACAGCACATGGCACCGGTCTCGGGCATCCTGGCCCACAGCCTGGAGCAGTTTCAGCCGAGACCTGACCTCCGGATGGCGCGCATCAGCTACGACATCCTGGGGCTGATCCCGGATGGCGAGTTCGACGTCGTCGTGACCATGCTGCGGCCGGGCCGCACCATCGAGCTGGTGCAGGCGGAGCTGGTGTCGGGCGGCCGCACGGCGGTACGGGCGACTGCCTGGCGGTTGCAGCGCTCCGACACTTCGGAGGTCGCAGGTATTGACGACGAGGGGATGCCCGCAGCAAGCGAGGATGCGGAATCGCTCGACCTGTCCGAGTGGCCCGGCGGGTACATCCGGTCGATCGACCCGCGCCTGGCCCCAGGTCACGGATCCGGTCACGGCCGGGTGTGGCTGCGCACCGAGCATCCGCTGGTCGATGCGCCGTTCTCCGACACCGCCAGGCTGGTCGGCCTGGTCGACACCAGCAATGGGATCGCCACCCGGGTGAGGCCGGGGCCGGACAGCCACATGTTCCCGAACGTCGACCTGCAGGTGCACCTCTACCGGGAGCCGGGAGGGCGCTGGCTGGGGCTGCAGAACTCAGTCAGTTTCGGCCCGGACGGCGTAGGTCTCACCTCCACCGTGCTGCACGACAGCGCCGGCCCGTTCGGGCGGGCTGAGCAGATCCTCACCATCCGCAAACCCACCTGACCGGGCATCGGCGCCGCAAGACCTTCGATTCAACCGTTGTCCACCTTATTGGCCGCGGGTATTCTTGCCCTGATCGATGGGTGCGTCCGGTTTGTCGTGCACCAGGCTCGCTCGTCACGGGAAGGCATCATGACGATGGCGATAGCAGTCGAGAGGGGCCGCGTCGCATTCGCGGAGCACCGGTGGGATGACGCCTTCAAAGATCTGGCGGATGCCGATGCTGAGCGGACCCTTCTCGCCGAGGATCTCGAGCGGTTCTCCACGGTCGCGTTCCTGCTTGGTCGTGACGGCATCGCTATCGAGACCGGGCAGCGGGCGCACCAGCAGTTCCTGGCGACCGGAGATGTCGCCGGTGCGGCCAGGTGCGCGGCCTGGCTCGGGGTGTCGCTGCTGAGTATGGGCGACTTCACGGCGCGGAGCTCCGGATGGTTGGCGCGCGCCCACCGACTGGTCCAGGAGACCGACGAGGCGACATCCGTCTCGGGGCTTCTGCTCATTCCCACGGGGCTGGGCGCGCTGCTCGGCGGCGACCCGGAGGGGGCGGCACGCGCCTTCGACGAAGCGTTCTCCATCGGCTATCGATTCCGCGACGCCGACCTGATGGCCCTGGCCCAACTTGGCCAGGGCCAGGCGAAGATCATGTTCGGTGAGCTGGGCGAAGGACTCGCCCTGTTCGACGAAGCCATGATCGCGGTGACGGCAGGCGAGATCGCACCGATTCCTTCTGGCATCATCTACTGCGCAGTGATCGGAAACTGCCATCGTGCCTTCGATCTGCGACGGGCCCACGAGTGGACCATCGCGCTCGACCAGTGGTGCGGCGACCGGCCCGACATGGTGCTTTTCAGCGGCCAATGCCAGATGCATCGTGCCCAGCTGTACTTCCTGCACGGCGCCTGGACCGACGCGCTTCGAGCCGCCCGCGCCGCGCAGGACAAGGCCAGGCGAGGGGATCGGGAGGCGTTGTACGGCGGGTGGTACCAGCAGGGCGAGATCCAGCGGCTGTGCGGAGAACTCGATGAGGCGGAAGATGCCTTTGGCCGTGCGGCCCAGAGTGGATATGACCCCGAACCGGGGCTTGCCCTTCTCCGCCTGGCGCAAGGCAAGCCTCAGCTCGCTCAGTCCCTCATCGAGCGCGCGGTCGAAGGCAGTGACCCGGGTGGCAGGCGACTATTGCTGCCTGGCCTGGTCGAGATCGAACTGGCTGTCGGAGACGTTGCCGCGGCGCGGCGGGGAGCAGACGAGCTCCATGCGATGAGCGGTGCCATCGCCATGCCGCTCGTTCAGGCCCACGCCCATCAAGCTGAGGGCGCAGTCCTCCTCGCCGAGGGCGAAGCCGGGGATGCGCTGAACACGCTCCGTCGCGCCTGGGCCCACTGGCAGGAACTCGATGCGCCCTACGAGACCGCTCGCTGCCGGGTGCTCGTGGCGCGCGCCTACCGCGCACTGGGTGATGAGGATTCGGTGTCCATCGAGCTGGAGCCTGCGCGAGCTATTTTCGCAGAGCTCGGGGCGAGGCCCGCGCTGGCCGAGACGGATGCCTGGTCGCGAGGGAAATCCGAGGGTACCGCCGGTCTGCTGACCGCGCGCGAGGTCGAGGTTCTGCGCTTGGTCTCAGAGGGCAAGACCAACAGGGTGATCGCAGGCGAGCTGTACCTGAGCGAAAAGACTGTGGCGCATCACCTCAGCAATATGTTCACCAAGCTCGGCCTCTCCTCGCGGGCTGCGGCAACGGCTTACGCGTACGAGCACGGACTGGTCTAGTCGACTCCGGGCAGCATCGTCACCGCCAGGTGGCATCCGCCCAGGATGGGTAATTCGCCCCATGTGGTCGAGGGCTGCCATCCCTAGCGTTGACGGCATGAACCTCGCCATCCTCGCCGGCAGCACCTCGACGATTCTCTTCGCGGTGAGTTACCTGCCGATGCTGCTCAAGGCGGCACGCACCAAGGACCTGGCTTCGTACAGCCTGGGAAACATCGCCATGGGCAATCTCGCCAACGTCGTGCATTCCGTCTACGTGTTCAGCCTGCCGATCGGCCCGATCTGGTTTCTGCACACGTTCTATCTCGTGACATCCCTGCTGATGTTGGTGTGGTTCATCCGCTTTCGGCCTGGACCTTCACTAGGGCATCAGGCCTACTACCGAATAGGTGGCACCACCATGAACAACCGGCAATACGGACCGAGTGAGCAGGTAGACCCTGGGCACGCCCATCGGACGTAAGGTGGCACTACGACTGGCTGCCCACGGCCTGCCGCTGATCAGGACCAAACGCGGGTAGCTTCCAGTCCGCGGCCCAGGGCGAAAGTGCTAGCCGCGGCGCGAGCGGATGAAGTTGCGCGTTTGCGGGGTCAGCTCCAGCGCAACCACGATGAGGGCGACCACTCCGAAACTGATCGCTTCAGTCTCCTGAATGGTGACCACCTTGACCAGGGTGAACAGAGCCATGAAGATACCCCAGGCGATCGTACCGGCCCGGCCGACGGCGTTGCCGCGAAGTTGGGCGATGACGGACACTATTCCGATGAGCGAGAGGTAGCCATACATGGAAAGGAACGTCGCATCCACCGGCCCGTATCCGTCGAGTCCTGAAAAGTAGATCGCCCCGTAGGTGCCGACGGAGGCCAGCAGGATGGTGAGTACGGTCGCGATGATCACTGTCGCTGGTGGGCGCTTCGTCGCGGTCGAGAGCACTGCGGATGGTTGTTCTGATGTCGTGTGAGTTGTCATGGCATAACCGTGCAACAGGAGAAGTCCCAGGCGACAGGGGCGTCCGTCCTGTCCTGGATTGGGACATCTTGTCCCGTGCCGATGGGCACCATCGCCGCCATAATGAACGAATGGGAGTCGCAGGAGGCGTTGTCGCCGTCGTGACCGGAGTCCTCGGCGGGCTACTTCACGCCGTCAACGCAGCCTCCGACCGTGTGCACACACCCTCATTCTGGTTCATGGGGCTTGCGACAGCGGTCGCCTACGGTGCCGTTTCGGTGACGCTGCGAGGCAGTGATGCGGTATCGATCCGTCGCCTCACGGCCATCATCGGGATATCTTCGGGCGTGGCTCTCCTCGCCATGGAGTGGGCCTGGCTCGGGTCTGTCCCCTTCGCTGGTTTCGCGCTCTGGATCGGGTCGTGGCTGTGGGTCGTGTCGTATGTCGCCATTCTTTCGGTGCTTCCGCATGTGCTGCCTGGCGGTGAACTGCTTTCGGGGCGCTGGCGTGCAGCGTTGTGGATGTCGGTAGCTACCCTGGTCGTCGCGTCTTCCATCTGGGCCACCACCCCGTACGACAAGCAGGACTTTCCCCTGCAATTACGCGACCTCGTCAATCCGATCGGGTCACCACTCGCCACCCATCCGGCCAGTGTCGCAGGCGTCGGAATCCTCCTCCTCGTGTCCACGATGCTGGCTGTCGCCTCCCTGGTTGCTCGGTGGCACAGTTCTGTTGGCCTGGCTCGCCAACAACTCAAGTGGCTGCTGTTGGGAGTGGCGGCCACGCTCGTGCTCGCCGGTCTGGCCCGCGTTTTTCCGGCAGGGCCGACGGAACTGATCACCGGGGTGGCCATGCTTCCGGTACCGATCGCGCTCGGCATCGCGGTGCTGCGGCACCGGTTGTGGGAGATCGACGTCGTCATCTCCCGGTCCCTCACCTACGCGGCACTCTCAGTGGCGGTGATCGGGGTATACCTGGCCGCGGTGTGGCTGCTGGGCAGCGTTCTCGGTGGTTGGATGGGGGCTCCGGTCGTCGCAACGGCGCTGGCTGCCCTCGCCGCGCTACCGCTGCACGCCCGCCTGCAACGCTGGGTCAACCTGCGCGTGCACGGCGATGTCGAGGAGCCGCATGCGGCGCTGGCCCGCCTGGGCGATCGGCTGGCTGCAGCATCCGATCCAGAAGACCTGTCGACCCGGGTGCTGCCGGCCGTCGTGGAGCAGGTCAACCGATCGCTGCGCGCATCCGGTACCGAGCTGGCTCTGGTCGATGGTTCTGTTGCGCTCTTCGGTAAGCCGATCGAGGCGAACGCGACAGACAGTGTCACCCGGGTGCCGCTGGTTTATGCCGGTGTGCCCAGTGGGGAACTGGTCGTGCAACGGGCGGGCGGACTGGACGCGTCCGATCGCAACGTACTCGCCCGGCTTGCGACCCAGGCAGCGGTGGCGGCGCACACGGTAATGCTGGCAAACCAGGTTCAACGCGCGCGGGAGGCGGTCGTCGTCGCCCGGGAAGAGGAGCGGCGCCGGTTCAGACGGGACCTCCATGACGACATCGGGCCGGCCCTCGCGGCCCTCGCGCTGCAGGCTGAGGCAGCGCTGACCCTGGTTCCGGAGGATCCGGACGCTGCGGCCGATCTGGTCGCCCGGCTAGTGCCGCGGCTGAATGCGACAGTCAATGATGTTCGCGCGCTGGTGCATGAACTGAGACCGCCGACCCTCGACGAGTTCGGTCTCGCCGCATCAGTACATGAGTTCGCGATACGCATGTCGACTCCGGAGATCTCCGTGCGTGCTGAGGCCGCCGACCTTCCCGAATTGTCGGCCGCCCTCGACGTCGCCGCATACCGGATCGTCGCGGAGGCGGTGACCAATGCGGTGCGTCACGCCGAGGCCTCATTGGTACTGGTGAGCCTCAGAGTGAGGGGGGATATTCTTGAAATCGGGGTTTCAGACGACGGATGCGGTATTCCTTCCGAGCCGGTGCACGGGCTGGGCCTGACCTCTATGCGGCTGCGCGCCGAGGAGCTCAGCGGCGAACTGAGCCTGTCGACGTCGGAGCGCGGCACATCGGTCATCGCACGGATCCCGGTGCCGACGCAGGATCCAGTGCCCGCGGATGGCGATCGGGGGGTGAGCTCCCAGTGACCGTGCGCGTGCTGGTTGTCGACGACCATCCGCTGTATCGCGAGGGCCTGGTGACGGTGATCGGCACCATGGCGGGCACGCAACTCGTGGGGGAAGCGGGGGACGGCGCAGAAGCGGTGCGACTCGCCGGGGAGATTCATCCTGACGTCGTCATCATGGACCTGAACCTGCCGGTGCTGAGTGGAGTGGACGCTATCAGGTCGATCACGCGGGCCGCGCCCGACATCGTTGTGCTCGTTCTCACGATGATCGAAGCGGACGATTCCATCTTCGCTGCCTTGCGCGCCGGGGCTCGCGGCTACCTGTTGAAGGGAGCCGATCGTTCCGAGATTGAGCGCTCGCTGGAAGCTGCCTCACAGGGGGAGGTCGTGTTCTCGTCTGCGATCGCCGAAAGGGTGCTGTCCTTCTTCGCGGGCGGGAGCCCGCAGGGTGCTGG
This sequence comes from Homoserinimonas sp., assembly GCA_040904805.1. Lineage (GTDB taxonomy): Bacteria > Actinomycetota > Actinomycetes > Actinomycetales > Microbacteriaceae > RYN-87. The sequence goes on along the minus strand of JBBDSS010000012.1, from coordinate 53,151 downwards.
ACCATTCTCAGCGCTCACATCCAGGGAGCACGACGTGTTGGACCTTGTCTCGCGGGGACTCACCAACGCGGAGGTGGCTCGTCGTCTCTCCGTCAGTGACAAGACCGTGCGCAATCACGTGTCAAACGTGTTCTCCAAGCTGCACGTCGCCGGCCGCGCTGAGGCAGTAGCTCGGGCACGCGACGCCGGCATGGGCGCAGGCTGAACCCAGGCCGCAAAACAATGAGGCCCGCGGTGAATAAGGTCTGTGGCAGCGCCTAAGGTGCTGATATGACAGACACAAACCCGCAACAACCTCAGGTCCGCCAGCTCCGTATGGTAGTGGAGGCTGACGACTATGAAGCCGCCGTGGCCTTCTATCGGGATGCCCTCGGCCTGACCGAGCAGGCAGCCTACGAGGGCGAAGGGGACGCGAAAGTGATGATCCTGAACGCCGGAATGGCGACGCTCGAACTGTCCAATCCCGCCCAGGTGAAACTGATCGACAGGGTCGAGGCGGATGGCCGCCCCAGCGCCAGGATGCGGGTTGCATTCGAAGTCGATGACTCTCGGCAGAAGACGGATGAGCTGGTGGCCGCCGGCGCCGAACTCGTCGCCAGTCCGCGCGAGACGCCGTGGCGGTCACTCAACTCGCGGCTGGAGGCTCCGGCCGGGTTGCAGGTGACCCTGTTCCAGGAGCTCGAGACGCTGGAGGAGAGGTCGAGCCGCCCCGGCTTCACCGAGCCGACCGGGTGAAGGCGGTACGTGACGACGCTCGCTACGGTTGGCCAGGTGCCGATCGAGATCCGCCCGTTCACTGCCGCTGACGCAGGATCGACTCGCGAAGTGTCAGGCGCCGGCGGGCGGCTCGATGAGCAGGTCGACCCGTTCGCTCAGGTAGACGTGGAAGTCCATCGCGGTCTCCGCCGTCGCCGACGGGTTCCAGCGCACCAGCGCCCTCCCATCGGCGAGGAACAGGGCGCCGGGTGAGTCGCGCAGCGCCTCCGCCTCCAACTCGATCGGTTTGGCGCCGAAGTTCACCGTTTCGCCGCGCGCGAAGGGTCCCTTGAACGCGGCCGCCCGGTAGCCGCGCCGCTCCTCAGCCGAGTTCGACTGGTACCCGGGATAGCCGGGCGCCACAGCACGGGTCGCCGATCCGGCCTGATAGAACAACCCTTCGCGGTCGAGAAGGAACACCCCGAGCCGCCAGACCCGGCCCAGCGCGATGAACGAGGCGTCCCTGGTGAAGACCAGCACCCGCCGGCGGGGAACGAAGACGGCGTGGGCCTCGTCAGGGGCATCCGCCGCCCGCAGCCGTTGACCGGCGGTGTCGATGGACCGGCGGATGCCGTCGACGACTGAATCCTCATCCACCCTTGCGAGTCTAGGACTCACGCAGGGAAGCGGCGCAGGCCGAGGGCCCACGCCGCTTCATTGTCGAGCAGGGTTACTCCTTCAGCTCCAGCATCGGCGTCTGCCGACGGAACCCGCGGGTGATCACCAGCAGGTAGAGGAAGCCGACGGCCAGCCAGATCAGGCCCACGATCAGGGTTCGCGACGACAGGCTGGTCCACAGCCAGAGCACCAGCCCGAAGCCGATCAGTGGCACGATCAAGTGGTGCACCAGGTCTGCGCCCTGGCGCAGCTTCTCCGCCACGAAGTAGTGCTTCACCACGGAGAGGTTCACCGCCGAGAACGCGATGAGGGCACCGAAGCTGATCATCTCGGCGAGCAGTCCGAGGTCGATCACCAGCGCGATCAGGGAGATGACCGAGACACTCAGGATCGCCAGCACCGGGGTGCCGAGCCGCTTGTTGATCCGACCGAAGAACGCCGACGGCAGCACCTTGTCCCGGCCCATGGCGAACAGGATCCGCGACACGGATGCCTGCGACGCCAGAGCCGAACCGATGCAACCGGCCACATACGCGGCGGTGAAGAAGGCTGCCAGGAACTGGCCGCCAGCCGTCGCCATCACGTCGAGCGCGGCCGAGTCGACATCGGTGAAGTTATGGCTCGGGAGCACCAGGTGTCCGAGGTAGGAGAGCAGAACGAACAGGATACCTGCCGACACCGTGGTCAGCATGATCGCCTTGGGCAGGACCTTCTTCGGCTCGCGGGTCTCCTCGGCCAGGGTGGAGACCGAGTCGAAGCCGAGGAAGGACAGGCAGAGGATCGCCGCTCCCGCCAGGACCGGAGGGAACCCGCCCGGATCCCCGGTGCCGCTGAACGGGGCAAACAGGTCGACGGTGCCGACCTGCGCGATGGCACCGATCGACAGGGCGACGAACACCACGATGAATACCGCCTGAAGCGCAATGATCACGAAATTCGCCCGGGCGACAGAGACAATCCCGATGATGTTGAGCACCGTGACCAGGGCGATCGCGGCGAGGATGAAGATCCACGATGGGATTGACGGGAACGCGGCAGCCATGTAGATGCCGATCACCAGATAGTTGATCATCGGCAGGAACAGGTAGTCGAGCATGAGGGCCCACCCGGCGAGGAAACCGGTGGCCGGGCCGAAGCTCCGCTGGGTGTAGGTGTACGCGGAGCCGGCGAATGGGAACGCCCGCGACATCAGGCCGTAGGATCGCGCAGTGAAGACCATCGCCGCCAACGTCACCAGGTAGGCGAGCGGCACCCGGCCGCCGCTGACCTGGGTGACGATGCCGTAGGTGGTGAACACGGTGAGCGGCACCATGTAGACCAGGCCGAACAGGACCAGCGATGGTAGTCCGAGGACGCGTTTGAGGCCGGACTCGGTCGTAGTCGGTGCCACTGCGGGAGGTGCAGTCGAGTTTGCCATAGGGCTCTTCCTTCTAGTGGGAGGCTGCGGCGACAGTGCCGACAGCCTCATTTCCGGGGGACTCGCCGAACGTCGGTGCACCGGCGAGGTATGTGGCGACCACCTGGATCGCGGGTAGTTCTGAACGGCTGGCTTCCCTGGGGTCACTGGCGAACCAGACCAGGTCGGCACTGGCACCGACGGCCAGTCGTCCCCAGGGTGCCGGCGAACGGTCGGCCAGCGCTTGCGCCGCGACACCGGCGGTGTATGCGCTCAGGGCGGTCTCGATGTCGAGTGCCTCTTCGGGTACCCACCCGCCTGCTGGCAGGCCGTCGTCGGTCGTGCGGCTGATGGCCACCGCGATTCCCTCGAGCGGGGCGGCGGATGAGCACGGCCAATCCGAGCCGAACGCCAGGGTGGCGCCGCGCTCCACGAGGGTGCCGAACTGGTATTGGCGGTCGCCTCGTTCCGGCCCGAGCCGAGGGGTGGTCAGTGCGGTCATCAGCGCATCCTGCTGCGCCCAGAGCGGCTGCACATTGGCGATCACCTGGAGGCTGACGAAGCGATCCAGGTCTGCTCCGTCGATGAGCTGCGCGTGGGCGATCACCGGGCGATTGGCGGATGGGCCGTTCAGCTGGGCGGCATATTCGATCGCGTCGAGGGCGGTACGCACCGCGGCGTCGCCGATCGCGTGGATGTGCGGCTGGAATCCGGCAGCATCCACCGCCTGGACGGACTCTGATAGGTGGCCGGGGTCCCACACCAGCATCCCGTGGTCATGCATGCCGCTGCAGTACGGTTCGAGCAGTGCGCCGGTCTCGTTCTCGACCACCCCGTCCGCGAAGAACTTCACGCTGTGGGCGGTGAGCAACGGGGAGCCGAGTCGATCGACGCGCGCCCTCGCTTCCAGCAGGTCGGGCAGGGAGGAGGGGAACTGCCGCGGATCGACGAGCAGGGCGAGGTTCACGCGGGTGGCGAGCACTCCTCGCCTGGCGGCCTCGAGGTAGACCTCGACGTCCTGCGGCTCGACCCAGGCATCCTGCACCCAGGTGGTGCCGAGGGCCGCATACTGCTCGGTCGCCCGCCGCAGCCCGTCGACTCGATCGTCGAGGCTGTGGCCGGAGGCGACGTTGGTGACCAGTTCGACGGCGCCCCACTCCCTGAGGGTCCCGAGCGGGGTTCCGTCTTCTCGCCGCGGGATCTCACCCAGCTCCGGCTCAGGGGTGGACGCATCGATGCCGGCGAGCTCGAGTGCCCGTGAGTTGCACCAGACGGTGTGGTAATCCCAGGCGCGCAGCACCACTGGCCGGTCGCTGACCGCTTCGTCCAGCCAGTGGGCGTCGAACAGGCCGCCGGGAGCGATGCTGCCGTCGTAGGAGGCGCCGATGATCCACTCCAGGTCGGGGTTGGCCTTGCTGAAGCGCTGGACTTCAGCCACGATCTCCTCGACACTGCCGCAGCCGCGAATCTGCGGGCCGCAGGCCTCGAGCCCGCCGAAGATGGGGTGCGCGTGCCCTTCTCCGAACGACGGCATGAGGAATCCGCCGTTGAGATCGACCGTGCGTGCTTCGCGCTGTCCGGCCAGGAGAATGGCCTGGGAACCGACGGCGGTGATTCGGCCGTCCTCCACGAGCAGTGCGGACTCGTCTGCCCGGCCTGGACCTGTCCACACGGTTCCGCCGGAAAACAGCACGGCTCGATCTGTCAACTGCACACTCGCCCTTCGCTGGGAAAACGAACGAACAACGTTCGTATTGAGTAGAGTACGGATAACGACGCGAAATGCAAAGAAGCCGAATCGGGAGGCGTCGAATGCACCTGACCGCTCGCTCCATCGCGATGGCCGCACTGGACCTCGCTGAGGAAGAGGGCGCCGAAAGCCTCACCATGCGCAGCATCGCCTCACGGCTGCAGCGCCGGCCCTCGTCGCTCTACAACCACATCACCGGCCGGGACGACCTGATCGAGCACATGCGGGCCATCGTCGTCGAGGACATCGAGGTCGCCAGTTTCAGGGCGAATCCGTGGGATGTCGCGCTCGGGGAGTGGGCGAAGTCCTACTTGAGGTCCTTCGCGATGCGGCCGCACAGCATCCGGCTGCTCGCGACCACGCCGATCACCGACCCGGCGACCCTGGCCATGTACGACGTGGTGGTGACCGCCCTGATCGGCGGCGGCTGGCCGGAGCAGCAGGCGATCGCCGTCATGCGCACCGTGGAAGCTCACGTTCTCGGCTCAGCCCTCGACGTGATCGCGCCGGAGAACCTGCTGTCTCCGGATGCCGTATCGCCGGATCTCGCATCGCTGCGCCGGTCCCTCGACCCAGCCCACTTCAGCAGCTGGAGCGCCCAGGCGGCCTTCGACCTCGGCATTCATGCCCTGATCGATGGGCTGCGGGCCCGGCTGTCTATCGAAACACCTGAGTAAGGAGAACCAGATGTCACCGACCCTGCGAATCGCCGCCGTCCAGGCGCCGCCGCTCCCCGCTGGAGCTGCCCTGGACGCGTTCGCCGCCGATGTGCGGCAGATTCTTGCCGATGACCCGTCGATCCAGTGCCTGGCCTATCCGGAACTTCACCTGTTCGGCGTGGACGGCACACCGGAGGAGCAGGACCAGAGGCTTCGGGCGACCGCCGAGACCCTGGACGGCCCCATCGTCGCCGGTCTCAAGGAGATTGCCCGGGATGCCGGCGTCTGGCTGATCCCCGGCAGCATCTGCGAGAAGGGGGACGGGGACGACTACTACAACACCGTTCTGGCGTTCTCGCCGGACGGCGAGCTGGTGGCCAGCTACCGCAAGGTGTTCGTCTGGCGGCCCCACGAGTTCTTCGCCCTGGGTGACCGGTTCGTGGTGTTCGACATCCCAGGTGCCGGGCGGGTGGGACTCTCCAACTGCTACGACGCCTGGTTCCCCGAGGTCACCCGCCACCTGGCCTGGATGGGCGCGGACGTGGTCGTCAACGTGGTCATGACGACGACGCCGGACCGGCCACAGGAACTCGTGCTGGCGCAGGCCAACTCGATCGTCAACCAGACCTTCACGGTCAGCGTGAATCGTGCGGGACCCGTCGGCATGGGCGGCAGCCTCATCGTCGGACCGGAAGGGGCGGTGCTCGAACAGGACCTGAGCGCCAACCGTGCTGTCCTGGCGCACGCCCTCGACCTCGGGGAAGTGTCACGGGTCCGCGAGACCGGCACGATGGGCACCAACCGCATGTGGTCGCAGTTCACCGAGGCGGATGCCCCGCTGGAGTTGCCCCTCTACGACGGCCGCATCGCGCCAGAGCGCTGGCAGATCACCCCGCCCGCGTAACTCAGCCGGCCGGCTCGCAGATCACCACCGGGATGTCCCGGTCGGTTCTGCGCTGGTAGGCGGCGTAGCCGGGGTTCGCCTTGACGATCGTGGGCCACAGCTCGGCTTTCTCGGCTGGGGTCGCTGTCCGGGCCCGCATCCTGAAGGTCTGGTCGCGTACCTTGAGTTCGACCTCCGGGTTGGCGGTCAGGTTCAGGTACCACTCCGGATTCCGGTCGTCGCCACCCTTGGACGCGACCAGCACGAAACGGTCTCCGTCGCGAATGGGCGCGCTCAGCATGGTGGAACGGCGGATGCCGGTGCTGCGGCCGGTGGTGTGGAGTTCGACCGTCGTCATGCTTGCGAGCCTCCACCCCAACCGCCCACGGCTTATTGTCAAGGCGGCCCGGTGAGTTGCATTCATCGCCTTCAAGAATGCATCGGTGAGCACGTTACGAGGTCTCATCCGGCAAGTCTGATGCACCCGGCCGGTTGTCGGTGGCTGCTGGCAGCCTGAGTGGATGCATGAACTGAAGCAAACGTTCCACTGGCGGGGCCGAGACATCGCCTGGGACAGGCGTGGGAGCGGCCCGGCAGTGGTGTTCTGTCACGGCACTCCCTGGTCTGCGGCACTGTGGGCTTCCTATGCCGATGCCCTGGCCGCTGACCACACCGTCTACCTCTGGGACATGCCGGGATACGGGCAGTCATCCAAGCACCCGGAGCACGCCGTGGACCTCACCCTCCAGGGGGAGGCTTTCGTCGCGCTCCTGGGACTGTGGAAACTGGATGCGCCGCGAGTGATCGCGCACGACTACGGCGGCGCAGTCGCCCTCCGCGCACACCTGCTCCACGGGGCGACCTTCGAGTCCTTGTGCCTTGTCGACGTGGTCGCGCTGAGCCCGTGGGGCTCCCCGTTTTTCACCCTGGTCAAGCAGCATCCAGGGGTCTTTGAGCAATTTCCGGCGGCGATCCATCGAGGAGTGGTCGAAGCGTACATCGATGGGGCGAGCCGTGGCGGACTGCGACCGGAGGAGTTGCGGCTGCTCGCGGGGCCGTGGCTGGACGAAGCGGGCCAATCGGCGTTCTACCGGCAGATCAGCCAGGCGGACGAGCGCCACACCGACGAGATCGAGCCCCTCCTGTCAGCCGTGCGAGCACCGACGCACATCATCTGGGGCGCAGCAGACACCTGGATCCCTGTCGATCGCGCCGAGCGCCTGAAGGAGGCGATCCCGGGAAGCACGGTCACGCTGATCCCCGAGGCCGGGCACCTCATCCAGTTCGACGCGACGGCCGAACTGGCGGCCGAACTGGTGCGGTGGGTTTCCAGCTAGCCCGGCTCCGACCAAATTCCGGAGGTGCCGCGTCGGTGGCTCGACACCAGGTGGGTGTCCACCATGCCGATCGCCTCCATCAGGGCGAACATCGTGGTGGGCCCGACGAACGCGAAGCCTTTCTTCCGGAGCGCCTTCGATAAGGCGACAGACTCCGGTGACGTCGTCGGAACCTCCGAATACGATTCCGGCCTCGGCGTCTCCGTCGGCTTGAACGACCAGACGAAGTCGGACAGTCCGCCCTCGTCGCGGAGGGCGATGGTCGCCTGGGCGTTGGCGATCGCCGCGAGGATCTTCAGCCGGTTCCGGACGATGCCGGTGTCCGCCATCAACCGCTCCACATCCACCTCGGTGAAGGCGGCGACAGTCTCGGGGTGAAAGTCGTGGAACGCCGCCCGGAAGCCTTCCCGCTTGCGCAGGATGATCGCCCAGGACAGCCCGGCCTGGAACGCCTCCAGGCTGATGCGCTCGTACAGGCCCTGCTCGTCGGTGATCGGCATACCCCACTCGGTGTCGTAGTACCGCTGCAGCATCGGGTCGGTGGCAGCCCAGGACGGGCGTGCCAGACCGTCGGGTCCGAGGACTATGTCGTTCACGCCGCATGCTCCAGGTTCAGGAGCGCAGTCTTCGCCTCGAGGCCGCCGATGTAGCCGCCCAGCGTCCCATCGGTTCGGAGCACGCGATGGCATGGGACGACCACCGGCAGTGGGTTGGTTGCGCAGGCACTGCCGACCGCCCGCACCGCTTTCGGGTTGCCGACCAGCTCTGCGACCTCCCGGTACGACTGGGTGTGGCCGTAACCGATAGTGGGCAGGTGCTGCTGCACCAGCTGACGGAACCCGCTGGACAGCCGGTAGTCCAGTTCGAGGTGGAACTCAGTGCGATGGCCGGTGAAATACTCGTCGAGCTGCCGGGCAGCGGCATCCAGCCGGCCAGGCGACTTCAGGATGCGGGGGCTCACCCTGGCAGCCAGGGTCTCCAGCACCTGTTCTGTGCCTTCGCGCTCGAAAGCGACGCGCACCAGGCCGGTCGCGGTGGCCGCCAACAGCAGCGAGCCGACGGGGGAGTCGATGGTCGTGTAGGCGATATCGAGCACGCCCTCAGCGTTCGCCAGGCCCTCGAGCCGGCGATGCAGCGCTTCCAGTTCAGCCTCGGACGGGTCGGCCAGCCTGACCAGGTCGTTCATCACAGGGGTCTGGCGGTCATCGGTGGTGGCGTTCATCGCAGTGATCCTCTCAGTTCTGTATTCGCATAGGTAGTTCGCAGGGCCTGGATGCCGTCGGATGCTGCTCGGCGGGCGGCATCCGTGCTACCACCGAGAATCTCGGCCACGGCTGCATAGGGCAGCCCGCCGAGGTGGTGATAAGCCACCGCCTGGCGTTGCTTATCGGGGAGCCGGGCGAGGGCGTTCCACAGGTCGTGGTCGGTCGCCTCCGGCACGCCGATGGTCGACACGCGCTCCGGCACCTCGTCGACCGGGATGGCCCGGCGCTGCCTGCTGCGGATGATGTCGAGCGCCTTGCGGTGCGCGATCGTGACCAGCCAGGCTTCGACGTTCGCATCATCCGCCAACTGCGGCCAGGCTCGAAGTGCGGCGAGGAAGGTTTCGGACCAGGCGTCGTCGGCATCCGTGTGCGGTCCGAGCACTGCCCGGCAGACGCGCAGCACCGTGGCGGAGTGCGCGACCACGGCTGACTCGAATGGTTGTCTCATAGCGCGGGTACCGGCCTCACTTCTGGCTCATTTCTCGCAACGGTCATCTCACACGGTAGACGCACCCACCGGGCGGAATGTGAGGTCGCAGGCGGGTTTAGAGGCTCCGGCCGTCGTTCCAGTGCCGGTCGGAGGTCCCCCCGAGCAAGGAGGCGGCGGTCATCGCCTGGGCGTCGGTGAACGACGCGATGTAGTCGAGGACGGCCCGGGCCCTGCCCAGTCGACGGAGGTCCGCGTCAGTCCAGTCGCCGGCCTCCGGCGAACCGGAAGCTCGCAGTTCGACGTAGGACTGGGTGGTCGACCCGACGGAATCGATGAGCCGACGCGGGGCGCGTCCGGCATCATCCGGGTCGCCCAGCCAATTGTGGAACCCGTCCACCAGGGATTCGAGCACCCTGGCCTGGCCCCGCTGGTAGATGGTCAGGTCTGGCCGGTCGAGCACGAAACGGGTGTGCACGAATTTCAGCACCACCACGTCGTGCCAGGCGTCCTGAGTGAGGCGCACGTGACCGCTGCGCACGTTCGGCGATTTCTCCACGGCGATGGATGCCTTCAACCGGTCGATCCAGTACCGCGTGAAGGCGGCGACCCGCCTCTCGGCGGCCACTCCGCCGTCGAAGGGGATCGCCAGCAGGCCGTCGACCAGGCCATCCTGCACCCGGACGACCGCCTGACGGAAGGCGTCCTCATCCGCGATCCACCGATCCTTCTGGACAATGCCGCGCCAGGCAAGCTCGAGGGAATGGCCAGGGGTGCGCAGCGAGGATTCGAGGGCAACCTCATCGATTCCGGTCAGGGCCTGCTGGTTGGCGAGCCAACTCTCCAACTCGGCTGCGACCGTCGAGTACTGCAGCACGCCGGCGCGGTAGAAGTCGTCGAGGTCGTGCACTGAGTACGCGATGTCGTCGGCGACATCCATCACCGAGCATTCCACCGTCTGCTGGTGCCGGCCGATGTTCGGGTAGCGTGCCTTCACCTCTGCCATCTCCGCCGCGTCGACCAGATAGCTCGAATACTTCAGCGCTCCGTTGGCCCGGTCGACGCCGACTCCGCGCGGAAGCAGCGGGGCGGCCGCCTCCACATCGCGCCACTCGCTGCGGGACCACGGGTATTTGAGGACGGCCGCGCGCACCGCCGCCGTCAGGTTCAATCCCTGCTCCGTGGCGTCGCAGTTGTCGAGGGTGGTCAGGATGCGGAAGGTCTGGGCGTTCCCCTCGAACCCGTCGGCGAGCCCGAGCCGGTTGCGGGCGATGCGGTCGAGCACCTGTTCGCCCAGGTGCCCGAACGGCGGGTGGCCAAGGTCGTGTGCTGCGGCTGCGGCCTGGGTGACGATGTGGTCGCATCCGCCCAGTTCTGCAATCGTGCGGGAGGTCAGCTCATCTCCGCCGTCGCGCAGGCTGACCGCGATCGACCGGGCGACTGCGGTGACTTTCAGTGAATGGGTGAGCCGGTTGTGGATGACGATGCCGGACCCGGCCTGGGGGATGACCTGGGTGACCGCGGACAGTCGCGAGAAGTATGGCGAGAACCGGATGCGCTCCAAATCGATCCGGAAGTCGCTTTCGACGCTGTCGAAGGTGGTCTCAGGCACCTTCCGAACCTGGGTGCCCTGGGCCCCTGTGGTCTGCTCTGAGAGTTCCATCACCCCCCAGTTGACCACGCCAGCCCGCAATTGCACAGGAAGCGGGCGTGGCGCCACGGTGGGCCTGACCACGATCGAGATGAGAGCTTACTCATCCGGCTCTCGTAATCAGCTCATTCCCGCAGGGGAGAGTATGACCAGAGCCCAAATGGGAACTATGGAAAGTAGGGTTATAACGTGATGAAATCATCCACCAAGCTGATCTCCACCGCCGCAGCGAGCATCCTCGGTGTCGCAGTTGCCGGAGGAGCGGCCTACGCCGCAACCGGGTCGTTGAATGTTTCCGACGCACCGGGCCAGGTCTTGAAGGTCAGCGGAGTCGGCCCGGCATCCGCTCAGGCCAGCGAGACCGCGACGACGAACGCGGACGCCAACGCCGAGGGACTGTTCGGAAGCGATGTTTCGACCGACGCCGAAGCATCGGCCGGCGCGGAGGCGACAGTCGATCCGACGGCAATCCCTGTCGAGCCACGCGTTGCGGCCGAGAGCGCCTCGACGGTGAAGGGCAGCGAGACCGGAGAGTCGGTTTCCACCTGGTCGCGTACCAAGGGTGATGTCGAAGTAGTCGATCCGGCAGCTGCGGTCTCGGTTGACGCCTCCGTCGGCGTTGACGCCTCAACCAACGGTCGCGGCTAATCTCGGCTAAACCCCGCGGCTGAACTTCCGGACCACTCGGTCCGGACTGCCGACGCCTCGCGTCGGCCATCGGCCGGGGACGCGCACTCGGGTAGCGCGCCCCCGGCCGTTCTCTCGTTAACACCTCACTTCAGGCGATACCCCATGCCTCGCACCGTCTCGATCCGGGCGGCGCCGATCTTGCCGCGCAGATACCGGACGTAGACTTCGACGACATTCGATCCCGGATCGAAGTCGAGGCCCCAGACGCGGCTGAGCAGTTGCTCCCGGCTGAGCACCTGGTCGGGATGGCGGATGAACTCCTCGGCCAGGGCGAACTCCCTCGCCGAGAGGTCGTGGGCCACGCCATCGGCGGTGATGCGCCTGGTTCGAAGGTCCAGTTCCAGGCCATGCGCCGACAATGACCCGACCGACTCCGAGCGGGTGTCCTTCAGTCTCAGCCGTACTCTGGCCAGGAGCTCATCGAACCGGAACGGCTTCGACATGTAGTCGTTGGCGCCTCCTTCCAGCCCGCGAACGGTGTCGGCCGCCGAGTCCCTGGCAGTGAGGACGATGACGGCGAGCTGGCTCCCGGTTCCCCGCAGGGTTTCCAGGATGCTGAAGCCGTCCAGGCTCGGAAGGCCCACGTCGAGGATCATCAGGTCGTACTGGCCGGACTGCGCCTCGGCCAGCGCCGTTGCCCCGTCGACCGCGACGGCGACGGTGAAACCGGCAGCGCGCAGGCCTTTCTCGATGAAGGCCGAGATCCTTGCCTCGTCCTCTGCGATGAGTATCATGCTCATTCCGGAATGCCCGTCGGATCAGTGCTCATGGTTGTGGTGCCCCTCGTCGCATCCTCGTCTGCGGGCGTGAAGCGGAACGGGACGCGAATGATGAAGTTCGCGCCGCCATCGTCCGCGTGTTCGAGGCTGACCGTGCCCTCGTGCGCTTCGGCCATCGCGGTAACGATCGTCAGGCCGAGCCCGGCGCCGCTGGCCGTCCGGGTCGCCTCAAGCCGCTGGAAACGCTCGAAGATCCGCTCCCGCGCCTCCTCAGGGATCCCGGGACCGCTATCGCGCACCGAGAGCTCCAACCAGGAGTGAGTCCTGGCCTGGATGATCTCGCTCGTCAGCGTGATCGGCTGGTTCGGCGTCGAATACTTCACGGCGTTCTCGGCCAGCTGGAGCCAGGCCTGCGTCAGGCGCCGAGGGTCGAAGACGGCGAGCCCTTCGGCGGAGACCACGTTCCAGGTCCGCCCTGGATCGAGGGCGGACGCTTTGGACCCGATCGCAGCGGTGAAGCTCGCCAGGTCGACTTCAACCGGTTCGATGAAGAGGGGATTGTTGGTCTCCGCCAGCAGCGAGATGTCGGACACCAGCGTGCTCATCCGGTCGAGCTCGTCGATGGTCAGGTGCCTGGTCGCCTCGACGTCTGCCGCGTTCCGCGGATCGAGCAATTCCAGGTGGCCCCGGATGATCGTGACCGGGGTCTTCAGCTCGTGCCCGATGTCATCGAGCAGGCGTCGCTGGCTCTGCGACGACTCCTGCAGCCGGTCGAACATGCTGTTGATAGCCTCGGCCAGCTCAGACACATCGTCGCGACCAGAACTGGGAACGCGGTCGGTCAGGTCGGCCGCCGTGCTGCTGCTCGCGGCCGCTTCGCGGAGCAGCCTGATCGGCCTCAGCAGCCGGCCGGCGACGATCCAGGCGACCGCTCCCACCAGCACGAATGCGAGGATCGCGACGGCGATGTAGGTGTGGAACGACGACGCCACCGCAGCCAGCTCCGCTTCCAGGTCGTAGGCGGCAATGTAGAGGCCGGTGTCGCTGTCGCCCTCGACCCGCACCGGCACGATCACATAGCGCAGGGTGCCGGGATCCGACTTCGCCGTCCCCATGACAACGTTGGTCTGGTGCGCCTCTTCCACGATCCGCTCCACCAATGCACGGTCCTGCTCGATGCGGAACGGCAGGTTGGTGGACGGCACCAGCGCCGGCTCGTCATTGATAAAGCCGACCACGCTCTCATTGGTGGACGGAACCAATTGCTGGATAGCGCGCTTGAGCAACTCGTCCACCGTGGCGGGCGCGGTGTCCGAGGACTGGCCCTCGGCGATCGCCTTCAGCTCGGACACCGAATGCAGCAGCCGTTCGTCGACGGCGGCGCGCACCCGTTCGCCCTGCACGACATAGGAGGCCACCCCGGCGGCAGCGAGCCCCAGCGCGGTCGCGGCGAGGATCGACAGCAGGATTCGAGTGCGCACCGAGAGCGAGCGTCGCGGGCGACGGAGCTGCTCTCGCCGCGTCCGCGCACGCAAAGAGGCCATCCTCCCAGTATCACCGGTGGCCGGACGGCAGTCGAACCGGGCGGATGAGAGTGTTCTCATCCGGTAGTCACCCCGGGTGGCTCCTACAGTTGATGAGATGAAGGCCGTAACCATTCCCCAGCCCGGAACCGCGGATGTACTCACCCTCGCCGAGGTGCCATCGCCCGCGCTGGGCGCCGGCGACATCCGCTTCAAGGTGGTGGGTGCCGGTATCAACGGGGCGGACCTCGCGCAGCGGGAGGGTCGCTATCCGCCGCCGGAGGACGCCCCCGCCTGGCCGGGACTGGAGGCATCCGGAACCATCACCGGACTCGGGGCAGACGTGACCGGCTTCGCCATCGGCGATCCGGTTTGCGCCCTGCTGTCCGGAGGGGGCTACGCGGAACAAGTGGTCGTGAACGCCGGGCTGGTGCTTCCCGTTCCGCCCGGTATCTCGGTTCGCGATGCTGCCGCGTTGCCCGAGGCAGCAGCGACCGTCTGGTCGACGGTGTTCACGCTCGGCCGGCTGCGGCCGGGGGAGACACTCCTCGTCCACGGCGGGACCAGCGGCATCGGCACCATGGCGATCCAGCTGGCCGTCGCGCTCGGCTCCCGGGTGATTGCCACGGCCGGATCCCCGGAGAAGGTCGCGTTCGCCCGGTCGCTTGGCGCGGTGGGAATCAACTACCGCACCGAGGACTTCGTTGACGCCGTGTCCGCAGAAACCGAGGACCGCGGCGCCGATGTGATCCTTGACATGGTCGGGGGCGACTATCTCGCCCGCAACATCGCCAGTCTCGCCATCGACGGCCGGATCAGCTGCATCGCCAATCGCAGCGGGGAACGCAGCACGTTCGCCGTTGGGGCGCTGATGAAGAAGAGGGGAAGCATCTGGGCAGGCACGCTTCGAGCGCGCCCACTGGCTGAGCGCCAGGCGATCGTCGCTGCGGTGCGGGAGCACGTCTGGCCACTCGTGGCGGACGGCCGGGTGAAGCCGGTCATCGACTCGGTGTTCGGACTCGATGAGGCCAGTGCGGCGCACGAGCGCATGGAGTCGGCTCACATCGGGAAGATCCTGCTGCGAGTCTCCGGCTGAGCATTAGCGTCACGCCGGCGCTTGGACGATCGGCGCATCGCCTGCCGCATGGAAGGCCACTTGTCCAGCGCAATCGCTTCTCGTCCCGGTCGGAGCAGACCGATAGCCCCTGATTTCGTCTTGCCTGACGATCAAGGCGATACTCGTCGGCATGAGCGACAAGACCACAGCCGTGCCAGCATCCACACTCGATGGACGGGAGTTCGCCATGGTCTCCTCCACCGCCAGCGACGTCTCCGCAGACAAGCCCTCCGTCTTCCGCTACCACCAGGACGGCGACATGGTCTGGGGCGAGTACACCGGAGACACGGTGCTGCTCGGCAGGTTCGCCGGCCGCCGTGACGGCAACTCGATCACCATCGGCTTCGCCCATTCGCCCAGCGCCGGGGGTTCGGCACTGCTCGGAACCGCCACCAGCAGGATCGAGCTGGGGGCCGACGGGCGGATGCTCCTGATCGAGGACTTCGAGAAGGACGGGGTCGCCCACCGGAGCGTGTGCCAGGAGGCCGAGCCTTCGGATGCCTGGGAGCTGCCTTCGCCGTCCGGCGACCCGCTATCGCTGGACGCCACATCGTTCCTGCTCGAGACGTCATCCGCGAGCAGCGTGGACGGCGACTCACCGACCCGATTCGACTTCGCCGAGCGGGCGACTATCGTCTGGGGAACCTACTACGGGGACACCGTCACGACCGGGCACAGCGTGGGTGTTCGCACCGGTTCTACACTGAACGAGCACTTCGTCCATGAGCTGGTGACCACCGGTGAAACCCTCGTCGGCGACAGCTCCACCAGCGTCCGCACCCGGGAGGACGGCGTCCTGGAGCTGGTTGAGGAGTTCGTCCTCGACGGAACACCCGGGCGAAGCGTCTGCGTCCAGGTCGCCTGAAGCCGCTCGGCCTAGGAGTCGGCCCCCGCGCGCACCGCACCGGTCCGGGTGAAGCGGGTCAGGCCCAGCTGGGTGTTCTGGTTCTCCCGCACCGGCAGGTCCGACGGCAGCAGGAACGGCCGCTCGAACACCTCGTCGAGCACCAGCACCGTCTCGACCGACTTCACCTCAGTGAGTGCGGCGATGACGCCGATGACGAAGTCATGGATCGCGCCGACCTCCGGGGCGCGGATGACGAGCATCGCATCGTGCTCTCCGGTGGTGATGCGGCACGACTCGATGTCCGGCATCACCTCGATCTTCCTCCGGAACGGCTCCCACTCCTGCGGGTGCACGGTCACGAAGACCAGAGCGCAGATCCCCAGGCCCGACTTGGCCGGGTCGACCAGGGCGGTGAAGCCGGTGATGACTCCATCCGCGATGAGGCCCTCGACCCTGGTATAGACGTTGGCCCGCGAGATGTTGACTTTTTCTGCCAGTGCCGCCATGGAGATGCGCCCGTTCTCGCGCAGCTCGGCGAGGATCCGAAGGTTGGTTTCATCGAGGCGGCCGCCGTTTTGTCCACTGTCTCGGGATGTGGCCGTAGCTTTTATGGACATTTCGCTCCCCGTTGATGAACCGGCCGACATGTTTTCTGGCTTGTCCGCAGATGATTGGACAGACTGCGCTGACTATGCGAATCTCGACACACGTTGTCCAGAGGTTATCAAAGTCGTACGACCCATGACGGACAGCTCCACACCTATGAGGAGGCAGTTCCCTTGCGCAACAAAAACCGTGTCGCTGCAATCGCCGTCGGCCTGGTGGCCGCGGTCTCGCTTGCCGGCTGTTCCAGCGGATCATCGAACGGGAGCGACCTCCCGTCGAGCCTCGTCATCGACACCGCGTTCACCCTCGAGACAGGCGACCCGGGCCGCAACTACGTGCCGACCGGCTACATGGTGTCCAAGGCCGTCTACGAGACGCTCCTCGACTTCAGCGGTTCCGACGAGAGCACCCCGGTTCCCGGACTCGCCACCTACGAGCAGAACGACGACGCCACGGCCTTCACCTTCACCCTCGATGAGGGCCGGGTGTTCTCGGACGGCAGCCCGATCACCGCGGACGACGTGGTCTTCTCCCTCGAGCGCGTCAAGGGGATGACCGAGAGCAAAGCCAACTTCCTGATGAGCGGCATCGAGGTGTCCAAGGTCGACGACCGCACGGTCGAACTGACCACCGAGACCCCGTCGCTCAAGCTCCCGGCGCTGATGACCAACCCGTCGCTCGCCATCCTCAACTCCGAGGTCGTCATCGCCAACGGCGGAACCACTGACGCAACGGATGCCGCCGAGGGGTTCCTCAACGCCGAGTCGGCAGGCTCCGGCCCCTACGTCATCGACAGCATCGACTTCGCCACGCAGGTCGTGCTGGCCGAGAATGAGAACTACAACGGCGACGAGGAGATCGACTTCGACCGTGTCGTCATCCGCAGCGTCTCCGAGAGCGCGACTCAGAAGATGAACCTCGAGGGCGGGGACTCCCACGTAGCCGTCGACCTCAGCGGAGACCAGGTTGCCGGACTCTCTGGCGACGTGACGGTCACCTCGGTGCCGTCCGCCCAGACGATCTTCCTGCTGCTGAACCAGAGCCCTGAGGTCAGCGGCATCACGTCGAACCCCGACTTCGTCGAGGCCGTTCGCTACGCACTCGACTACGACGGACTCCTCGAACTCACCGGAGCAGGATCAGCACAGGCCACCGGAGTCATCCCGCCGTCGTTCCTCGGGGCGCTGACCGACGGCGTCGAGCAGGATCTGGACCGTTCCACCGAGCAGCTGGAGGCATCCGGCTACGACGGAGAGACCGTCACGCTGGAATACCCGAACGACTACCCGGTCGGAGGCGTCAGCTTCACGCCGCTCGCCGAGCGAATCCAGTCGCAACTTGACGCGGCCGGCATCACAGTGGACCTCGCCCCGGCCCCATTCACCACCCAGATCGACGAGTACGTCAACGGACGCGAAGCATTCAGCATCTGGTTCTGGGGACCGGACTACGCCGACTCCGCCAACTTCCTCCCGTTCGCCGCCGGCGACAAGGTCGGCCTCCGCGCCGGCTGGACCGCGGAGATGAACCCGGAGATCGGCGCCCTGGCATCCGCCGCGGCCAACGCGGTCAGCCTGGAAGAGCGCGAGGGCGCATTCAGCGACTTCGCCGAGGGTATGCAGGAGTCCGGGCCGTTCATCCCGCTCATCGTGCCTGGTTCCAACATCGCCACGGCCGACTTCCTCACCGGAGTCGCATACAACTCGACCTGGACCATGGACATCGCCGAGCTGCGCGCCAAGTAGGCGTCGCAGCCCAACGGAAGACAGACGAACACGTGGGCGAAACCACCCCCGTCGCGCGCAGGTACCCGGCCAGAAGCCCTCTGGCCGGGTACCTGCTCCGTCGACTCGGAACATCCATCCTGCTGCTGTTCGGCGTGACGATCGTCACGTTCGCCCTCACCAACCTGGTACCGGGAAACCCCATCGCGGCTGCCCTCGGCGAGGGCGCGGCGAGCAACCCGGCAACTGTGGCCGCCTACGTGGAGAAGTACGGACTCGACCAGCCGCTGCCGGTGCAGTACGCCACTTATGTCGGCAATCTGTTCCAGGGCGACATGGGAACGTCGCTCCACACGCGTCAACCCGTCACCGAGGACCTGCTCAAGGCAGTCCCGGCCACCGTCGAAGTCGCACTCGGGTCCATCGTCGTCAGCCTGGCCGTCGGTGTCGCACTCGGCTCGATCGCCGCCTACCGACGCGGTCGCATCAGCGACCAGGTGGTGCGGGTGATCTCGCTGGTCGGGCTGAGCGTTCCCACGTTCTGGATGGCACTCACCAGCTTCAACCTCTTCTTCCTGCAGCTGGGCATCGCGCCGGGTTCTGGCAGGCTGTCGCCGATCTACGCGCCGCCTCCCCACGTCACCGGGCTGTACACCGTCGACACCCTGCTCGCCGGACAGTGGGAGAGCTTCGTCGACGCCATGGCCCACCTGATGCTCCCGGTATTCGTGCTCTCGCTCTTCACGATCGGCCTGCTCACCCGTTTCGTCCGCACGTCGGTGCTCGAAGTGCTCGACGCCGACTACGTGCGCGCCGGCCGTGCCAAGGGGCTCAGCGGACCACGGATGCTGTTCGGTTACGTACTCCGTGGGGCCTCGCTGCCCATCCTCACCATCGTCGGCCTCGCGTTCGGCGCCCTGCTCTCCGGCACCGTGCTGGTGGAGGCGGTCTTCGCCTGGCCGGGGCTCGGCACCTACGCCTATGAGTCGTCGACCAGTCTCGACCTGCCCGGCATCATGGGGGTCGGACTCGTAGTCGGTGTGATCTACCTCGTCATCAACTTCATCGTCGACATGCTCTACGGCGTGCTCGACCCGAGAGTGAGGCTGGGATGAGATTTCTCACACTCCGTGTGCCGAAAGCCTGGGTCACCCCGCTCGGCGTCACCGGCACGGTCATCGCCGCAATCTGGATCTTCGTAGCATTCACCGCGCCGCTCTACCTTCCGTACGACCCGCTGGCGCAAGACCTGCCGCGCCTGCAGGAGCCAGGCATCGATACCCTGATGGGAACGGATGCCCTGGGCCGCGATATGTTCTCGCGGCTGCTGTCGGGCGCCAGCGTGACGATTCCCCTCGCCATGCTGCTGGTGGCCGTCTCGATGCTGTTCGGTACCGTCGTCGGCGCGATTGCCGGGTTCTTCGGCAAATGGTTCGACGAGGTGCTCATGCGCTTCACCGACCTGGTGATGGCGTTTCCCACGGTGATCCTCGCCATGGTCATCGCCGCATCGCTCGGCCCGTCGCTCTGGAATGCCGTCATCGCCGCAGTCGTCGTCTCCTGGCCGCAGTACGCCAGGATGACCCGAAGCCTGGTGCTCAGCCTGCGGACGCAGAACTATGTGACCGCCGGTCGGTTACTCGGCTTTTCTCCGGCGAAGTCCCTGCGTGTGGACATTGCGCCGAACATCGTCGGGCCGATCCTGGTGTTGGCCACCCTCGACATCGGCACGGCGATCCTGCTGCTGTCCGGGTTGTCATTCCTCGGTCTGGGTGCCCAACCGCCGACGGCCGAGTGGGGATCGATGATCTCGGCAGCCATGCAGAACTTCGACAGCTGGTGGATCGGCGTGTTCCCCGGCCTCGCGATCCTGACGGTGGTCATGGCCTTCAACTTCATCGGTGACTCGCTGCGCGACATCTTCGACCCCACTTCTGCCCTCAGCCGGACGGAGGTGAACGCATGAGCGACGTCGCACTCTCCATCCGCGACCTGACGATTGCGATCGGCGACCGCAAGGCACCGAAGCAGATCGTGGGCGGAATCTCACTCGACCTGCGGGCCGGCCGCATCCAGGGCCTGGCCGGGGAATCCGGATCGGGCAAGACGGTCTCGTCCCTGGCCGTGCTCGGGCTGCTCCCGGCGAACGCGGTGGTCGGCGGGTCGATGCGTCTCGGGGAGACGGAACTCATCGGACTCCCGCTCCGCGAGCTCCGGGCCATCCGCGGCCGCCGCGTCGCCATGATCTTCCAGGACCCATCCTCCAGCCTCCATCCGCAGATCCGGGTTGGCGCCCAGTTGACCGACCATGTGCGCCGCCACCTGGGATACGACAAGAAGAAGGCCCGCGCTCACGCGATCGAGCTGCTCGAGCGGGTGCAGGTACCCGGCGCCGAGGAAGCCCTGTCCAGGTATCCGCACCAGTTCTCCGGTGGCCAGCGCCAGCGAATTGCGATCGCAATCGCCCTGGCCTGCGACCCGGATGTGCTGCTCGCCGACGAACCGACAACCGCCCTCGACGTCACCGTGCAGGCGGGCATCCTGCAGTTGCTGCGAGACCTGGCCATTGAGCGTCGATTGGCAGTGCTGCTGGTCACCCACGACCTCGGTGTCATGAGCGCCATCGCCGATGACGTCGCCGTGATGAGATTCGGGCGCATTGTCGAAGCAGCCTCCCGCGAGCAGCTGTTCACCGCGCCACAACACGAATACACTCGCGAACTGCTGGCGGCGCTGCCTGGTGCTCAGGGTGCAAAGGGGGAGCCGACATGAGCCTGCTGACAGTAGAAGACCTCGTCATCGAGTACCACGGCACGACCCTGGTGCGCGCCGTCGACGGCGTTTCGCTGGGCATCGAGCCCGGTGAGGTGGTGGCGCTGGTCGGTGAGAGCGGATGCGGCAAGTCCAGCCTGGCCCGGGCTGTTGTCGGCATGGAAACCCCACGCGAAGGCTCAGTTCGTTATCGGGACCGCCCGGTGCCGGCGCTCGGCCTCCGGAAGCGCCGCGACGAGTTCACGTCGATGCAGATGGTGTTCCAGGACCCGAACTCGTCGCTGAACCCGCGTATCCGGGTGGGAGCCCAGATCGCAGAAGGAATCTCAGCAGGCAGGCGCCGTGGCGAGCCGGATTCGAAGCCAGGGGAGTGGCTGGAACGCGTCGGGCTTCCTGCCGAGATGGCTTCTCGCTATCCCCACTCGTTCTCGGGCGGACAGCGGCAGCGCATCGCGATCGCCAGGGCGCTGGCGGCCCGCCCGGATCTGCTGGTCGCCGACGAACCGATCTCGGCGCTCGACGCATCGAGCCAGGCATCCGTGGCTGCGATGATGCGCACCCTTGCGCTGGAGACCGGCGCCGGGCTGCTGTTCATCTCCCACGACCTCGCGGTCGTGCGACTCATCGCGGACCGCACTGTCGTCATGTATCGCGGGAAGGTCGTCGAATCCGGGGTCACCGACAAGGTGTGGAGCGACCCCAGGCACCCGTACACCCGGTCGCTGCTGGCAGCCATCCCTGAGCCGGATGGCCAGGGAAACCTGCCTGCCGCACCGACCGATGGGGCGCGGGAGGCGTGGCTCAATTCTGTTCCGGAGGCGCTCGACCGGGAATGACCTGAGCCACGCCTCACCGGTGCGAGTCAGTGGCGGCGCAGCAGCATCCGACCGACCTTGACAGCGGCGACCCCGGCGATTAGCCACGGGCCGAGAATGATGAGCGGGTCGAGCCAGCCGTGCTTCAGGTCGGCCCGTCCCCGTCCGAATCGCGACGAGATGCCGTGCCGTCGGCGCTCGCTCAGCACCCCGCTCTGGGTGATCGGGTCATCCGGGTTTGCGGTGCCGAATGACCGGAGGTGGCTCTCGATCGCGTCGATCCGGTCGGCGGCGATGAGGATGAGCCAGTGCGCGGCCCGGCCCTCGCCGTATCGGGCGTAGGACAGCCTGCGCAGAACCCCGGAGAGCCCCTTGGTCGGGATCGTCGTACCGAACACCGGGGTCAGTTGGCGGTGTTCGATCGAGCGCTCCCTGGGATGCTTCTCCTTCTGGCGCTCGGGGAATTCCCAATGCGCTCCGCTGGCTGCGGGGTCGAACCGCTCCTTCGGTACCGAAGGCCGGTCCTTCGGGTCGAGGTCGGCGCCCAAGCCGGGGATCCTCGCCCTCAACTGCTCACTGGACTCGGTGTGTGCCGGCTTGTGCGCGGTGTACGGCAGCATTGCCATCTCCTTCCTAAGCTGCGGCCGGCACGATAACCGGTTTGATGCAGTCATCCAGCTTGGCCGAGAACATGTGGTATCCCTCGGCGATGTCGTCTAGAGGGATGCGGTGGGTGATGATGTCGCTGGGCTTCAGGTAGCCGCTCCTGATATGCTCGAACAGGCGCGGCCACTGCCGTTTCACCGGGCACTGGTTCATCCGCAGGGTGAGGCCCTTATTCATGGCGTCGCCGAATTTCACCGCAGAGAACATCGGACCATAGGCGCCGACCACTGAGACATTGCCACCCTTGCGCACCGAGTCGATGGCCCAGTTCAGCGCAATCGGGGAGCCGCCCTGCAATTTCAGCTTCGCCGAGGTGATGTGCTGGGTGAGGTTGCCATCAGCCTCGGCACCGACCGCGTCGATGGCAACATCCGCCCCCAGGTATTCGGTGGCCATCTTCACCTGCATGACGATGTCGTTGTGGTTGTTGAAGTTGAGGGTTTCCGCATGGGCGAAGGTGCGCGCCTTCTCCAGCCGGTAGTCCAGGTGGTCGATCGAGATCACCCGCCCGGCTCCCATTAGCCACGCCGACCTGGCAGCGTACAGGCCCACCGGGCCCGCCCCGAAAACGACGACGGTATCTCCTTCAACGATGTCCCCGAGTTGTGCGCCAAAATAGCCGGTGGGCAGCGCGTCGGTGAGCATAAGGGCGTCATCGTCGTCCATCCACTCTGGAATGACGCTCGGACCGACGTCGGCGAACGGCACTCGCACGAACTCCGACTGGCCTCCGTCATAGCCTCCGCAGGAGTGGGAGTAGCCGTAGATGCCGCCGATCGCCGTGGCGTTGGGGTTCACGTTGTGGCAATTCGAGTAGAGGCCGCGTGCACAGAAATAGCATGAGCCGCAGTAGACGTTGAACGGGACCATCACCCGGTCGCCGCGCTTCAGGTTCTGTACTGACGACCCCACATCGTGCACCACTCCGATGAACTCGTGGCCGAACGTCGCGCCCACCCGGGTGTCAGGAATCATGCCGTGGTACAGGTGCAGGTCGCTGCCGCAGATCGCGGCACGGGTGACCCGCACAATCGCGTCGTTGGGATGCTCGATGAGGGGAACATCCTTATCTTCGACCCGCACTTTGTACGGGCCGCGGTACACCATTGCACGCATCGCACGCCTCCATCGAACCGGGTTTGGCATCACACGTTAAGCGTGGTTCCTCCATACTTGCCGAGCGTTCGGCTGTGCGCCCGCGGGCTGGACGCGTCCAGTTCGGACCACCGCGAGGGTCGCCGCCCCCTCCCCCCCCGCAGGAGGCGGAGAAGACGATGGGGGCCGACGCGAACGTCGACCCTGAGGATTAGGCACAACATCGGCAGGTGGCCGGCGCACGGGAGTAGCGTGAAAAACGCGTACCGATCCCACACAAAAGGAAAAACTGCCATGCGTGCCGTTGTCTTCAACGATTATCAGACGTTCCCGACGATCGAGGAGGTGGAACGGCCGCAACCAGGCCCGGGTGAAGTGCTGCTGCGGGTTGCCGGCGCGGGAGCCTGTCACTCTGACGTCGCCATCTACAAGGAATTCGAGGAGGGTGCCCCGGGATCCTTGAAACCAGCGTTCACCCTCGGCCATGAGAACGCCGGCTGGATCGAGGAGATCGGTCCGGGGGTCCACGGGTTCAGGACCGGGGACGCTCATCTGGTGTACGGCCCGATCGGATGCGGCCGCTGCAAGGCCTGTTCCCGGGGGCAGGACACCTACTGCGAGAACGCGGCCAGCATGCCCTACCTGGGCGTCGGCCTGGGGCGCGACGGTGGGATGGCGGAGTACGTCGTCGTCCCGGCACGGAACCTGGTCGCCCTGGGCGACTCCGATCCGGTCGAGGCCGCGCCGCTGAGTGACGCCGGGCTCACCCCCTACCATGCGATCAAAAAATCCCTGCCCAACTTGGCCGGAGGCGGGCGGTTCGCGCTCGTCATCGGAGTGGGCGGACTGGGGCAGATCGGCGTGCAGATTCTGGCCGCTCTCACCGGCGCCACCATCATCGCCACCGACATCAAGGAGGACGCGATGAGACGGGCGGAGAAGGACGGGGCGGTCACGGTTGCCGGCGGCCCCGACCAGGTCGAGGCGATCAGGGAGATCACCGGAGGAAGAGGAGTGGACGCCGCATTCGACTTCGTTGGTGCGACACCCACCATCAAAGCGGCCCAGGGGTCAATGGCCCAGGGCGGGCGGTTGACCGTGGTCGGTATCGCTGGCGGCGTCACCGAGTGGTCCTTCTTCTCGACCCCGTTCGAGTCGATGATCACCAACACCTACTGGGGCACCATCGAAGACCTGCACGAGGTGGTGGCGATGTTCCAGGCGGGGCAGATCCGGCCGGATATCGAGCGATTCGCGATGGACGACGCCCTCGAGGCGTACCGGAAGCTCGAGGACGGGGCGCTGTCTGGTCGGGCCGTCGTGACGCCCAACTCGGCCTGAGGCGGATGGCGCACGGGCAACCCCGCGCCCGAAGCCGCTCGCGGGTAGCGTTGGCGTATGGCCAGCGAAGCGGAAATGCTCCAGGTGAATGGACCTCACGGCGTGCGCGATGTGCGGATCTCCAGCCCGTCACGCGTTCTCTGGCCGGACCTAGGAATTACCAAGCTCGACCTGGCCAGATACATTAGCGACGTGGGGGACGCGTTCCTGGCGGCCAACGGCGATCGACCGGTGTCGCTGCAGCGGTTCTCCGAGGGCATCGACGGTGAGCAGTTCTTCTCCAAGAACCCGCCACGCGGCGCACCGGAGTACGTGGGGGCGGTGACCGTCACCTATCCGAGTGGCCGGGCGCATCCTCAGCTCGTCATCAACGAGCCGGCGGCGGCCGTGTGGGCGGTGCAGATGAACACCATCGTCTTCCACCCGTGGCCATCCAGGGCAGGCAACTCCGACAATCCGAACCAGTTGCGCATCGACCTCGACCCCCAGCCGGGCACCGACTTCGACGACGCGATCCCGGCGGCGCTCGAGCTGCGGAAGGTTTTGGAGGAAGCCGGCCTGGAAGCGTTCGTCAAGACATCCGGCAACCGCGGGCTGCACGTGTTCGCGCCGATCGAGCCGGTGCGGGAGTTCCTGGACGTGCGGCACGCCGTCATTGCAGTATCCCGCGAACTGGAGCGGCGGATGCCCGACGCCGTCACGACGAGTTGGTGGAAGGAAGAGCGCGGCAAGAAGGTCTTCGCCGACTTCAACCAGGCAAATCGCGACCGCACCATGGCCGGAGCGTACAGCCCGCGGGCGCTGTCGCATGCGCCGGTGTCGTGCCCCTTGAGCTGGGACGAGCTGGAGAACACCGACCCCACCGAGCACACCGTGCTGACCATGCCGGAGAGGCTGAGGACGGTCGGCGACCCCTGGGCGAAGCTGCAGGATGAGCCCGGAACCATCGACGCACTGCTTGGCTGGTGGGAACGCGACCTGGCTGCCGGGCTCGGCGAATTGCCGTTCCCGCCCGACTATCCGAAGATGCCGGGGGAGCCGCCGCGGGTGCAGCCCAGCCGGGCAAAAAAGTCGTGACACAGCGGCCAGGAGCGACCCGCCGGTGCAATCGCGGCGATGTCGGATGCTCGCCCTACCCTTGAGGCATGGAGATCACGAACTGCCCGGAGTGCGCGGCCGAAACGGTCAGCGGCGGGCTCGCCCTGTGGAGTGAGGCCGAAGAGCCGACCGTCGTCTTCGAGTGCCAGGGCGAGGGTTGCGGCTGGGTCGGTGTCGCTCTCGAATACTGGGCTGCGCTGGCGCCGGCTGCGGCGACTGCCGCCTGACCGGTGGTCGCATCCCGGCGGCCACGATCGCCGACAATCACGTCGTAGCGTGTGCGAGGCTCGCCGACGACCACCGTCCGACGACGGCTCCCTCGCCGGCGGCCTGGACAGCGAGGATCGCCGCGCCAATCCGCCCGGCCTCACCGCCCAGTTCTGACAGCACGACCTCCGGCGTGTCCCGCCAGGTGAGCCCGCCCTTCAGGGCGGCGCGTACGGGACTGAGCAGCACCTCCCCGGCGTTCGAGAATCCGCCGCCCAGGACGATGATCCGCGGGTCGAGCATCAAGGTCATGATGGCAAGCCCCTGGGCCAGCACCCGCACGGCGTCGTGCCACACCTCGTCTGCTGCACTGTCTGTGCCCAGCAACTGCACGATCTGCTGAGCTGAGAGTTCGCGCCCGGTGCGCTGGCGGTAGCGCCTGGACAGGCCGGCGCCTGACACGTAGACCTCCAGGCAGCCACGCTGCCCGCAGGTGCAGAGCTCCCCTCCGGGAACGACCGGGATGTGGCCGACTTCACCGGCTGCACCAGTGGCTCCGGTGACGGTCGTGGAATCGGTGATCAGGGCAGCGGCGACGCCGGTACCGATGGGGAGCAGCACGAAGTCGGCTGCGCCGCGGGCAGCACCGAGGAGATGCTCAGCACGTCCGGCGGCGCGCACGTCATGTCCTACGGCTACCGGGAACGGGAAGTGGGACTGCAGGATGTCGAGCAGCGGCAGGTCGCGCCAGTCGAGGTTGGAGGCGTAAAGCACGACACCGGTGTCCTCGTTGACGATGCCGGGGGTGACGACTCCGGCGCCGATGACGGTGTGCCCGAGAGCTTCGGCATTCGACCGGAGCTCCCGCAGCAAGTCAACCAGGGCGTCGACGATCGCGCTGCCTGGGGTGCGCCTGGTCTCGCCGCCGACAGTCAGCCCACCCACCGTGACAACGGCGCCCTTCATGCTCGAGCCCCCGAGATCGACCGCCAGGACAACCGGCTCAATCATCGGATAGCGTCCGGCCGAGCTGTGCCAGCACGTCGTCGATGACCGCTGCGGAGGTAGCAGCCCTGTTCGCTGTCTCGTAGGCGGTCGGCTGGCCGCTGCCGCGACGCTGCACCGGTTCGCCAGCTCGCAGGTGCACTTCGGGCACGCCGGTTACGGCGAGTATCCGGGCAACGTTGTGTGCGCGGATGCCGCCGGCCGCCAGGATGATGACCCGGCCCGCGGACCGCGCCACCAGGGCCGCCAGGTTCTCTGCCCCGTCGAGCGCCGTGCCCGGGCCTCCCGAGGTGAGTACCCGAGGGATGCCGAGGGAGACCAGGGTCTCAAATGAGACGTCCAGGTCCGGGGTGTGGTCGAAGGCCTTGTGGAAGGTGACCGGTGCATCGCCACAGGCGCCAAGCATCCGCCTGGTCGCCTCGACGTCAATCGTGTTGTCGGTGTCCAGGGCGCCGATGACGAATCCGACCGTGACCGATGCCGGCTTCTCCAGCGCGCGGATCGCTTCGATGTCGGCGCACATGGCCGTGACCTCCGCCGGTGAGAAGACGAAGTCCCCTGGTCGCTGGCGGATCAGCACCTGCACGCCGATGGTGCTGACCGAGCCGAGCACCGCCTTCACCGTGCCGATACTCGGAGTGGTGCCACCCTCGCTGAGGTTGGCGCACAGCTCGATGCGACCGGCGCCATGGGACTCCGCGGTGGCAGCGCCCTCGATGTCGTCGAGACAGATTTCGAGCAGGGTCACGCGTCGCCGCCAGCCGTGATGGCTTCCGACAGGTCATGGCCGGCATCGATCTCGCCGACCCGGGCGGCGCCCCCGAGCACCGGGAGGTCCTTGAGCGCGTGTGCGCCTTCGATCGGAGTGCCGAGGAACTCGAGCACGTGCAGCGCGATCAGGGTGGTGGCACGAGGGCTCCCATCGATGATCTTCATCGACACTGATGAGCCGTCGGGCGCTGCCACGCCGATTACTCCCTCGGCGCCGCCCTTCGCCAGCACACCGGGAAGGGAACGCATCAACTCGGTGTTCGCCTGACCGCTGCCGCCAACGTAGAACGGGTGTGCGCGCATGGCCTCCGCGACGACCCAGGCCGGTTCCTCCGGCGGCGCAGTGACCAACGACCTGAAGGCGGCGGCGACGCCCCGGACAGTGGTGCCGAAGAGCGGAGCACCACAACCGTCGACAGCCACGTGCGTGACGGCGACGCCGGTCAGCTCTGCCATGGTCTGCTCGATGTGCTTCTGCAGAGGATGGTCGGCAGATAGGTAGTCGGTGGTGCTCCAGCCGTTGACCGCGCAGGCCAGCAGCATGGCGGCGTGCTTGCCAGAACAGTTCATCCGGGCGGTGTTGCGGGTCTCTCCGGAACGGAGCATCGCCTCGAAGGTGGCCTCGTCTTCCGGTCGGTCGACCGGGCATCCGAGGGCATGCCGGTCGAGTCCGGCACGGTCGAGGATGGAATCCACCACCCGCAGGTGCTCGTCCTGGCCGGTGTGGCTGCCGGACGCAATGGCGAGCTCCTCACCGGAGAGCGGCGCGCCGGCGGTGAGGCAGGCCAGAGCCTGGAGCGGCTTCACCGTCGAGCGCGGAAGGATGACCTGGTCCGTCGCCCCCAATTCGAGAACGGCTGCGCCGCTCGAGTCCAGGGCGACGAGGGAGCCGAAATGCCGGCTCTCGATGAGGCCTGATCGGCGAACCACCGCCAGTTCGGCGAGGTCGGCTGAGGCGGGACTGGCGGTTTGCAGATCAGGCACGGGGTTCCTTCTGGAAGGTATCGATGGGCCCGGCCAGCGCGGTGAGCGATAGCGGGATCGGGGAACGTCGGCGACCGGGCTTCTGCAGCCTGGAGGCCAGCGCCGTCAGGCTTCCGTTGAAGACCAGGTAGATGAGAGTGACGACCAGGAACGTTTGGATGAGCAGGTGATTGAACGTCGAGAGCACCTGCCCGCGATAAAGCAACTCGGTGAACGCGACGATGAAGCCCAGCGACGTGTCCTTGATCAGGCTGACCAGCTGGCTCACCAGTGACGGCAGGACATTGCGGATGGCCTGGGGGAGGACCACCAGGCGCATGGTCTGGTGGGGGCGCAGGCCGAGGCTCAACGCTGCCTCCGACTGTCCGTTCGGCAGGCTCAGGATGCCGGCGCGGACAATCTCGGCGAACACGGCGGCGTTCGCGATGGTGAGCGGGATCACCAGCTTCCACAGGGTGGGGAAGTTGATGCCGAGTTGCGGCAGGCCGAACAGCATCATGTAGATGAGGAGCAGTACGGGAATGGTGCGGGCAACTTCGATGTAACCGGTGGCAAGCCAACGGATAACGCGGACCTTGCTGAGGCGGCCCAGGGCGAGGACGACGCCGAAGACCGAGCCCAGCGCTGCGACTACCGCCGCCGCGGTGAGGGTGCCGCCCAGACCGACCAGGAGGTACTGCCAGATCGCCCAGTCGGCGAACGGCAACCACTTGTCGGCGTCGAGCTGGCCATGGGAGCCGAACCGCCACAGGCCGAGTCCCAGCATCCCGCCGAGTGCGACCACGCTGATGGCCGTTCCGATGCGGATGTTGCGCCTGCCACGGGGTCCGGGCGTCTCGTAGAGGAAGCTTGATTGATTCTTGCGTGTCATCGGACTATCGCCACCCTCTTCTCGATCCAGCCTGCACCGAGGCCGATGATCAACGCGATCGCCATGTAGACGAGACCGGTGGTAGTGAAGATCTCGATGGGCTGCGCGTAGACCAGGTTGACCTTGTTGGCTCGTGAGGTGAGCTCCACCACACCGACGGCCGCGGCCAACGCCGTGTTCATGGCCAGGGCGATCATGACGTTGCCCAGCGGTTGCACGACGGCGCGCAGCGCCTGGGGAATCACGATGAAGCGGAACGACTGGCCGAGGGAGAGTCCGAGTGCTCGTCCGGCCTCGACCTGGCCGACGCCGACCGTGTTCACTCCGCTGCGGACGGCCTCGGCGACGTAGGCTGCCTCGTACACGGTGAGCACGAGGATCGCGGTCGGTGCCAGGGGAAGAATCAGGCCGGCATCCGGCAGTGCGAATACGGCCAGGATGAGCAGCGCCAGCAACGGCACGTTGATGAAGAACTGGGTGTAGCAGAATGCTGCCCATCGCAGGATCGGGATGGGACTCACTCTGGCCACCGTCACCAGCACCCCGAGGATCAGGGAGCCGATGCCGGCGACCACGGCCATCATGACCGTTGTGCCGAGAGCCTGGAGCAGGAGCCCGAGGTTCTCACTCAGAAAATTCATTGGATGCCGTTCGCTGGCGCTGCCTGGGAGTTAGGACCCGGGGACCGAGCCGATGGTCGGCGGGGTCGGGACGTCGGACTCTACGACGGTACCGAGGGAGGTCGTCCACACATCGCCCCAGTGGCCGCTCTCCTGGATCTCCAGGAGCCAGTTGTTGATGAACTCCTTGAAATCGGCATCGCCGTGGCCGAGGCCGATTCCGTAGGGCTCACTGGTGAACGGCTGGCCGACAACCTTCAGGTCGTCGTTGGACTCCGCGTGGCTGGCGAGCAGGGTGTAGTCCTGTACGTAGGCGTCTCCGCGGCCCTGAAGCAGTGCCTGCACGGCCTGGGGATCGGTGGCGAAGTCGACCAGGGTGGCGGTCGGCTGCTCCTCGGGAACGGCGAGGACGGCTGGCGTGTTGGCGCCGACGATGACGGTCTTGTCACCCAGGTCGTCGATTCCCTTGATGTCTTCGTTGTCTGCCTTCACCGCGACCGCCAGGCCGGAGCTGAAGTACGGCCCCGCGAACGAGATCTGCTCTGCCCGCTCCTCGGTGATCGTGTAGGTGTTGAACACGACGTCGACGGTGCCGTTGGCGAGGAGGGCCTCCCGGGTCTCCGAAGCCGGCGGAACGATCTCGACGTTGGGCTCGCCGAGGATGTAGATCGCGAGAAGCTTGGCCAGATCGGCGTCGAAGCCGGTCACGCTGTCAGGGTTGGTCGGGTCCTGCTGCGAGAGCAGCGGGGCATCGAGCGCCTCTCCGACGATGAGGTGGCCGCGTTCCTTGATCTTCTCCATGGTTGAGCCGGGCAGGATCAGGTCATCGGACGCGACCGGGGCGCCGGCGAACAGCGATGCCTCGCTTCCGGTGTCGTCAGACGAGCCGCCGGGAACGTTGGCGCTGCCAGTTGAACACGCGGTGAGGGCGAGAGCGAACGCCGCGAGTGCGGCGCCGGCAAGCACGGTCTTCCTGCGCAGGGGGGTTGATGCTGACATGTTCTTCCTATTCTTCTCTTGGGTGGGTGACCGTCGTGGGATACGAACGCTCCGGTCTCAGCGATAGCCCGTCAGTGGGAAAGCACGGAGGACAGGAACGAGCGGGCACGCTCGGTCTGGGGTGAGTCAAAGAATGCAGTCGGAGTGTTCTGCTCCACGATCTGGCCAGCGTCCATGAACACGACCCGGTCGGCTGCACGGCGGGCAAAGCCCATCTCGTGGGTGACCACGACCATGGTCATCCCCTCGGCTGCCAGCGACACCATCACGTCGAGGACTTCGCTGACCATTTCCGGGTCCAGGGCGGAGGTCGGTTCGTCGAACAACATGACCTTGGGGTTCATCGCCAGGGCGCGGGCGATGGCGGCCCGTTGCTGCTGTCCGCCGGACAATTCGGCGGGAAAGTGGTTCGCCTTCTCGGCAATGCCGACTCGTTCGAGCAGGGCCATCGCCTCGGACTCTGCCCGCGCCTTCCCCAGCTTCCGCACCTTCATCGGGGCGAGCGTCACGTTGGCCAGTATCGTCCGGTGGGCGAACAGGTTGAAGGACTGGAAGACCATCCCCACATCGGCGCGGAGGTCGGCGAGGGCCGCGCCTTCGCGCGGGAGGGGGTTGCCGTCGATCGTGATGCTGCCGGAGTCGACAGGCTCGAGACGGTTGATCGCCCGGCACAGGGTCGACTTCCCGGAGCCGGACGGGCCGACGACCACGACGACTTCCTGATGGCGCACGTCGAGGTTGATGTCGCGCAGCACATGCAACTCGCCGAAATGCTTGTTCACCGACGACAGCGCCACCATCGGCCGGTCGGAGGGCGCCTGGTTCGCGCCACTCGTTTCGTCGCCAGGTGCTGCACCCATGTCGCCCTCACATCGTCGTCGACTGAACAATTCCCGTCATCGTACTAAGTCAAGGAGCTTATGTGAAATTGTGGACTAACTTGATTCGAAAACAAATAAAGTGAGTACAGTAGGGTCAAGCACTGGAACTACTGATTGGCCAATGATGACCTCCACCCTCGTCCCGTCGCATGATTCCTCTCCGGGGGGAATCCTCAACCTCGTTCGCTCCGGCGGTTACTCCTCCCGGGCGGACATCGCGCGGGTCGCGGGGCTCGCCCCATCGACCGTGGCCACCCGGGTGGATTCCCTCATTCGAAACGGCTACTTGCGGGAAACCGGGAATGGCAGCTCCAACGGCGGCCGACCGCCGCGTCACCTCGAGGTCAACCCCGACACCGGCTGCGTGCTCGCGGTCGATCTGGGAGCCAGGCATGCCACCTTCGCATTGTTCGACATGGCCGGCGGCCTCATTCAGGAACGCCAACTCGGCATGGACATCGCCCAGGGGCCACAGCGTGTGCTCGCGTGGGTGGCCGAGGTGGGCCGCACCCTGGTCTCGGAGGCCGGACGAAACGGGCAGGGCCTCCGTGGTATCGGCATCGGCCTCCCGGGACCGGTGGACTCCCCGGGGCGTCGACTGGTCTCACCGTCGCGGATGCCTGGGTGGAACGGCCTCGACGTGGGGGCAGAGCTCGGTGAACTCAGTGGCGTGCCATGCCTGGCCGACAACGATGCCAACCTGATGGCACTCGGGGAACTCGAGTTGCTGGGGGACGACGCCAGGCACTTCGTGTTCGTCAAGGCCGGATCCAGTATTGGCTGCGGCGTCGTGGCATCCGGAGCATTGCATCGAGGTCACAACGGAGTTGCCGGTGACATCAGCCACGTGACAGTGTCCGGCGGGCCTCAAACCCCCTGCTCCTGCGGGCGCAGCGGATGCCTGGATGCCGTCGCCGGCGGTGCCGCCATCGTCGCGAGCCTCCGCGCGACCGGACTCGACGTGGCGGATATCTCGGCTGTGCTCGAGCTCGCGCAGAACGGGCACCCGCTGGCCACCCAGAGCCTGCGCGAAGCGGGGAGTCGCACGGGAGGGGTGCTCGCGACTATCGTCAACGTCTTCAACCCGGGGAGGCTGGTGATCGGTGGACACCTGAGCGAGGCGGACGCATTCGTGGCCGGCCTGCGTTCCGCGATCTACACCGAATGCCTGCCGATGGCGACCGACGAGCTCGAGTTGACGGTGTCGCGGCCCGGCCGGCGCGGTGGCGTGATCGGCGCCGGACGGCTGATCCTCGACCACCTGTTCGACGCATCCGTCGTCAACGAGACCCTGGTCTGAGCATCACCGGCACAGCCATCATCGGGCAAGGCTCGATGGGACGAACCCACGCGGCGGCCTGGGCGGCGCTGGGGGAGCGCATCGGCTACGTGTGCACTCCGCGACCGGGAGCACCCCTGCCCGGGGCATCGGAGGCTCGAATGGTCAGCAACCTCGGCGAGGTGCTCGACGATGACGCGATAGACATCGTGTCGGTGTGCACGCCGACTCCCAGCCATGCCGAGATCGCGATCCGTGCCCTCGGCGCAGGCAAGAACGTGCTGCTGGAGAAACCGATCGCGTTGACCATTCCGGATGCGTTCGCGATCGCGGCGGCCGCGGATGCCAGCTCCGGGCTGCTCATGGTCGCCCACGTCGTCCGCTTCTTCGACGGCTATCAGCGGCTCCGCCAGGAGTGGGAGGCCGGCGATCTGGGCGCGGTGCGCTCGGTCACCGCCAGCAGACTCTCCTCAGCCCCACAGTCGGCGTCCTGGATCACCGACCCCAACCGCTCAGGTGGCCCGTTGGTGGATTTTGCGATCCACGATTTCGATCAACTCAATCTATTCCTCGGCACCCCATTGGCCGTCACGGCGCTGCCCGGGGGAATGCCCGGATTCATTGAGACCACGGTCGAATACGATTCCGGAACAGGAAGAGTCATCACCTGCACTCAGATGCCCGACGATTATCCGTTCAGCAGCTCACTCGAAGTGACCGGGTCTCGCGCGACCAGCGCTTTCCGGTATCCCGCGGTGACCGAGGACTCGCCGTACACGACGCAGGCGGCATACTTCCTCGCCTGTGTGCGCAACGGGGTCGAGCCGCGAGAGTGCCCGACTGACGCTGCCATCCAGGCGCTCCGGCTCGCGCTGGCGGCGCAGCGGTCCTGGGCAACAGGAGAGACGATTCAGCTCCCAGCATCCTGAGCCTGGCTAGATCAGCACCCGGTCCAGGTCGTAGGCAACCGGAATCTCGAGCTGCTCGAAGGTGCAGGAGCGGGCATCCCGATCCGGGCGCCAGCGCTCGAATTGCACAGTGTGGCGAAAACGCGACCCTTCCATCTGGTCGTACCGAACCTCGGCCACCCGGCTCGGTTCCAGCTTCACGAATGACATGTCCTTACCGGCGGAGAAGCGGCTGCGCTCGCTCTCGCCGGTCACCAACTCGCCTGAGTCGCCTCGCTGTGCCAGGGGCTCCAGCTCGTCGACCAGTTCCAGGCGCTTCGTGTCGCTGAAGGCGGATGCACCTCCGACGTTGCGGAGGTTGCCGTCGGCGTCGTAAAGCCCGAGCAGCAGGGAGCCGACGCCGTTCCCGCTCTTGTGCACCCGGTAGCCCAGCAGGACGACATCCGCAGTGCGACGGTGCTTGACCTTCAGCATCACGCGCTTACCGGGGGAGTATGGCGCCGCGAGCGGCTTGGCGACCACGCCGTCGAGCCCGGCACCCTCGAACTCGACCAGCCAGCGGCGCGCGAGGTCGACATCCGTCGTGGTCTGGCTGAGGTGGATCGGGGCGGGCAGGCCTGCGGCGAACGCCCCCAGTTTCGCCCGTCGCACCGCGAACGGTGAGCCGAGCAGATTCTCGTCACCCAGTGCGAGGAGGTCGAAGGCGACGAACGCGGCCGGGGTCTCGGTGGCCAGCCTGCGGATGCGGCTCTCGGCGGGGTGGATCCGCTGCGAGAGTGCTTCCCAGTCGAGGCGTTCATTCCCTGCATCGCCGGTGCGCACGACGATCTCGCCGTCGAGGACGCACGGCCCTGGGAGGAGCCGGGCGCAGGCATCCGTCAGTTCCGGAAAATAGCGGGTCAGCAACTTGGAGCCCCGACTGCCGATCTCCGTGTCGGTGCCGTCGAAGTAGACGATGGCGCGGAACCCGTCCCACTTCGGCTCGTAGCTGAGGCCGCCGGTGACGCTCTCCGGTTCGGGCACATCGGAGATCGCCTTCGCGAGCATCGGGGCGATGGGATCAGCCGGCGAGAGTTCCATGGGTCGATTCTGCCCCGGTCGCCTGCCTGGGCGGAAGCACCACATCGAACACCGGAAACGCGATCACCGGTCCACCGATCTCGCCAACGCAATCCTGCGCCCGGCCGTCGCTGGCGCACACACCTCCGGACTCCAACTGGACGGTCAGGATGCGCGACGCCGCCTCATTGGAGACGCCGCCGCGACTCGGCGAGGAACGCGTGCACCGCGGACACCACCACCGAACCCTCACCAACGGCGGACGCCACCCGCTTCACCGAGCCCCGACGAACGTCACCGACCGCGAAGAAGCCGGGAACCGACGACTCCAGCGGCCCGGGCGACCGCTCGTGCGGCCAGGCGCGCTTGCCACCCTCCGCGATGACGTCATTGCCGGTGATCACCGAACCCCACCGGTCGCGCAGCACGGCATCCGGCAACCACTCCGTGTGCGGGGCGCTGCCGATGGTGATGAACAGGGCGTCGCTGGGCACCGTGACATCCTCGCCGGTGGTGCGATCTCGCAGCACGATGACCTCCAGACGAAGCGGCGAGCCGGAGCCGCCGACCACCTTCTTACCGGAGAGAACCTGCACCCCGGCGGCCTG
Organism: Homoserinimonas sp.; assembly: GCA_040904805.1. Lineage (GTDB taxonomy): Bacteria > Actinomycetota > Actinomycetes > Actinomycetales > Microbacteriaceae > RYN-87. Next base: position 17,204 of record JBBDSS010000012.1, on the reverse strand, counting down.
CAACTGGTCGATCAGGTACTGCGACATGCTGGCCGACAGGGCACCTCGAACGATCAAGGAGACCGACTTGGCATATCTGGACAAGTGCAGCGCCGCCTGCCCAGCCGAATTGCCACCACCCACCACGTGCACGACCCGGCCGGTCTGCGCCTTCGCCTCCACCGAGGAGGCGCCGTAGAACACCGCCGTGCCGACGAACGCGTTGAGTTCACCCAAATCCAGCCGACGGTAGGACACCCCGGAAGCCAGCACCACCGACCGTGCACTGACCTCCTCACCGGGCCAAACCGTGAGCCGGAAACCGTCATCGGCGAGCTGCAGGGCGATCACCTCCCGGGTGTGGGCGAACCTGGCCCCGAAAACCCACGCCTGCTGATACGCGCGCTGGGACAGCTCGGATCCGGACACCCCACGCGAAAAGCCCAGGTAGTTGCGGATCAGCGAACTCGACCCGGCCTGCCCGCCGATCGCATACCGCTCCACCACCAGCGTCGACAATCCCTCCGATGAGGCATACACCGCAGCAGCGAGGCCCGCCGGCCCCGCGCCGACAATCGCCACATCCACTGCCCCCTGCGGCAGGGAGGTCGACAGCCCCGCCGCCGCAGCCACCTCCGTCAGATCGGGGTCAGCCAGCAATCGTCCGTCCACCAAGCGAACGAGCGGCCGCCCCTCATAGCGGGCAGCGGTTTCGTCCAGCAGCCGGCGACCCTCCTCTGATGCGGGTGCGACGTGACGGTGCGGGATGGCGTTGCGTGCCAGATACGCGCGCAGAGCGTGGGTGCGGGGCTGGTCGTCATCGCCGAGGACAACTACCGCGAGGGGATGCATGCCGGCCGACCGGTTCCACTCCAGCAGGAACTCGGTGATGCTGCGATGGAAACTCTCGTCGGGTGCGTGCCTGGGCCGCACCACGTAATAGTCGATCTGGTTGGATGCCATCAGGCGGAGCACCGTCTCCGACGTGGCCGGGTCCGACCACGAGCCCCACTCGATGACCAGGCCGCGTCGAACATCCGGAAACCGCAGCCTCGCCTCATCGAAAATCGTCACCGCCTCGGATACCTGCGACTCGTCGGCGAGCAGCAGCGCCATGCGTTCGCCCCGCTCGAAAGCGTCAGTCAACGCTGCGCGGGCCGCCTCGCGCCCCGCGGCAGACACCACACGGTAGTCGGAACCGTACCGGCGCTCGAGCTGCCCGAACACGGCTGCCCTGGCGGTGTCGGAGGCAAGTGAAACCAGGATGACCGGCCGCTCCGGAAGGCTGCCGCCACCAGCGTTCTCCATCGCGTCTCCGCCTTCCTGCCGACGGCATCCGTGCGGTGTCCGTCGGTTCTGGCGCTGATGCTACTCCGGGCCACACCCGGTCGCTATCGCTGCACAGGTGCGAGTTGTTGCCGCCTGAATGCGTGCGGCCGCCAAGAAATGAGTGGTGCTAACCCTTCGTGAGGGCGCAGAATCTTGTCATGGCTCCACACCCGGGAACAATCCGGACGCCAGACCAACGGCTGAGGGTGTTCGTCAGTTCCACCTTGAAAGAGCTCGCGCCGGAGCGGAAGGCGGCACGGGCCGCAGTCGAGCGGCTGCAACTGGCGGCGGTCATGTTCGAGCTGGGTGCCCGGCCGCATCCGCCCAGGGACCTGTACCGCGCTTACCTCGACCAAAGCGACATTTTTGTCGGGCTCTACTGGCAGCGCTATGGCTGGGTGGCGCCGGGCGAGGACGTCTCGGGCCTGGAAGACGAATACAACCTGGCGACCGCGCTACCGAAACTCATCTACATCAAGGAGTCCGGCGAGCCGCTGGAGCCCCGCCTCGTCGACCTGCTGGGACGCATCCGGTCAGACGACGGCGTGTCATCCACCTACTTCACGGATGCTGCCGAACTCCGACGGCTAGTCGAAGCCGACCTGGCGACTATGCTCGCCGAACGCTTCCACCAGAGTGGGGCGGTGACACCGCCACCGGTCGAGCAGACGACCGCACCGCAGACAAGAAGCGAGCTTCCGGCACCGCTCACCGAGCTCATCGGGAGGGAACGCGAGTCGGAGTCCATCACAGCAATGCTGCGGCGGCCCACCATCCGCTTGCTGACACTGACCGGTCCGGGCGGAATCGGCAAGACCCGACTAGCTATCGACGTCGCCAGCCGAGTGGAAGGCGACCACCCGGACGGCGTCACCTTCATCGACCTGGCGTCCACCCGCGAGCCGGCGCAAGTGGTCAAGGCTCTCGGCTCCGCCCTCGGCGTCCGCGACACCGGCGACGACCCTCTCGGCGCAAAACTGGCGACCGCGTTGAGACAGCAGCGACGGCTGCTGGTGGTCGACAACTTCGAGCAGGTGCTGGATGCGGGCCCCACCCTCACCGAACTTCTCGCCGCCGCACCCGGGCTCAAGATCCTGGTCACCAGTAGGCGACGGCTGCGGCTGAGCGGAGAGCACAGTTTCGAGGTCGGCTCATTGCGGCTGCCTGACCTGGACGGCCGATGGACCCCCGAGCGCCTGGCCAGCATTCCCTCGGTCGCACTATTCGTCGAGCGTGCACATGCCGTGAAACCAGACTTCGAACTGACCAGCGACAATGCTGAGGCGCTGGCGAGGATCAGCGTCGCGCTCGATGGAGTTCCGCTGTCGCTGGAACTCGCCGCGGCACGCATCCGGGTGTTGTCCCCGGCAGCGCTGCTGGCCAGGCTGGATCGTCGCCTCCCCCTGCTCGCTTACGGAGCAGCCGACCTCCCCGCGCGTCAGCAAACGCTGCGCGCCACCATCGAGTGGAGCACCAGTCTGCTCAGCGAAGACGAAAGGGCGTTGTTGGCCAGGCTTGCCGTTTTTGCCGGAGGGTTCACACTCGAACTGGCCGAAAGCGTGGCGTCGGCTGGGGCCCACAACCGACACACTGGGCCTGCTGTCGGCACTCGTCGACAACAGTCTTGTCCGCCAGGAGGAACGCCGCGGTCAGTCGCGCTTCTCCATGCTGTCGACCGTGCGGGAGTACGCACTGGACCGGCTCGAGCAGCGTGGGGAGTCGTTACAGCTGCGGCGACGCCATGCCGACCACTATGGCGCCCTCGGAGCCGCAGCCGGAAGGGAATTGGAGGGCCCACGGCAGCTGGAGTGGCTGACCACCCTCTCCGACGACCGCGACAACCTGCGGGCGGCCGTGCGCTACCTGCTCGAGCAGGGCGACTGGGACGGGGCAGCCACGTTCGCCTGGACCCTGTACCTGTATTGGTGGTTGGGAGGCTCGCTCGGCGAGGTACGCGAATGGATGGACGAGGTGCTCGATTCCGGGGCGCCGCTCAGCGACCGGACCCGGGCCATCGCCCTGTATTTCACCTGTGCGATCACGTTCTGGCAGGACCCCCACGGCACCGTCATTCCCGGACTGACCGAGAGCGCGGAACTGTTCCACCGGCTGGAGGAGTACCCGCGTGAGGCGCTCACCCTCATCTCACTGGCCATGGCGCTGCTGACCACCCGACCACCGGACCCGGCACGCGCCTCCGAATTGCTCGAACGCAGCCTCTTCCTGTTTCGGGAGGCGGAGGATCACTGGGGCGAGGGAATGGCGTTGGTCACGGCGGGCAGACTGTTGATCATTCAGGGCGAAGTGGCCGGTGCCCTCGAACATTTCACGAGGAGTCTCGGCATCGCGAGACACCAGCAGGACGCATTCGCACAAACCATCGCGCTGCACCACCTCGGCTGGGCACGATTGCTGCTCGGCCAGACCACCGGCGCCCGGGAATCCTTCGGGGAGAGCCTCTCCCTCTCTGCGCAGCAGGGCCACGACGAGGGGGTGGCATACGGCCTTGAGGGGCTCGTCGCGATAGCCGCGGCATCTTCCGACGTGCGGAGGGCGGGCATCCTGCTCGGTGCCGCCGAGGCGCGCCGCGATGCGACCGGGCTGTACAACGCCCCTGCGTTCTCATTCCACGAGACCTGGGTTGAGTTGTTGCTGGCCGAGCCTGGCGCCGGAGATTTCACCGCAGCCAGGGAAGAAGGCCGCACCATGACGGCCAGGGATGCGGTCGACTTCGCACTGTCGCAGCGGGTCGAGACGGATGCTGAGATCACCACGACAGGTGGCGAGCGATGAACCACGATCGGATTTACGGATTCACCCGGACCGTTGCAGCACTGGTGCTGCCGTTCCTGGCCGTGGCCAGCGTGCTGCTCTACCTGCTTCCCAGGCGAACGGACGAGTTGTTCGCCTGGACGATCAACCCGCCGCTGACCGCCATGTTCCTGGCGTCGGCGTATCTCGGCGGGATCTGGTTCTTCGTCGGAGTGCTGATGGCCGCGCGCTGGCACCGGGTGGCTGTCGGCTTCCCCGCTGTGATGGTGTTCTCGGCACTGCTCGGAATGGCGACGCTGATTCACTGGGACCGGTTTCACCATGATCACGTCTCGTTCATCGTCTGGGCGGTGCTGTACCTCACGACGCCGTTCCTGGTGCTCATCGCGATGGTGACCAACAGCCGCGTGTACACCGGCCGCCCTGAGCGGCGAGACTACGAAATCCCGCTTCTGTTCCGGGCGCTGCCCATTCTGATCGGGTTGGCCGCCCTCGCAACAGGGGCACTGCTGTACGCGTCGCCCGGCAACTTTCTCGGCGTGTGGCCCTGGGAACTCACCCCCCTCACCGCGCGAGTGGTCGCGGCCGTGCTCACCTTGCCTGGCATGGTCGGATTGTGGCTTATCTTCGAGCCCCGCTGGAGTTCCTTCCGATTGCTGTTCCAGGCCCAGCTGACGAGCCTGGTCTTCATCTGCCTTGCCCTGGTGTTTGCCAGAGCCGATCTGAACTGGTCGCGGGTCGCCACCGCGTGGTTCGTCGCGGGAATGGCGGTGTCTCTCGTCACCTACCTGGCGTTCTACCTGTATTGCGAGCGACACTCCCGGAAGCTGGCCGCCGAGGATGCGGCGAGATGACGGCGCCGTCATCGCCCGCCGACGACGCTGGCCGTCCGCGCGGCGCGTGCGCTCGCAAGGCGTAGAATTGGACCGGATATCAGGAGGAACGATGCTTGTCGCATTCTCGGTAGCTCCCAGCGGAACAGGCAGGGCCGACGGTTCGGTGCACGACGCGGTCGCGGCCGCCGTCAGGATTGTTCGCGAGTCCGGGCTGCCGAACGAGACTGATTCAATGTTCACCACCATTGAGGGCGAATGGGACGAAGTGTTCGCCGTCATCAAGAAGGCGACGGATGCCGTCGGCGAGTACGGCTCGCGGGTGTCCCTGGTGCTGAAGGCAGACATCCGCCCCGGGCACACGGGAGAACTGACCGGCAAAGTCGAACGCCTGAACGAGGCGCTCAGGCGATAGCAGGCCAGGCGCTGCAGCTGGCGAGGAATGGCAGCAGCGTCAGCGACCGGGATTCATGCTCCTGGTGGATCGGCTTGCTAGTGAACCGGAGCTGGATTGTCCTCCAGCGCGTCGACAGGCTTCCGCACGAAGAACGACGCGACCACTGCGAACAGCGAAATGATCGCGCCGGACAGGAAGGCCGCCTGGATGCCGCCGGCCGTCGCCGATACTTCGGACGCACCCTCGGCGGCCAGGGCCACCGACTGAGCGGTCATCACCGTGATGAACAGGGCGGTACCGGCGGCGCCGGCCAGCTGCTGCACTGTGCCGATGATCGCACTGCCGTGCGAGTACAGGTGCGGTTTCAGCGAGCCCAGGCCCGAAGTGAAGATCGGGGTGAACAACCCGGCCAGACCGACGCTCAGCCCGAGGTGCGCGATCAGCACGAAGATGAACGGCGTTCCCTCGCCGAGGAGGGTCATTCCCCAGAAGGCGACGCTGACGATGATCGAACCCGGCACCACCAGCACGGTGGGGCCGTGCTTGTCGTAGATGCGACCGACAATCGGGCCGAGGATTCCCATCAGGAGTCCGCCCGGAAGCAGCAGCAGACCAGTGGTGAGCGGGTCGAGGCCGAGCACGTTCTGCACGTAGATCGGCAGCACGATAATGGTGCCGAACAGCGCCAGCATGCTGATCACCAGCATCGAGGTCGAAATCGTGAACGTCTTCGAGGTGAAGGTTCGCAGGTCGAGCAGAGCCGCATCCGCGCGCTGCAGCTTCAACTGCCGGACGGTGAACAGTGCCAACGCAGCTCCGCCGACGGTGAGCGGGATCCAGATCGGCATCAGAACTTCGCCGCGTGCCGCCTCACCCAGGCTGCTGAGCCCGTAGATCAGGCCGCCGAACGCGAATGCCGACAGCACGACGGAGAGGGCGTCAATCGGGATGCGCCGGGGCTCGGTCACATTCTGGATGCGTGCCGTTCCCAGGATGAGGGCGCCGATTGCGATCGGCAGCACCAGCCAGAACATCCAGCGCCAGTCCAGCACGCTGAGGATGAGACCGGAGATGGTCGGGCCGATGGCCGGAGCAACAGATATGACGATCGAGATGTTGCCCATCGTCTTGCCACGCGCAGCAGGCGGAACCAGGGTCATCACCGTGGTCATCAGAAGTGGCAGCATGATCGCGGTGCCCGTCGCCTGCACGACGCGTCCTGCGACCAGCACCTCGAAGCCTGGGGCGAGCGCCGAGATCAGCGTTCCCAGGCTGAAGAACGTCATCGCCGCCATGAAGATGGTGCGCGTGTGGAATCGCTGCAGCAGGAAGCCGGTGATGGGGATGACGACGGCCATGGTGAGCATGAACGCGGTGGTCAGCCATTGAGCTGCGCTGGCCGGGATGCCGAGGTCCTCCATCAGCACCGGCACGGCGACGCTCATGATCGTCTCATTGAGGATGACGACGAACGCCGAAACGAGCAGAAGCGCGATAACCAGCTTGTTGCGGGCACCGATGCGGGCTTCTTCCGCGCTCTCAACGGAGTCGGTTGCGGTAGTGGGGAGCGATAGTTCAGCCACGGATGGAGAGTCCTGTCAAAAAAGTGAGGGATGATGTGCAAGAAAACACATTGAGTAGTTTGCACTATCCCACCGACATCGAAGTTTCCGTTCAAAGCCTTTACGCTGAGGGCGGATCGATCCGCGCCTGGATGACCGCCAGCATCCGCCTCAGCGTGAAGACGCTGGCATGGACGGCCTCCCTCTCCTGACCGGGCGACGGCAGGTCGCCCTCCCGTCGGCTGAGGGTGTCGAGGGCCCGTTCGGCTTCGCGGAGCGCCTCACGCTCGCCCGATCGATTGTTCCAGGCCCGAACCAGGTCCGCGGTCTTTGCCAGGCTGCCGCTGAGCGGTTCACACAACTCCTCGGGAAGCCCGACCGGCACCGGGTCGGCCCAAATGGCGGCACCGATGGTCTCCCCGAGGTCGAGGGTGTGGCGTCCAAGCACGCCGATTGCCTCCAGGTCGTCGAAGTCTTCCTGTACGTCGTACTCGTGCCAGCGCGCCCGCGGGTTGATCCTGCGACTCTCGCCGGCCTCCTCGATGATCGGTTCGGCTACGCGGACAGAGCTGTCGAGCGACTTCGCCCCGTCGAGCCAGTCCTGATGCTCCGGGGGCCAGGTTTCGACCAGGGCATACGACATGCTCTCCAGGTTCTCGGCGATCATCTTCCGCAGCGCGGTGATCTCGTTCGCGGAAGTAGTGAAATGGAGCGGAGGCACGATAATCAGGTTGACAGCGATGCCGATCGCCATCCCGACACCCATCTGTACCAGGAATCCCAGCGAGTAATCATCCGCCTGGGAGCCCCCGACCACCAGGACGAACAGTGCCGCGATCGCCACATAGTCGCGCCCGGCACCGAACCCGCGGAGCCCGCCGAGCAGCACGCCGATGCCTACGGCCAGTGGCACGCTCGCCACGCCAGGGAGTGGGCTCTCCAGCACCGCCCAGGCGAGCCCTATCCCCAGCGCGAGGCCGAGCGCGGTCTGCAGACTGGCGCGCAACGACCCCAGCATGGTGGGCATCATGCTAATCAGCGCCCCGAGGGGTGCGTAGTACGAGTACTCGTCCACGGTGCCAGGCAGCAGGTGGGCGACCGGCCAGGCCAGGCCGGCCGCGATCGCCGTCTTCAGGGCAAGAAGCACCCTGGTCGGGTGGACGATCGGCGCCATCGTGCGGCGGATGGCGCCCCAGAAGCTGCTCCGCGTCATGTCAGCTGCCTTGCCCAGGCCAGGACGGATGCCTCATGCGACCGCTGGCTAGAGGTCGACCGTGCGGTTGTCGCCGATTTCCGGTTGGCCGCCGGTGAACGCGGTCTTGGCAATTGTGAACACGGTGACCACGCCGGGAGTGTCCCTGGCCCAGAACTCCGCGGACACCGGGCGCACCTTGATCAGCGCGATCGCCGGGTCCTCCCTGCCGTCCGGGAACCAGGCCTCGACGGCAGGCGACCAGTACTCATCGACCTTCTGCCGGTCGTGTACGATCTCGGCATTACCGGCGATCGAGAGGTAGCCCTTGCGCGACTCGAATGCGGCGTTGACCTGCGGGTTGACCAGGATGTCGCCGACCTTCTCGCTGGGGTCCTGGGTGAGATACCACAGCTCCCCGGTGAATTCCACCTCCTGAGTGGCCAGCGGCCTGCTGTGCAGGTCGCCGTGCCCCGATTTGGTGGTCAGGAGCGTGATCCTGGATGCCTTGACGAGTTCGGCTATCGTCTTCAACTCGTCGTCGGATGCGAGGTGGGGGGCCATGGCCGCTCCTTGAGGTCACCGGCACGGCTCTCGTGCCACTGCGGCGCACGGTACCCCGCGAACGCTGGAAGCAAACTAGGAAGTGGAGACCCCGGCGTCGCGCCCTAGCCGGCCACTATCGCCTCCACCGCCTGGTCCACCGTTGAGTGGCGGAATTCGAAACCGTCGCCAGCCAGCACGGTGGGCCACACCGTCTGATCGGCCAGCAGCAGGTCGCGGCCAGCGGTCGCCAGCGCCGCACGGATCGCCCAGGCCGGTGCGGGCAACCAGTACGGCCGATCGAGCCGTGCCGCCACCAGCCGACCGAACTCATCCGCCGTTGCCGGGGTGGGCCCGGCCAGGTTGACCGGACCGGAAACGGTGGAGCCTGTGGCGAGGTGCACCAGCGCCGCCGCCTCGTCGTGCAGGCTGATCCAGGGCCAGTGCTGCTCGCCGCCGCCGACCGGCCCGGCGAGGCCCAGCCGCGCCAGCAGCATGAGCGGTTTCAGGGCGCCGCCATTGCCCACCACCACGCTGGTGCGAGCGCACACCACCCTGGTCGCCGTGGCGGCAAGGGACGCCTCGGCCTCCCACGATTCGACGACTCGGGCAAGAAATCCTTCGCCTCGCGGCGACCCCTCGGTGAGGATCTCGTCGGGGCGGTGTCCGTAGAAGCCCACCGCCGATCCGCTGACGAAGACGGCCGGAGGCACCGCCGAGCGGAGTAGCGCCCCGGCAATGGTGCGCGTCGCATCTACTCGGGAACGCAGGATGGTGCGCTTGTACTCATGGGTCCACGGCACCCGAGACAACGATGCTCCCGACAGGTTCACCACGGCATCCGCCTCGTCGAGTATTGCCGGATCCAGCGTCCCCGACTGCGGATCCCAGCTTCGCTCCTCTGCCGACCGTGCTGGGCGGCGCACCAACCGGACCACCTGATGACCGCCTCGGCGAAGCTGGGACACTAACTCGGATCCGACGAATCCGGATGCCCCGGAGATCACCACTCTGTTGCCCTGGCGGGCGCTGTTGTGCCGGCTCATGGGGCTCACCCTACGTCGCCTTCGGGGGAGTGAGCAGCTACCCGCTCGTCACCCGGCGCAACTTCTCAGGCTTCCGCACGACGGGCGAGCTGGCGAGCGGATGCCGGCGTCCGGTCGATCGCGGTGGCGACCCCGTCGAAGGGGAGACCGCTCATGCGTGCTGACCGGCTGGGTCGGCGTGGGGCTGACCTTGCCGTACTACGGCGCGGAGATCTTTGGTGGTCACGCCATTGCGGCGCTGGCGATCGAGCGTTCCAATCCGTCACTGTTGACCGCCATGGATGTGCTCCGTTACCAGCCGGCGGCGATCACCCTGTTCGGCTTGGGGCTGGCATTGCTGGCCGTCGCCGGTGTGCTGGTGGTTGTCTCGTTGTCCCGATCGTCACGCCGTGCGGGCTGGCTGGCAGCACCGTTCGCGCTCGGGCTGGTGCTGTTCCTTCCGCAGTTCCCGCCTGGCCTGCGGCGAGGTCGAGCGATCAGTAGGGCTCAGCGAAAGTCGCGCGAGGTGGTTTTGGCCCCGATGCTGAGGCTCTCGAAGCGGTCGGCGATGAGGTTGGTGACCCCGTCGGGCGAACGCTCCAGTATCCCCCGAATCACCATCGCGGGCGCCTCCCGGGCCACCCGGCGGTACCGCTGCCACACCCCCTGGCTGGCGATCACGTTCAGGATTCCGGTCTCATCCTCCAGGTTCAGAAAGGTCATCCCGCTCGCGGTCTGCGGGCGTTGCCGGTGGGTGACCACACCGCCGACCTCGATGCGCCTGCCGGTCTCCGCTCGCTCCAACTGGTCAATGCTCAAAGCGCCGCGCGCATCCAGGGCGGGGCGAACATGGCGGATGGGGTGGTCATCCGTCGAGACGCCGGTCGCCCACAGATCGTAGGCCATCTGCTCTGCCGCAGTCAGGATCGGCAGCAGCGGGGGCTGCACCGTGACCCTGGTGCCCTCCAGGTAGTCGGGCTTCTCGAGGGCGGCGGCGCCGGCGTCCCAGAGCGCCTCCCGCCGGTTCACCCCGAGGGAGTCGAACGCCCCAGCGGATGCCAGTGCCTCCAGCTGGTCGGTGTTCAGCCCGACACGGCGGGAGAGGTCGGCCAGGTCGCGGTATGGGCCGCCCTCGTTCCGCTCGGCGACAATGCGTTCGGCTAGCTCCTTCCCGATGCTGGTGACGCCGGCGAGCCCGAGCCGCACGGCATAGGCGCCGTCGCGGCGGTGATCGTGCGGGTCTGGTGCCTTGCGGTCAAACAGGCCGATGGGGGGCTGCTCGAAGTTGAGGCAGGCTGGTGATCCTGTGGGGTCGCGACGAGCTCGACCAGCGACAGGCTCCAGCACGGCTTCTGCGGCGGAGTGCAGGATGTCGGGGCGCCGCACCTCGACACCGTGCCTGCGGGCATCCGCCACCAGCGTCGCCGGTGAGTAGAACCCCATCGGCTGAGCCCGTAGCAGGGCGGCCAGGAAGGCGGCCGGGTAGTGCAGCTTGATCCAGGAGCTGGCATAGACAAGCACCGCGAAACTCAGCGAATGCGATTCGGCGAACCCGAAGTTCGCGAACGCCTGGATGCGCGAATAGATGTTGTCTGCCACATCCCCGGTGATGCCGTTGCCCGCCATGCCCTCGTAGAGTTTCACCTTGAGGGTCTCGATCTTCTCGATGCCGCGCTTGGAGCCCATCGCCCGGCGCAGCAGGTCGGCGTCTTCTGCAGTGCAACCGCCGACCGCGACGGCCATCTGCATGAGCTGCTCCTGGAAGAGGGGAACGCCGAGCGTGCGCTCCAGCACCGGTTCGAGCAGCGGATGCGGGTAGCTCACCTTCTCTTCGCCGGTGCGACGGCGAATGTAGGGATGCACCGCCCCGCCTTGGATCGGGCCGGGGCGGATGAGCGCGATCTCCACCACCAGGTCGTAGAAGCGGCGCGGCCTGAGGCGGGGGAGGGTCGCCATCTGGGCGCGGCTCTCCACCTGGAAGACGCCGATGGCATCCGCCCGGCAGAGCATGTCGTAGACGCCTTCCTCCTCGCGCGGGATGCTGCCGATCGTCCACCGTTCACCCAGGTTTTCATCGACGAGGTCGAAGGCATGCTGCAGTGCAGCAAGCATTCCGAGGCCGAGCAGGTCGAACTTGACCAGGCCCATCCAGGCGCAGTCGTCCTTGTCCCACTGCAGCACTGTGCGATTCTCACTGCGCGCATGCTCGATTGGGCATACTTCTCCGACCGGGCGGTCGGTGAGCACCATGCCGCCGGAGTGGATGCCCAGATGGCGGGGGAATCGCAGCACCTGCCTGGCCAGGTCGACCACCGGTTCCGGGATGTTGTTCCCCTCGGCGGACACGTCATTCCAGGAGTCGATCTGCTTCGACCAGGCATCCTGCTGGCCGGGGCTGTAGCCGAGCGCCTTGGCCATGTCGCGCACGGCATTCTTCGGACGGTAGCTGATGACGTTGGCCACCTGGGCGGCATTGCGACGACCGTACTTCTCGTAGACGTGCTGGATGACCTCCTCCCGCCGGTCGGAATCGAAGTCCACGTCGATGTCCGGTTCCTCCTCGCGCAGGCTGGAGAGGAACCGCTCGAACGGAAGGTCGTAGAAGATCGAGTCGACCGCAGTGATGTCGAGCGCGTAACAGACGGCGGCGTTGGCGGCCGAACCGCGACCCTGGCAGAGGATGCCCCGGCTGCGGGCGAACTGTACGATGTCGTGCACGATCAGGAAGTAGCCGGGGAAGTCTTTCGCCTCGATGACCGCGAGCTCCTTCTCGATACGTTCGCGCACGCTGGGGCCGGCATTCGGGTAGTGCTTCTCGACGCCCTTCCAGACCAGCTCCCGCAGCCACGACATCGAGGTGTGCCCTGTCGGCACCACCTGCTTCGGCAGTTTCGGCCGCACGGCGCGCAGCTGGAACGACAGGTCGTCTGCCACCTCCACCGTGCGCTCGACCGCGCCGGGGTAGCGGGTGAACCGGTCGGCCATCTCTGCGCCACTGCGCAGGTGGGCGCCATCGGATGCCGGCAACCAGCCGTCCAGTTCGTCCAGGCTGCGGTGGGCCCGCACGGCGGCCAGCGCCGCGGCCAGCGGGGCATCAGCCGGGGTGGCGTAGTGGGCGACGTTGGTGGCCAGGTACGGCAGCCCGGCTCGCGCGGCGATGCCGGCCAGTGCGTCGTTGTGGGTGCTGTCCTGCGGGTTCCCCTGATCGAACAGCTCGACCACGACGTTGCCCAGGCCGAAACGTTCGACGAGCCGGTCGACCTCGCGAGCTGCGGCATCCGTCCCCCGCTCGACCAGTGCCCGGCGCACCGCGCCCTTACGGCAGCCGGTGAGGACCAGCCAGTGGCCGGATGCCGCCGCCGCCAGCGCGTCCAGGTCGTAGACCGGCCGCCCCTTCTCGGCGTCGGCATCCAGCTGTGCCGTGGTGAGGGCGCCGGCGAGCCGGTGGTAGCCCTCTGCCCGGCGGGCCAGCACCACCAGGTGGTCACCCTCCGGGTCTGGTTCACCGTTCTGCGGCTTGCTGAGCCCCAGCGACAGCTCGGCCCCGAACACCGTCTTCAGTTCCGAAGGCTCAGCGGCCTCGGCCATCCGCACGATGCCGTAGAGCCCGTCATGGTCGGTCAGGCCGATACCGGTGAGGCCCAGCCTGGACGCCTCCGCCACCAGCTGCTCTGGCGAGGACGCGCCGTCGAGGAAGCTGTAGTGGGAGTGCGCATGCAGTTCGGCGTATGGGACCACCGGGCCGGTGGGCCGCTCAGGAGCAACCGGTTCCTCCCGATGCTTCCAGGCGTCGGGCAGGGGAGCGCCGGACAGGGCGCGTTCGAGCTGGGCCCAGCTGACCAGTGGGTTGTTCCATCCCATTGCGGCACTCCTCCCTCAGTTCTTCTCTTAGTTCTAATGGGCTTAGCCGTAGTGGGGTCTAGTCGTAGTGGGCCTCCGCCCACCACCGGGCGTTCTCCAACAGCACCAGCCAGGCTTCGCCGCGGTCGTCCACCAGCTGGACCCGGCTGGCCCGCCGAGCGCGCCCGGCATCCCACCAGCGCTGATGCAGCGGCCACGGCCCCGCCCAGGAGGTGACACCGCGCCGGTCACCGCCGCCCCCCCGGCACAGCCCGGCGGGCGGCCGCGCTGACGGCACCACGCTGGTCGACGTCGACAGCTTCGCCCGCGGCATCCAGCACCAGTACCGGTCGCAGCGCCTCGAATACGGTGGCCGGTGGCGGGTCGGGCAGGCTGCCCGGCCAGGGGCGCCCGGCGGCCACCCGGGCCGTGGCCGGTGGGGCATCACCCCAGGGAACCAGCACGCGCCGTTCGGCGAGCATCCGCCCGCCCCCGGCCACCGCGGTGAGCACCGCGTCGTGGCCGAGCATGCTCTGGATGCGTGACAACCCGTGGTGGATGCGCTCATCCGGCGCATGCCCCCACAGGCCGGCCTCATGGTTGCTCACCGCGTCGACGCGTTCGGGGGAGACCCGCACCCGGGTGATAGGGGAGGTCAGGCCTCCGCCAGCCCCCTGCAACTGCCAGCGCACCCGGTCGAGAACCTCGGCCGCGGTGAAGTGCCGCGGATGCGCCCACTCCCGCTCTGAGACGGCGCCGGATTCGGTGTCGACCACCACCCGGATGGCCGTGCAGACCAGCCTGGCCGCGGTGATGCCGGCCACGAAGTCGTCGGCTGCCGCGCGGAAGGCGAACGCCACGGTCTCGACCTGCTCCAGTGGTGGCTCGAACTCGACAGTCCGGTCGAAATCCTTCTCCGGAACCCGCACTGTCACCGGTCGCGGATCCATTCCGGCAGCCCGCGCATGGGCTCTCGCACCGTCCTCACCGAAGCGCGCCCGCACATCCGTCTCGTTCAGCGCCGCGAAGTCGCCCAGGGTGCCTGCGCCCAGTCGTTTCAGCAGCGGCACCAGCTTCGGCTCGCCCAGGCTGCCGCCGTTCAGGGCCTCGATGGACAGCGGGGCGAGAAACTGCGGTGACGCCCCGGCCGACACGATCAGGGTGCGCTGGTGCGGCGCGGTGCGGTAGGCGGCCTGCTCGGCGGCGAAAATCCCGTCCGCGATGCCGATGCGGGCGTCGCCGGTGCTGGTGAGTTCGGCGAGGGCGCCCAGCAGCTCGCTGGCGGCGCGATCCTCGCCGCGGTAGTAGCGGGCGGCGCCCCGAGCGCGCACGGCGGCCAGGCCGGGGCGCAGCACCTGCACGCCGGGCACCCGCTCTTCGATGACCGCGATGACCGGTTCGAACGCGCGGGCGTCCACCACCGGGTCGTAGGCGTGCGCCTCGAGTTCAGGGCAGCGGGCCTGCGCCTCCCGCAGCCTCAGCCCGCGCCGAACACCGTCGCGGCGGGCTTCGGCCGAGCAGGCCACCACCGAGCCGCGATCGATCAGCGCAACGGGGGCGTGCGGGGGCAGCCGGCCTGCGGCCCGCGCCGCCCCCCCCGGCCAATCCGGACACCACACCACCACCACCCGGAGCGGGTTCATGCTCGACATCCCTCAGCCCACCCGGTTGACAGCGCTGATTTCGCGGGGAGCGGACGTCGCCCCCTGGTCAAACGGAAACGTCAACTTCCTGCGCCTGGCCTGATGCATCCCGTTGCGGCCGCTGACCTCCACCTCGAGCTGGCGCGTCGACAGGTAGCCGTAGCCCGCGCCGAGCCCTTGCCAACTGCTCCCCACCACGGTCAGGGTGGCGTCGGCTCCCGGCCATTCGCCCAGCACCACGAGGGTGGATCCCCGCTGCCTCAACCGGGCCCCCAACCGGGAGGTCTCGGCGGGGGCGACCCTGGCGGGGGAGCGCGCGATGACCACGTCCAGCACATCCGTCATCGCCGCGGCCACGGTGAGCCACTGGTTTCCCGGGTTCGGCACCAGCACCAGTCGTTCCAGGTCGATGCCGAGGCGGGAGGCGGCCTCGGTGCCGAAGTCCGGCATTCCGAGCACCCCGCACCAGGCGCCCTGTGCTGACGGGGTGGCCAGCATGGCCATGGCCAGCGTGGTGGAGCCGGCCACCGAGTAGGCGACGCCCTGTCGCAGGCCGCCCGGCAGCAGTGACTGCAGCGCTGGCAGGGTCGGCAGGGAACGCTCGTCGAGGCGGGTAGCCTGCATGTTCCGGATGCGCGCCTGCAGGTCTTCCCTCACGGTGGAAGACGGAGCAACGGGGGCGAGCGCGGGCATGCTCTATGTTCGAACATATGTTCTAGTTAATCAACCCGGCCCGGCGTGTCACGAGCCTTTGTTTTCTCGCTCGCGAGAATGCGAAAAGTCACCGAAAACAAGTATCCCTAGGTGACTTTTTGCCTCCTCGCCGATGTCGCATCGTGGGTGAGGGTCAATATGCTTGAGCCGTGACCTTGACCGCGATTGAGACACCTCGCACCGCGCTGACCTGGAAGCTCCTGCCCGCTGCGCTGCTGTCGGCATCCGGTGTCTTATTGTTCGTATTCGAGCACGACGCCGGGTACGCCGTGCTGGCGGCGAGCCTCATCGCCGCGGCGTTCATCGACCGCGGCTTCCTGAAGGACGCAGCGCTGATTGCGGCCGGCATGATCATCATCAGCCTGGTTCCGCTGAACGCCGACCTGAGCCTGTCCCACATGGCGCTGATGGGGGGCGCGCTGGCCCTCGCCGTGCTGGTGCCGTGGCTGGTGTCGCGGTTCGTCTATCGCGAGAAGGTCATCAGGTTCCCGGTGCGCACCGGGCGGAAGTGGTCGCCGGTCGCCAGGTTCTACCTGATCGGGGTGGTGGCACTTGGCTACTTCATCCTGCCGGTCTACCTGATCAGCACCGGTGTCTACCAGAACTGGCCGGATGCGTCGGATCCGACCATCTTCTGGCGCCTCTTCCTGGGGGTGAACGCCGTCGGTATCTGGGACGAGCTGTTCTTCATCTGCACGACCTTCACCCTGCTGCGCAGGCACTTCCCGGACTGGTTGGCGAACATCCTGCAGGCGGTGATCTTCTGCTCGTTCCTGTGGGAGGTCGGCTATGAGGCGTGGGGTCCGCTGCTGACGTTCCCGTTCGCGATGCTGCAGGGCTACACCTTCAAGCTCACCAAGTCGCTCACCTACGTGGTCTCGGTGCACCTGCTGTTCGACCTGGTGCTGTTCCTGGCGCTGGTGCACGCGCACAACCGCGACTTCCTGCCGATCTTCATTTACTGATCGGCTAGCGGAGGTCCAGTCGCACCAGGGCTCGGCTCGGAGTCGGCTGCGACACGACCTCGAAGCCGGCCGCCTCGAAGAGCTCCGGCCACCGCGGTGATCGGAGTGATCTCAATGCTGCCCCCGGCCGAGCAGCCAATCCGGATTCCATGCGGCAACAATACGCGCGGTTAGGAACGCCGTGGGGGTCAGTCGGCTTCCGAAACGGCGGCGACGCGGCGAACGGATGCCACGGGCGCGGTGTCCACCGGCGATGCGCCGCATGGTGGACTGCCAGATATCCCGGCCCACCCCGCTGGTCGAGTCTGTCGGGGTCCTTCTCCTGCCGTGCTCCCTCTTCTCCTCCACAGCCCGGTGTTTGCCTGGTGTTCCGGCCGAATCTGTGGATAAGATTTCTTCACATTCCTTCG
>JBBDSS010000011.1:0-30402 GCA_040904805.1 Homoserinimonas sp. | reverse complement strand
AGCACCTCGGTGCCGGCGGGCGACTCGCGCAGCAGGTAGGTGACGCAGACCTCGGGGAGCTTTGGTTTGGCTCGCAGTACTAGACGCCGCGCTGCTCCCACTACTCGGTGTGATCATTGGGTTCCTACTCCTGTACGCGGTCATTCGCGTTGCGGCCAGTCGTGGCTTGCGCGACCATTAGTAATTAGAGTTGAATCATCCCTCAGCTGCCTCCCAGCGGTTTCCGCAGCTTATAGATCGCACAAATCAGCTCGCACCCGAAGTCAGTGCTCTTAGAAGCGCAGGCACCCCCCCCCTGAAGCGTGATCGCGACGATCACGATCGCGGCCACAGTTGCCCACAGTATCCGGCGCACCTGCACCTAATTCACTTCAGCGCGCAACGCTTCGAAGGTGTGTAAGTGCAGGTCGTCGACCGTCGCATCCGCCGTCCCTTCCAACTTGCGTTTGCGCCGCTTTAGCCAACACACCAGCTCGCGCGCGGACAGAACCGCACTCAGCGCTGCAGAGTTGGCCGCTTCGGTCGAAGACTGGATGACGTTCCCGCACCTGTCTCACGCTACTATGGTGCGCCGCAGCCTCAACGGGCTGGCGCGAATGTGCGGGAATTGGCAAAACAGTTGACTGTGGATGGAGGACGCCGTCTCGGTCATCGAGATTCGCGGCTTCACACCTTTCGAGCAGGACGCCGACTGCGTCCGGCCGGGCCCGGTGGTTCGTCACCAACTGCGGTTACCGGAGTATCCTGCGAGTCAGATTCGCTCGGCGCCAACGGGTTCCGGAACCCTTTCATGAGCGACGCAACTTGGATCATCGCGTTGTCGCGCTCGCGCACATTCTCTTCCCAACTAACGAAGGGAAGGTTTTGTTTGATGGCAAGCGCCACATTGTCAATTGTCTCTGGCGTCCACGGGTTTTCCATTCCCCGCTCAAGCCCGAGCCGCGCATATACGGGGCCCAGAACCTCCGAGTGCTGGTGGAGTCCTCCGCGTGTGTTGAGCTCGCTCGTAGTGAATGGTCCGATCACTGACCACCGGCGACCGAGACCCTCTCGCACAAGGGTGTCGATGTCTACAGCGGACACCACACCGT
Organism: Homoserinimonas sp.; assembly: GCA_040904805.1. GTDB lineage: Bacteria > Actinomycetota > Actinomycetes > Actinomycetales > Microbacteriaceae > RYN-87. Next base: position 29,311 of record JBBDSS010000011.1, on the reverse strand, counting down.
CCCTGACGAGGCAGTAGGCCTCGCGCAAAAGCGCGCCCTGCAAACGATTGAGCGCAAAGCCCTCCACCTCACGGTTCAAGCGCACAGCAGCGATTTTCGATCTTTTCAGAACTGATACGGCGACGGCGACTGCCGTTGGTGAGGTGAACGCGGCCGGAACGATCTCGGCGACACGCAAAAAGTAGGGAGGGTTTGCCGGATGCACGACAAGGCAACGATCACGACCGGGCAGGCTACTGGCGAAATTCGACGACGGAATCGTCGACGTGGAACTTGCGAGCACCACATGCCGGGGGGTCAGCCGATCAAGCTCGCGGAAGAGTTCGCGCTTAACCTCTATATCTTCAACGATGCTTTCCTGCACGTACCCCACTTCGGATACTGCCTCAGAAAGCGTGCCCCAGACACTAATCCGCGAAAGAATCCTCGATGCAGCCTCGGAAAGCAACCCTGTGGTCTGCATTTCTATTAGAAGGGACCCGGCTGCGGCCAATGCCGACTCACGCCGGGCGTCGTCGAGTTCAAATAGTCGAACCTTGATGCCGGCACTCGCGAAAACGATTGCCCACGCTATGCCGATACTGCCCGCACCGATGACGGCCACCGACTGTATCGGACCCGCCTGCAGTACGTCGCCAGGTGAATGAGAGTTCATGTGCGTTTGGCCTATCTAAAGGAGTTGGATTCAAGAGGAATGTGCGTGGAGGGCTACTAGCGGATGTAGGAGGCGCCGTTGAGGTCAATGGTCGATCCGGTCAAGCTCGGGCAACGATCCGTCGCCAAAAATGCCGAAATCTCGGCGACCTCTTGGGGGTCAACATGCTGCCCCATTGCGAGGCCCTCCGCTGATACCTGAATTTCGGCGGGTTGCAGACCCGACGTGCCCATCCCCGCGCCCACCACTCCCGGTGCGACAACGTAAACCCGAACACCTTGTCGCGCGTATGACCGTGCAAGTGTTTGAGAAAAATTGCGGAGCGCCGCCTTCGAAGCCGCGTAGGCGTTGGCATCCGGGAGGCGAGATCCTTGCTCCGCAGCCCAACTGGAGATAGCAATGATGCTCCCAAACCCCCGCTCAGAGAACGACAATGCGGCCTCCCGCATGAGGGTGGCAGCGCCGAGAACGTTGACCTGAAGTGAGAGTTGCCAGGCGTCATCCCACGCATCTGTCTCTCCACTTGTGAGCGGAGCGACCGTCATAGCGGCCGCGTTTACCACCAACGTGTCCATCTCATGCCAGAGTTCCGCGCGCCGCCAGAGCTCTCGCGCAGATTCCGGAGAATCGATCTCAGCGCGAAGCAGAGTAGACCGATTCGGGCCAGCGGAAACTACCGCCTCTGCCGCTGCAGCTTCCCTGCTACGAAATGTTCCGGCCACTCGCGCTCCACGAACGGCGAAAGTCGAGGCAATGCGGGAACCGATGGCGCCAGATGCTCCGGTGATCAGCACCGTGCGATCGTGGAGGCTGAGATTCTCCATTTACAGTAGCCCTCCATCAACGGCAAGGATCTGCCCAGTAATTGCGGCGGAGCGATCACCAGTCAAGAACATGACGGCGTCAGCGACGTCGTCTGCGGTCGCGAGTGAACCGAGTGCTGTGAGTCGTTCAGCTGCGCGCAGCGCCTCCGCCTGACTCATTCCGGTGCGCTCGGCTCGCGACTCCATCCTTTTCAGGAGGGCGGCGGTTGCGACCGGTCCGGGGGCGATGGCGTTGACTCGAATACCGCGCGCACCGAGCGACTGCGCCGCCGACCGCACAACACCCAGAACAGCATGCTTACTGGCGGCGTACGCGAGCTGGTTCGGGTCCCCCCGCAAAGAATTGACCGATCCGATCGCCACAATGGTTGACCCGCGTGGCATGTCATTGACCGCATACTTCATGGCGGTGACGAAGCCCGTGAGATTCACCGCCAGAGTTCGGTTCAACATCTCCACGTCCACATCGGCCGGAGTGTGCCAGCTGGGGACGATGCCTGCGGCCGCGATGAGGCCGCCGAACGGACCGTACTGCTCGACGTCTGACCGTATTGCCTGCCGCACCGCAAGTTCGTCGGTGACGTCCACGGCGAGGGCAGGCCACGGGTAGGACTCGGTGTTGCTAACGGCCAGGTCAAGGATGAGACCCGAGGCACCGGCAGCGACAAGACGCTGAACTATTGCCGCACCAAGACCCTGCGCTCCCCCGGTGACAAGAAATCGGCGTGACGCAAGCTCGGTTGGTGTGCCGGTCGACACTCGCTCGTCTGCAGCTGTGTTCATTGTTCCTACCGTGCTTCGTCGGCCAGTACGTGCGGACTGGGGCTCCGCCCGGAAATGCGTGCGCAATGAGAGCGGCGGCCCGCGTGCTTTTGAGGTGAACCGATCGCGTTGAAAATCGTGGACCTCATGACGAAACTGTACGGTATGCGAACCTTTGAACGCAATACGAACTAATGTGTGCGTATTGCGTTCAAACGTTCGGTATGCAAACATTTCTCCACAGAGAGTGACGCCACCAGCGGCGGGGCGCAGCACCTTCTTCCCCGCGCTACCAGCATCCAGCAGACAATTTTTCAGCACCGGAGGATTCGGATGAGCAGTCAGGCCCAATACGGTTTTGGCTCCCTAGTAGGCCTCGACCACATCGGAGTTGGAGTCTCCGATATGGAGAAATCCATCACGTTTTATGCGCGGCTAGGCTTCTCCGACGTCGTGTTTGACTACACCGGAGCGCTCGGCGGCCTTCAGCAGGCAACTGGGCACGACTCGACCGAGGCACGAGTCGTCTATCTGCGCAGCACAAACCCCACGGTGCTCGGGCGCGCTGGCGTGAAACTCGTGCAAATCACGAGTCGCAAACAGGGGGCGCTACCAGAGGGATTTGCCTACGGAGAGCCCGGGATCTGCGAAGTTTGTCTGCACGTCAAAGGCCAGGCCGAGTTCTACGAGTCACTCGTTGCCTCGGGCCATACGAGCTTGATGGAACCCGATGAGCAGGTGCTCGAGCCGTACCAAACGCATTGCGGGCTTTCCTACGTCGAAGACCCAGATAGGGCCAAAATCGAGATCATCGAGTGGTCAACGCTCGAAGCAGGGTGGCCGCATCCGGACGGCCCACAAGGGGTGAACCACGTCGCGTTCGGCGTGACCGACATTGAGCGCACCGAAGCTTTCTATCGCACGCTGGGTTTCACCGGGAAGCTCTTCGACGCCAGTGGAATCAACACACCGATGAACCCGTGGTTCGAATCAGTCGGTCGCGTTCCCCCAGTTCAGCGAATGATGTTGCTGACAAGCCCGCACGGTGGAGCACTTGAGCCCGTGCAGCAGGACCCACCCGGTGCTGACATGCGTGGTGAGTGGGGCCATTTCGGCACCTTCGAGTTTGCTATCGGTGCTCGAAACCTCGACCTGGCACTGGACTACCTGCAATCAATGGATATCCCCCTCGTAGGCGAGCCCGTCGAAATTGTGATGGCAGGCGGTCAAACCTGGCGCTACGCATACTTCCAAGATCCGGCCGGACTCTACGTGTCGATCACCGAGGTTCGTGCATGATCACGAGCGCGGACGTTCCATACCCTGCCGAGTCGACGGCCCCTCAAGTCATGCAACTTCGTGGGATCTACAAGTCTTTCGGCCAGACGGAAGTTCTCCACGGAATCGATCTCGACATTCATCGCGGCGAGCACGTAGTACTTTTTGGGCCATCCGGCTCCGGAAAGTCCACGGTGCTCCGCAGTATGAATCTTCTCGAGGATCCCACTAAGGGCTCACTCAAAGTCGACGGGGTCGAGTACGGTCCCGGCTTCGCCGACGAACCTTCCGTCAAGCGCGGCACAAAACTACAGCTGCGACGCAAGGTCGGGATGGTGTTCCAGCAGTTCAACCTTTTTCCGCACCTTTGCGCCTTAGATAACGTCGCCCTTCCGCAGCGCAAAGCACAAGGAAAGAGCAAGGACGACGCTCGCGAGCATGCCGCAGAGGCACTGCGAAAAGTGGGTCTGCTTGAGCGAGCAGGTCACTATCCTTCAGAGTTATCTGGAGGTCAGCAACAACGCGTGGCAATCGCGCGCGCACTAGCCCTGGATCCCGAAGTGATCCTCTTCGATGAACCAACGTCCGCTCTAGACCCTGAGCTAGTAGGCGAAGTGCTCAAGAGTATGCGCGAAGTCGCGGAAACAGGCATGACCATCGTGGTGGTCACTCATGAATTTGGCTTTGCACGCGACATCGGCGACCTCAACGTCTTCATGGAAGACGGGCGAATCGTTGAATCAGGCCCGCGCGGTTTCTACGACAACTGCACCACAGACCGTGCCAAAGAGTTTCTGAAAGCGGTGAAGTAGAAGCTATGAGCCTGCTCGATTTCGACTGGAACTTGATCTGGGACAACCGGGAAGCCCTGATCAATGGAATGTGGACTGCGCTTGCCGTCTCAACTGTTGCCCTCGTTGTTTCAACAATCGCCGGATTGCTCCTCGCAGTGCTGCGCAACGGACCCAAGTCAGTGAGCTGGATTGCCGTTGTCTACATCAACGTGTTCCGAGGGGTTCCGGCACTCGTCAGCGTGATCTGGGTGTACTTCGGACTCTCGCTGGTTCTCGGGATCAGCTTCAGCGTCTTCCAGGCCGGCGTAATTGCCCTATCCATGCTTTACAGCGCGTTCTTGGCTGAGATATTTCGGTCGGCGCTCACCGCGGTCCCACACGGGCACACGGAGGCAGGATGGGCGCTCGGGATGCGCACGAGCCAGATCTTCTTCTCGGTCTCGCTTCCTCAAGCGATCAAGATCGCCGTTCCCAATATCGGCAGCATGTATATCGGAATGGTCAAGGACACGTCCACGTTCACCGTGATCGGTTTGCTTGAAGTGGTCAGAGTGACACAAAACCTCGTGGCGACAACATTCCAGCCATTCGTGCTCTACACGGCAGCGGCGATCATCTACGTGATCGCGGCGTTCGCAATCGACCTGATCTTCCGGCTCGTCGAGGGTGTCTATGTGCGACCCCCCAAGGCGGTGTTGGGCCGCGCGATCCGCGTGCGCCAACGCCGAGCAATTGACAAGGTTGTCGCGAAAACTAAGGCCAGCTCCCTCGCTACGTCTCAGCTATTTGTGAAGTAGCGCCGGATTCGCAGCACCACCCACTCAAAAAGCAACCATGAAACTAAGGGAGAATATGATGAAAGTACGATCTGGCAGGAAGTCCCTGCGACTTCCGCTCGTTGCCACGATGGCTGCCGCAGCGTTGCTTCTGTCGGCATGCGCGAGCGGTGGCACCACTGAAGAGGAAGCAGCGGCTCCAGAGAGCAATGGGCTGATGACGCCCGGTGTGCTTGTTGTGGGAATGAACCTGCAGTACAAGCCGCAGATGTATTTGGAAGGCGATGAGCCGAGTGGGTATGACGTTGAACTTCTCAACGCGCTCGCAGACAAGATGGGCGTCGAGCTCGAGATCAAGAATCTTGACTTTGCGGGCCTGATTCCCGGGCTCCAGGCGAAGCAGTTTGACATGGTCTCGGTCGGCCTGAGCGCAACGGACGAACGAAAGAAGGTCATCGGCTTCTCTCGTGGGTACGTGCCCTACAGCAGCATTGTTGCCGTAGCGGAGGGCGAAAGCACGAACGTGGCCATCGAAGACCTCAATAAGGAGGGTGTCATCATTACGGCCCTTCAAGGCTCAAGCAATGAGCAGTTGATCCGTGACAACTTCCCGAACGCCACCATAACCGGATTCCCTGACCAAAACGCGGCTCTTCTTGAGGTTGCCACCGGCCGCGCATCAGCTGTAGTCGTCGAAGACTACATTCTTGCGCAATTCGGTAAGGCCAACCCCAACCAGCTAGCTCAAGCCGAACTCGACGGTCCGTTGAGCCTGTACTACGGTTCGTGGGGTGTGCAGAAGGGCAACAGCGAACTGGTGTCACAATTGGATGCGTTCCTCTGCGAAGCGCAGAATGACGGCACTCTTGAGGACCTCTACACCTCAATCATGGCGCCAAAAATGCCCGAAATGCCAGGTGGCTGCTAAGCAATGAAGGTCGATGAGTGTGTTTTAGATGTTCTGATTGTCGGCGGAGGGCCCGCCGGAATGGCGGCTGCCTCAACCGCGGCAGCCGCAGGGCTGAAAACCGCACTCATCGATGAACGACCCACTCTCGGTGGCCAGGTTTATAAACAACCTGGCCCCGGGATGCTGGTAACCAACCCCCGCGCTATGGGGGCGCAATACCTCGCTGGCCGCCGTTTGATCGACGAGGTAGAGCAGAGCGACGCAGAAATCATCCTCCGCGCGAGCGTGGTCGACATTGAACCGGCGCCGCACGGCTGGACGGCCATGGTGCACCGAGAGGGACTCAGCGTTGAGTTGATTCACGCGGTACGAGTTATTGTCGCAGCCGGCGCGAATGATCGACCCGTCGTCTTTCCGGGATGGACGCTGCCCGGGGTCATCACCGCTGGTGGCTTGCAAACGCTCGCGAAAACGCAAGCGGTTGTCCCTGGCGAGCGCATCGTGTTCGCTGGGTCCGGCCCCGTCGCGCTCGCCTTCCCTGCGCAACTTGCCGGATACGGCGCAAATATTGTGACGGCGCTGGAGTCAGGACCACCCCCTGCCGTAACCGACCTCGCGAAACTTGGCATGGCAGTACCGGGCAACATCGGATTGCTCGTTGACGCAGCAAAATATCGCGCATCTCTTCTCGCCCACAGAATTCCGCTCAAGTACGGCCGCATTGTTGTTCGGGCAGAAGGCACGAGAAAGCTCGAACGGGTCGTGCATGCGGCAGTAGATCGCGACTGGCGCATAGTTCCCGGCACTGAAGAGACAGTCGACGCCGACGTACTGTGCATCGGTTACGGCTTTGCGCCATCAACTGAACTACTCAGCCTCATCGGCTGTGCATTCGACAGTGACGAAAACCTTGGCGGGCCGGTCGTGCGACGAGACAGTTGGTGTCGCACTGACGTTGTGGGAATCTATGCCGCCGGTGATGGTGCCGGAGTGGAAGGATCTGCTGTGTCGGCCGATGAAGGGCGCCTGGCTGCCATCGCTGTTGCGCGGGATGCACACGTTCTTACCGAGCGTGACGCCCGTGAGCGCGCATCCCGACTACTCACAAAAGTGGGGCGTCGACGCATCTTAACCTCAGCCGCTGAGCGCATGTACAGCGTTGGAGAGGGAATCTTCGAACTCGCCACAGCGGACACCATCGTGTGCCGCTGCGAGGGCGTCAGTTTTACCGAAATTGAGCGTGCGATCGAACAAGCACCCGATGTCAGCGCAGTTAAAGGCTTGACGCGCGCCGGCATGGGCCCCTGTCAAGGCCGGATGTGCGGGCGCCACATTGCGTCAATGATCGCCAAGAACCGCGGCGTGCCGATTGCAGAGGTCACGCCAGCAACCCCACGGATGCCTGTGCGGCCGACTCCTATTGGCACCATCGCGAACCCTGAGATATCAGACCCAGGACTTTTCGACACCAAAGCCGTACGTCCGATCGAGCCGCAACGAACCGACCTCGTGCTGCCTGATGCGGCTCACAGTGCTCCCGACACGAGCGAAGAGACCGATGTGCTCATCATCGGTGGTGGGATCGCCGGCGCCGCCGTTGCCTACTATCTCGCCAAAGAGGGTGTCGATGTAACGCTTGTCGAGCGTGGCGAACTCAACCGAGAGGCCTCCGGAACCAATGCGGGAAGTTTCCACTTCCAACTCGCCATTCATCAGCTATCAGGGCAGGGAACCGACGCCGACAGGGAACGCTTGCTCGGTGACGCTCGCGATAGCGTTCGTGCCTACGAGCTCTGGAAGGGACTGAGCGATGAGCTTGGGGCAGATGTTGGACTCCACCAAACCGGTGGATGGATGGTGGCCGAGACCGCCGAGCAGTTGAAAACACTCCGAGACAAGCATGTCCTTGAAGCGGAAGCCGGCATCGAGACGGAGGTGCTGACCGGCTCTGAGCTCAGGAATCGAGCCCCGTACTTCTCAGACCGCGTGTTGGGCGCAACATACTGTGAATTGGAAGGTCACGCCAACCCGCTCACGACGGCACCCCTGTACGCGCAACGGGCAGCAGAGGCTGGCGCCAAAATCCGCACCCACACCGAAGTGCTGGGGATGGATGTGAACGATACATCCGAAGCACGTCGCTTTACCGTCCGCACATCGCGGGGAACCTACACCGCCAGGCGCGTCGTTAACTGTGCTGCAGGTTGGGCCGGCGACCTTGCGCACATGGTGGGATTGACGTTCCCGATTCGCCGCGAAGGCCTGCACGTTAACGTCACTGAGGCGCGACCAGTTCTGCTTCCGTCAATGGTTCAGCACATCGGTCGGCGGCTGACTCTTAAGCAGACAGCTCAAGGAGCGTTTATTGTTGGTGGTGGATGGCCGACGGGGGCTTCCGCATATCCCACGCGATACCCGACGAAGTGGGCAAGCGCTTCGGGCAATCTCAATGTTGCGCGCGACGTGATTCCGGCGCTCGAAGACGTACGAGTTATCCGCACCTGGTCAGGTGTCATTGCCTTCACCGATGACAAATCGCCCATCGTGGGTGAGTCTGTGATCGTTCCCGGCTACTACGCCTGCGTTGCCACCACCGGGTTCACGTTTTCGCCCATATTTGCTTATCAGTTGGCGGAGCAGATTGTGGACCGAGCGACCGGTACCTCGCCATTCGACCAGCGCTTCTCCCTTGATCGAATGTCCTAAGAGCGTTCGAGATGGAAGCGCCCACACAGTTTTCGCAGAGCAGAAAAGAGGATCGTTGAAATGAACCGTGAAGACATCGATTGGGCAGGGTATCTCCCCGCTGTAGTTACCCCCTTCACCGAGTCGGGCGAGCTCGACACCAGTACGATGGCCGACCTGATCACGCAGTATGCCGATCGCGGTATGCACGGTGTCGTGGTTAACGGCACGTGTGGTGAATGGTTCTCACAGAGCACGGACGAGCGAAAGGCTGTCGCGGAGACGACAGTGGCTGCAGCGAACGGCAGAATGCGAGTTCTCGTCGGTTGCACGTCGAACACGGCAGAAAATGTGCGCGATTTGGCGCACCACGCCCTCGACGCGGGTGCCGACGGTGTTCTCGTTTCTCCGCCGCCGTACATCAAACTCTTTCCCAGCGAAGTAGTCGCGTGGTATGAAGACGTCAGCGCCGCCGTCAAGGGGCCAACTGTGGTCTACAACTGGCCACACGGAACTGGTGTCGACATTGATTCTGACCTTGCAGACCGTCTCGCAGATATCGATTCGATCGTCGCAATCAAAGACAGCACTCCCAACGCCGATAAGTTCTTTGAGACATCACGGCGCGTGCGTGACCGGGTGCGCGTATTTGGACCCTACATGTCGGCGCGCGGTGTCGACGTCCTTCGCACAGAAGGCGGTGACGGCACGGTCGGTGGCGGTTCACTGTTTGGTGCCCCTGACCCCACGTTCTGGGAAAACTACTGGGCGGGTGACTTCGAACCGATGGAACGCTACGCGGAAGTTCAAGACAAGCTTTTCCCCAAGCTCTGGCTTCCCGGCGGATGGGCAGGGATTTATGGCGGCTACCAGTCACAACTCAAGGCGCTAATGCACATGCTTGGTCAGCCTGCCGGACACGTTCGGCGCCCACGTCTCCCAGTGGATGATCCTGCGGCTTTGGCAATTCTTCGCGCAGTGCTTGTAGATGAAGGCCTAATGACAGAAGGTCCGGGTCAAGCGTGAGCTCGGGTCGAATCACCGGGCACGGCATGGAGCGGGGTGCGTCGGTGCGCATCATCGTAGACGGCCAGGATCAGGTTGCCTATGAGGGTGAAAGCGTCGCCGCCGCTATCATGGCGTGCGGTCCGCATGAACTACGCGAACAGGCGTCTGGTGAACCGCGGGGCTACTTTTGCGGAATGGGCATCTGTTTCGACTGTGTCATGACCATCGATGGTGTGCCCAATACCCGTACCTGCGTCACGTGGGTCCGGGACGGGCTCACGGTGCAACGCCAGCACGGTACATCACCGGCCTCAAACGACCTAGGTGACACCCACTCGTATTTTCCTCATCCCAATTCTTAGAAAAACTTCCAGCGAAAGGCGTGCACTGTGCAGCTCCCCCCATCCCAACTATTTTCCCCCATCACGCTCAACGGTCTGACAGCTCCGCATCGACTCTGGGTTGCACCTATGTGCATGTATTCTTCGGTCGACGGCCAACCCAACGACTGGCATGTGGCCCACTATGGGTCCTTTGCGATCGGTCGTGCCGGCCTCATCATGACCGAAGCAACTGCTGTCTCTCCAGAGGGTCGAATCTCACCAGATGACGCCGGACTCTGGAACGACGAGCACACTACCGGCTGGCGCCGAGTGGTTGAATTTGTTCACAGCGTCAATTCGCTCATCGGAATGCAGCTGTCCCACGCCGGGCGTAAAGCCTCCACCGCTCCCCCGACGCGAGGGCGCGGCTATGTTTCACCCGCTGACGGTGGTTGGACTACCGTGGGGCCCACCGACTTGGCCTACGAACCATTTGCAGCTCCCGTGGCACTCGACCACGATGGCATCACACAAGTAGTTACTGACTATCAAGATGCCGCACGCCGTGCCGTCGATGCCGGCTTCGACCTTGTAGAAATCCATGCCGCACACGGTTACCTTCTCGGCCAGTTCCTCTCACCCACATCGAACACACGCACAGATGAATACGGCACAGATACCGTGGGTCGCACCCGCATTTTGCGCGAAGTCGTGAATGCTGTGCGCGAGGTCATTCCGGCCGACATGCCACTCGTTGTGCGGCTATCGGCCACAGAATGGGTGGAGGGCGGTGTCACGGTCGACGACACCATTGAGGTCATCCGCACCCTGGTCGGCGTTGACGTCATCAGCGTCTCCTCTGGGGGTAACAGCCCCGGGCAGCACATTGTGCCGGGTCCCGGCTACCAGCAGCCACTGTCCCGCAAAATTCGCGCAGAGGTTGACATGCCGGTGGCCGTCGCTGGCCTCATCACGTCACCTCAACAGGCAGAGGCTGCGATCGTCACGGGAGATACAGACATCGTCTTCGTCGCCCGACAGTTCCTGCGCGAACCCAACTTCGCCCTCCGGGCGGCGGCAGAACTGGGTGGAGAACTCGAATGGGTGTGGCAGTACAACCGCGCAAAATACTGGAACAGTATCCCCTGAACGTGACTGCTAGCCCAGCCATCTTTCGGCAGCCTGGGCAGAAAGTTTGCCTGAGGCGCAGAGCCATCCAATCGAATCAGCGACGGCATCAGTAGACGAGTACCGAGGGCGGTAGCCAAGTTCTCGCGTAGCGCGCTCGATACTCATGACGTGGCTTCGGGAAAGGTGTTCTAAGGAGGTTGCCGCGTACTGCGGCGCTATCCGCTCGCGGAAGATCTCGAACGGCACAAAGTCGAAACTGACGGGTTGACCAAACCGAGCCGAGATCGCCTCTGCCAAACCGCGCAGATTGCTGGCCTGCGGCGCAACCGCATTGAAGACATCGAACTCAGGAGCAACTTCGCGCTCGATCGCCAACTGAAAAATCTGAGCGACGTCACTGGCGTGAACGTGGTGAAGAGTCTCCACGCCGAAGTTCGGCAAGGTCAAAGGTTCGCCGGCGGCCAGCGTCTCCCACACCTCCAGGCCACGGTGGCCCTGTGGATTGACAACGACCCACCCCGGTCCGCAGATCTGGCCCGGTCGAATGATCGTGCTCTGCAGCCCACCCACCTGCAACGACTCAGCGCGCAGCACCTGCTCAATGGCAGCCTTATTGATCCCGTAGTCGCCCCAGGGCTCACTCACGACGTCCTCGTCTGCTGGCACGGCCGGCAGGCGCCCTTTGACCCAGATTGTGCTACACATGATCAGCCGCGTGACCCGTCCCCGGAGTTCCTCAACGAGATGCTGGGCCGAGTCCGCCGTGAAACAGATCATGTCTACAACGATGTCGGCATCGAGGCTCGCGATTTGGTCCGCAAACGTGCCAGCCTTCTCTGCCTCGTCACGGTCGATGACGACGTGCTCGACAGCATTCCATGCATCATGTGGGCGATAGTGAGGGCGAGCTCCCCGGCTGACCGCTACAACGTCATGGCCAGACGCAACGAGGCCAGGAACTAAGTATCCGCCCACGTGTCCGGTTGCTCCCACAACGACGACTCTCATGCGTTACGTAGCATCAGTCTCTGCCGAGGCAATAACAGAAATAGGGGTCGGCTTGAACGGTACCTGTGGGGCGAAACCAGAACGCTCTCCCACGGTGACCCCGCTACGCGAGGCCGATAGGGCGATGACGACGGGCCCACAGTAGCGCCCCTGACACTTACCCATACCGACGCGTGACACCCGCTTGCTGGCTCCGGCACTTGTGGTGAGGTCGTCGAGACCTCGGGAAACCGTTTCTAAGCTGAGGCTTTCACACCGGCACACCGTCGTTTGCGGTGTCGCCAACTCAACTGTGAGAACAGGTGCGGCAAAGACGCGGTTCAGTGCGTTCTGAAAACGCAGGTTGCGCGCCAAGTCACGGCGCGAAGTCACCAGCTCCCGGTCACGGGAACGAGAGCGCCCCTGCCTCAGGTCAGCCAGAATCGCCTCACCCGCAATAACTCCATGAGCCTGGGCAACTTTCGCACCATGCACTTGCGCAGAATCCCCGATCACAAACGCCTCCGGAACTGAGGTGCGACCATCGCCATCTCGGTCAATGACGAGCGACTTCAAGCCTTCGTCCCAGCTATGCCGGCAACCCAGCATCCGGGCAATTTCGTTGGACGGCAAGAACCCGTACCCCATGCACACAGCGTCAACCTCAAACGTTCGCTCCGTGCCCGCTTCCGGAGTGCCGTCATGGCGCACACGTGCAATGACCGCCCCGGTCACGCCGCTCGCGTCTCCCGTCATTCTCACCACTGCGCTACCCGTAATGACGGGCACTCGTGACCGCGCCAATGCCAGGGTGTACTTCGCACCATCGGCGATCAGACCGGGCGAGGCCAGTGCCATCGATGCTCCCGAAAACGCGTTCGAGGCGCGCACCGGGTTAGCAAGCTCGACGAGGGCGACGACCCGAGCACCCGCCGCGGCGAGTTCAGCCGCAACCTGCATGTTCAGGGGGCCATTACCGGCAACAAGCACGCGCTGGCCGGGTGACACCTGGTAGGAGCGCGACAGAGTCTGGGCTGCTCCCGTTGTCATGACGCCGGGCAGGGTCCACCCGGGCATCGGCACACCTCGCTCATAGGCACCCGTTGCGAGCACTACCCGTTTCGCACGGATAGTCCAGCGTTCGACGGGGCTCGCGGCGACGATGTGATCGGGAGCGAACGCCCCCCACACTTTCGCGCGATCGAGAATACGAACCCCCGACGTCCGCGCCCGCTCGATGAGCGCACGCCCCCGCCGGTACTGGCCATCAAGTCGATGCTCGTCAAGGTCAAAGTCGGGAGCGGGCTGTTTGTAATACTGGCCCCCGAGCTTGCCCCGTTCGTCGAGCAGCACAACATCTAGCCCCCCCTCGGCGGCGACGGACGCCGCCGCGAGCCCCGATGGCCCCGCACCGATGACGACCACATCGGGAGTGAGGGTTGACTCTGGCAGTATCGGCCCTGCTTCCAAACTCGACAGATCCAGGCGCGGTTCGGCGGAGCCCACAATCATTCCATCCGTCGCCGGGGTCATACATGCCAGAGACTCCCCCTTGCCGTCGATCATGACCGTGCATTCGGCACACACCCCCATGCCGCAAAAAACTCCACGCTTGTCGTCAGCCCCTGCCACTCGCAGGCCGAGATCACCCGTTGCGACAAGCGCCGACGCGACAGTGTCAGTCGACCGACCTTCAACACGTACGCCGTTGAATTGAAGGGAAATGGCGTCGGGAGACTCGCCAAATCCCTTGCTCCGAATGCGCACTACTTATTGCCGGCTTTTCGCTGATAGGCCCGCCAGGTCGTCGCCCACCGAGCAGGATCGTCAAGCCCAGACGTATTTGCACGCGCAACGGCCTGGTTGTGCGGTGAAGTCTTGACAAGCTCCGGGTCGCTGCGAGACTCCGCAACGACATGGGCAAGCACGTCGATCCAGTAGTCGATATCTTCGATCGCCCACCCCTCGCCTGCTTCCGGTGTAAACGGCTCAGGAATAACCCACGGCTCATGGCTCAGCCAGAACGCATCGATACCAAAATCGGTCATTCGATTTTGGACGTCGACGGCCGTCACCCCCGTTTCTGCGGTGACCTCAGCCAGGCTGAAACGCGTCATCTCGAGTCGTCGTTGGGTCACATCGGGGAATGCTTTCGTCACACCTGGGATCGTCAAGATCCGCTTCTCCATGTAGTTATTAGTCAGCACCGAAAGATCGGCGGCCTCACGCAATCCGTTGCCACCCATCGCCTTCAACCAGATGTAAGCCGCAACGACCTGAGGAATATTGCCAAGGTATTCCCGGATACGCCCCAAGCTTGATGGAGACTCGACGAGGGTGAAGCCGTCGTTCACTTTCTCTACGCGTGGGCCCGGCAGGAACTTGCTCAACTCTTCCGAACATCCGTACGCGCCGACAGCCGGACCGCCACCGCCCTTCGTTACACCAAAGGTCTTGTGGAGCATGAACATGCATGCGTCGAAGCCGAGTTCTGCGGCACGCAGGCGGGTCATCACACCGTTGAAATTGGCATGGTCGTAGAAACACAACCCACCCGCCTCGTGAACGATATCAACCCACTCTTTTATATGCGGGTTGTAGATTCCCATGTCGTCAGGGTTGTTCACCATGAGGGCGGCCGTGCGGTCACTCACGGCTGCGCGAAGCGCCTCGACCGAGGGGTAACCGTTCTCCTCCGTGGGAAGCGTGATCACGTCGAACCCGGCCGCGGAAGCCGTTGAGGGGTTTGATGGATGCGCCTGCGCCGTCGTGATTATCTCGGTACGCTGACCCTGCTCGCCACGCGACGCGTGGTAGGCACGGGTAACTGCGGCGTGAGTAAACGCCGCTGCTGCCCCACCCCCGGGTTGGAATGTGAACGCCGCCATTCCAGAGAGTACAGTCAGAGCCTCAGAGAATTGGTGGACGACCTGAAGGATGCCCTGCATGGTTGACAGGTCCTGAGCAGGGTGCACGTCAGCCACGTATGGACGTGCGATGATTCGCTCGCTGATCCTCGGGTTGTACTTCATCGTGCAGGTGCCAAACAGACTGATTCCGACCATCCCCAGCGTCTGCTGGGAGAGATGAAGGTAGTGGCGGAGCACGTCTGGTTCTGCCATCTCCGGCAGTCCTGGTGCTTGCGATCGGCGCAATGCGGCAGGCACAAGGTCCGACTGGTCGTCGGTTCCCCACGGCGCTGGGGGAACGGCACCGCGGCGACCGGGGACGCCCATCTCCATGATGACTGGTTCACTCCAGCGCGCGGAATGGAATGGTCGAAGCTCGTTGCCCGTCATCGCTGGACCGCCTTTCGTAGCGAGCTGGTCAATCGGTCAATGTCACTCTCACTGTGCACTTCGGTGACGCAGTAGAGCGCACTTTGACCGAGGTCTGAGAAGTCCACGCTGAGATCCTTGCCGCCAAAAATTCCGTCGGCCAAGAGTTTGCGGTTGATCTCGGACACGGTGAGTCCGGTGCCGGTGAAGTCAATGATGAACTCTTTGAAATATCCCGTGTCGAAGCGCACCTTTACCCCGTCGATGGCGGAGATTCGCTTTGCGGCCTCGTGCGCATTCGAGATAATTGTGGCCCCAATCTCTGCGAAGCCGGCAGGGCCCATGAGCGCCATATAGACCGCATTGCGAATTACCCACAGGTAGACCGAGTTGCCTGTCCAGTCGTTCGCTTCCTCGCGAGAGCCATACGAGTTCTGTCCGAAAAGGGTTAACCCGAACGCGCGTTCGCCGGGGACAAGGGTGTCAGTGATGCTGACCTGTAGCGTCGGGAATTCTCGTGCATACCGTTCTTCGTCACGCGTCGCAATAAACCCACCCACACCGCCGCCCGCATTGAGTGGGACGCCTAGAGGCTGAGTCGACCCGATCACAATATCGGCACCATAGCTCGCGGGTGACGCGACAATTCCCAGGCTGAGCGGGTCCGTTCCGACTATCATTTCGGCGCCGACTGCGTGGGCGAGCTCGGTGATCTTGGCCGCGTGAGCTTCGAAAACCCCCAGATAGTTCGGAGTATCAATGTAGACGGCAGCGACAGAATCGTCGAGCTTGACTGCGAGGTCATCGAGGTCGACCTGGCCGGTGGCCGCGTCATAGCTGAGGTCGATGATCTCGAGCGCTCGCGCTGATCCCTGTTGCCCGCAGTAGCTCTCGATGACAGCTCGGCGTTCCGGGTCAATAGCTGCGGTGACGATAACGCGATTACGCCCGGTCAGCCGCGCGGCCATGCGCAGGGCATTTCCTCCAGCGGAACCCCAGCTATATACGGGAAGTCCGACGAATTCGAGATCGAGGAGTTCGCCCAGCTGGGAAGAAAACTCGAACCATGCCTGGTTGCGTCCATGGTCTGACGACGGCGTTCCCCACACCGAGGTGAGGAACTCGCTGCGTCCCGCGATCTCGTCACAGACAGCGGGCACGTGGTGCTGCCAGCTTCCCGCTCCGAGGAAGCTCAACTGATTACGGGTGTTGCCATTCAGTCGAAGGATGCTGTCGATGTGTCGCTCGAGCTCTGCCTCCGCGACAATGCCATCAGGCAGCGTTGTACCCTGCGTGCCATAGTGGTCCGCCGGGATCTGCTCGAACAGTTCTTCAACGTCTGAGACACCGACCGCTGCGAGCATCCTCTCGTGGGCGGCGTCGGTGGAGTTGGCCATATAGGGGTGGGTGGTGCGTTGACTCATGGGCAGTTCCTTCCAGCAGAGGCTAGTTTTTGATTCTTAAGACAGTGCTTCGGGTGGGTGAGGTCCGAACTCGGCGATACCCCCACAACGCAGCGTGCGGTTCCGGCTGGCCGAGGTCCACATGAAGTACGGGTGGATGGAGTGCATCAATTTTGTTCTGAGCCGCTACGACAATGATGTTCTCGTCATCGATAAGGTCAAGCACTCGCGGACTAACCTGCTGGTTTCCTCTTCCCAACAGAAACCCTTGGCCGCCAACAACACCCAGCACCAGGATGCTTCCGCTGTGCTGGCTGAGATGTTCAAAGAGTTCCGCCTCCGAGGCATCTGTGATCACGGCGGCTCCATCAACCACAACGTCAAAGCCGTTTCGGGTTCCTTCGATGCCGAGCGCGGTAAGAATCGTCCCGACTGTTGTGCCGGGGCCGAGAACGTAGGTGGCTCCCGGCTGCATGCTCGCAGCGATCTGCCTTCCGAGTGCACGAAGGTCACCGATCGCGTTGTCGGTGCGTACCACCTTGGGGCCTTGCATTGCCGAGGTCAGTTTCGGGACCTGCGCAACACCGATGTTGCTGAGATCCGCTTGGCCAATGGCAACGTCAAGGACCTCCGCCTGCTCGGTGGCGCGAGGGGCACTCGTGCGGAGGTATTCAGCTGCCGCAATTCCCGCGCGCTCGGGGGTGTGCGCGAACACACCCGAATGCATTTTCACACCACTGGGCGTGCCGAGCAGAGTAGTGGATGTTCCGATTGCGCTGACGATATCCGACGCGGTGCCATCGCCTCCAGCGAAGAGCAAAAGGTCGACACCGAACTCACAGATTGCGATCGCTGCCGCGCGAGTGTCTTGAGCCGTCGTTGGGTCCGCGACCACCCCCACGGTGCGCGATAGTTCCAGGCCGACGGCTTTCACACTATCGGCGCCCATCACGCCGTCAGCGGCGACGACTTCAATTTCTCCCGAGTAGGCCGCGCGCAACGCCAGGAGTGCTCGCCGCATCCGCTCTTCCGACCCCGGCAATGCTCCGAGTGCGCGGGCGCGCACCTCGGCACCTCCGTCAGTGCCATGCAAAGCGACTGGTCCACCCATGCCGGCTATCGGGTTAACGATCACGCCAACTCGTGGAACCACGTTCGGGGCTTTAGCCAATCAGTCCCTCGTCTTTCACCACGTCGTCCAGTGCTCTCCTCGCTCCGGCAACCATTGCGTCGATCTCTTCCTCCGTCGTGGTGAAAGGTGGTGAGAACGAGATGGTGTCGGCCGCGGGAAGCGCTCGAGTGACCACACCGTGTGCCAGGCTGCGCTTGGTTACCTGTGCGGCGAAGCCTCTCGCAGGATCGAACGCGGTCATCGGTGACGTGCTCTGCACAAATTCCACAGCAGCCACTAAGCCCTGTCCGCGAATCTCTGCCACGTTGGGGTGATCTGCGAAGGCCTCGTGGAGCCGGCGGTGCATGTGCGCCCCGACCGTAGCGGCACGCTCGATGAGGTTGTCGTTTTCGATGATGTCCAGGTTGGTCATCGCGGCTGCGGCAGCGAGCGGATGAGCCGAATAGGTGTAACCGTGTCCGAATCCGCCGTACATGTCTTGACCGGCCATGACGACGTCCCACACCTTGGGGGTGACGAGGCACGCAGACAATGGAACGTAGGCAGAGGTGACGCCTTTGGCAACCGTAATGAGGTCGGGCTTCATGCCGAACGCGGTTGTCCCGAAGTCGACCCCGAGGCGACCAAAACCGCACACAACTTCGTCAGCGATGAGCAGAACGTCGTACTTGTCGAGGACGGCCTGAATGGCCGCAAAATACCCAGCGGGGGGAATAACAACTCCGCCCGCAGCCTGCATCGGCTCCGCGATAAAAGCCGCGACCGTATCCGGCCCTTCCGCAAGGATGAGCTGTTCGAGCTCGTTCGCGAGAACAGACACAAACTCTGCATCGGTCATTCCTGGGTCAGCTTCCCACAGACGGTGCGGGGCACGAACATGACGAATCATCGGCAACGGTAGGTCAAACCCATCGTGAAGGTTGGACAGGCCAGTCAGCCCTGCACTCAGCACGGTGACGCCGTGGTAACCGCGCTGACGCGAAATAATCTTCTTCTTCTGGGGAAGCCCACGCACATTGTTGTAGTACCAGACCAATTTGGCTTGGGTGTCGTTCGCGTCAGACCCGCTGTTTCCGAAGAAGACCTTCGACACGGGTACCGGTGCCATCGCCGTCAAGCGTGCGGCGAGACGAGCGGGCAGTTCGGTGCCCATGCCCGAGAACGCATGGTAATAGGGCAGTGTGCTCGCTTGGCGTGCGAGAGCGTCGGCCATTTCGGTGCGGGAGTATCCAATATTCACGCACCACAGTCCCGCCATGGCATCGAGATAGGTGGCGCCGTTCGAGTCTGTGAGCGTTGAGCCGGAGCCGCTCAAAATGGTGAGGGCTGGTCCCGTTGAATCAAAAGTCTTGAGTGTGGTGAATGGGTGAAAGAGGTGCTGACGGTCCATCTCTTTCAGGGAGGCCGAGGATTCTTGGGTCATGAGTGGACTCCCTATGGTTTTTGGTATGCTCGAGAACCAGAAAGTGCGTTCCATGAACTTAAGTTCGTAATATGAACCTACCAAATCAATGGCGGAATCGCGATAGTTGACGATCAAAGCTTCCGCGGAGGAACTAATGGATCAACTGTCAGGCAAGGTTATTCTCGTTACCGGTGCTTCGCGCGGTATCGGGGCTAGTATTGCGCGCGAACTCAGCGAACGCGGCGCACACGTCATCGCCCAATACAACACTTCGGCCGCCGGCGCGGAGGAGGCCACAGCGTCTGCTCCCGATCGACTTCTTCTTCCCGCCGATTTCTCCGACCCCTCTGCAGCAACCGCACTCTGGGAGACCGCCGTGAACTGGCGTGGTCGAATCGATGCCGTTGTCTGTAACGCCGCAGTCATGCCGCAAGTAGATTTTGATGCGCCCAGCGCAGAGTGGAATGCGGCGTGGGAGCACGCACTTCAGGTGAATACTCGTGCTCCCTCAGATCTCACCCGCCTCGCTACTCAGCATCACCTCGACACTGGTGGCGGTGTGATCGTCGGCATCTCGAGTTGGGCAGCGCAGCGCGGCGCTTCCAGCGCAAGCCTCGCTGCATATTCGGCTTCCAAGGCCGGGTATGCCGCGATGCTGAAGACAATTGCTCGCGCGTATGCCGCTCGCGGTGTACTGGCCTATCTCGTTGCTCCCGGAGTCGTGCAGACGGAGATGAGCCAGGCTGCAGCGGCAAGCTCCGGGGGTGCAGACAAGATCACTGACACGCTCGCCATGAAGGAGTGGGTGCCCCCAGACGAAATCGCAGCACTGGTGGGAATGCTGTGCGAGGGACGCTTGCGCCACCTCACCGGTGCCACGCTCGACGTCAATGGAGCGAGCTACGTCAGATGACGCCCGAATCGGAGTCGACCCTGTTCAGCCCTCTCACGCTCGGGGATATGAGGTTCCCGAACCGCGCGTGGATCTCTCCGATGTGCCAGTACTCTGCTGGCGCGGACGGCGTACCTCTTAATTGGCATCTCGTTCACCTCGGCCAGTTTGCGACCGGCGGAACTGGCCTCGTTGTGACCGAAGCTACCGCGGTAAGCCCTGAAGGTCGGCTTTCGTTGCGAGACACCGGCCTCTGGACGGAAGAACAAGTGAGCGGCTGGAAACCGAAACCTTGAACCGAAAGAGAATGATCTGATGTCTATTTCTGAGTTCATGGATGAAATGGCTATTCGAGACCTGTCTCACCGGTACGCGATCGCGCTCGACAAGAACGATCTTGATGCATGGAGTGGATTGTTTTCGAAGGACGTCGTATTCGAAAGCGGGACATCGGCGCCTCGGGGTATCGCTGACGTCTTGCGGATTCCAGGAGACCAACTGAAGCGATACGAGAAGACGCTGCACTCGGTCACGACACAGCAAATCGCCCTCGACGGAGACACTGCGTCAGGTGAGGTCTACTGCTTCGCACACCATATTTACCAGGACTTCCACCAGAACAACCGGTTCCCGTTTGACTTGAGTCACAACTTTCTTATCCGCTACGACGACGACTATGCCCGCGAGGACGGTCGCTGGGTGTTCACGAGGCGGCGCATCATGACCGAGGCTCGCTTCGTTCAGCAGATCATCCCTGCAGCAAGCTGATCGGGCCCTGCTCGCGCGCGCACGAATCACAGCGACGACCGGGCCACAGTTACTTGCGCCCAGCGAACTCTCTCCGCCTATCGACTGCTAACGCTTGATATCGCGTGAGATTTGCTGAGTCACTTCAAGCAAACGCGGCAAGAACTTCGTTTCCAACTCTTTCATGGAAGCGCGTGACGCAGGAACAGAGATGTTGACGGCTGCCCACATCGCTCCCGCGTCGTCGTACACCGGGGCAGCAACGGCCCGGACCCCCTGCTCGAACTCTTCGTCATTGATGGTCCAGCCTTGCTCGCCCGCCGTTGCAATGAGCTCACGGAGCTCGCCCTCATCCGTCAGGGTCTTGTTCGTTAGAGCCAGTCGAGGGTAGGACTCAAAAAAGTCATCAAGTTGCGCGGGGCTCAGGGCTGAGAGGAGCAAACGTCCAGTCGAGGTTGCAAACGCAGGCAGCCGACGCCCGACGCCTATGTTGACGCTCATGATGCGGTCAGCCGCCGCTCGGGCAACATAAACGACCTCACCGCGATCGTAGGCACAGGCAGAGCAGGACTCACGTAGTTCTTTACTGAGCTCTTCGAGGTAATGCTGGGTGATTTCCACATTCGTAGAGGAGGAAAGGTAGGCGTAACCGAGCTCAAGAACTCGTGGCCGAAGATAGTATCTCTTGTCGTCGACGCCGAGGTACCCGAGAGACTCCAGGGTGAGAAGGAATCGTCGAGTGGCCGCCCGGCTCTGGTTGGTCGCCCGCGCGACATCCGCCATGGACAACCGGTCATGGTGGTCACTGAATGCCCGAATGACCCTCAACCCGCGATCGAGAGACTGCACGAAATCGGCCGCTCCGTTTGCGGGCCCTTCTCCATCGCTCACTTGTTCGTCCCTATCTAATTCTCGGTCGACAAGAAAGCTAGCACAAAGCGCACCGGCAACCTTCGTCCGCCCTACGGTCGCCCGGACCGCATAGTGACCAATCTTGGTGAATGTATAGTGCCACGCTGCGGAAGTCCCTATGCTGTAATTGTTCAATAATCGCACAAACGTACGCTGAGAGGAAACTATGGCTGTTGAGCTCCGAGGTAGTTATACCGTCGCTGTCACCCCTTTTACCCCCGACGGTTCATCACTTGACACCCCCGCGCTTAAGGCCTTCCTCGACTGGCAGCTCGCCGAAGAAGTCCCTGGCATCATCATGCTCGGCACCACGGGTGAGTTCGTCGCTGTAACCGACGATGAGCGCCAGCAGCTCGTCGAAGAGACCGTTAAACACATCGACGGTCGCATTCCTGTGCTGGTCGGTGCGATGGCCGCGAGCACCAAAGAAGCCGTGCGCCGCAGCACGCAGGCCGAAGAACTCGGTGCTGATGGTCTCATGGTCCTCCCCCCCTTCTACTACACTCCCACGGACGACGAAATCTTCCGTCACTACCAGGCGATCAGCGAAGCCGTTCAGGTCCCGATCATGCTGTACAACAACCCAGTCACCTCAAACGTTGACATGAGTGCGCAACTCGTTGCCCGGCTCGCCCGCGCATTCGAGAACGTGCAGTACATCAAGGAATCTAGCCAGGAACTCGGCCGTGTGCGAGACGTGCTCGAAGCCAGCGACGGACTGATGAATGTTTTCGCAGGCGAACGCGTCGTTGATGCTTACCTTCTCGGCGCGGTGGGATATGTCAATCCGTACGGAAACTATATTCCTCGGGCATCCGCCGGCTTCGTTCGACTGGCCGCTGAAGGCCGCTACGAGGAAGCGCGAACGATTCAGCGCCTCATCGACGAGTTCGATGCAATTATCGCCGAAGGGCATCCGACCTACGGTCACCAGTGCTACTCGAAGGAACTCGCTGCTCGGGCGGGGTACCCAGTGGGCACTGTTCGGCCACCGCTTACTACCTTTGCGCAGCTTGGCGATGAGGGCAACGAGCGTGTAGGGCGGATCCTCCCGATCATCGAACGGATTTCGCAGCAGGCCTCGCAGCTCGGGCTGTGACGCGTGCGTAACTACGAGACTGCGGCCGGGCAGCCCAGCGCCCACAATCGCACTCATCGGCGTGGGAACCATTGGCATCGGCCGGGCGGCCGTCTTCGCAACGGGCGGCTGCAGCGTGCGCGCTTACGACTACTAGCTGTTGCTGGCCAGAACGTTGTTGACGGCAGGGTTCTATCGCGCAATGAGATCCGCGATGGCGGTGCCGGCGCGGAGAAGTGCGTCTGAGCGGGTGGCGATTGTTCGGAGTCGTTCCTGGAGGGCGTGACGTGCATCTTCCGGGTTGAGCGCGTGGACGGATTCAATGACGGCTTGCACAGCGGGAATCCGGTACCCGCCTGCCCGTAGCGCAGCGACGATCCTCGCATCGCGAATCGCGGCGACCGGATACGTCCTGGCACCTAGCCGCGACGTTCGTTTAGGTGTGACAAGGCCTTGCTGCTCCCAAAAACGAAGTGCGGACGAACGCACGCCGAGGGCAGCGGACAGCTCGGTGATACTCATCGCATCGGCCGCCGAAGGGGATGCAGCGCTGCCATCTTCTTCGACGATGGTCTCCAGCGCTCGGAGTGCAGCGATTGTCTGCTCCCGGACTCGAGCCAGATCGACGTGGAGCGCAACGACGCGGGCGATCGCATCGTCATACGGGAGCTGGCGGGCTTCCCTCATGGTCATTCGTGCGTTGACCGGGTCGACGGCGACGGCGAGCTGTCGGTATGCGTGCAGCGCCGTCAGGTGCGCAGGACCGAAGCGGCGGTAGCCGTTGGGCTGGCGAGTCGCTGGTGGGATCACACCAAGCCGTTCAAGGTCACGAACCTGCTGCACGGAATAGCCCGTAGCCGCGGCCAGGCGGCTGGTCGTATAGTTACCAGCGGCTGCCGAGGGCTCACCCATCAGACCAACCCTCCATAAGCACTTCAAGATCACACTTGAACCATGACAATAGAACAGATTCTCTCAGAGGTTCGAAGCTACGTCGGTGTGCTGGAGCTCGCGCCCCAGCCAGGGAGCGAGCATCCCGCGATCTCCTGGGGTGACTACTTCTTCTACTACGCACCCGACCAGCGAACTCCGCGAAACCGGCAGCCCTATGCGACGATCATCACGAAGGACTATCCCGACGACACGAACTCGCGACTGGATTCTCCCGATCGCTGGCGTTTGAACATTCACGTCGGGCCGCAGATATTCACTGAACTCGACGGCTACCCCCCTAAGTCGATCGAGGAATCGGGAGTCGATTTCAGCAAGACAGATGTCTTTCTTCCGCACCCCCTCTACGGCGCATACGGCTGGGTTTCGATCGTGAACCCCGGACCCTCCACCACACCTCGCGCGCTGGAAGTGCTCCACGAGGCGCACCGCGCCGACCAGCGTCGTGTCGAACGCCGCGGAGGCGCGAATACGGTAGGAAACGGATGAGTGGCGGCCACCACCGCAACGCACCGCTCACCATCGAGGGACGACGACGCCTCATTGAACGTTGCCAAGCTCGCCCGATCGCCCACGTCGCCTCAGAGATGCGAATCTCACGGGCAACAGCGTCGAAATGGGTGAACCGTTACAAACAGTTCGGCGACCTCGGTCTTCAAGATCGATCGTCGACCCCACAGAGCCTGCCCACCGCAACAGACGGCACGACAATCGCACGGATTGAGCAAATGCGTCGCGACCACAAATGGTCAGCGTCCAGAATCGAATTCGAACTGGCACAGCAACACGTCGAAATCAGCCGCCGCACCGTCACGCGCGTCTTGGCGCAGCTCGGGCTGAACAGACGAAGGTTCATCGACCCGACCGGGGAGTCAAACCGCGAACCCCAACGCATCATTGCCAAGCGCCCCGGACACATGGTCCACATTGACGTCAAGAAGGTCGGGCGCATCCCGAACGGCGGCGGTTGGCGTGTTCATGGACGCGAAAGCGCGCAGGCCCGGGCCGTCGATCGGGGAAAACGGCGGGATACTCGCCCGAGCTACGTTTACCTGCACTCCGCTGTCGACGGAAACACACGCTTGGCCTACACGGAAGCTCTGAACGACGAGAAGGGCACGACCGCTGCGGGCTTCCTTGACCGCGCGAAGGCGTGGTTCGCCAATCATGGGATCACCTCGATCGAACGCATCGTCACCGACAACGGCGCGTGCTATCGGTCGAAAGTATTCGCCGACACCGTCCTGCCGGCACGGCAACAGCGGATCAAGCCCTACACGCCGCGCCACAACGGGAAGGTCGAGCGATACAACCGAATCCTTGCTGAGGAGTTTCTCTACGCCCGCACATGGCTGTCAGAGCAGGAACGCGCCGACGCACTCGTGGTCTGGGATCTGCACTACAACTACCATCGCCCCCACGGAGCACACCACGGCCGGCCGCCCGCATCCATCGCTCCGCTCAGCGTCCACAACGTCCTGGCCTCATACAACTAGCCGTCGATACTCGAGAAGTTTCTTGCTGCCGCGGAGTTCCGTCTCAATAAACTGGCTGAGGCGGGGCTCATCCGTGAACAGCCGTCAACCGTTCTTGCCCGTGTTGCCATGGCGATGTC
Organism: Homoserinimonas sp.; assembly: GCA_040904805.1. Taxonomy (GTDB): domain Bacteria; phylum Actinomycetota; class Actinomycetes; order Actinomycetales; family Microbacteriaceae; genus RYN-87. Next base: position 3,765 of record JBBDSS010000011.1, on the reverse strand, counting down.
AATCGAAGGTGCCGTCGTCGGTGCTGAGTATGCAGGAACGGCACTGAGGCAGTCGAAGTGAAGAGAGAAATCTTTGCTTGGTTGGACAGAACGACCCCTCGATACCTGACGCTCGCCGGCTCGGCATCGACAATTCCTTCGTCACACTTCACCGCCGATCTTCCTGGCCGAGACCGCTGCCTCGTCGTACATCCAGCCAACCCGCCCTACTTGTTGCGGGTGGCCGAAGTGATGCCGTCGGAGCACACAAGTCAGACTGCAGTAGACGAAACAGCTGCGCTTTTGAGCTCAGTACGCACTCTCCCGTTGCAGTTAAGTGCAAGATCGAAGGTTTTGTTTTCAACCGTCTGCAGGGTGCACTGCTGCGCGAAGCCTACTTTTTGGTTGGTGAAGGCGTTGTCACACCACGCGATGTTGACACCCTCGTGCGCGAGGGTCTCGGTCGGCGTTGGTCGGTTACGGGCCCGTTCGCGACTTCCAAGCTCAGCACCCGCGGCGGCACTGCCCAGCACGCCGAAGTCATTGGGGCTGTGTACGCGCGAATCGGAAGTGCGCGAGGTGCAGATGACCCGTGGGTTCCCCAGACAATTTCTTGCGTAATGGATGAGTGGAACGAGCTGCTTCCCGCCGACAACTGGGAAGCGAACGTGCTTCGCCGCGAGTTGGCGATGGTCACACTCGAGGGGCTGCGGCAGCGGGGAAATGTGCCCAGCGTCATCCTCGAGAATGAACCACGAGCCTAGAGCAGCGCTAAGAAGCCGAGTCTGGCTTCAGTATCCGCGACAGGAACTGCTTGGTGCGGTCCTCCTTCGGGTTGAGCAGAACCTCGGAGGGCACGCCCTGCTCGATGATCGTGCCAGCATCCATGAATACGACGCGGTCGGCTACTTCGTGGGCGAAGTCAATTTCGTGTGTCACAACCAACATGGTGAGGCCTTCTTTGGCAAGTCGGCGCATAATCGAGAGCACCTCTCCGACGGTCTCCGGGTCGAGCGCGGACGTCGGTTCGTCGAACAGCATCACTCTAGGGCGCATAGCGAGAGCTCTGGCGATCGCGGCGCGTTGCTGCTGTCCACCAGAGAGTTGGCGCGGGTAAGTGTTCTCCTTGCCCTCGAGCTGCACCCATTGGAGCAGCTGCATGGCGTGTTCCTGAGCTTCCGCACGACTCGTACCGAGCACCTGGGTTGGCCCCTCAATGATATTCTCCAGGACGGTCATGTGCCCGAACAAATTAAAGTTCTGGAAAACCATACCGATATCAGCACGTTGGCGGGCGAGCTCGGCTGGCGGCCGCTCCACTAGATAGCCATTAGCCTCACGGACACCAACAGGTTCGCCCTTAAGGCGCACAATCCCGCGATCTGGCGTTTCGAGATGGTTGACGCAGCGCAGCAGCGTACTTTTTCCTGACCCTGAAGGTCCAATAATGCACACCACCTCCCCCAGATTGACGTTGAGGTCTACGCTTCGCAGAACCTGAAGCGCGCCGTAGTGCTTCGAGAGGGACTCAATCTTGATAATCGGCTCGCTGGCGGTATTCGTCACTATGCATTCTCTTTCGTGATGAGTGTCGATTGGCCCGCCCGACCAAAGATCATCTTGAACTTCGTCAGGTAGGTGTCCGGCGCATTTCGGTTAACACCCTTTGCGTAGTGGAGCTCGATGTAATGCTGGCCGATCGACAGGACCGTTGTCAGGAACAGGTACCAAATGCACGCGACGACCAGCAGCGGAATGGTCTCAAAGGTGCGAGCGTAGATCACCTGCACCGTATAGAGGAGCTCACTAATTGCGACGATGCTGACGAGGCTGGTTCCTTTCAGCATCGAGATGACCTGGTTGCCCGTCGGCGGCACGATCACTCGCATCGCCTGAGGGAGGACAATGCGATTCATCGAGCGGCGGCGAGACATGCCCAGGGCTGCAGCGGCTTCGATCTGTCCGTGGTCTACGGACTGAATGCCCGCACGAAAAATCTCAGACATGTACGCGCCCTCGTTGAGGCCGAGCCCGAGCATCGCGGCCACCAGTGCGGTGATGACGGTGTTGGTATCAAACTCGAAGAACTGCGGCCCAAAAGGTACACCCATTGTGAGCTTGGGAAGGAAGCTCGCCAAGTTGTACCAAAAGAGCAGCTGAACCAAAAGCGGGGTACCGCGAAACAGCCATATGTAGCCGTCTGCCGTGACGTTCAGTAGCAGGCTGTTTGAGATCTTCATGAGCGCGAGCACTAGCCCGATGATGCTTCCCACCACCATCGCCACGATGGTGAGGAAGAGGGTTAGCCCGACACCCTCGAGCACTTTTTGACTGAAGAGATACGACCAAACAACATCCCACCTCATCGCATCGGCGGAAAGGAATTTGGAGATTATTTCCAGAACCACAACTACGAGAAATATCCGAATGGCCCAACCGCCGATCGCAGAGAGGGTCCTGCGCCGGCTGGGTGTGGCCTTGATCGTCTTTGTGGTCGGCACATCGCCGATACGAAGGTTCGTAGTGAGGGGGCCTCGTTCGGACGCCTCCCCTGAGGAGTCTTTAGTTCTCATGAGGCATCCCTGGCTCGTGGGTGGATTGGCAGCGAATCGGCGAGGCTTTCGATTCGACCATCCTAAGCCTCGTTCGCCTAGTGACCAAGTGTTCGCTATTTTGCAGGCTGGCGGCCCGGTGGTGGAAACTCATCAGTTCAGGCCATTGACACCGACGCTCGCTTAGTGAACACTTGCGCGTTAAGCGAACTTTTCACTAACGGCGGAGGAGCCACCCCATCATAATTAAGCCCACCCCCAGTGCACACCGCCGGTTCCTGGCGATTGCGGCATCTTCAGCAATTGCCGTGACCTTGGTCAGTTGTAGCGGCAGTGCCAGCAACGAGCCCGATTCGGGAAACAACGAATCTGGCACCGAGGTCGCTGGCGTAATGATCAAAATGGACGCAGAGCTTGCAGCAATGCTTCCGGACGCCGTGGCCGAGTCAGGAAAATTGACTGCCATTCAGTACGACAATGCTCCCGCCGACACGTTTCTTGATGAAGACGGCGAACTCGCCGGCTGGGGGCCTGACCTGGCCCGCGCCACGGCTGCCGTCCTCGGACTCGAATACACGGCCGAGGTCTCCGGCGCATTCGACACTTTCATCCCCGGTATCGAAAATGGCCGCTATGACACCTCGTGGGCATCAATAATCGTAACGCCGGAGCGTCTTGAGGTCGTCGACATCGTTGCCGTGCATGAAAGCACGACCGGCGTTATCACGGGGGAAGGCTCTGGACTCACTATCTCTGAACCCGAAGACCTCTGCGGGCTCCGTGTTGGAGCGCTAGCCGGATCTGCCTTCCTGATTCAGCTCGACGAAATCATCGCAGTCTGCGAGGATGCCGGCGAGGATGCTCCGTCGGTGGACTCTTTCCCGCAGCAAGCCGCTGCACTGCTTGCCGTGTCATCGGATCGAATTGACGCCTTCATGACAGCCAAGGGCCAGCTCACCTGGTTGCTCCGCGACGGTGGAGATGCGACTGGACTCGTGATTCAGCCGCTCGACTATCAGCCCAACCTTGAGGGTGTTGCGGTCAGTAAGGGTTCAGGGATGACAGAGGTCATCACTGGCGCGGTCAACAAGTTGATTGCAGACGGTTCATACGCCGAGATCCTCGGCTACTGGGACATCGACTTTGGGCTCCTCGACGAAGCCACTGCAAACCCTGGCGCCTAGTGAATCGCCCCGGCATGTCCGGAGAGCGTTTTGCTGGTGTCACCCCGTCG
>JBBDSS010000010.1:0-35044 GCA_040904805.1 Homoserinimonas sp. | reverse complement strand
TAAGACTGATCCTTCCAAGGAATCGAGTCTCCGGACACACCGGGGCGATTCATAGTTGTACTGAGTCATGAGGTTGGTGACACCCGGCTGATGGGGGTTGCTCCGATGCCGGTGTGGATGCGTTCAGTGTTGTAGTGGTTGAGCCAGGGCGCAAGTGCGTCGTGTGGGGCTTGGTTGCTGGTGAAGATTTGCCGGTAGGCCCATTCGGTGGCCAGGGTCCGATTGAGGCGTTCGACTTTGCCGTTGGTCCAAGGGCAATGTGGTTTGATGAACCGCTGTTCGGCGCCGAGGTCGCTGACTGCCTGCTTGAACGCGATCGATTTCCGGTAGGCGAAGGCGTTATCGGAGATGACCCGTTCGACCTTCGGGATGCCGCAGGCGGCGAAGAAGGCGGCGGCCCGTAGCAGCACCCCGGCAGCGGTGGTCCCTTTCTCGTCATCGTGGATCTCGGCGTAGGCGAGGCGGGTGTTGTCATCGATCACGGCGTGGACGTAGTCGAAGCCGATGAGTTCTTTCTTGTTGCGCAGAGCGCCGGTCGTTTCACGGCCCAGTGCTCGCCAACCACCTCCGTCAGGGATGCGGCCGAGTTTCTTCACGTCGATGCGGAGCAACTCCCCGGGGCGTTCACGTTCGTAACGGTTTGCTGTCGTCCGGGAGGCGCGAATCAATTGCCCGGTCAGTGGATCACACCAGGACAGGCGGGGAACCTGGTTGCGCACCAGGATTCGAGAGACGGTTCGGGCGGGGACTCCGGTGACGGCCGCGATCCGCAGCGGCCCTGACCGCAGCTCATCGCGGGCGGTCAACACGGCTGCCTCCCGAGCGGGACTGGTGCGCGTCGGCGATGACTGAGGCCGCGATGACCGGTTACTCAACCCAGCTGGCCCCTCCGCCTGAAACCGGCGCACCCAGCGATGAGCGCGTTGGCGGGAGACGCCGAGTTCTTTCGCGACGTGAGCGACGGGTCGACGGTCGAGAATGATTCGCTCGATGAGCAAGACCCGCCCGCGAATGGTCAAACGGGCATTAACGTGGGACAAGAGAACCTCCTGGCAGTGGCTGACTTCAACATCTCCACTAAGCCCGGAGGTTCTCCCTTTTCACAAGACCCAAAGTGTCACCAACGTCATGGCCGGGTACACCTAGTTGCTGCAGCGAACCGGGGAGCACCTGTGTTCGCAACCTTCGGGACCCAAAGGATTAACGATCATTGGGCGAGGCCAATCTTCGGCCTCGCCCAATGACACCTTTTACCGGGTCGAGCGAAATTACCCGAAGGGCGAATCGTCGACCGTCAGAGCGATGTACTTGGATTCGAGGAAGTCATCGAGCCCGTCGTGCCCTCCTTCTCGCCCGAGGCCCGAAGACTTCACACCGCCGAACGGTGCAGAGGGGTCGGCCATGATGCCGCGGTTGATTGCCACCATCCCGAAGTCGAGACCTTCCGCGAGCGTTATCGTGCGAGAGATGTCGCTGGTGAAAAGGTATGCGGCAAGGCCGTAGTGGGTGTCGTTCGCAAACTCAAGTGCTGCTGATACCGAGTCGACCGTATAGAGGGCAGCCACTGGAGCGAAGATTTCATCGTTACAGAGATCGTGCTTCCTATCGGGAAAGCTGAGCACTGTCGGCTCGAAGAAGTATCCCTCGCGGTCGATCGATTTGCCGCCAAGCAGGAGCGTTGCACCCGCTAAGGTTTGAAAGTCTTCCACCAAGCGACCCGTTCGATCCCGCTGTCGCGCGTTGATCAGGGGCCCAACAACGGTCTTCTCGTCGAATCCATCGCCAACTGACAATGCTCCCGCCGCAGCGACAAACTTCTCGGTGAACTCCGCCTCGATGTCCCGGTGCAAGATAATGCGGTTCGCCGCGACGCAGGCCTGACCGGCGTTGCGAAACTTGCAATTGATCGCTTCCCGCACGGCGAGGTCGATGTCAGCGTCATCGAGCACTATGAACGGGCCGTCGCCACCCAGCTCCATTGAAGAATTGGTGATGTTGCCCGCGGCTTGTGCCAGAAGGGTGCTTCCGACGCCGGTCGAGCCGGTGAAGCTCACTTTGCGCAATCTCCAGTCGGCCAGCAGCGGTGCCGAAATGGCTGCGGAGTTGCTGGTGTGAATGAGATTCACGACACCGGGAGGAAAGCCCGCCTCCTCGAGAGTTGAAACAAACAACGCAGCCGTCAACGGTGTCTCGCTTGCCGACTTGAGTACAACCGTGCACCCTGCTGCCAGGGCGGCGCCTCCTTTGCGCGCGTTCATGAGCATGGGAAAGTTCCACGGGGTGATGAGCAGTGCGGGCCCGACTGGCTGCTTTGTTGTCAGCACACGAAATCCACCCGAGGACGACGTGGAATAGGTGCCGTGGATGTGGGCAATCTGTTCGGCGTACCACTGGAAGAAACTCAGCGACAGGCCAAACTCACCCACCGATTCCGACCGCGGTTTTCCGCTTTCGAGGGTCATGATGTCGGCGAACGCATCGGCTCGCGACGCCAATAGACGGTGCGCGGTGTGAAACAGATCGGCCCGAGCACGCGGAGGCATACGTCGCCATCCGTCTTGGGCCTCGACTGCGGCGTCTAGCGCACGCAATCCGTCAGAAGCATTTGCATCGCTGACGCCCGCAATGATGTCACCGGTAGACGGATTAAATACATCGAACCGCGGAGCGGTCTCCTCCCAGGCGCCTCCGATGTATATCCCCAACGGCACCCCGTGTTCGTGAAGAATTGGGTGCGGTTGCGGGGCGATTGTTTCTACCATGACGGCGCCTTCCTCGAACGTGATTATTGGTGGCATCCATTCTTCCACTTATCCGCCTTGCGCACGCGAGGGCGAATAGCGGTTACTCTCAATGATGGCTGCACATCAGCCAGAAGGGCAAGGGGAAAGAAATGTCGAACGAGAGCGACGCCGCAACGATTTGGGCCCAGCAACAAGATATGTACGTTGGCTTCGAAACGAGCGACCGCGCTCGCACCGACCAGTACATCCATCACGACTGCACCATCTGGGACTCAGGAAACTGGCCCATGGTCATTGGTCTTGACGGACTCAATGCCGTTCGCGCAGCCCGTCCGGCAGAGGAAGATCTACCCAAAGTTGCCTCGCTCACCGCGCACGACCCCGTGATCGACATCTGGGGAGACATTGGTGTGCTCCGCCATTACGCCACCGTGGTGTTCGAGGGCGACGAGCCCGATGAGCACCTCCGCAACACGGGTGTCTGGCGACGCGAGCGCCAAGGATGGCGCCTTATCCACAACCAGGAACAGCGTTCGTGCGATTAACCTGCCTTGTATCATCACAACGACCTCACCGGAGCTCTCCGGCGTGAGATCGCTGCCTAGTAGATAATTAGATCGCTCAGTGATCGGGGATGGAGCACGGTGGCCCAGAATGCAGATATCGCAGTAGTCGGTGGTGGCATTACCGGAGCAGCGACGGCCTACGAACTTGCCAGACGAGGCGTCGACGTCGTTCTGGTGGACGCCAAGGACCTCAACACTGAGGCTTCCGGCCGAAACGCCGGGAGTCTCCATGGGATGATTCAGTTTCCGTCGTTTTTGGAACGCGGGGAGGCGTGGGCGCACGATTTTCTTCCCGCCCTGCGTTTGCTCGGCGATTCGCTTGAGCTGTGGGACAACCTGTCTGATGAGCTCGGTGTAGACCTGGAAGTCACCCGCAATGGCGGCATTCTCATCGGCGCCACTGAGCGGCAACTCGAAAACATCGCGCGTAAGGTCTCAGTAGAACGCGAAGCTGGGTATGAATCACGCATGCTGGATCAGACTGAGCTCCGGGAACTAGCTCCCTGGGTCTCCGCCGATATGGTCGGCGGTGAATACATGCCGTCCGAAGGCAAAGCCAACCCGCTCCTCGCTGCCCCTGCCTTCGCCCGCGCTGCCGAGCGCCATGGCGCTCGCTTCGCGCTCGGACAGCCGGTAGCGCAGATCGCTCGCACCCACGAGGGCTATGACTTACAGGTCGGGCCAACGACCATCAGGGCGCGCGCTCTTGTTCTGGCAGCGGGTGACGGCATGAATGCACTCGGCACAATGCTCAATCTCGACATCCCGGTAACGAGTGAGCCCGTTCAGGTAAGTGCGACTGAGCCGGTGCTGCCCCTCATCAAGCACCTTGTCTATTACGCGGGTGACAAGCTGACGCTTAAGCAAGCGCATACGGGAGCCCTGCTGATCGGGGGCGGTTGGCCCGCACGCCTGAGCGCGGACGGCGAGTGGGTGGTCAACCCAGCATCTTTGCGAGACAACCTCCGCGTCGCGATGAAAGTCGCTCCCGTTATCGGCAACGCCCAAGTCGTGCGCACCTGGGCGGGAATCGGAAATGCGACTCCCGACCTTATGCCGATCATCGGTGAGTACAAGTCTGCGCCGGGAGTCTTTGCCGGCATCTTCCCGCACATGGGCTTTACCGCTGGCCCACTGATGGGTCGCATACTCGCAAACCTCGCGACTGGCGCCGCAGGCCAGTACGATCTTCAGCCGTTCGACCCAGCGCGCTTCGATCGTTGATTAGGCACGAGTATTTCGCATCGCGATGAGACATGGTGACGCCAAATCTTCCGGGAACGTGTCATCAGTTCGAGGAATACCCCGGCAGACGACCCTCCGCTGTGTGCGGAAAGCGCACAGTTGTTCATGATCGTAACACTCGTGTAGAGTTCTGATCCATAGCGACGGGTGGGCTCTGACCGCAGGTCGGAGTTCGACACGTGGCGATACGTGGCGATACGACCAAGTCGGTTCTCGTTTTTCCAAGAACCACTTTGGTCGCACAAAAAACCCGCACGATCTCGGACCGAAAAGGGTGAAACTCATGACAATTGTGAGCGATCGCACCGAAATTTGGAACGCGCAGAATGAGATGTACCGCGGTTTCGAAACCCAGGATCGTCTACGAATTGATCGTCACATTCACCCAGACTGCACACTCTGGGATTCCGCACACGAAGCCCTCATACGCGGCCTCGACGGTTTGAACGAAGTGCGCGCCGCCCGACCGAGCGGCAACGACCACGTTGCCGTTGCGTCACTGGAGGCAGCCGATCCGATCATCGACGTGTGGGGCGACGTTGCCGTCTTGCGTCACACGCTAGTCGTCCGGTTCGAAGGTGACACCCCAGACGAGCGGATCCGCAATACGGGAGTGTGGCGACGCACTCCACGAGGATGGCTCGTGGCCCACAATCACGAAGACGTGCTTGCAGCATCGTAAAAGTTGTACCACTACCTGCACCAGCAATTGCATCACTCCCCATAGTGAAAGGAAGAAACCTGATGAGAATCTCACGAGGCGGCTCAATCGTCGCCCTGGCGCTCGCAGGTGCTCTCGCGCTCACCGGATGTGTTTCCGGCAGCACGACGGGCCCTGAAGCCAACACCACAAAAGACACCTTGGTCGTCGGAAAATCCTTCGACCTGGTTACCGCCGATCCCGCGCGCAGCTTTGAGACAACCGGTGGGATCTTCGGCCGCGCTGTCTACGACACACTGTTGACCTTTGCAAAGGGAGATGCGACAACTCCGATCCCGATGGTGGCAGAGAGCTATGAGGTCAATGAGGGGGCAACTGAATACACCTTCATGCTGCGTGATGACGTTGTCTTCTCCGACGGGACCCCGCTGACATCAGCAGACGTGGTCTTCTCCTTTAACCGCGTCAAGAATATCAAGGGAAACGGCTCCTTCCTCGTGGAGGGCCTTTCAGTGACGGCCCCCGACGAGACCACCGTCGTGATCACCTCCGATAAGCCGAACACTGCAATCCCTGCAATCATCACGGCACAGACGTTAGGAATCGTGAACTCTGAGCTCGTAAAGGCAAACGGTGGAACGGATGCCGCTGACGCGAGCACCAGTGACACTGCGGAAGAGTTCCTCAACACGACCTCCGCCGGCAGCGGACCGTACATTATCGAAACCTTCAACACGGAAACAGAAACAGTGCTCGTAGCAAACCCCGAGTACTGGGGCGAGCCGGCAGCATACGAGAAGATCGTTCTCAAGAACGCAACTGCCGAGAACCAGCTCATGGACATCCAGAGCGGAACAATCGACATCGCGCTTGACCTTGGAGCCGACCAGCTTCCGGCGATCGAATCAAACGCGAATCTCACCATTGAGAGCGGCATCTCGCCGACAATCTTCTTCCTGTTCTCGAACGCAAACCGTGAAATTTCCGAGATCACCTCGACGCAAGAGTTCCGCGATGCAGTGAAGTACGGCCTCGATTATGACGGCCTGCTGGAGATTGCGGGCGAAGGTTCCGAGCAGGTGGCGGGAGTCATCCCCAGTGTGTTCTTCGGCGCTCTCGAAGCCAGCGATGCAACAGAGCGTGACGTCGACCGGGCAAAAGCAGCAGTTGAGAAATTGGGCGATATCGATCCGATTTCGCTCGAGTACCCCAGCGACTTCTCCGTCGCCGGAATTAGCTTCGGCACCGTCGCCGAGCGCATTCAAGCCAACCTGAAAGAAGTTGGGCTTGAGATTACACTCGCTCCTGCACCCATCGCCACGGCGCTTGACTCCTACCGTGCGGGCACCGAAGAAATGGGCCTGTGGCTCTGGAACCCTGACTACCCGGACCCGGCAGACTACCTCGTCTTCGCGCCTGACAACATCGTTGGTCTTCGCGCTGGATGGACTGGGGCCTCACACCCCGACCTCGTTGCACTGTCGAACGAGGCCGCGGTCGCTACCGAAGAAAAGGAGCGTGCAGCGATCTTCCGCGAATACCAGTTGGCTATGAACGAGGTCGGTGTTATTGCACCGCTGTTCCAGCCAGCAGCAGTAGTCGTTGCAACCAACGACATCAAGGGTGCCGTGTTCTCGGCCGTATTCGGAATCGACCTAACCTTCATCGGTAAGTAGTCGCCTGGTGCTGGTTGACGCGGTGAAGCACAACGTCAGCCAGCACCTGCGCTACCTCCACGACACTTTCTGCGACGAGAGAGGAGGACCCCCATGCTAGTTCGCTTCATCCTTGGCCGACTGGGGTCTGCCGTTATCCTCGCCGTCGGGATCATCTTTGTTTCCTTCATTCTCACCGCGCTGCTGCCCGGGGATGCTGCCACGTCGCGGCTCGGCGAACGAGCCGCAGCCGATCCCGAGATCGTGGCTGCAGTACGCAGCCGCTATGGGCTCGACCAGCCGCTATATATGCAATTCTTCATCTACCTCGGCAACCTCCTGCGAGGTGACCTCGGCACATCAGTTCGCACACAGAATCCAGTGCTCGCCGACCTCGCCCAGTTCGGGCCCGCATCTGCAGAACTTGCCATTGTCGCGGCCATCATCGCCATCATCGTTGGCGTCGGTTTCGGAATCATCGCGTCGTTGCGCGCAAACGGTATCGTCGACCAAATACTGCGCGTAGTTAGCCTCGGTGGAGTATCTATTCCCATCTTCTGGCTAGCCCTGATCGCGGTTTACCTGTTCGCCACGGTGAACCAGGTCTTCCCCTCTTCTGGTCGACTCAACCCTGGAGAGACTCCCCCACCTCGAGTCACCGGAATATACACATTCGACTCGCTGGTTGCGGGAGACTGGCCCCTGTTCATGAGCTCACTGTCGCACTTAATGCTTCCCGCAATTGTGCTCTCCGCACCAATGATCGGTCTTCTCTTGCGGTTCACACGCTCGTCGATGTTAGAGGTGCTCGGAAATGAGTACATCCGCGCCGCTGAAGCTAAGGGCCTACCCCGACGCACTGTCATCCTTCGCCACGTACTGCGCAGTGCGCTCGTGCCGGTAATTACCGTGTTGGGTACCGCATTCGCATCACTTTTGGCCGGAACCGTGCTCGTCGAGCAGATATTCGGCTGGCCGGGCATTGGAGCATACGCATACCGGAGTGCGAGCAACCTTGATCTCCCGGCGATTGTTGGGGTCACACTCTTCGTCGCCATCGTCTACATCACCGTCAACCTGATCGTGGACTTCCTGTATGGCGTAATCGACCCGAGAATTCGCAGAGCATGACACAGTCTCCAGCAGATCCGATCCTTGCCGCAGATGGAATACCGGTGAGGCGCAACCGATGGTTGCCCGCACGCAGACGTCTTCCGTCGGCCTGGCGACGTCCATTAGCAGTGGTAGGTATAGTGATCATCCTGACCTGGACGATCCTGGCGATCCTGGCACCGTGGGTCGCCCCGCACGATCCTCTTGCGCAGGACTTCGACCGATACCTGCCGCCTTCGGCTGACCACCCGTTTGGCACGGACGTAGTGGGGCGCGACATTCTCTCGCGCGTCATTCACGGCGCTCGGGTCAGTTTGCCACTCGCTGTCCTTCTCGTCACGCTGTCAGTAATTGTCGGCGCGACGGTGGGTGCCATAGCCGGTTACATTGGCGGGATTATGGATGCGGTCCTGATGCGCATCGTTGACCTGTTCTTCGCGTTTCCCGCCATCATTTTGGCCATGGCTGTCGCTGCGACTCTGGGCCCCTCCTTGACAAACGCAGTCTTAGCCATCGTCGTCGTCTCTTGGCCGGCGTACGCCCGGGTCACCCGATCGCTAGTGTTGAGTCTACGGGAGACCAACTACTTAGCGGCCAGCCGCCTGCTCGGTGATTCGAGCGGAAAAGCTCTCATCAAAGAAGTCATGCCCAACGTGGCAGGCCCCGTTCTCGTGCTCGCCTCTCTTGAGCTTGGCAACGCCGTCTTGCTGCTGTCTGGCCTGTCATTCCTCGGGTTGGGCGCGGTTCCACCCTCTCCCGAGTGGGGCTCAATGGTGTCTTCTGGTGCAGCGGTCTTCTACAACTATTGGGTGGCACTTTTCCCTGGTCTCGCCATCTTTACGGTCGTTCTGGGCTTCAACTTTCTCGGTGATGCGATGCGGGATGCTCTTGACCCGCGTTCCGCGCGTTCTGTTGCCACCAGTGAACTGTGAGGGAGGCAACATGAGCCTGTTGGAAGTGGACAACCTTTCTATCAACATCCGTGGCGGACGCACGCTTGTTGAAGGGGTGAGTCTCACCGTCAATCCCGGAGAGGTTGTGGGGATTGCCGGCGAGAGTGGGAGCGGCAAAACAGTGACAGCAATGACGTCGCTTGGCTTCCTACCCGCGGGGTCGACCGCGACTGGCGAAGTACGAGTCAAGGATGTCAACGTGCTCTCGTTGACACCCAAGCAGCTGCAGACCATCCGAGGCTCCGTGGTAGCGATGGTGTTCCAAGACCCGATGACCTCGCTTCATCCGATGCTCAATATCGGCACTCAGCTGACAGAGCACTTGCGAGTGCACAAGGGGCTTGGGGGGAAGGCGGCATGGGCACGTGCCGCCGAGCTGCTTGAGATGGTCCGGATCCCCGACCCACATTCGGCGCTCTCAGCCTTCCCTCACCGTTTCTCTGGCGGAATGCGGCAACGGATCGCGATCGCAATGGCTCTCGCCTGCGATCCTCAATTACTCATTGCCGATGAGATCACCACAGCTTTGGACGTGACAGTTCAGGCGGGAATTCTCGACCTGCTTGATCGATTGCGCCGCGAGACGGGGATGGCCGTAGTTTTCATCACGCACGATCTCGCCGTGATGAACGTCATCGCCGACCGCCTCTACATCATGTACGGGGGGCGGATGGCAGAGAGCGGCTCGACCTCGCAGGTGCTCAACTCCACCCGGCATCCCTACACGCGCGCTCTCATCGATGCTTTGCCAGAGGGAGCAGTGCTTGGCAAGGCGCTCACCCCTATTCCTGGCGAAGCCGCTACCCCCGACCGTCGACCGAACGGATGTGCGTTCCATCCCCGCTGCAACTTCGCCGTCGAATCATGTCGGACCGAGGTACCTCAACTGCGTCAACTCGAGGTTGGACACTTTGCCGCGTGCGCTGTAGACCCATTCGGGGCGCAAACCAACGGGGCGCAGCCTGGAAGTATCTCAACCGCTCCCCGGAAGGATGACCATGTCGCTTCTTGAGGTCACAGATGTCATCGTCGACTACAAAACACCCGGTCGGCGCCCGGTCAGAGCTGTGGCGGGGGCTTCGCTTGAGGTGGGCCCCGGCGAGATCGTGGGTCTCGTTGGGGAATCGGGTTGCGGGAAGTCAACTCTGGGCCGCGGAATTGTGGGTCTCCAGAAGTTGACTTCTGGCTCGGTAACGCTCAAAGGCGTCCCGGTTAGCCCGGTTGGTCGTCGTGCACGCTCTACAGCGGATCGTGGGCTACAGATGGTGTTTCAAGACCCGTATTCCTCGCTTAATCCACGCCGACGCATTTGGCGGCAGGTGGCTGATGGCCTCGCTGAGTCACAAAAAGAGGGATCGCCGCGCCGCGCCGCGATAAAACTTCTTGAAGCCGTTGGACTGTCCGAAGCGATCGCTGATCGCTATCCCCACGAATTTTCGGGCGGCCAGCGGCAACGAATCGCTATTGCCAGAGCGCTGGCACCCCAACCATCGGTCATCGTTGCGGATGAGGCGGTCTCTGCGCTGGACGCCTCCACGCAGGCGCAGATAGCGAATCTGCTGGTAAGGCTGGCGAAAGAACGCGGCATGGGGCTCCTCTTCATTTCGCACGACCTTTCCGTGATCCGGCACATCGCTGACAGGGTCGCAGTGATGTACCTCGGACGAATTGTGGAGACGGCCCCGACGACGAAGCTGTGGGAGTTGCCGCTGCATCCGTACACCGAGGCGCTGGTCCGTGCTATTCCGAGCCTCGAACCGAATGCTCCTGCTCCTGTCGCACCGAGCGGTGAGATTGCGGATCCTGCCGCTCCGCCAACTGGCTGCCGGTTTCATCCACGCTGCCCGTACGCGATGGAACGGTGCATGACCGAAGATCCGTCATTGGTGATGATTGATGATTCGCGAGCCGTGGCGTGCTGGCTTCAACCAGCGGGCGGCCCCGCCGTCCACCTCAACCTGCTCTCAGCGAACGCGCACAAGTCGGCCTGAGCGACCTTCCCATGACCTCATCGTCGCCCATCAGCCCTGTTGGGGCGTTGTCCCTCCTGGCTCCGCCCCAACAGTCTCACCCTCGCAGACCACAACCACTGAAGGAGATCACATGCAACACGATGCCGTACGGCAATTGGGCGCCGAAGTCTGGCAATGGCGGATGGCCATTAGTTTTCATACCGGCGATGACATCCCCCGAGTCGATCACGCCTCTGATTGGTTGCCGCAATTCGCGACGGAAGACATTGACGCTATTCGACACCGACACGCTGAGTTCCACAAGCGCTGGCGAGCGATTGATGTCATGGCAGAGCCAGTCTCTGTGCAAGTCGACTACCGGCTGATCGGCTCCGCTCTGGCGCGGGTCATCTGGGACATCGACTCGCTGCGCAACTGGGAGAAGGATGCGGTCTTCCTGACCGCGCAGATACTTGGGCCATGGTTCGATCGGTTGTTGCAGGTGCCCCCGTTCTCTGCCGACCGGCAGAAGGCGCTCCTCATTGCAGCAAAGGCAATTCCTGCGCAGGTAGCGGTCGCCCAGACCAATCTTGCTCGTGCCGGTGTTCGCACGCTGGCGAAGGTTGCGGCAGAAATGCTTTCAGCCGTTGAAGCCCAGTTCGCGGAATCGGTTGAGAAGCTCGACGGGTTTGTGGATGTTGCGGTGCTCGACGAGCTTCGAAGTGTGACCCCTGCCGCCACCGCCGCCCTCGGCGAGTTCGCGCGTTGGCTGATAGCCAACGCTGAATCCATGGCAGCTGACCAGGCTGTTGGGCGCGACAAATTCGTGTGGTTCCTTCGCAATGTTGCACTGATCGCCGCGGAGCCAGAAGACCTCGTGCGTGCGGCGCGCCAGGACTATCAACGCGCTGTGGTTTCAGAGACCCTCGTCACCAACAGATACCGCGACCTTGAAGCCGACCAGCTTTCGGAAAATGTCGAAGCACAGATTTCTCGCGAGGCGCTGCAGGAACAACAGGTGCGCGACTTTTACGAGTCGGAGAACCTACTCAGCCAGCCCGATAGCTTGGGGCACTACCTCGTCGGGGCCCTCCCCGACTATGTAAAGCCGCTGCGCTGGCTGGGTGTTACCGATGACCTCACGAGCGAGCATCGTCTCGATATGGACGGGATCTCATATTCGCCGGACCCGTCACCGGGACTGCCTTACTTCTACGCGGCAAACGCACGCGACCCCCGTCTCGGAATAGTGCACGAGGGTGCCCACTACCAGCAGCTAGCGCTCGCATCGGCGCACGAGAATCCGCTGCGACGGCGCTACTACGATTCGTCTGCGAACGAGGGGATCGGGTTCTACAACGAAGAGATGATGATGTTGGCGGGCCTGTTCGCCGACGCACCACATTCAGAAGAAGTCATTCACAACTTCAATCGCCTTCGTAGTCTGCGTGTCATCGCTGATGTGAACCTGGCAACCGGAGAGTTTAGTGTGCATGATTCGACACAGTTCTTCGTCGATCTCGTACCGATGGATCATGAGACCGCATTGGACGAATCTTCGATGTATGTCGCAACACCAGGCCTGGCAATGTCGTACCACGTCGGCAAGATGCTGCTCATGCGGATGATGACAGATGCCATCAACCAGCAGAAGAATCGGTTCTCGATCCGAGCGTTCCATGACTACGTGTGGCTGAACGGCAACGTGCCGTTCTCGCTGCAACGGTGGGAGCTATTGGGTGACCGTTCTGACATCGATATTATCGACGCCACCGCTTCCTAGCTCGAGGGAAGTTCGCCGCTGTTGGCTTCGACAACAGTCGTTACAAACTCATCGGACTGGGTGCGCGCAGGCACGCACCCGGTCTGATGGTTGTCGCAGAGAAGCTCCAGTGCATCCACGGCTAGCCGAAGGTGACCGTATGCCGCACTCCCATCGTCTCTCGCTGTGGATGGGACGCGCCGTCGCGCTGATCGGCATTCTCTTGGTTTCGGCCAACCTGCGAACCGCCGTCTCATCTATTTCTCCCATTGCGCGTGAAATAGCGGCAGACGTCCCCCTCGATAACGTCGCGTTGGGTCTTCTGGGGATGATTCCGCCCATGGCGTTTGCCGTCTCCGCAATTGCCAGCGCACGCATCGCCCGCAAGCTCGGCCTGGAGCTATTTCTAGTGCTGGCCATCGGCCTCATGATTTCGGGGCACCTCATGCGTGCCGCAGCGACCGGATACGTAATGCTGCTGACGGGCAGCGTTCTCACGCTATTCGGAATGGGCGTTGCGAACGTCTTACTGCCGCCCTTGGTCAAACGATACTTTGCCGACCGTATCGGGTTGATGACCGCTCTCTACGCGACATTGCTTTCACTCAGTGCGGCAGTACCAGCTCTCGTCGCCGTGCCTGTCGCGCAGGCGGCCGATTGGAGGATCTCACTCGGGATGTGGTCTGTTCTTTCGGTCCTGAGCGTGCTGCCTTGGCTGGCGATAGTGGTGCGTCAAACCAGGGAAACGGCCGCAAAATCCGCTGGCTGGCCGTCTGCATCCCTCGAATCATTTCCCGTCGTGGGGCAACCGATCTGGCGGTCTCAGGTCGCATGGGCCCTGGCGGCGGTGTTCGGCATGGCATCGTTTAACGCCTACGGCATGCTGGCCTGGTTACCCGACATTCTTGCGCAAACAACCGGCACGTCTGCCACCCAATCCGGCGCCCTGCTGGCGCTTTACGCCGCCATGGGCCTCCCGGCAGCACTCTTCGTTCCCATACTTGCTACGCGTTTAAAGAACGTGGGCCCATTGGTGCAGGTGGCAGTCCTCTTCTTTATTGTCGGCGACCTTGGCATGTTGCTGGCGCCCGGGCTTGCACCCTGGCTCTGGGTGGTGATGCTTGGGCTGGGGCCGTCGCTGTTCGCCGTGTGCCTGGTACTGATCAATACGCGTTCACGCACAACCCGCGGTGCGGTTGCCCTCAGTGGTTTCGTTCAGGGTGTGGGGTACACCATCGCGTCACTCGGCCCGTTGCTTGTCGGTTTGCTCAGGGAGTCAACCGGCGGGTGGCTAGCGGTGTTCGTCATGCTCATCGCTTCCGCCATCGTCGCCTCCATCGGCGGCGTGCTCCTGCGCAGACCTGCCTTCGTGGAAGACGAGATTCGGTCATAGTCGGTGGCGCCGGCTGGCGAGAGTCACATCGCGCTGATATCGGCATAACTTCACTCACGAGACAGACTTCCGCTCCCTACTCTACTGTCAAATAGCTGAAATTGTGCGAATTGCGCACTCTTGTTCAAATAGCGACAAATCGAGTACAGTAAAAATCGAGGGCGAACTACAGCTCGACCAACGCCGGATTTTGGAATGCAGCGCACCAGCTGCATTGAGGCAACCAAATGAACGACTGGGCCCGCTCTTGTTGCGCCAGTAGGAACCCTGCACGCATGACAGCACGAAGCATGTCCAATGGAGGAACAGCTCATGATGATTGACACAGCCGCAGCCAACCTCTGCTGCTGCGAGCAGGAGGACTCCCTGACTCGTCAGCCTCTGCGGCACATCTCACGTGCATTGCGCTCATCGAGCTGCCTACCGATAAACGGCACGAAAGTCTCCTCCCTGCGGAAGCTAACTGGTCGAAAGACAGATGGCTACCGCAGTGCCATCAGCAGTTTCAGTTTTGTCACTGATACCGAAAAGAAATGAGTGCCCTGTTCATCATGGAAAAGATCAACTTCGACTACTCCGCGCGTCTCGCCAAGCTGTGGACCAAGCTGGATGAGTCCAACATTGATGTGGTATTCCTGCCCGCGTCCCAATCTGACCTTGAGTACTTCACCGGTCTCGGACGTCGGCTCCCGTCTTTCGGAAACATTGGTTACACCAACCACTGGATCTCGGGCGCATTCATTTCTCCTGGTAATGACCCTCTATTCGTCCTCACCCGCCACTTTCAGGAGTTCGATCTCCCCGACGGCATCACTGGTGAGGTCATGACCGCCACAGAGACCGATGACGGTGGAGAGATTTTCCGCAAAGCGTTCGACACCTACAGTCGCAAAGCCAACACGGTGGCGATGGGCACGCGCCCCGGCGATGAAAGCTGCGGTCATGAGACTGGGGCCCCTGAGCGAATTGCCTTGAGCGGACGCACATGGGCTGAAACCACGATCGAGCTTCGCAACCACAAGCCAGATGCAGAGTTTGTTGTCGCCGACACCATCATCAACCAGATTCGCCGCATCAAGGACGAACAAGAGATTGCTCTGATGCGCCAGTCCGCACAGATTGTCGACACAGTCTTCGCAAATGTAGAAAAAATGGTCGTTTCCGGCATTTCGGAGCTCGAACTCTCCTCTGAAATCGACCTACGAATGCGACAGCACGGGTCGCTTGGTGCTTCGTTTGATACCGGTGTGTGGGCTATGGGTCCTGAGCTAGGGCGCGATGCAACGGTCAGAGTCTCCAATGACACCCTCAAGTCTGGCGCCGGTGTCAGCTTCGATTTCGGCGCCATCACACAGGGGTACTGCTCCGACTTCGGGCGCACCGTCCACATCGGAACCCCGAACGACGAATACGAGCGCGTCTATGACCTGGTTATTGCTGCACAGGAAGCGGGCCGAAAGGCCGCGGTTCCCGGCGCCACCGGTGGCGACGTTCACCGCGCAACACGCCAGGTGATCGAAGAGGGCGGATATGGCGAATGGTTCCGTCACCGTACTGGCCACTGCATCGGTCTCGATGTTCACGAACTTCCGTACATCTCAGAAGAAGACGAGACACCGCTCGAACCCGGCATGTTGTTCACCATCGAGCCATCAGTGTTCTGGCCCGGCCGAGTCGGTGTGCGTGTCGAGGATGTCTTTCTGATGACCGAGGAAGGCACCACCAGCATCAATACGCATCCAAACGGACTCGTAGCCAATTAGAAGATTCACCTATCGACACCAAGCAATCTCACCACCACACAACGCCTCGCCCGAGGCACGAGAGGAATCACAATGAGACGACACAGAGGAACACCGGTGATGGCGATCCTCGCCATGGCCGTTCCAATTGTCCTGATTGCGGGCTGCACGGCCGCCCCAGACGACGCAGAGGACTCAGAAGGCAAGGCGGGTGGCACGCTCCTCGTGGCAGGGAACGCTGACGTTCTCTACATGGATCCTGCTTCCTCGTACAGCCCGCAGGACTCGCAACTGCACCGGCTGATGACCCGTTCACTCTTCGCATACATGCCTGATGAGGATAGCGACGTTGGAGCGTCCAAGATCGTTCCCGACCTCGCTCTCGAGATCCCCACAATCGAAAACGGCGGCGTCTCCGAAGACGGATTGGTTTACACAATCGAACTTCAGGAGGGTGTGAACTTTGACGCTCCTGACGGCCCTCGCGCAATCGTCGCTGACGACGTTGTTCGGTCGGTCAAGCGCATCTGCAACCCAGTCTCACCTTCCGTTGCCCTGTCCTACTACACCTCAACAATCTCAGGACTGCAGGCCTATTGTGATGGGTTCTCCGAGGTTGCCGCTGACATCGACGCGATTCGCGACTATGTCGAAGGCAACGACATCGTGGGCGTTCAGGCGACAAGCGACAACACCGTGACGTTTACACTGACCCAGCCCGCCACGGACTTCGTCAGCATCCTCGCACTCAGCGTGTTCATGGCTCCGCAGCCAGTCGAGTACCTCGACTACCTTCCGGACTCGCCAGAACTGCGCCAGAACATGATCGCAAGTGGCCCGTACCGCATGACCGAGTACGTCCCTAATGAGAAGATCACCCTCGAGCGAAACCCCAACTGGGATGCGGAGAAGGACACTGTTCGCGAGGCATATGTTGACGCCGTCGAGATTTCGATGGGCCAAGAGGCTGCAGCCGTGCAGCAGCAGCTCGAGGCTGGCACCGTTGATATGCAGTGGGCCGACACTGAAGTGCCCACCGCGTCGGTTCCCGCACTCTTGGCCGCGAAGGATGAGCGTCTAGTCATCGGTGGAGCCGGTGGCATCAAGCCGTACATCGTCATCAACACGCTGAGCCCGAACGCAGACGGCGCCTTTGCGACGACGGAAGTTCGTCAAGCTCTGAACTTCGGCGTCAACCGCGCTGCGATTCAGCAAACTCTGGGCGGCCCGGGCCTTGCTGAAATTGCTAAGCAGATACTGCCCCCCGAGGTTCTCGGTGACGGACCGACCAACGTTCTCGACGTACCAGATGAGGGCGACCAGGCCAAGGCCAAGCAGATTCTCGAAGATGCAGGTTATAGCTCTGCCGTTCCGGTTCGCGTTCTCTACCGGGAGACCGAACCTTACGCCTCCATCGCGGCCATCCTTCAGCAAGACCTTGAAAAGGCTGGTTTTGCAGTCGACCTCCGGGTCACCACCCAGAACGCGTTCTACGGTGAATTCCTGTTGAACGAAGACGTCACTCGTGCCGGCGAATGGGATATTGCCATTGCCGCGTGGGGGGCCGACTACCTCGATGGGCGGGCCTACCTTGTTCCGATGCTTGATGGTCGCAACTACGAAGGTGGTTCGGCGAACTTCGGCGCTTGGAACAATAAAGAATTCAACGAGGAGATCGACGCAGCGCTCGAAGCCACAGATCCTGAGGTCGCTGCGGCCAGCTGGAAGGCTGCCGATGAGATCGCCACGCTGGATGCCGCTTGGGTTCCCGTTGCCTTCACGCGTACTCCAGTCTTCAGCTCTGAGCGGGTGGGTAACTTCTACTTCCTTAGCTCGACGAAGAATGGCGATATGGCAAATGTGTGGCTAGAGCAGTAACCAGCGCCACTCGGTAATAAACCACCACAACACAAAGAAGTTTGGAGGGCGATGCCACGTGCTGCTCACAGTAGAGAACCTCGACGTCACCTTTAGTACCGGCGACGGTCCACTACACGCAGTACGTGGTATCTCCTTCGAACTAGATCACGGGCAAACGCTGGGAGTGGTCGGAGAGTCCGGCTCCGGTAAATC
Source organism: Homoserinimonas sp. (assembly GCA_040904805.1). Taxonomy (GTDB): domain Bacteria; phylum Actinomycetota; class Actinomycetes; order Actinomycetales; family Microbacteriaceae; genus RYN-87. Next base: position 17,185 of record JBBDSS010000010.1, on the reverse strand, counting down.
CGTCAGCACCCAAGCCATGGTCGGCCTGGCAGCTGGCGCCCAGGTCACCGGCCGCGCCCTCCTGCTGGGTCGCGATCTTCTCACCATGACCCCTGCAGAGCTTTCAGCGGTCCGCGGGCCCCAGATTGGAATGGTCTTCCAGGACCCTCTCTCGTCGCTGCACCCCCAGTTTCGAATCGGGTGGCAGATTGCTGAAGCCATCCACAAGCACGAACGCTCAAGTGCCAAAAATGTGCGTGCGCGCGTGATCAAACTCCTCGATGAGGTCGGTATTCCTGATCCCGATAAACGCATCGATGACTACCCCCACCAGTTTTCTGGCGGCATGCGCCAGCGCGTGATGATCGCGCTTGCGCTTGCGCTGCGGCCCGCACTTCTCGTTGCGGATGAGCCCACAACAGCCCTTGACGTGACAGTTCAGGCTCAACTGCTCGACCTCATGCAGGATCTCCAACAAAAGCACGGCACGGCAATTCTCATGATCACCCACGACCTCGGTGTTGTGGCGGGTGTCGCAGATGACGTCATCACCATGTACGGCGGACGCATCGTCGAGCGGGGCACACGCGCTGAAGTTCTCGGTCGCCCACATCATCCATACACCAAGGGACTTCTTGGCTCTGTGCCACGTGGCGGAAGCCAACGTACGATTCTGCAGTCCATTCCTGGCCAGCCGCTGAGCCTACTTATCGACGAGCCTGGCTGTCCATTCGCCCCGCGTTGCGCTTTCGTGCAGGATTCGTGCTGGGAGCGATTCCCGGTGGAGCAGCTCATTTCGCCCACGCAGAAGTCCAACTGTGTGCTTCCCGCAGACTTCGCCGGCCCCGTCGTGCTGCCAGTGATTACAGCTTCCGATTCTGAGGTTAAGAAGTCAGACGAGACTCTCGCCCGCATTTCCGATGCACGGGTTGAATTCGACGGCGCCCGGAAGGGCTTGTTCGGGATCAAACGGAACAAGATCACGGCAGTGGATGGCGTGACCCTCGATATCCGTGCGGGGGAGACTCTGGGAATCGTGGGTGAGTCTGGAAGTGGCAAGTCGACACTTGCTCGGGCGCTCACTGGCCTGATCCCACTGTCCGGTGGAATCATTGAGTTCGAAGGCGAGAACATCTCAACCTTTTCTGCAGCGCAGCGACACGCACTCCGGCGCGACGTACAGATGGTGTTCCAAGATCCCTTTGGCTCGCTGAATCAACAACGCAGGGTCGGCTCGATCATCGCCGACCCCCTCATAATCCACAAAATAGCAGACGGCAAGAAGCTGCGAACCAGGGTGCAGGAGCTCATGGAGCTTGTGGGGCTGAACCCCGAGCATTACAACCGATTCCCCGCCGAGTTCTCCGGCGGGCAACGGCAGCGCATTGGCATCGCTCGCGCACTCGCTTTGAAGCCAAAACTCATCGTGTGCGATGAACCAGTGTCCGCCCTCGACGTCTCGATTCAGGCTCAGATTCTTAACCTACTCAGCTCCCTGCAAAGTGAGCTCAGACTTACCTACGTTTTCATCGCCCACGACCTTGCGGTCGTTGAGCATATCGCTGCTCGGGTAGCGGTCATGTATCAGGGAAAGATCGTTGAAACCGGGTTAGTTGAGCAAATCTATGGCGCGCCCACGCATGAATACACCCGATCACTACTGGCTGCGGCACCCCACCTTGATGACGTGACCGCGGGAGTAGCCGCGCCGCAAAATACCACGAGTGAAGGGGTTCGATGATGCCGGAGTCCACTCTGAGTTCTGGGACCGAGGCGGACCTCGACAACGATATTCCCGCGAAGAAGGGCCACCCACACAAAGAAATTGTGGCCCGTAGCCCCCTCCAGCTGGTCTGGACCAGACTGCGCCAAGACCCTACCGCCATGGTGTCCGCCGCGGTCATTGTGCTCGTCATCATCTCGGCGCTCGCCGCACCCCTCATTGCATCCTGGGTGGGACATGGCCCCGACGAGCAGTTTCGCAAAGAGGGACTAACCCCATCAGGGCTTCCAACCGGCCCGAGTCAGGAATTTCCTCTCGGTGCCGACAATCTTGGTCGGGACCTATTCGTCCGGCTGATTTATGGAGGACAGCTGAGCCTTATCGTTGCGTTCGTTGCCACCGTAGGTGCACTGGGAATCGGCACTCTGGTCGGCATGACAGCAGGCTTCATGCGCGGCAAAGTAGACACGGTTCTGACGTGGCTTATGGACACCACGCTGAGCCTGCCTCAGTTGCTGTTCGCCATCTCGCTAGTCTCCCTGGTAGGGCCGTCCTTCGGAACCACGGTCATCGTGATCATCCTGTTCTCGTGGGCGCCCATCGCGCGCGTGGTTCGAGGGCAAACTCTTTCCATTCGGGAACGAGAGTTTGTTGAGGCGGCACGCTCCCTTGGCGCCTCGAATTGGCGCATCATGCGGGTAGACGTTCTTCCCAACCTGATCGTGCCCATCCTGGTTTACGGCACCCTGCTAATTCCGCAGGCAATCGTTTTCGAAGCAACCCTGTCGTTCCTCGGTCTTGGAGTGCTTCCTCCCACCGCAACCTGGGGAAACATGCTCGCGGCGGCCTCGACGGGCAGCATGTATACGGTGGCGTGGTGGATGCTCGTATTCCCCTCTGCGGCTCTGCTTTCCGTAACGCTCGCGTTCAACCTGCTCGGCGACTCCGTCCGTGACGCGCTAGATCCACGACAAACGCTATTCGCGAGAAAGCGCCGCATTAGAAAGAACGGGCTCGCCTCGTGATCCGGTTCCTTTCTCGGCGTATCGTCTCGGGCATCCTCACTCTGTTTGCCATCAGCGGCATAATGTTCTTCCTGTTTTATGTCGCCCCAAACGATCCCGCAGCGACGATCGCCGGCCCTCAAGCCACCAACGATCAGATTGACCAGGTGCGCGAGCGGCTTGGACTCAACCTGCCAGTGTTGGAACGGTACTGGATATTTCTCACCGGGTTATTCCAGGGCGACCTAGGCTACTCGTTCTTCAACAAAGAACCGGTGTTGGACTCCCTTGTGAGGCGACTGCCCGAAACCGCGTCCCTCGCCCTGGGGGGAATCATTGTTGCCTTGGTGCTCGGCGTCACGATCGGTATTGGAGCGGCACGCAAACCGGGAACGTGGCAGGACAAGCTGGGAACAACTTTCGTCTTGACCGGACTGAGTGTCCCCACCTTCGTGGCGGGCCTCCTCTTGCTCTACGTGTTCTTCTACCTTCTGACGGTGATGGGGTTCACCTTCTTCCCCGCGGCAGGGTACGTCCCCTTTAGCAAGAACCCACTGGAGTGGGCGAGGCACCTGATCCTGCCCTGGTTCACCGTCGGATTCGTGGCGGCAGCGATATACGCCCGACTGGTCAGAAGCCAATTGGTTAGCGTTATGGGCGAGGACTACATCAGAACCGCGCGCAGCAAGGGTCTCCGGGAGAATCGAGTTGTCTATCGACATGGGATGCGCAATGTTCTCACCCCCGTCGTCACTCAGATTAGCCTCGACTTTGCCGTATTAATGGGCGGCCTTGTTGTCACCGAACGCATCTTCGGAATCAATGGAATTGGTCGGTTAGCCATTGATTCCGTCAACCGCGGAGACCAGCCCGTCATTATCGGGGCGATGCTCTTGGCCTCATTGTTTGTGGTTATAGCGAGCATTCTGGTCGACATTGCGTATGCGATGCTCGACTCACGAGTCAGAGTCAAATAGAAGGGCTCACATGCTGAGCGAGAGAGTGCGTCAACTGGCACAGGGAGCGAACTTTGCATCCTTCACGACGTTGAAAGCGGACGGCCAGCCCTGCGCACAAGTCATGTGGGTGGATTGCGATGACGAGCACATCATTATTAACACCGAAGTGCATCGCGCTAAGTTTAAGAACGTCCAGCGGGATCCCCGCGTCGTCGTTCTGATCATTAATAAGGACAACGGGTACGACTATGCGGAGGTTCGCGGAACCGTCGTCGAGATCGTGCGAGGGGATGCTCCGCGCGCCCATGCAGACACGCTCGCCTGGCGATATTTCAACCGCCCCTATACGCCCGAACAGATCGAATCTGAGCGTGTCATTTTAATGATCAAACCACTGTAGAACAGTCACGGAAGCGGTTGAAATGCCCGTGCGCGCGTGTGGTGCCCTACGCGCATATTTGGGGTCGGCATCAGGATATGAGGAGACATGATGAGCCCAACAACACAAGAGATTTCTGACGCCCTTGGCGAGGTTCCACAGCACTGGCGCAACGTTGGACCATCCCGCGGCGGTCGCGTTGTCGCGGTCTCCGGAGACCTCAATGACTACCGACGCTTCTGGATGGGCGCATGCTCGGGTGGAGTGTGGCGCACGGACGACGCAGGCCAACATTGGATACCCGTCTCTGACGGCCAACTGGCAACCGCTTCGATCGGTGCTATCGCAGTGGCCGAATCCGACTCCAACGTTGTCTGGGTCGGCACAGGGGAATCTTTTGCACGCAATAACGTCGTACCTGGTGACGGTGTGTACCGCACGGTCGATGGGGGCCGCACCTGGAACCACCTAGGTCTGGAGGCAACTAAGCACATCGCAAAAGTGCGCGTGAGCCCCACGGATGCCGACGTTGCCTTTGTCGCTGCCACCGGTGACATCTTCGGTCCCAACGCCGAGCGCGGCGTCTATCGGACGACCAACGGTGGGCGAGACTGGGAACTGGTGCTTCATGTCTCCGACAAGGCCGGTGCAGCGGACCTGACCATTGATGCGCACAACCCGCGCATCCTGTTCGCGTCAATCTGGGAGGCCGTGCGCCACCCGTGGAACATTATTTCTGGAGGCGATGACTCCGGTCTCTGGAGGTCCGTCGATTCCGGCGACAACTGGGAGAAAGTGTCGTCAAATCCCGGGTTTGCTTCAGGTCTATTGGGGCGAATAGGGGTAGTGACCAGCCCGGCCAAAGAGGGCCGCGTGTGGGCACTCGTCGAAGCCGGTGACGATGAGGGTGGAATTTACAGGTCAGACGACTACGGCCTCAGCTGGGAACACATTTCTACTGAACGCTCCGTGCAAGGACGCCCCTGGTACTACAGTCACCTCATCGCGCACCCCACCGAGGCCGACACCCTGTGGAGTATGAATACCTGGGCGTGGCGATCACGAGACGGAGGTCGTACGTTCCAGCAGGTACAAACTCCTCACGGAGACAATCACGACCTATGGATCGATCCGAACGATGTCAACAGGATGATCAACGGCAATGACGGCGGTGCGTGCGTCACGTTTAACGCCGGCATGACATGGTCAACCATCTACAACCAGGCAACAGCGCAGCTATACCGCTTTGACGTCGATCAGAGGTTTCCATTCGACCTTTATGCCACCCAACAAGACAACTCGGGCATCCGCGTGCCCTCTCGATCGTGGAAGGGCGCCATACGCTGGCCGGACTGCTTAGAGCTCGGCGAGGCTGAAGCCGGCGACGTCGCTCTCGATCGCTCTGACCCTCGCTTCGTTATGCTCGGCGGAGCCGGGTTCGGTCACCCTGGCCCTCTGCTGCGATTCGACCAGGTAACCCAACAAGCCAGAGATGTAGCCGTATGGCCGGAATACTTCATGGGAGTGGGTGCCTCAGAGGCTCGGCACCGGTTTGGGTGGACTTATCCGATTGAATTCTCGACCCACAACCCCGGTACGCTCTACGTCGCTGGCGAGTGTGTATTCCGCTCCCCCAACGGAGGAATAGATTGGCAGACGATCAGCCCGGACCTGACTCGCAACGACCCAAGCAAGCAATTGCCCACCGGTGGCCCGATCTCGGGCGACAGCACAGGCGCCGAGGTCTACTGCACCATCTATTCGTTCGCTGAATCCCCCCTGACCGCAGACGAACTATGGGTCGGTACCGATGATGGTCTCATCCACCTCTCGCGCGATGCTGGGGAAACGTGGAGCGACGTCACCCCGCCCGGCCTGCCAGAGTGGGCGACAGTAGCAAGAATCGAAGTATCCCAGCACACCGCCGGCACCGCATACGCTGCCGTCCATGCTTACCGGGTACAGAACCCAAATCCGTACCTCTTCCGTACGACGGACTACGGGGAGACCTGGGAGCCAATCGTCAGCGGGCTACCCGAGGGCGAGTGGATTCGGACGATTCGGGAAGACTCGAAGGTTGCCGCTCTCCTCTTCATCGGAACGGAACGGCGTGTGTGGTTCTCGACCGATAGCGGCCAGTCGTGGGCGCAGCTTCGTGGCAACATGCCGTCGGTTCCAATTTACGACCTCAAAATTCGAGACCATGAACTGATTGCGGGCACCCACGGCCGCGGCTTCTGGATTCTGGATGACGTGGCACCCTTCCGGGAATCTGCACGCATGAACGACTCCAACGCTCTCGTTCTGTGCGAACCCCCGGTGACCTACCGTTACCCGACTCCCGACGGTTTCGACATGCCGGGTGAAGGTAGCTGGATGGGTGGGTTCCCGGGTGTACCGCTGGGCGGCGCCACCCTCACGCGGGAGCGCCAGCCCGATGGGCGAGTGGTTTCGGTGTGGCTCGACGGCGGCACCAATCCGCCCAATGGAACACAACTGCACTACTTTGTGCCCCGCAGCGTCGGCGAAAGCTCATCAGTCGAGCTCACCCTCACCGTGCTCAATGATCAGGGCGACACTCTGCGCACATTTAGCTCGACGAAGGATGCGGGGCGGAAGCTTCCCCTCGAGGAACTTCTCACCGTAAAGCCAGGAGTCAACTCGTTCCTCTGGGACCTTCGAATCGCACCGGCACTCGGTCTCACGAATGATGATGGCACTCGCAGTCTGTATTCGCCGGGGCCCCGTGTGGCGCCTGGCCGTTACACAGTCGAGCTCACCGACGGCAATACAACCGTGGCGCAAACGATCACTATTGTGCGCGACCCTCGAGGCGAAACCACCGACTCCGAACTGGTTCAACAGTACGAACTTCTGGTTCGCATCAGAGACATTCTTCAGCGCATCACCAATGGGGTTAGCAGTTCGCGATCAGTGCGGGAACAGCTGAGCACCATTCGAGGTCGAATCGCAGAATCAAGCGATTTGACAGAATCGCTGGATTCCCTCATCGCAGAGCTGGACCGGATCGAGCGAACCCTGACCAACCCGGACCTGCAGAACCACAATGACGCACTCAAAATGGCGGCGGGCCTTGATGAGAAAATTAAGCTGCTCCCAGAGATCGTCATCGAACTGTCGGATACCGCTCCAACCCCGAGCACCTACGAAGTGCTCGATGGTCTTGAAGGTCAGGCGAGTATTGTTCTTGCTGAACTAGATTCCGTCATCGACGACCGGCTACCCAACCTTGAGAGGGCACTGCGAGCGAGCGATACGGTACCTCTCATTGTCGTGGCAGGCCGCTGATGGGTGCGAGGCGGTTGCGAAGGCTAAAGCCCACAATAGTTCTGATTGCGGCAGGGCTAGCGCTCACGGGATGTGGTGTCGCGCACGACAGTTCACCCGCTGACGTAGCTGATGACTCTGCATCTCTCGTCGCATATGTCGGGCGCAACGAAGAACATGTACGGCCACTTGTGGAAGCCTTCGAAGCCGAAACGGGCGTATCTGTAGACGCACGATACGGCAGCACGGGAGAGCTAGCGACGACCATACTGCAGGAAGGCGAGGCCTCCCCCGCCGACATATTTTTCGCGCAAGACCCGGTATATATCGGGGCCTTGGTTGACGCCGGACTTCTCGCTCCGCTGCCCGACGACATTATCGCTCGTGTTTCCGAAGGAATCTCCGGACCGAAAAACGAGTGGGTCGGGGTAACGGCTAGACGACGAGTCATGGTTTATAGCCCGAACAACCTGCCCGAAACCAATCTCCCGAAGTCCATACATGAGCTAACGGGGCCCGCGTGGAACGGTCGCGTGGGATTGGCACCCACGCACAGTTCTTTTGTTTCCTTCGTAGCGTCGATGATCGCGACGGAGGGGAAAGACGGCGCACGACACTGGTTGACGGCGATCGCTGTAAACGATCCCGTTCGATTTGATGGAAATCATGAAATTGTCGAAGCAGTCGCGGCGGGAGATCTCGCCGTCGGGCTGGTCAACCACTACTACGCGCTTCAGATGGCCGCGGAGCGTGGCTCCATCGATGCATCCAACCACTCGTTTGAGCCCGGTGACCCTGGTGACGTTTTGATGCCGACGACAATAGGAATATTGGAATCCAGCGCACACCAGGAAGTCGCGCAAGATTTTATTCGGTTTCTGCTTCGCGACAGCTCACAGAAGCACTTTCTCGACAATGTGAAGGAGTATCCACTCGTAGAAGGAATTGGCACACCGCCGGGCGAACGTCCGCTAGATGTCGAGCTGATTCACAGTATGCGGCTGACCGAAGTGGGTCACAACTTGACTTTGGCTACTTCACTTATTGCTCAGGCCGGTTTGGTCTAAACGTGGCTGACCATCGTTGGAGCTTCTTGACGCCCGTCCGAAAACGGCTCCGTGCCCTGTCCTTGGTCGCAACCCTCGCGGGTATCATCGCCATCGCACTGTGCCTTCCGCCGCTCGTTGTTTTAGTGGCCGAAGCGGCGTCAGCCGGCATCACGAGCGATATTCCACCCTCACGACTCATCGAACTGCTCGTCGGCACTCTGCAGTTGATCATTATCGTCACCGCCAGCACAGTGTTGCTCGGCACAACTACAGCGCTCTTAGTGACACGCACCGATTTGTCGGGGCGGCGAGTACTCTCACTTCTGGTGATGGTGCCTCTCGCGTTGCCTGCCTATGTGCTCGCTATCGCGTTGGTTGGAATGGGTGGCGGCGGAGGCTTGGTGACGCAGTTCACTGCTGCGGTCGGACTTGAGCCAGCACCCGTGGCACAGGGATTGTGGGCTGCTGCCCTCTGCCTGACCCTGTTCAACCTCCCCATCGTGCACGCACTCGTCGTCACCGCACTCAACCGCCTCGATCCTGCGCTCGAGGAGAGCGCACGACTTCTCGGCGATCCGCCGTCTCGGGTGTTCTTTCGGGTCATTCTGCCGCAGCTCCGCACACCTCTGGCGACAGCTGCCTGCATCGTCGCTCTCTATACGCTTTCTGACTTCGGTGCCGTTTCCGTGCTTCGCTACGACACGTTCACGCGGGCGGTCTACTCGCAGTTCCGTGGAGGTGTAGACCTAGCCCCTGCGTTCGCGCTCTCCGGTGTGCTTATCTCGATGGCAATGGTACTCATTGTGCTCCACGCGATTCTCCGTGGCCGTCCAATGCCGGTGGCGTCGATCGCAAGACCACCTCTCACCCTCCGCCTGTCGTTCACCGGTCGGGTCGCCGCCGGCGTGGTGCTGTGGGCCGTCGTCGTCTCAAGCTTGGTCGCACCAATTGCCACCCTGGCGACGTGGTCCGTGCGCGGAATCATGTCTGGTGTGCAGCCAGGACCGATCTTTGCTGAAACAGCCACCACCCTGCAATTTGCGCTGGCCGCCGCAGCCGTGACCACGCTCTTCGCCATCCCGATTGCACTCAGTTCGTATCGTGGTAATTCTCGAATTGGACGCTTGGCTGAAACACTGCCGTGGGTTACCCACTCGTTGCCGCATCTCGCAATCGGGCTTGGATTCCTTGTCGTCAGCCTTGCGTTGCCCTCAGTTTTTTACCAGTCCAGCGGGATGCTTATCCTCGTGTACGCGGCGATTTTCTTACCGGTTGCTGTCGGCGCCCAGCAACTAGCCCTCAGGCAGATCGATCCACGGCTCCTCGAAGTCTCCCGCACACTGGGGCACGGCGTGTGGTCGACAAGCATCCGGGTGGGGGTAGCGCTGGTGTGGCGTGCCGCAATGACTGGAGCTCTGCTGGTGGCGGTACTAGTTTCGCAAGAACTCCCAGCCACACTATTGTTGCGGCCGACGGGGACTGAAACACTCGCTATCCGCGTGTGGGGTGCGGTGCCGGAGGGTCAGGTCACCACCGGGAGCATTGCGGCCATCCTGCTTGTGGCTCTCGCTGTCCCGCTGGTTGCCGCACACCATCGCGCGACCCTGCAAGTGAGGCCAACATGACACGGCAGCAGGATTCCCCAGCGCTAGTCGCCCGCGGTCTCGTTCGCCGGTTCGGTGACCGACTCGCCGTTGATGACGTCGACGTGACGGTACACCCGGGAACACTCACCGCAATCTTGGGCCCATCCGGATGCGGAAAGACGACGGTGCTGCGAATCGTTGCCGGACTCGATCAGCCGGAAGAGGGGACCGTCTCCCTTTCCGGAACCATGGTGCAAGCACCCGGTCTCCACATTCCACCGGAACGGCGCGGCGTCGGACTCGTGTTTCAAGACAATGTACTGTTCCCCCATCTCACGATTGCCCAGAATATTGGATACGGCATCCACCGGGACCGACGCAAGACAGTGACATCAGATCTGCTCGACCTGGTCGGCCTAGCCGACGTAAGCGGACAGATGCCGCACGAAGTCTCAGGCGGGCAGCAGCAGCGCACGGCGCTTGCACGGACCCTCGCTACCAATCCCCGAATCATCCTGCTGGATGAACCATTCTCCCAATTGGATGCTCACCTACGAGAGCGAGTGCGTGGTGACATGGTGGATGCGATCAAGCGCACCGACACGACAGCGCTCCTCGTCACCCACGACCAGCACGAGGCGTTTGACCTTGCCGACGAAGTCATCGTCATGTCCGAGGGACGCATCCACCAGGTGGGAACACCCCAACAGATTTATCAGCAGCCGGCCGACCGCTTCGTCGCTGAGTTCGTGGGTGATGCGACCCTGGTGCCTGCGCGTCGCGTCGCAGACCAGATCGTCGAGACTTGCGTGGGACAGCTGAGTGTCGCTGGTGCCATCCGCGAGTCCAGTTCCTTCGCAGTGCTGAGACCCGAATCGGTAGTAGTCGATTCCCCCGAGCATGTCGGACACGATTCGTACCGCGCGCGCATCGTGCGCATCCAATTCCAGGGGATGAACCAGCTCATCGATCTTGAGCTAGAGAACGGAATGATCCTCAGTGCGCATGTGTCTGGGCTTGCTCCGGTAGCGATCAGCGACCCCGTTTCATTTCGAATTCACGGCCCCGTCGCCACGGTATGAACGATCAAAGGTAGACCTGTGCCACCTGTGCATCCACTTCCGCTGTGGGCGGGGCGAACTGTCGCACTCATCGGCATCGTTATCGTCGCCCTGAACTTGCGGACCGCAGTATCGGCCGTCTCACCCATCGCACGCGAAATTGCAGTCGACATTCCCCTCGACAACTTTGCTCTAGGCCTTCTCGGTATGATCCCGCCGATAGCCTTTGCTCTCTCTGCGATCGTCACCGCGAGCATCGCACGCATGCTGGGTCTCGAACTCTTCCTGGTCATAGCAATCGGACTCATGGTTACCGGGCACCTCGTGCGTGCAACTGCAAACGGCTATGGGATGCTCCTTATTGGCAGCGTACTTGCCCTGGTGGGAATGGGTATCGGCAACGTCTTGCTTCCCCCTTTGGTCAAGCGCTACTTCCCGGACCGCATTGGGCTCATGACGGCGCTCTATGCGACGCTTGGCTCTCTTGGCGCTGCAGTCCCTGCACTCCTCGCCGTGCCCATCGCAAACGCCACGGACTGGCGGATTTCACTCGGCATATGGTCGATTCTCGCGTTTACGAGCCTGCTCCCGTGGCTTACCTTGCTTGCTCAGCAGGCGAGAGGGCGAGTGAACGGAACGACCACCGATGTCGCCGAGCTGCCGCAACTGGTCCCACTCCGAGGGCGACCCATCTGGCGCTCGACCGTTGCCTGGACGATCGCGGTCGTCTTCGCAATGTCATCGTTCAATGTGTACGGCATGGTGGCGTGGTTGCCCGACATCCTGGCCCAAACGACTGAATCCACCGCGGCCCAATCTGGTGCCCTCTTGGCACTTTATGCCGCTATGGGGCTTCCCTCGGCGCTGCTCATCCCTGTGCTCGCAGCGCGCATGAAGAATGTGGGCCCGCTAGTGCAAGTCGGGGTTCTATTCTTTGTTGCTGGTGATCTCGGGCTGCTGCTCTTCCCGGGATTTGCAACCGTGTGGTGGGTCACCATGATGGGGCTGGGCACGCTTCTGTTCCCGGTATGCCTAGTCTTGATCAACTTGCGGTCGCGCACCATGCACGGTGCGGTTGCGCTGAGCGGATTTGTTCAAGGTGTCGGCTACGCAATCGCGTCACTCGGACCATTGCTTGTTGGCGTGCTGAGAGAAGCAACCGGCGGATGGCTTGCCGTATTCATCATGTTGATTGCCTCCGCGATCGTCGCATCTGTTGGAGGAGTGCTGCTGCGCAGGCCCGTCTGCATCGAAGACCAGCTTGGCCCGAGATCGGGCCATCGAGGACTCAAAAGCGCAGAAGACAAGTGACACGCGGGGGGCGATATTTGTGCGCGTCATGAACTCCTGCGGTCCGGTGCGCTCATAGTCGGCGGAGGTCCTGTTGAATTTCGTCAGCCGCAGCGAGAGCGAGCGGGAGATAGTGCGAACGCAGGTGCGCGAGCGAAGCACGGGTCGCGCTGGTCGAAACGTTGAGTGCCGCAGTAACAACACCATTCCCGTCTCGGATGGGTACAGCCACGGAAAGCAGTCCAACTTCAAGCTCACCATCGACGGTCGACCAGCCCTGAACCGTCACCCGATCGATCTCGGCCGCGAGCTCTTCTGAGTCCGTAATTGTCGTGGGGGTGAAAGCGCGCAGTTCCGAAGAGCTCAATAGTAGCTGTCGTTCCCGTTGAGGCAACCCTGCCAGCAACACTCGTCCCATGCTGGTTGCGAATGCGGGAAATCGCGTGCCAATCGTGATCCGTACATTCATGATGTGACGGGTAGGAACTCTGGCGATGTATACGATCTCATCGGCGAGGAGCACCGCAACCGATGCAGATTCCCCAGTCGCTCGCGAAAGCGTCTCAAGGTGGGGTTTCGCCACATCATGCAGGGAGAGCGACGACAGGTACCCGAACCCCAACTCAAGAACTTTGGGTGTAAGTGTGAACTTTCTTCCGTCGGCTCGCACATATCCGAGCGCTTCGAGGGTGCGAAGGAAGCGCCGGGCTGCGGCCGCGGGGATCCCCGCGTTGCGCGCCACTTCGCTCAGTGTTTGCTCGGCATTCTCAGCGTCAAAGACTCGAAGCACCGCAAGTCCTCGCGCAAGGGACTGCACGAAATCTTCCGCCGGAGGTTCCAGCTCACCAGTCACACCCGGTGCTTCGTCATCCATTGTGCCTCCCCGGAATCCTCATGAGCGTTCCCATCCGACCCCCGGTTTCTGGTGAAGAGTGACCTTGCGTGACTAACCTTCGAGAACGACCGCTAACCCCTGGCCGACGCCGATACAAATTGCCGCGACAGCAACACCGCCACCGCGGCGCTTCAGCTCATGGGCAGCATGTCCGATGATGCGTCCCCCTGAGGCCCCCAGTGGGTGCCCCATTGCGATTGCTCCTCCATGAATGTTGACCCGTTCCGGGTCTAATTCTGGCCAGAGCGAAATACAGGCGAGGGACTGCGATGCGAACGCCTCATTGATTTCGACAAAGTCTACATCGGCCCAGGTGCGGCCGGCTCGTGCGAGGGCACGATTGGCAGCCTCCACCGGGGCGATCCCGAATATGTCAGGCTCGTTGCCAGCCACGCCGCGGCCCGTCACGCGCGCCAGCGGCTCCCTGCCGATCACGCCCTCCGCACCGAGCAAGATCGCGGATGCGCCATCATTGAGCGACGATGAGTTGCCTGCCGTGACAGTTCCGTCCTGCATGAAGGCGGGTCTCAACGCGGCAAGGGACTCAAGAGTTGTATCGTCCCGGATTCCCTCGTCGCGTACTAGCTCGTGGGCTGGCACCTGCACAACTTCTCGGTCGTAGACCCCAGCGGCCCACGCTTCAGCCGCCAGCCTGTGGCTGCGGACGGCAAACTCGTCTTGCTCAGCTCGCCCGAGGTGGAACATCTGCGCGAGCTTCTCTGCACTCTCGCCATTGGAAATCGCCCATCCACTCGGTAATGCTGGATTTACCATGCGCCACCCGATCGACGTGTTCCACATAGGCTGATTCGCGCCGGGGAAGGGACGAGCCTGCTTCTCGATGACGAACGGAGCTCGGGTCATCGACTCCACTCCGCCCGCAAGAATCATTTGCGCGTCACCCTCCTCGATGGCCCGGCTTCCCTGAATGACGGCTTCGACAGAGGACCCGCACAGTCGGTTGACAGTGACGCCTGGCACGGTTGGCGGGAAACCTGCGAGGAGCGCAGCGAAACGTGCGACATTGCGATTATCTTCTCCAGCCTGATTCGCGTCGCCGAAAATTACGTCATCGATTCTTGCCGGATCAAGCTCCACACGTTCGACCACTGCACGCATGACGGTGGCGGCTAGGTCGTCCGGCCGCACATCAGAGAACGCTCGAGCATGGCGCGCGAACGGCGTGCGGACCGCATCATAGATGTAGGCGTGAGCCATGCTCAGCGCCCCTTTCGTTCGTCAAGGCCGGCGGGAGTTGTCGCATCAATCAGGGCTAGCCCGGTGAGCGAATTGAGAAGCTCGATTGTGTTGTCGCCAAACAACTTCGTAACCGCGAAGCCCTCTGAAGTGACGTCGAACACGGCATATTCGGTGTAGACGCGCGAAACACACGCGACTCCGGTAAGCGGATAACTGCACGCAACGACGAGTTTTGATTCATTGTTTTTCGTAAGGAGATCGGTCATCACGTACACCTCTTTGGCGCCGATCGCTAGGTCCATCGCACCGCCTACAGCGGGGATGGCTCCGCGGGCACCGGTTGACCAGTTTGCGAGGTCGCCATTCTCTGAGACCTGGAAGGCACCGAGCACGCACACATCAAGGTGCCCACCCCGCATCATGCCGAAGGAGTCCGCTTGATGAAAGTAGGCTGCCCCGTCTCGTTCGGTCACCGCCTGCTTTCCAGCGTTGATCAGATCGGGGTCCACTTGATCTTCCTCAGGCGCTGCCCCCATCCCGAGCATGCCATTCTCTGTGTGAAGAATGATCTCCAGCGTTTCGGGGAGGTGGTTTGCCACCAAGGTGGGCGCGCCAATACCGAGGTTTACAAATGCCCCATCGGGAATCGCCTCTGCAATCTGTTGAGCGACTTCGTCCCGGCTCAGCTTGGTCATTGAGAACCTCCAGGTGCACCAGTGCCGGTGGCTCGTTCTCGTGGTTGCCCCTCTATATCGACTCTGCCAACAAATTTGCCGTCGTGCAGCCATTGTCGCTCGGGGACTTTGACCACACGCTGCATGAAGATGCTCGGGGTAACGACACCCTCCGAGTCGATCGCGCCCAGAGGAACTACTTCGTCTACCTGCGCGACGCTGGTGGTCGCAGCAGCAGCCATGATAGGACCGAAGTTTCGCGCTGTTTTTCGATAGACAAGGTTTCCCCAACGATCTGCTTTGTGGGCGCTGATGAGCGCAAAATCTGCCTGGATTGGGTACTCGAGCACATAGAGGCGGCCATCGATCTCTCGAGCTTCTTTCCCGTCGGCGAGCAGGGTTCCCGCTCCGGTCGGGGTGAAGAACGCACCGATGCCTGTTCCGCCCGCACGAATTCTTTCGGCCAAGTTGCCCTGCGGCACCAACTCAAGTTCGATGGCACTTTCACGGTAGAGCCGATCAAATACCCAAGAATCTGACTGCCGAGGAAACGAACAGACAATCTTGCGTACGCGTCGTGCTGAAAGGAGTGCGGCGAGTCCCACATCGCCATTCCCGGCGTTGTTGCTCACGATGGTGAGGTCGCTCGCGCCCTGTGCGATCAACGCGTCGATGAGCTCAACCGGTTGCCCCGCCCGGCCAAAACCGCCGATCATCACGGTGGCACCCTGCGGGACTCCGGCGACTGCCTCTTCGACTGACGATACGACTTTGTCGATCACTCGACACTCCCTTGCTGTGAGGAACACACGACCCAGCGTGAACGGCATCCAACTTTTCACTAGTCGAAATTTTTTTCTTTCTGTGAAAAGAATAACTGACCGAGTTTCCGAAAAGCCAGGACTTCTCGATCGGAAGCTGCAGCCCGCCGGGTTCTCCATGGAGATCGCATCCGTCGTCGCACTCACAGTGCCAAGCGAGCATTGGCTGCCCTACGACGGACACCGCATGGGTTGTGAGGAGTGCGCGATCCTCTACGACACCCGGCGGCTGGGCGTGCTCGAATGGCAGCAGACTGCTCTGTGCGACACTCTTGATGTGCTCGGCTCCTCCTGGGACACCGTCGTCATCGACACCATGCTCGACATCGCCACCGGCATCCAGTTTCAGGCGGTGAACACCCACCTCGACCATCGCTCCCGCAAGTCGCGGCCGCGGTCCGCCGATGCGCTGCGAGAGACCGTGCAGTCGTCGCCGCTGTCCACCATCATGGCCGGCGACGTCAATACAGATGCCGACACCGATCCCTACGACCATCTCACCGGCCACGGTCTGCTGCTGGATTCCTGGGACACCACCGAACAGCGCTTCACCGGAGCTTGGGGAACGCTCCCCAGCGGCCACCGAAGCGCGGTCGCAACCGCATCGACTGAATTCTCGTCACACCAGGGGTCCGCGTGCGGAAAGCGGCCATCAACGTGAACCGATACGAGCGCGGCTGGCCGTCAGTCCATGCGGCAGTGCAGGCTGTCGTGAAGCTGGACTAGTCTCGGCAGGCTCGACCCGCGGAAAGCTCACTAACCGTCCAGCTTGGTGACGGCCTTTGCGACTTGCGGGTTCTCACGAACCGAACGGCCACAGCGCCCTGACCTCGACGCGGCCGAATCGTGCCATCGGATGCCGCGGCGCAATGTCGATCGCCTCGTCGAGGTTGTCGCAGTCGACGATGTCGAACCCCACGATATGCTCCGTTGCCTCCGCCAACGCACCATTGGTGACGAGGTGCTCGCCGCCGCGCATCCGCACCGACTTCGCATCTTCGGCCGGGCGAAGTCGGCCACCCGCGATGTATTTGTTCGGGGGGGTGCTGTTACACCACTCGTCCGTGTCATCGGCGCCCCGGCCCTGCAGGTCGGGCTCAGTGATTCTTCCCCGATAGTCGCGCTTCGACAAGGTCAGCCGGGGGTCTCGAACGAGGGTGTTTTCGTTCCGCGCTACTCGATCGCCAGAGGGCGAAAGGACGGCGGGTAGTCGGTGGAGGCTACCGTCCGGGCATCGGCCCCGAAGATGAACGTCGCACGCACGAACTGGCCGGCCA
>JBBDSS010000009.1:0-37030 GCA_040904805.1 Homoserinimonas sp. | reverse complement strand
ATCCCACCCGGTGATGGAACCCGCATAGGAGCGGCAGAAAACCGGGGACGGTTCAGAGTCCGGTGCCATCGTCTGCACCTGACCGAGACCAGTGCGCATCGCGTCGAATACCTCCGCCCCCGCGTAGTCTTCGGTGTCAGCAAGGCCAGCGATGCGTTGCAGCTCCCGCCGTCGAGAGGTCGGTAAACGAGCAACGCCATGAACTCGCCACGGTCGCGCAATTCCGGGGGAGCGGGTACGGCGACCGGCTCGGTGCTTTCGCCCGGCCCCAGGTCCTCCTCGTCCATGTGCCAACCGTATCGGGCCAGTTGACCGGATTATCGCTAACGGACGCCTCGCCGATAGGTTGACCGAATGAATGTCGCGAAGTACCACCACATCAACCCGCAGTTTGTCCTGCGAGGCTTCGCGGATGAGGGTGAGCGAATCAGGACTGTTCGTCTACCCGAGCGGAAGGGCCGCACCTCGCTCGTTGAGAAGACCGGCGGCGAGAACCACCTGAACTCGATCCCCGGCCACCCGAATGGCTCCGATGTGTTCGAGAAAGGGCTCGGTGCGGGCATCGAGAGTGAGACGGCTCGACTGTTCGAGCGTGTCGTCGGAGGCGAGTGGCCGCTTCCGAGGGGTGATCGAGACACACTCGCCGAGTTCATTGCGCTTCAAATGCTCCGCGGGCCTGAGCAGCGCCGGCGGATGGATTCGGCAGCGGCGGAGCTGCTCTCGAAGGCGGCAGGCCAACTGGGCAGAGAAGATTTTGCGCGGTGGGCATCTGACACCATGGGACGCGCGCTAAGCGATGCCGAGGTTGAGGATCGCTGGTCCGTCGTTACTCAACCCGGCAGCTTCGCTATTGCGTACACGGCCCGCGACCACATCGACATGATGGGCGAGGCGACCGGCGAGGTCGCGGGGTTCCTCGCGTATCGACCTTGGACGTTGATCCAGTTCACTGACCGCTCGCTCATCACCTGTGACGCTCCTGTCTCGTTGGTCGCTTATGAGCAATCCGGTCCCTGGATGGGAGTCGGGGTCCGAAACGCCCGACTCGTGGTCTATCCGATGACTCGCAGAATCGGCCTCGTCATGCGGAACCCTTTTGACGGCCGCAATCCGACCGATGACCTAAGCGACATGACGGAGAAGGCGCGCTTGGGTGTTCTCGACGACCGCTCACCCGGCACCGGGGATATAGAAAAGGCGATGAACGCTTCCACTGCGGCCCACGCCGTGAACAACATCTACCATCACCCCGATGACACGCAGTTCGTCCCGTCGGCATACCGGGAGCAGCCGGACTGAAATACTTCGCGTCTAACCCTCCGCCTACACTGCTGCGGAGCCGAACACGAGCGCGCGTACGACCTACGACCGTCTGCCGTGCCCGGCGGCGTTGGTGTGGATGGGAGAGGCTCTGGGCGAGGACCCCGTCGTGGTGAAGGCGGCGGCCGACGGAGCTAGGGACGAGCCCAACGCGCGGAAGCGTCCGGGGTTACTGCGCAAGCATCTCCCGTGGGAGCGGATCTCACAGCTCGCGCGCCGCCGCGATCCGCGCCACGGACGACCCGCCGTGGCTCGTGCTGCTCAACTCGTGCAGGTCGGCTGGCCAGATCGACGCGCTCGTTCAGGACGTTGTGCCGTTCGCAATCGGCATGGCAGACGATATCGACGACGGCGATGCGATCCGCTACGCGGCGCAGTTCTACGCTGCGGTCGCCAACGGCCAGTCGATCCACTCCGCGCATCTTTCCGGCCAGGCGGCGCTACAGCTAGCCGGGTTTGACGGAGCCGATCTGCCGACCCTCGCGTGGTCTGAGGGTGTCGACCCCGCTGCAACGTTGCTTGTTCGCTCAGCAGAGTAACAGCGAGGTCCCTGTGCTCGTCGAGTTCGACTCGGGGCCTTGGTTTGTCTGCCACGGTGGGGAGTTTTTTTGCCTTCGCGCTCTATGAGGAGTTCGAAGATGGGGCAGGTGACCGCGGGGCTGTTGCCTCGGGCGGGGCAACTGACTGGTTGACGACCTTTCGCGTCTGGTTTCTCTTTTGGGCGTACCTGAAACGCGCGACGTTCAGCGATGCGGATTCTGAAGGTCGGGGTATCGATGTGTGCATTGCGCCCCAGTCATCGACGAGGCCGACCCCGCCACCGGTCGCCAGCGAAGTAGGTCAGTCGACCAGCACCACCGACATTCGTGCAGGGAGTTCATGTTTTGGTCCCTCTTCGGTTGGATTGACCTAAACAGCCATCGCCCCGGCAATCTGGACGATCTGCTTGTACGCCGCGCATGCACCTGGCTCTTCGGCGATTCCACCTATGCAACATCTCCGCATGGCTTGACGTACCAGCGGCGACTCAATATAGTTTCGATGGAGAGAAACACCGTTTCGCTCAGCGATACAATGATGTACCGAGAGGATGCTTTCGCATGAAGATACGCAATTTGGGAGTAGGGCTCGCAGCAGTTCTCGTTATGGCTGGTTGCTCTGCGACTGGCGAAGCTCAACCGCAGAGTGGGCAAGAGCAAGAGGCACCGGAAACGATTGAGACAGTCGATGCCTATGAAACAATCACGCCTGACCCGGCAGTGCAGGCGCTGCTTCCGGATGACATTAAAGCGAATCAGGAAATAGACATCGTCTTGACTTCTGGAGCGCCGCCAACATCCTTCGTCTCCTCCGACTCGAAGACCAGTCTTGGGCTGAACGCCGACCTCGCTCGGGCGATCTCTCGTGTAATGGGCGTCAAAGCGAACTTAGTATCGGTGCCGTTGGACGGGATTATCCCTGGTCTGCAATCGCAGAAGTACACGATGGCCGTGGCGTCCATGTCTCCGAGCCCAGAACGGCTGGAGGTTTTGGATATGGTGGCATTCACCAAAGGGGGATCAGCTATTGCTGTGGCGAAGGGAAACCCCGATGGGCTCACATCGGACACCCTCTGCGGCCTCAGAGTGGCCGTATCCGTCGGCTCGTATCAAGCGACGAACCGGCTTCCTAAGCTGAGCGAAGACTCCTGCATTAGCAAAGGGTTGGCTCCCATTGAGGCTGTAGAAGTACCTGAACAGAGCCAGGCTCTGTTGGCCCTCTCAAGCGGGCGAGTGGACGGCGTTATGGCTGACGGGCCCGTTCTGGGTTTCGCGCAGAAAGCCGAAGCTAGCCCCTTTGAGGTGATCAAGGACAACTCGCAGCTGACGTCAATTGGCGGGATGGCAGTGGTCAAGGGATCCGGCATGACGCGTGTTCTAGTGAAGGCAATGTCCGTGCTGCAGAACTTGCCAGAGTACAAGGCCACATATGTCAAATGGGGAATGGATTCTTACGCACTTGAAGTCGATGATCTCGGCCAACTGAAATGACGGTCAATCTGTTCAAGCAGCAGGTCGACACCACCTTGGTAGGTCGTCGGCGACGCCGGGTTCCACGTAGCCGTTGGACTTACGTCGGGGTGGCACTGGTTGCGTTCGCCGCAATGTCCTTTATAGATACGGCCACCACCAATCCGAATTTTGGTTGGCCTGTGGTGGGGACGTTCCTGCTCCACCCTTCCATTTTGAGCGGGCTCGGTTTCGCCCTTCAAATGATGGTTGTTGTTATGGTGCTCGGCACGGCGCTAGGAATAATCGTTGCTCTCATGCGGACGAGCGCGAACCGGATGATTTCCGGAGCGGCCTGGCTGTACATCTGGTTCTTTCGTGGAACGCCCCTACTGATCCAGATCATTTTTTGGTTCAACATCGCGGCGTTGTTTCCCCAAATCGAACTAGCAGTACCATTCGGACCCACTCTCCTTGGCGTGGATTCGAACACCCTGATCACTCCACTGACTGCCGCAATCTTGGCTCTGTCTTTGAACGAAGCGGCGTACATGGCCGAAGTGGTACGCGGCGGCCTGCTTGGGGTGAATAAAGGCCAGGGGGAGGCGGCAAAAGCTTTGGGCATGGGGCCCCTGGAGGTCTTCAAAATTGTGATGCCGCAGGCCATACGGATCATCATCCCGGCAACGGCCAACCAAGTAGTTAATGCGTTCAAGAACACGTCACTGGTCAGTGTGATAGGAGTGGCGGATCTGCTTCATAGCGCTCAGATCATCTACTCCATCAATTACCAAACCATCCCCCTGCTGCTGGTCGCTGCACTTTGGTATCTGTTCATCACGTCGCTGCTCGGTTACGGCCAGGGCCTCTTGGAGCAGCACTACTCGAAGGGTTATTCGCCGGTCAATCGTAGATGGAGAAAGAAGCGGCAACCTAAGGTCGAAACTGTAGAAAGCGATGGAACGTGATGACACCCATGATTAGCATTCTCGGCGCGCGGAAGAGCTTCGGATCGCTAGAGGTGCTCAAAGGTGTTGATTACGTGGTCGAGCCGGGGACTGTGAGTTGCCTAATAGGCCCGTCGGGATCAGGTAAGTCGACACTGCTCAGGTGTATCAACGGACTTGAGTTGCTAGACGACGGCGAAGTTCGCGTGGATGGTGAACTCATTGGACTGCGTGTCGCAGGTGAGGAATTAATTCAATTGCCTGAGCACAAAATCGCTCAGCAACGCTCCGGTATCGGAATGGTTTTCCAGCAGTTCAATCTTTTCCCGCACATGACGGCACTGGAGAACGTAACTGCCGGGCCGATAAGGGTGAAGGGCGCATCCAAGGCTGATGCTAATCGCATCGGCAGCGGGCTCTTGTCACAGGTTGGATTGGGCGACCGTTCCGACCATTACCCGAGCGAACTCTCTGGCGGTCAGCAGCAGCGAGTCGCAATCGCTCGTGCGCTAGCAATGGACCCGAAGGTGATGTTGTTCGATGAGCCGACGTCTGCCCTGGACCCCGAACTCATAGGAGAGGTCCTTTCTGTCATGCGCGACTTGGCAGACCAGGGAATGACCATGATCGTAGTAACTCACGAGATGGCGTTCGCACGAGAAGTGGCGGATCATGTGGCTTTCATGGACGGTGGCGTCATAGTCGAACATGGTGATCCGCGAGAGGTACTCGGAAACCCTAGGACGTTGCGAGCGAAGGACTTCCTGTCCCGTGTCTGAAACGATTCGAGATGCGATTGACGTCGCTGCCGTTCGCCGCGATACACCCGGATGCGATCGCGTTATCCATTTGAATAACGCCGGTAGCTCGCTACCTCCCAAAGCAGTGACCGAGACGATGATCGACTATCTGCATGCAGAGGCAGAAAACGGTGGGTACGAGACAAAAGACGGCAGAGAGCGACAAATCAGTCAGACGTATATTTCTCTCGCCACCCTAATTGGAGCCAAGCCTTCTGAAATCGCCATTACGGACAACGCCACAAAAGGGTGGGATCAAGCCTTCTACGGTTTCGACTTCAAGCCCGGCGATCGGGTCCTCACGTGTAAGTCTGAATACGGCAGCAATGCCCTTGCCTTCTTGCACCGAGCGAAGCAAATAGGCATAGACGTAACAGTCATCGACAACGATTCGAAGGGTCAGATAGATCTCAACTCACTAGAAAAGGAGCTCGCCGACTCGCGCGTGAAACTCGTCGCAATCAATCACGTTCCCACTCAGAGTGGGCTCGTGAACCCAGCAGAAGAGGTTGGAGCGCTAACGACGGCTGCCGGCGTTCCATTTCTTCTAGACGCATGCCAGTCGGTGGGGCATCTTAATTTGGACGTCCAGACGCTTAAGTGTGACGTCCTGACTGGTACCGGACGAAAGTATCTAAGAGGCCCCCGAGGTACGGGTTTTATGTATGTCGCAGATTCATCCATGCACAAGTTTCAGCCTGCGTTTATTGACAACGCTTCCGCTACTTGGATTTCGCCGACGGAGTACGAGCTGAAGCCGGATGCTCGACGATTCGAAACTTGGGAGAAGAGTTATGCCGCCGTCGTAGGCCTTGGGGCGGCGGTGGACTACGCTCTAGACCTCGGAATGCCCGCTATCGAATCACGAATCCGTCACCTTGCCGGATACCTGCGCGATGGCCTTGCCGCTATTTCAGGGCTTCAGCAACATGATGCGGGAGCGAATCCCTGCGGCATAGTCTCGTTCACTATTGCTGGAGTAGCTCCGGAAGCTATAAAGCTTCGGCTTACCACTCTTCAGATCAACACGAGCGTGTCTCGCGCCACGTCGTCGCAGTGGGATTTGCCCGCAAAGCGATTGACAAGCGTCGTCAGAGTTTCAGTTCATTATTACAACACGACGGATGAACTGGATAGGTTGATCGCAAACCTTCAGGACATGACATCAGAATCAGGGGCGATTTGAGATGACGCGAACACATGATGAAGAAGCTCCCGTGGAGACTTCCGATGGACCTGCCGGGAAAGCAAAAGCATTGGAAAGTGTGGAAAGAGCAGTGTTGGTCCTCAATGCATTCACGGGGCGAAACGAATGGCGCGTCACAGATTTAGCGAGATTCCTTGGGCTTCCGAAGGCCGGTGCGTACCGAATCATCAAGACGCTGGAGATCTGCGGATACTTGGAGCAACTGGACGCGCGAGGGTCGTACGCGCTCGGGCCAGCTGCTGTTGCCCTAGGGCGGAGTGCGGCTGGCCGCGCGATGGTCACGACTGCTCGCAGGCATCTGCTCCGCCTCGCGGAACAAACGGGCGAGGTCGTGCTGTTGTACGTGCTTCGTGGTCATAGATACGTATGTATAGAGCGGCTCGACGTCAACGCAGCGACAACTGTCACAGTTGAGATTGGCGACACCATGGGACTCCATGCAGGTGCCGGGAAATCAATACTTGCCTATCAAAGCAGCGTCTTCATCGACGAGGTACTGTCATCGCCTCTTTCAAAATACAGTGAAGCAACGCCAGTGAATCCAGATGCCGTCCGCGACATACTCGCCAAGGTTGCAGTCAGCGGCTATTGGGTAAGCGAGGGAGAGATTACTCCACACACACTCGGCATTTCGGCACCTGTTCGCGACCCGGACGGCCAGGTGAAGTATGCCGTCTGCGTGAGCGCGAACGCAGCAGATATGTCGAAAGATAGATTATCGGTTCTCTCTGCCGCCGTTGTCGATACTGCCGCCTCTATATCGCAAAGCCTTGGATTTCGACCAGGTGCGGACAAACGTTCGCGCGAGGACGCCTGATGATCATTTTAAAGGCGGCTCGTGTAGTCATCCATCCCCGGAAGAACGAAGTCCAACGCGACACTGCGATCTACATTCAGGGCGACACAATAGTAAGCATCGGACGCGCGTGCGATGTCCCCGCAGAGACAGAGGCTCAGGTCGTTGATTTCGGAGAGAAAACACTATTTCCGGGAATGATGGACTCACATGTTCATCTGGCGTTCGACGGCGGAGCGGATCCTATTGCAGGGATGTTGGCTTCGGACGAGGAGTCATTACTTCTCTTAATGAAGCAATCCGCGAATCAACTCGTGGAATCTGGCGTCACATTTGCCCGCGACCTCGGTGCGCCGTCGAAAACGGCGGTCACAACGAGAGATGCAATTTCTGCTGGACGCATGATCGGTCCAACGCTCGCTGTGGCCGGGAGGCCGTTGACTAGACGCCAAGGGCATTGCTGGTTCATGGGCGCTGAAGTGGAGAGTGCCACCACCGCCAGGGAAGCAGTCGGAGCTGCCGCAGCTCAAGGTGTCGACCTGATCAAGCTGATGGTTACAGGCGGTCGAATGACTGCCGGCACGGACCCTTATGCAGTAGAGCTATCCCCGGACATCACAGCTGCTGCGGTGCTGGAAGCGCACAGTCTCGGATTAACCGTCGCGGCACATTGTCTTTCCGCAGCTGGAGTAAAGGCGGCAGTTGAGGCGGGGGTGGACACGATTGAGCATGGGACACTCGCAGCACCGGATGGAAGCGACGGCTTCGACGCTGCAGTGGTGGGCCGGATGGTGGAGTCCGGGACAGGCCTATCGCCCACGATCGCAGGTAAGGGACACCACCCGCTACCCGCAGAACTGCGTGGGGCGTGGATCACGAGCATGCATGAAATGGGTGTCCAAATTCTTGCCGGTACTGATTCGGGAATACCCGGCCATCGGCACTCGGGCGGGATAGTCGATGGACTCAGGTCGTTGTCAGAGGCCGGGCTAAACATCACTGAAGTTCTCGCGTCTGCGACTGAAGAAGGAATGCGTGCAGCAGGCCGACCCCGAGCCGGTGCGCTTCGCGTGGGCTTCTTGGCTGACGTAATCGCAATCGAAGGCAACCCATTTCAGAGTCTTGATGTCTTCGACAAAGTGGGCTTCGTTATGGCGAGAGGCCGCATCGTTAAGAACGATGCACACGTGAACGTGCCATCCGTACACAGTTAGGTCAGCTCTGTCGAAGTCGATAGGCAAACACCATGATCGGAGCGGACTTTTCTGATGCCTGGTGGAGGAAAATCCGGAGAGGTGTGGAGGAAAACGCATCTCGGGCTTCGAAAACGGCCCCGCATTTCCGGGGCATATTGAGTACTTGGAACAACCCACATTGGGGGTCGAACCAAAAACCGTCCCAATAACTCGACGCAGAATCCCTTCCGAAGCCGTTCGGGAGGGATTTCGTCGTTATCAGAGTGGGCTAAGCGCCGCGAAGACGGTCGGTTGGCCGATACCCGGGGGACTCAGGCGTTAAATAGCGAAACGCGCCCGGTTTCGGGCGCGTTGGATTGTTCTGTATGCGGATGGGTGCTGCGGGTGTGGCGAGTGGACAGGATGTCTATGTCCGAAGCGGGCTGAATAGTTCGCCTTCTGCCCACCGCGCGAGGAGAGGGTCGCGTGGAAGAGTTTTCGTGTAGAGGTTTACTGCGCCGGCATCTCTCCGACGGATGGGCTGCGCAGGTGGCCATTCCGGTTTGTCGAGCTGCGCGGCGATGGCCCGCTCCTTCAGGAATGTGGCGATGGTGCGCAGGTTGTATTGGGTCAGCTGAATGGCGAAGATCACGGCGGCCGCGGCAAAGCCGCGCACCTTCCTTCGGCCCTTTGACGCAATGCTTTCATGGCCTGCGCCTTTGACGTCGGCGTTGACCGACTCGATGCTGTTGCGGGCGTAGTCGTGGAACTCTTCCCACTCCTCGCTCATGTATGGCATGCCCTGGGTCGTGCGGGCGTCGTCAGCGGCGTTGAGGGAGACAGAGTGTTGCCGGCAGATTGCAGGCAGTTGATCCAGGTCGGGGGCGTCGTCGAGTTCGACTCGGGGCCATGGCTTGTCTGCAACGGTGGGGAGTTTCTTGCCGTCGCGCTCCATGAGGAGTTCGAAGATCGGGCAGGTGACGCCGGGGCTGTTACCGCGGGCTGGGCAACTGACGGGCTGGCGACCCTTCGCGTCTGGTTTCTCTTTTGGCCGCACCTGGAAGGCGCGGCGTTCGGCGATACGGATTTTGTAGGTCGGTTTGTCAATCTTGTCCTGCACATGATGAACGGACGCCATTTTCAGCGCATCCGGGGTCCCGGGACACAGGCGGGCGCCTTCGATGAACTCCACTCCGCCCTTGGAGCCGAGTTCGCCCTTCTTGCCTTGGGGGCCGAGGCGGTCGATTCGGTAGTCGGTGGACGGCGTCCATCCCAGCTGGGGCGCCGGGTGGTGGAGACGTTCGGGGAGGGCGTTAGCCCAGTACTGCTTGTCGGCGTCGCCCAGGCCGGGCTGGAGCCCGGTGGCCAAGCTGTACCTCATCAGTTCGACTGCTTCCTCGGAGACTCCGACGTTCGGCATGCTGATCGTGGCCGCCGTGACAAGCTGCGGGAATCGATTTCCGGTGGGGTGTTCTGAGTCCACGCGGACGGCGAGGTTGAGTTCCCACCCCCAGACGTAGTCGTCCCCCCGTTTCTCGCCCTTCTTTGGGGATTCCGTGTGCTTGCTGCCAGGGGTGAGATCATCCCGTCGGTCCGCAGAAACGAAATGGTAGCCGGCGTGGGGATCCACAGTGGTCGTCCTCGACGCCCGCTGCATCTTGTCGAAGTCACCGCTTTCGATCGCGGCAAGCTCCTCTTCAACCTTCTTCTTCATCTGCTTGGGCGCATAGTATTTGGACGAGGTCGGGGACTCGACCGCGGTCTGATCGAACGAGATGTCGAGCTTCTTACTGATTCGGCGGATTTCCCGGGGTTGAGTGAAGTAGGTCATCATGACTAGGGCGTTGGTGAACTGGTTCAGTCGGTGACGCGCAGTTTTTTCCCTGTTCGCGTCATGCGCTTCTAAGACCTCGCGAATCTCGACATATAAGAGGCTCTTGTGCCGCTTCATCGGGTATGGGTCCATCGGGCGCAGGAGCCGGTGGAAGGCATTTGCCACGTTCTTTTCCCACCGGTTTTCCTCACGTGCGGCGATGCCGAATGACGTCACAGAGGTGGGTAACCCCAGATATTCGCGGGACTCTGGGGTGAGTCGACGGTAGAAGAGCCGGTTCAGGTTTCGGAGCCACATGGAGTTTCTCTCCGCGGCAAGAAGGAGTAGTCCGACGAGGATGGCCCGATGGCCAATGGTTCTGGGTCGCCCACCGTTACCGGGAACGGGATTGTCTATCAGCTCCCAGTTCTCCAGCATCGCGACAACGCCAGCGTCATCAATACGTTTCGCTATCCGTAGGACAGTCGCATGGCTGATAGATGATTCCAACCTTCCGCGGCTATCGACTTCTTGCTCAGTGAAATCACCGAACGGTCCGTTGAAGTCGTCAATGTCGTCGAACACGGTGGCCGTCAGGGTGCTCATGCCGTCGCCTGCTCGCCGATGATCAGGGCCAGGTGGTCGTCCACTGTGTGAGAGGCGGCGTGCTCGAGGTAGGGCTGGAGCGAGCCGAGGCTGGCGAATCCCGTGACTTGAAGCAGTACCGAGATGGGAGATTGGCGTTGATCTGGGAGACGATCCACCCCGCACGCATCCGTGCGGCGGATGGCCTGAGCTCGCCGGGGTTGTCTGAAAGGAATCGTTGCAAGCCGTGCGGTTCGTACTCGTCCAACCGGTGTGCCGGAAAAGGTACCCGCTGGTGCGATGGGTCATGCCGACGGTCAGCAACCGTGCCCACTCGCGGCGCACAGGGACGCGGCGGGCCCGGTCGCCGCGCACGGCGACAAACAGGCGCCCGTTGTCATTGACGACGTCGTCAACGTTCACGTCCATCACTTCTTGGGCTGACAGTCCAGCGCCGCCGGAAAGTCCCAGGAGCGCGGCTGCGTTCTGACGTTTGAACGGTGTCGATAGGGTCGTGGCCCACGAGTAGAGCAAAGCGAACTCGTCTGCGCTGTATGGGCGGGCGCTACCGGGCCCATCGGGCATCGGCAGCCGTTCGATGTGCACGCCGCCGAGTCGGTGGCCGATCGCCGAGAGTTGGCGAACGGTGTCGTAGTGGTACGCGGCGCTGCGGCCGGAGAGCTGTTCGGCGACATACCGGTCAACCAGGTGCGACTTGAACACGCGGGAGACTGTCAACGCACAGCCGGTGATACTCCACACCCAGGACACATACAGCGCCGTCTGAACCGTCCCCGGTTCTGTGCCGCTCCTATGCGGGTGCCAGCACCGGGTGGGATGGCGTGTTGAGATCAGCGTAGTAGCTGGCCTCGAACTCGTCGGGCGGGATGTCGCCGAGTGTCGAGTGGAGGCGTCTGGCGTTGTACCAATCGACCCAGCCTGCGGTGATCCATTCGACGTCGTCGATGGTGCGCAGGAGCCCGGTTCGGAACGGTGAACTGTCGCGGATGGCTTCGTTCTTGAACAGTCCGATTGTTGATTCGGCGAGGGCGTTGTCGTATGCATCGCCGATCGAGCCGATTGACGCGGCGATGCCCTCCAGCGCGAGCGTCTCGGCGAAGGACACGCTGGTGAATTGCGAGCCGGCGTCGCTGTGATGGATCAGTCCGTCTTGGACTTGGTGACCGGCGCGGTCGCGCCTCCACAATCCCATCCGCAGCGCCGTGGTCACCAGCGGAGTCGTTTTCGTGGTCGCGGCGTGCCACCCGACGACCGCGCGCGAGTAGCAGTCGATCACGAAAGAGACGTATGCGAACCCGGCCCACGTTCTGACATAGGTGAAGTCAGCAACCCAGCGCTGGTTTGGTACCGACGCAGTGAAGTCACGGTCCAGCAGGTCCGGGGCCCTGGCGGCGTTGCGGTCTGGGACCGTAGTCCGCACGCCCTTGCCGCGCACCAGGCCGTTGATGCCGAGCTGGCGCATCAGCCGGTCCACTCGTCGTTTCGATACGGTCCACCCTTGTCGGCGCAACAGCGCGGTCATCTTCCGACGCCCATACATCGACTCCGGGCGCGCCTCGCCCTTCTCGTTCACACGAGCGGTGAGGATCGCGTCGATGACAACAGCGTCCGCGAAATCACGGTCGCTGGGCTGGGCACGTTTCCACGCCCGATACGTCCGCGCGGCGACCTGCACGCCCTGCGACCGCAGGACCTGACAGATCGACTCGACCGCGCGGCCTTTGCCACGTTGCTCGTCGATGAAGGTGACGATCAGCGGCGTCGGGGGTCGAGTTCCCCGGCGAAGAAAACCGCCGCGTCCCGCAAGATCGCATTGGCCTCGCGCAGTTCCCGCACCTCACGGCGCAGCGCTTTGACCTCCTCGACCCCCACCGAGGTCACGCCCTCACGTTGGCCCTGATCGATCTGCGCCTGTCGCACCCACCGGCGCAGCGACTCGGCACCAAACCCGAGCCGGGCTGAGACCGTCTCGCACGCGGCTGTCAGGTTCGGGTACTCGTCGAGGTGATCGAGCACGAGCCTGATCGCACGTTGCTTCGTCTCCTCCGGGATCCTCTTTGGCATGATCACTATCTTCCTTCCAGACTCGAAAGGAAGCGGCATCAAACCGGGGACGGTTCAAACGAAATCAGGTGGCTATAGTTCGAACCTATGCGAATCGTTGTCTCAGGAACCCACGCAAGCGGGAAAAGCACTCTTATCGCCGACTTCTGCGCAACCCACCCCGAGTTCGCCCACCTGCCAGACCCGTTCGAGCTGCTCGATGATTTCCACGACCAGCCAGGCGCTTCCTCGTTTCTTGCCCAGTTGGCCATCAGCGCGCAGCGGCTTGAAGAGATTGAGCCTGACACGGATGTGATTGCCGAACGCGGCCCCCTGGACTTTCTGGCCTACCTCATCAGCTGGGAGAGCTTAGGAGGCGGCCGCCTGCCCCAAGAGGTCCTCCACCAAGCTCTGGCCCTGTCGAATGCCGCAATGCGGAATGTCGACTTGCTGGTGCTGTTGCCGCTGAACTCCGCCGATCCGATCTGGGTCCACCCGGAGGAAAACCTTCAACTGCGCGCCACCATGAACGACACCCTGCTCGAACTCAGCGACGACCCAGACCTGCTTGGCAGCCAGGCCCGCACGGTTGAAATCATCGGCGACAGACAAACACGTCTTTCCGCGCTGGAGGCCACAATCAACCAACGACGGAACTCATAAATGCGCGGCTCATGGACACGAGAGCGGACCCAAGGACCCGAAGGCGCGTGAGCCGGCAGTGCCGCTACCCACCAGTCATGAGTCAGCGATCCACGACGGATTGGTTCCGGCCCGAGCTAGCCATTTCTAGTCGCGGCGACTTGCTATTCGTTCACTGTGGTTGCCCTCTTGGGTGATCACTGTCGCAATAACTCGATGCAGAATGCCTTCCAAAAAACAATCGCTCGCTGTAGAGACCGCGGCAGTCAGCCACTTTCTGAGGCCGTTGCAGGGCAAGGGCACGACGAGAGCGATGATCAGGCCGCCCTAGATCGGGGAATCGATGAAGCGCCGGGTGAAACCCGACCCGCGTGGCCGTAGCCTTGGGTGGTGGGCGATAGCAGCAACGACATAGGCAACGTTCCCGGACGGCGGGTGAGTCGGTCCTTTTTTGAGATCGCCGGCGGGGTGATTCGGGGGACAGCCACTCCCACCCAGATTATTTCCGTGATCGCCGGTGATGATCAGCTGCCCCAGCGGCACGCGCGGTTGGTGATTGATCTATGTCTGCGTGCCGGGGAGGCAATGCTCGCAACCGGTGCCTCGGCGGCCGACGTCGTCGCCACGGTGTTGAGAATCAGCGATGCATACGGGATCAGTGGCATGCACGTGGACATCACCTTCACGTCGATCACGGTTTCGATCCATCGCGGGATGAACGAGGACCCGATGTCGGTCATGCGCATCGTGAAGGTGCGCACCACGGACTACACGAGGCTGCAGGATGTCTACCTGCTGATCGATGAGATCACCGGCGAAGGCAGCCCAGTCGATGTGGAGGACGCCCGCGAGCAGCTCGCATCGATTCTGACAAGCCCGCACACATATCGTCGCTGGGTCGTGACCGCGGGCAAGGCCGTGCTGGCGAGTGGCGTTGTGGTGTTGTTCGATGTGAGTTTTGTGCTCGTTCTTGTTGCCGCAGCCTCCGCGGTCATCTCTGACGTCATTATCCGCCAGCTGGGCAAATGGTCGGTGCCCGGATTCTTCGCTCAGATGGCCGCCGCTGTGGTGACGACGAGCATCGCGGTGTTCATCTTCTGGCTGCGCTCGGTGGGCATCGAGTTGCCCGGTTCGAACTCTCCGACCGTCATCGTTATCGCGGGAATCATCATGCTGCTCTCAGGTGTCGGGTTGACCGCGTCCGCCCGCGACGCGATCGACGGGTACTACGTCACAGCCACGGCGCGAGGGATGGAAGTGCTCATGCTCACTCTCGGTCTCGCCGTGGGCATTTCGATCGTCTTGGGTGTTGCACTGCGAATGGGTGTTCCTGTGACGGTTGCGACGTCCCTGGGGGACGGGATAGACCTGATCCCCGGAGTGACCGGCTCGGCGCTCATCGGCGTCGGATTCGCGCTCACGTCGTACGTGCGTCTCCGTCTGGTGCCGCTCATGGCGGCTGCGGCCGGCCTCGTTTTCGCCCTGTACTGGGTGGTATTGCCTTTCTCTGCGCAGCCAGGGTTGGCGCCGGGTATTGCCGGAGTGGCTGCGGGCGTAATCGGCTACCTCACCTACCGTTGGCTCAAGGTGCCCGAGGGTGCGATGACGACAGCGGGCATCATCGGTTTGATTCCCGGTCTCGCGGTGTACAGCGCGCTGTACGGATTCATGGATTCCGCGACCGGGGTGACCGAGGCGCTATCCGCGGCCGTGGTCGCGATCGCAACGGGAATCGGACTAGCTGCGGGAACCACCATCGGAGGATTCGCCGCCCGTCGAACGTTCGGTCTGGATCGTCAGGCCATGCTCGCCGTACGGCGAACGCGGGGGGCGCGTTAGCGCACTACGGGGTCCAGCGGGCGGCGCCGGTGGCGCGCTGGCGGGCTGGAGCCAGGAAGATGCTCAGCGGTCCGGCGGCCTATCCGCTGGCAATGCCTTGCACGACTGCGCGCAAGAGGCGTGATGCCGTTGGACGGCAACGCAACGCTCGTCCACCGACCGGGGGTGCCTGGCTACAGGAGGAGGCTTCGAAGGAAGGCTCAAGGACCTTCTTCTATGCGAATGGCATCTGTCTGCATGACGTGACGCTGAAGCATCCAGCCAGGGGCCGTGCCCGGGCCGCCTAAACGTCTTGCCACTCGTGCCGCAGCCGCTCCTCTTCCCGCTCGTGACATTCGTGCATCGTTGTCGCGAAGTGCGATCCGCCATCAAATGGACATGTGTGCTCTAGCCGTTGACGGAGCCACACCCCCTACACTGAGGGGCATTCATGAACCCGTGCAGCCGGCGCGGTGTTCTGTTCGGCCAGCGACGCCGAGACTCACCAACCCGAATGGAGAGACAGTGAAGAACAAAAGTATCTACGCCGCCGTACTTACCGCAGCGTTCGCCCTCACCGCGGTGGCTCCCGCCACAGCAGATGACCTCGCACCCGCTGACACAGGTGGCACCGTCAACATCTCAGGTTCAGCGGGAGAGCGGCAGACTGCCGACGGTTCCAGCCTCCGCCTCCGTTATGTCGGAAATCCACCACCTGCCGGGTATGACGGCAACTACCAGCACGGTAAGTCCGTCACCACACCTTCCCCCGAGGACGGCCCGGTCACCATGTCAGGCACGCTCGACATCTCAGGCATGACCGCCAGCGGCGACGCAGCCATCATCGGCCTCTACGATCTTGGCGCTCTCGCCGATGGTGCCACCGCGCATAAAAAGGACGCGGGAATCTGGGTGTCGTACAGCAGTCGCTCGGGTGGCTACTACGACATCGGAGTAACTGACGGCGACGCCGGCGGTGGTGAATGGGTACAGAGGTTCACACGAATTGCCGTCGCCGACATCGGTGACGGAGTGCTCAACGTCAATTTCGTAGTCGACGGGACGGCCGACCCAACACACTGCGTCAGCACACCGGCTGACCTGGCCACCGCTGATGGCTGCATGACCTTAACAGTGAACGGTACAACCGTCACTGACTCGTACGGCAGCGTCAGCCCAGACGGTGTCGATGTCGAGCTTGCGAACGGCGGCCACCCCGGCTGGTGGGTTGGTTACGGTTCAGCCGGACCGGTAGTTGGAGTTCTCTACAATCTGGACATCAGCCCCGCCACCCCGGGCCTTGAATCCAAAGGCCAGTGCAAGGGCGGCGGGTTCGCCGCCTTCGGTTACACAAACCAGGGTCAATGCGTCGCCAGCCTCAACGGTCGACCCTAACGACGGGAATCAGTAGCAGCACCATCTTCAGGGCGGGGCCACGGTTCGTCAGACGGCCGGGGCTCTGCTCTCCCTTCGTGGCGCACCAGGACGAACTCAGCTGTGGTCGACGGCAGGGAGCGCATTCTCCTTGATCCATCGTCCGAGGTTCTTTCGTCCTCCGGCGCCGATCTCGACGCGAACAATCTTTGCTTGGAGCTCCATTGTCGCGCGGGTATCTGGCCCGCGCACGGCTTGAAGCGCGACGTAGAACGATAGCTCAAGCGCCCCGCACCACTCGCCCACCGCGACCAGCTCCGAGGTAATCGAGAAGATCCTCTGGTTGCGTCAGCAGTACCATTTCGGGCCGCACAAGATCACCATGTATCTCAGGCGCTATCACCTGCTCGATAAGGGCATCGGCCACGTCTACATCAAACCGGCCACCCCCAGACTCAACGGCAAGGTCGAACGCTCCCACCGCATCGACTCTGAAGAGTTCTACCGACTCCTCGAGGGACAGGTCATCGACGACGTCAACCTGTTCAACAACAAGCTCCAAGAATGGGAGGACTACTACAACTACGATCGACCTCACGGCGCTCTCACCGGCAGCACCCCTACGAACGCCTCAAACAGAAAACCTGGAACCCCCTGTCATAGGCCTCCGTCAGTTGCGCACCTAGTCCACCGTGTTGAGATGGACCATGGCGTCGTAGAGCTGCTTTTCCGTCATCGGCGGCTCGGGAATCGGATGTGCCCGCTTAGCCCGGTAGGCGTCGAGCATGAGGTATAGGTGACGTCGCCACGCGTTGGGGGCGGTGGTGCTGGTGGCGTCGATCATCCGGCCGTTGGACCAGATGAGGTTGACGATGTCGGCCCGCGTGATGTCGGGGCGCGCCTCGCCGGTTTTTTGGGCTCGGGTGAGCACGTCTTCGATTTGTCGACACATCTGGTCGTGGATGCGCTCGGTGTCGGCGCTGCCAGGGAAGCGACGGGAGAGGAAGTCGTTAAAGCCTCGGTCTCCCGCCTGCACGCGGAACAGGTTCTCCAGGTAGTAGACGAACCCTTCCCACGGATCGTCGATTTCCAGAGCCTTGTTGGACCCGTCGAGGAACTCCCGAAGTTGGGGCTCAAGGGCGGCCAGGAGCAGGTCCAGGCGGGTCGGGAAGTGACGGTACAGGGTCCCGATGGCAACGTCGGCGTCGCGAGCGATCCTTTCTAAGGAGGCATCCACGCCTCGGGCGGCGAACTCGCGCTGTGCCGCGGCGATGAGCCGGTCATGGCGCTCTTGGGCGTCTCGGCGCCGGGGCTTCCGCGTCTGCTCAACGTCGCTGATGCTCACCTGGCTAGTTTACGACGGAACCGAGGGCGCCCTCCGGTTCTGGCTCAGTAGTGCCATAAACGTCAAGGGCGGAAAGCCCTCTGCCAAATATCACCCACGTTTGG
This sequence comes from Homoserinimonas sp., assembly GCA_040904805.1. Taxonomy (GTDB): domain Bacteria; phylum Actinomycetota; class Actinomycetes; order Actinomycetales; family Microbacteriaceae; genus RYN-87. Next base: position 19,052 of record JBBDSS010000009.1, on the reverse strand, counting down.
AATACATGAGGCCCCCCTCCGGTTCAACTCATTAGCCGGAGGGATGCCTCAGCTTGGCGTTCCACTCGACCGCCAGTGAGTACCCCACGGCCAACCGATATAAACACCACAAAGGAGCAGTCATGGGAAGCATCAGCATCATCGGCTCGGGGAACATGGCCAGAGCCATCGGTGCCCTGGCCCTCAAGGGAGGCAACACGGTCGAGGTCGTAGGTCGGGATGCGGACAAGGCCGGGGCTCTAGCCCGGGCTCTCGGCAACGGGGCCACGGCCGGAACGTGGGGCGCCGCACCGACCGGGGACATTGTCATCCTCGCCGTACTGTTTGCGGGCGCCGTGCCGGTGGTCAGCGAGTACGGGGAGGCGCTGGCCGACAAGATTGTCGTCGACATCACAAATCCGTTCAACGCAGACGCCACCGGGCTGGCCGTCCCTCAAGACACGTCCGTCGCGCAGATGGTCGCGGAGGCCGCCCCTGCAAGCACCCGCGTCGTGAAGGCGTTCAACACCCTCTTCAGCCACATCCTGGCCGCGGGCGACCCGGTGGATGTGTTCATGGCTGGCGATGACGCGCGGGCTAAGGCGAACGTCTCGGCGTTCATCACGAGCCTCGGACTTCGTCCACGGGATGCGGGTGACCTGGATATGGCGCACTGGTTGGAGAGCGCAAGTCTGCTGGAGATGGGCCTGGCACGGACGGGCCTGGGGTTCAACATCTCGCTCGGCGTCAACCTCGCAGGAACGGAGTAATCATGGGAAAGCTCGATGGCAAGGTCGCGGTGATCACGGGTGCGACAAGTGGTATGGCGTTGGCCGGTGCCAAGTTGTTCGTTGATGAAGGGGCTCACGTTTTCATCTCGGGCCGGCGGAAAGACGCAGTGGATGAAGCCGTGAACCTGATCGGCCGGAACGTGACCGGCGTGCAAGCCGATTCGGCCGACCTCGCTGATCTTGACCGACTGTTCGAGACGGTCAAGCGGGAGAAGGGCATGATTGATGTGCTGTGGGCGAGTGCTGGAGGGGGCGAGCAGGGCAGGCTCGGTGAGATCACCGAGGAGCAGTTCGATGCCGCCTTCTCGCTGAACGCGCGCGGCACGCTGTTCACTGTTCAAAAGGCGCTGCCGCTGTTCAACGATGGAGGCTCGATCTTCATGACCGGGTCGAACGCTTCGCTCCGAGGCTACCCCGATTGGAGCGTGTACGCGGCGAGCAAGGCCGTGCTGCCTGCCTACGCACGGGTATGGGTGGCCGAGTTGAGGAACCGGAAAATCCGGGTGAACGTGCTGACCCCCGGCCAGGTTGCCACGCCGATGATGGGCGACGCGCTGAGCGCGGAAATGAAGACGGCGTTCGAGTCCGTGATCCCACGGCGAGAAATGGGCCACCCAGAGGAGATCGCATCGGTCGCGTTGTTCCTCGCGTCGGACGACTCAAGCTACGTCAACGGCATGGAGCTACTCGCCGACGGCGGCACCACAGTGATCTGAGCGCGTCGGGCGGGTGCCGTCGTCGGCGATGTCCTGATCCGCGGCGGCACCCGGCTCCAGCACGCGAGCAAAAAGCCACGACCAACTGATCCATGGACACTCCGACGGGCGGCTCCGTCTGGACCGGCAACACACACATCTCGCGAATGCGGGCCAACAACCTCGCGAAGTTCCGGCGTAAGCATGTCGGGTTCGTCTTCCAGGCGTACAACTTGCTTCCTGCGCTGACGGTCGAGGAGAACGTGACTCTGCCGCTGCTTCTGGCAGGCAGGGGGCGTTGAGAACGGCTGGCTCGACCGCATCATCCGCTCGGTTGGCCTGGACGAGCTTCGACAGCGGCGCCGGGCGGAGCTTTCCGGCAGTCAGCAGCAGCGGGTGGCCATCGCGCGTGCGCTGATCACGCGCCCGGATGCCGTCTTCGCAGATGACCCGACGGGTGCGCTCGACTCGCGAACCGGCCGACAAGTGCTCGAGTTGCACCGCGGAGCTTCTTCGGACACCGAGCAATCGTGTGGGCGGGCCCAAACGGCAAGATGGCTTGCACGCGGGAAGATGGATGCGTCGTGACTAGCGTATGGAAGGAACAAGCAATGGGAATGATTTCACACCCGTTTATCTCCCGTCCCTACCTCGTGATCGAGCAGGTGAGCATGTGGATCTGACAGAAGAGTCGGAAGGTTTTGCCGTGAGAAGCGAAGCGCTGATAGCCGTTTCTCAACGGGAGTTGGATGATCTCAGGCGTCGGATCGCCTCGACGAGGTGGCCGCATTCCTGGCCGACCGAGCCGTGGGCAGCCGGGACCGATGTCGAGGAAATGCGACGTCTGGCCGACTATTGGGCCGACGGATACGACTGGCCCGCTCACGAAGAGAAGATCAACGCGCTTCCTTCCTACACCGCGGAGGTGGAGGGGCAGAGGATTCACTTTCTGCGCTTCGACGCAGAGTCTCCGGAAGCTCCTGCCGTCGTGCTCACCAACGGGTGGCCAAGCACATTCTTCGAAATGGTGGAGCTTGCACTACAGCTATCCGCGCCTTCTGCGTATGGGCGGGCGGGTCTTTCCTTTACCGTGATCGTGCCTTCATTGCCCGGGTTCACCTTCTCGGATGCCTCGATAACGTCTCCGCCAAGCGTGCCGACCCACGAGTTGTGGCATCAACTCATGACTGGGCTCGGGTTCGAGCGGTACTTTGCGCACGGAGGAGATCTGGGCAACGGAATCACATCGCGACTTGCTGCGGCGCATCCGGAAGCCGTGCTCGGGATCCATTTGATGTCGGTGGGAATGCCGGGGGAGTGGGATGAGGCCTCGTTGACCGAGGCGGAGCGTGCTCACCTGGCGCGGATCGAAGGGTGGAATCGTGACGAAGGCGCTTACATGCACCAGCACCGCACCCGTCCGCTCTCCCTGGCATTCGGGCTCTCGGATTCACCCGTCGGTCTTCTCGCGTGGATATCTGAGAAGTATCGGGCCTGGAGCGATCGCAGCTCCGGCCAGGTGATGCCGTTCGCCGATGATTTTCTTCTGACGCAGGCGAGCCTATATTGGTTCACGAACACGATCGGAACATCTCTCCGTCCCTATTACGAGGCCCTTCCCCCTCACGCGTTCGTCACCGTTCCCACGGCATTAGCACTGTTCCCTGCTGACTTGCAGCAGCCGCCGCTTGCATGGGCGGAGCGCACCCACAACGTTCAGCGCTACACCAAGATGGCCGCCGGCGGACACTTCGCCCCCATGGAACAGCCTGTCATCCTCACCGCGGACATCCGCGAGTTCTTCACGGGGTTGCTCAACGAAGAGTGATCTTGTGAAGGGATCCGGCGACGCCATCGTCTCATCGTCCACGTCGACGGCGAATTTCGGCTCCTTACGGCCTCTGAGCCCCCACGAGCACGAGGTGTTGTATGCGCTCACCCCTCTGTCTCGTATCCGAGTGGCCCCTCGCCCGCCTCGACCGCGATGAGGAGGAGTTCGATCGGCTCAAGCAGTTCGGTCAATCCTCGTGGATCGTATGCATGTGAACGCGTCCACCGCTGTTGGTGCCCCGGCCGTCAGTATGGGCCTCGGGTCCGCCGGAGGATTCCGAGAGCGAGCGCGGCAGCGCCCGTCACGGCGACCAGTCGCTCGAACAGGCCGGTGTTGGATGGTTGCAGCGTGGCGGTGCATCCTGGCTCATCGGCGCGACGCCCCGTCTCAGAAATGATGATGACGGCATCCGCCCGCCCCCACTCGCCTCAAAGATTGCATGCTGTAAGGAAACAACCGCCGCCGGTGAGGCCCGGCGCAGGGTGCCGCGCGCATGGATAGCCTGGACGGGCACGACAACGCTGCCAAGGGCGGTCAGGTGTTGGGCAGGAGGGCGTGGTGTCGGGCCACGCAACCACGTCCACCGGATCAGGCCGAGGAGATCTGGTAGTACACATCGGTGAGCTCTTCGGACAGCGCCCAGAGACGCTCTCGATGGGTGAGGTCGCGTGCGGAGGGTGCGACGCCGATTGGGCCGCGGAGCTCGCCCCCTCGTGTGGGGCCGATGTAGGTGCCGATGTAGGTGCCGCCGGCCATGTCGGGGTCGAGGGCTGCGCGGATCTGTGCCCGTGCGCCCTGTTCGGGCGTTTGTGCCAGTGCTCGGTTCAATGCGGTGGCGCGCCAGGGCACGCGAGCGTCGACCCGGGCGAGTTCTGGGAGGCGCGATACTGACCCACCGAGGCGACAGGCCGGCTGCGACGAACTCATCGCCGTGCTTGCTGAGGTGGCGAGCGAACAGCGGACACACCGGGACGACGGCGATGCCATTGCGGATGCTGCCTGCGAGCGCCTCGCGTACCAGCTGCCCCCGAGACCACTTTTTCCGAACTCCGGATTCACCTCGGTGTGGAAGACGATCCGCTCATCTGCTGCCGGTCGGAAGGGTCGACGAAGTCAGCTCGATGTGCTCGCGCATGCCGGACAACTCGCACAGGAGCAGCTGCAAGCTGACGACTGGATGAGCGATGAAGCCGATCGTCCGGTCGGGCTGCGTCAGGCTTGACTCGGAACCTGAGCGCGCCCGGCGCGGCGACGTTCGAGGTGATCTGCTTTCGCGTGACGCACCGTTCTGTCGACGGCGGCGAACGAGCGCCCGATGTCGCGCGCCCGATCGAGTCCGGCTTCTCGCACGGATGCGTTGTGGTCGCCCTCTACGTCGTGAATGAGGTGGCTCTCGACATCGTCGATGCCGGTGTACGCAAAGATGCCCACGTCCAACTGCGTGCGCATCGCCTCGTCATAGCCGTACTTCTCGTAGGTGCGCTCCTTGGAGCCACCGATGCCGATGAGGACTGTGGGTATCGACGGGAGGAGTCCGTGCAGTGCCGCCCTGCCGCGATCTTCGACCCCTGCGCCGTATTGATATGCCCAGCCTGCCGTGAACACGCGCTCGATCCACCCCTTCATCAGCGCTGGCATCGACCACCAGTACACGGGGAAAACGAAGGCTAGCCTGTCAGCCTCTTGGACTCGTCCATGCATCTCCTCGATCCCAGGCGGGATCGGACCACCCCAGAAGTGGGCGTGGTCCTCCGCGGTGAATCGCGGATCGAATCGCTCTCGGTGCAGGTCCAACACGTCGATCGTGTAGCCCTCCTCCTCGAACGGTGCATGAAAGGAGTCCATGACCGCGGCGGGGTACTTGTCGCGGAAGGGGTGAGAGAAGACAGTCAACAGGTGCATGCAGGGCTCCGTTTACAGTTCCTGGGCGGCGTGGATAGTTGATCGCTCGGTGAGGAGCACCGCCGCTGCCGTCCGAGCGGCGGTGATCGCGCGAGTGCCCCGGTAGGAGGCACCGGATGTCGCACCTTCGAAGAGCACGATGAGCTGCTCGGTGAGTAATTCGTTGTCCCGTCCCGTCTCGTTGTGCACGAGGGTGCCGATCAGGTGGTGAAGCTGTGCTCTGTACGCCGTCACAGTCGCGGCGATCTCCGGATCTGTCTTGCCTCCTTCGCCCAACGCGCGAAGGAACAAGCAGCCCCGTGCTCCCTCGACACCCACCCAACTGGCGAGAGCGGAGAAGAGTTCGTCGACCGTCGCGACATCGAAGGCGCGGAGGAATCGCACTCTGCGGGCGTCGAGCACAGCAACGATGAGAGCTGACTTGCTACCCAGGTGCTTGTAGAGGGTCCGCGACGATACTCCGGCCGCTGCGGTCAGCCTGTCGACCCCGGTGGCGGCGAATCCAAACTGGTCGAAGATCGGTTCGCTCTCAGTGATGATCCGCTCTCGTGTGGTCGTCATGCGACTAGGGTAACACGAACGTTTTACCTGTCGAGCGGGAATTGACGGGCGAGGGTTGTGCCGAGAGCGTGGCATCGAACGGCTGGCATTTGGATTCAGACCAAGGCGTGCGGATGCGATTCCGCGGGACGTCGGTGTGGGAAGCCGCGAGTGAGCGGCAGTGGAGCGTTTTCCTCGTCCGTGTTCAACGCTAGGGCCGGCCCAATAGTCAGGCGCCCGAATGCCAACGGTCAGCCGAAGTTCTACGCCGGAGTCGAAGCAGCATCCAGGGGCACGACCCGCGACGCTGGCGGTGCTGTCGCAACGCTGCGGTGAAGCGGCTACCCGCCGCCGGTCCTGCGCCCCATCCTTTCCGCCAGGCCATGGCCGCATTGGGCCGAAGAAGGTAGAACTGAGTCATGACGATCTCAGCCTTGGTGCTCGGCCCGTTGCTGCGGTACGTGGATGAGGCGTCGGCGAGTATCTGGGTGGAGACCCGGGGCGCTGCTCGGATATCGGTCAGGGCGGGCGGCGGGCGCTGGGCCGCCCGCACCTTCAAGGTTCACGGCCACCACTACGCGCTGGTGGAGCTGGACGGACTGAAACCCGGAACCGTGACGTCCTACGAGCTGGACGTCGACGGAACAAAGGCCTGGCCTGATCCCGCGTCCGGCTTCCCGCCATCGCGGATCGCTACGCTCGATCCAGGCAAACCGCTGAGGCTGGCCTATGGTTCATGCCGCACCAGTGTCCCTCACGATGAGTCCGGCAACCGGAGGCACGGCGTCGATTCGCTCCGCGCCTATGCACTGGCGATGGCCTCCGGCGGCGACCTGCAATGGCCGGATCTGGTGGCCTTTCTCGGGGATCAGGTGTACGCCGATTCGACCAGCGAACAGATGAAGCAGTTCATCCGCGCCCGCCGGGACATCGAGGCACCGCCCGGGGAGGAACTCAAGGACTACGAGGAATACGCGCATCTCTACTATCTGGCCTGGTCCGATCCCGCCAATAGGTGGCTGCTATCGACGCTGCCCAGCGCCATGATCTTTGACGACCACGACATCCGCGACGACTGGAACACCTCGCTGAGCTGGAAGTCGGAAATGGAGGCCACCTCCTGGTGGCATGAGCGGATCGTGGCGGGGCTGGCCTCGTATTGGGTCTACCAGCATCTGGGGAACCTGTCGCCGAAGGAGCGGGCCGAGGATGCCGTCTGGCAGCAGATCGCCCGCTACAGGGGCGAGGCCGAGCTGGATGTGAGCGCGGCGCTGGACAGCTTCGCCGAACTGGCCGATCAGAACCCCGCGGCGTACCGGTGGAGTTTCTGCCGGGATTTCGGGGATACACGGCTTGTAGTGGTGGACTCCCGCGCCGCCAGGGACCTGGCGCCAGAAAACCGGGCCCTGCTTGACGAGCAGGAAATGGCTTGGCTCGACGCCAGGATGCGTGGCGGATTCCGTTACCTGCTGGTGGGGACGTCTCTGCCTTTCCTGCTCCCGATGGGACTGCACCACGTCGAGTCCTGGAGCGAAGCCCTTGCCCAGGGCGCGTGGGGCAAACGGGCGGCCCGGGTCGGCGAGAAGCTGCGCCAGGCGGTGGATCTGGAACATTGGGGCGCATTCCAGGACAGCTTCCGAAAGGTGGCAACCATGGTGGCCGAGGTCGCGGACGGCAAACGCGGCCCAGCCCCGGCAGCCATCGCCTTTCTTTCCGGGGATGTGCACTTCTCCTACGTATCGGAGGTGGATCGTTCCTCGGGCAGTCGGATCTTGCAGGCTGTCTGCTCGCCTATTCGCAACCCGTTACCCCGGCTGTCGAGGTCCTTCGCAGCTGTCATGTCCTATGGCCTGGCCGCGTCGGCGGGTGCGTTGGTTGCGCGCTCGGCCAGAGTCCCGGATCCGCCGTTCCGCTGGGCGGGTGTCAAGGGCCCGTGGTTCGACAACAACCTGGCCTGCCTCGAGGCGACACCGGAGGGGCTCAAACTCTGGTGGCAGACAGGCGTAGTGGACGGCGGCGACAAGATGCACCCCCAAATCAAAGAGGTAGCTTCGCTGACTGTGGTCCCGCGGCGGGCTTCGTCGTGACCAACCCGGCAATCGTCGTCGAGGTCGGGCCAGCAAGCGCGGCACTGGATTCGCCCAGTCACCAGCCGCTGCGCGTCGGAGTGTGCCCCGCCCGCGCATTCTCCGGCATCGGCATCTCGGCCCTTAACCCCAGCAGCCGGATGGGCCGGTTCGGTTCGACCCTGCCGACCAGTCCCAGAATCTCGGCCAGCACGGTCTCTCGGTCGAAGGAATCAGCGACTCGTTTGGTGAGGATCTTGGTAGCGAACGGCGCGTAGCGCACCTTGAGCGTCAGACCCATTACGGGCCGGCCCTCGGCCGCGACATCCGCCAGCACCCGGTCGGCCAGCTCGCGTACCGCCTCCTCGACCTGGGCCGGCTCGCTCAGGTCGCGCTGGAACGTCGTCTCCCTGCTGTGGCCGCGAGCCACCCACGGCGTGTCATCCACGACCCGGTCGCGACCTTGGCGCGGACCAGCGTGTCACCTATTCCGACACTGCAGTGCAGCCTGGTCCGTTTCAGGACGGCCTGCTGCACCTGCCGGGCATAGCGTTCCGGATCCTCGGTGTGCACGCCAATGAACGCCTCGTCCCAGCCGACCACTTGCACGGTCGCGCCAGGCTGCGCACGCAGAGTCGCCATCACCTGTTCGGATGCCGCGGTGTAGGCCTCGGCGTCCACTGGCAGGATGACCGCATCCGGCGCCTTGCGCGCGGCGATGCGCAGCGGCATCCCGGATCCGACACCGAAACCCATCACCAGATACCCGTCCCGCACCGCGGCCCTGTCGTTCCCGATCTCGTGAACGGCTCTAGCACCACCCCGCCCGGCGGACTCACGAGTGTGATCAGCCATTGCATCAGCGGCAGCGGTTTCATCGTGGCGTGGGACACTCCGAACGCCCGCGGGCGTCACTCTTCGACTTGTGTTAGCGGGTGTCTCTGCGCCAGACGATGCGCGTCCAGCTGAGAATGAGCGTCAAGTTGGGCGACGTGGTCGACGTGCGTCGCGGGTCGCTGACGTTGAATGCGCACGGGTCCCGGCCCCTGTGCGTGGAGGGAGTCGTCAGGGTTGAGGAGAAGGCAGGCCTTCATGGAGAGGCATCCGCAGCCGATGCATCCAGTGAGTTCTCGCTCAAGCGACTCGATTTGTCGGCGTCGTTCCTCTAGCTGGCGCTTCCACGCACGGGAGACGCGTTGCCAATCCTGGTGTGTGGGAGCGTGATCGGTGGGTAGGCGGCTGAAAACTCTCGCGACATCGGCGAGTGGTATGCCGAGTCGTTTGGCGACCAGGACCAGTGAGATGCGGCGTAGCATGTGCCGTTCGTAGAGGCGTTGGTTCGATGACGTTCGCGCGCTGGAGATCAGGCCTTTACGTTCGTAGAAGTGCAACGCGGAAGCGGATACCCCGGTTCGTCGCATCACGTCGCCGATAGTCAGCGGCTCGGATGGATCGATCTGACGGACCGGGAGCGCGGCGACTTCATCCGGGTTCTTGGACATGACGGTCACTCTCTTCCGTAACGGGGCGGCGAGAAGGCACAAGGAGGAGGATAGCGACGGCGACTGACAGCAGGAGACAGGCGGCGCCGACGCCGATTTGTGTGCTGTGCCAGGAAACCGTGAACGCGTCGACCTCGGTGCCGTAGTTGCGGTCGGTGACGGAGCTGAGATCGCCTGCGGCGACATTGGACGCACGATCGGAGTCATCGAGCCGGACGGTGAGGAACCCGAGGAGCATCGCACTGAACACGGCGATCACAAGTGCCTCTGCTGCGCCGCGCAGTGTGTTGAGGAATCCCGCGGCTGTGCCGACGAGCTGTGCCGGGACTAGGGACATCGCCTGACCATCGGTGATACCGAACGAAATCCCCATGCCGATCCCGATCAGCAGCAGCGGGACGGCGACGAGTGCAGTCGTGTTCTCCGGCCCCAGGAGCAGCAAGCCGAAGTTACCTGCGACGACAAGTCCGAGCGCGTTCAGGATCAGTAGCCGCGCTGCGACGCCGCGATTGACCAGGGTGACGGCAAGGGTCGGGGCGACCAGTACCGGCGCGGTCAGCAGCAGCATCGTCAGCCCCGTCGTCGCGGGCGTGTTCCCTGCAACAGCCTGCAGGTAGGTGGGTAGGAACACCAGCGCGCCGAGGAATCCGATCGACGTCGTCAACGTCGCCAGGCACCAGCCCATGAAACCGCGTTCAGAGACGAGTTCGGGCGCGAGCACCGGAGTAACGCTGCGGCGCTGCGCGATCACGAATGCGATGAACGCCGCCCCGCCAACGGCAAACGCACTGACGGTCGTTGGGTGAGCCCAGCCGACTTCCGGACCTTCGAGGAGCGCGAACATGACTGCGCTGAGAGCGGCGACGACGAGCGAGCTTCCGATCCAATCGGTGCGGCTGTGGCCTGCGCGTGATTCTTGAAGACGTCCCGCACCGCATGCGATGAGTGTGCCGAGGATGGCGAACGCGACGAAGCTGCCGCGCCATCCTGTCAGGGCGATCAGGCCGCCAACCATTGTCGGGCCTACGGCGATGCCGACGCCGGCCATGGTCCCCATGAGCGCGAAAGCCCGATGTCGTGCCGCCCCTTCGTAGCTCGATGCCAGAAGGGCACCGCCCGCAGCCATCACGCCGGCACCGCCGACACCGGAAACGATGCGTGCGATATCGAGAACCAGGATCGACGGCGCCAACGCGGTGGCCAAGAATCCGGCCGAGAACACGGCAGCTGCAACGGTGAAGACGCGACGCCGGCCCGCGCGGTCTGCCGCTGCGCCTGCGACGAGGGTCATAGCGGCAAAGGCGAGGTTGTATCCGGCGACGACCCAGTTCAATGCCGAACCGGAGGCGGTGAGGTCCCGGCCGATGTTCGGCAGCGCGATCGCGGTACCGGAGATCGACATCGCTACCAACGCGACGCCGACCAGGACGACTGGCAGGGTCAGCCGCGAGGGAGGGGGCGCTGCGCCCGCGAGTGACGCAGGCGCAGTAGTGCTGATAGTTGGAGAGCCCATCTGAGAGTCCTTTCGGTCGACGACCAGGCGCCATCGACAGGGCAACCTCAGCACCTCACCTTCGGTTGAGGTCAAGTTCGAACGGCTAGGAGGCTGAGGAGGTAGGTGCCTCGCACGCACAGCGGCGCCCATGCGCCGAGCATCTCCAGGCGAATGACGATGGCAACCGCTTTTCACCAGCCAGCGACTGACGAAGACTTTGGGCTGGCACGGGATAGGCCCGGCTGTCGGCGGCCGCCATCGGATCGTCGGTGCGCCGCGGGGAGCGCGCCAGAGTGGACGTCTCTCCGAACTTGTCCTGTCGCAGTTCATCGCGTGCGACCCTCATCGCGGCAAGCTGTGCTGCGGCCTGTGCCCTGGCGTCGAGCGCCAGTTGCCTGCAGGATTCGGGCTCCAACTGGCGACCGAAGAACAGGCGGAGCATCATGCCGTTGCGAGGCCGTGTCGGCTGGGGTGGCTCTGCCAGCAGTGCATGACCACGTGCCCACGGATTACAATGAGCGCAATGCGAAAACTCATAGTCCAGCAGTGGGTTACTGTCGACAACATTGCCGCGGAGGGCGACGGTGGGCTCAGCTTCGTCTCAGGGGAGCCCTTTTCCGAGACCACGAACAAGGCGTTCAAGGCCAGCATGATGGGGTTCATCGACTCGGTCGACACGATGATTCTGGGCGCGAATACCTACGCCCAGTCCAAGGGCTACTGGCCGTACGCCGACGAGCAGGGCGAGTACGGCGAGAAGCTCAACAACCTCGCCAAATTCGTCGCCTCGTCGAAACTGGATGACGCCCCGTGGGGTGACTTTCCCGCCGCGACCGTGACGCGCGACCCGGCCGCCACCATCCGGGAGCTCAAGGAGCAGAGCGGCAAGGGCATCTGGCTGTGGGGAAGCTTGAAACTCATGCACTCTCTGATGAACACCGGCGTCGTCGACGAAGTCCGGATGCTGGTCTGCCCGGCGTCACGCGGCAAGGGAACGCGCATTTTCGAGGATCGGCAAGGTCTGAAGCTGGTCGAGGCCACCCCGTTCGAAAGCGGCGTGGTGCTTCTGCGCTACGAGATCGAGAAATAGGCGGAAAGTCCGATGCGTCGCCGGATCTCGGAGATGCTTCTCACCGGGGTGACCGCGACCGCGCTCTATCTCACCTGGATGCTGTCGTACTCGTGGCAACTTGCGAACACCGGGTCTCGCCGTCGGGCGGCTCCTAGGTCACGGCGTGGGATTTCCTTATCCGCATGGTCGGCGGAGTCGCGGTCTTTGCCGTGGCCGTCGTGACCTGGGTCGGTCTCGCTATCGCGGGGCCTTCTTAGTGCGCCGACGAGGCTTCGTGTCCCGCCTGTTGATGGCCTGGGTCGCTGCGGTCGTGGTCTGTCTTCCTTTCGCGATCACCGCCGCGGTGAGCCGGTCGGCCAGCGGCAGTTGGGTGGTTTGGCTGCGCTCGGCGTAGTCATCCTGGTTGCGGCGCCGTTCGTTGTGGTGCCGCTCTACTGCGTCGCCGCGGCATTGTTACTGCTCGGTCGCAGCCGGGGCGACCATGTGCTTCGGGCATGACTCAGTTTCTCGCTGCCGACTGATTCTCTCGTGGCGGACCGGGGTCCTGCGGGCGCTGTCCCGTGTGAATCAGAAGGACGTGCCAGAGAACACCCGATTGTTGTGGGCTCGCCCGCAGTTGTGGTGCGCTCAATTGTCAACTGAATCGTGCCCAGGGGGCACAGCGGCGTCAACAACGGGTTCGGTGAGCCGCTACGCTCCGCGATGAGCTGCGTCCACGGCTGCGAATATCATCGCGACACCGGCCACGGTCGTCCACACCGCGACGATCGTCTCCGTCCACGGGGTCGTGTCGTGCGAGACGTATCCGGCGAAGATAGGCGCAATCTGGAAGGCGGCTATGAAATAGCCGAGCCCGGTCGTGCCGATCAGGAACACGCACGCCATCATGGCCGCCGGCGACCTGAACCCCCATCGCATACCGAGGACGATCAGGCCGACGAGCCGGACCCAATCCAGCGCCCCATACTCGTGCAGCGGGGAAGGGGTGCCGATGATCCCGGAGACGAGGGCATGCGCTCCGTGGATCACGAACGAGCCGGCGACGAGGAGGGCAAGCGCGATTTCAAGAATTGCGAGGGTGATGACGACGGCGCGGCGACGTGTGGTGGTGCGTGGCATAGCCAACACCCCGAGCGCCATAGCAGGAATACCGATAGCCAGAATCAGTGTGCCCACGCCAAATAACTGGGCCGCGGTCCCGATGTTTTCCCATGGTTCCGTCGGGAAGGAGTAATCAACGAGATGGTTTTCGGCCCAGAATTCGCCGCGGGAGTAACGGAACACGACCCACCGCTGAAGCGACGCCACGAGCTGCAGTGCAGCTGAGCCGAGGAATAGTCCAGCCGCGATGAGCGACCAAGTCGTCGCGGCCGGGCTGAAGCGATCGGTTCGCGAGGGGTCGGTAGCGTCGGCACTTGACATGCGCTCACATTAGGCGCCCGTCGGCATCTGCGGAAGGGGGAGCGGCGTGCCCAGGCGGCCTGGTGCTGGCGGAGGCCCATAACACGGTCCTGTCCGACAACGACATCAGCGCACATCCGGCGTTCAAGTCGGCGGCGCGCGAACTCGACGCCACCACCGCAGCCGGTACGACGATGTACACCAGCTGCCAGCCCTGTGGGATGTGCGCTGGCGCCATCGACCGGTCCGGGCTGGGCCGGGTGATCTATGCCCTGTCCAACCAGCAACTGACTGAGTTGAAGCCGGTCGGGGGCATTCCGTCCGTCCCGCAGCTGGCCGGTGGCCTATTCGAGGAGGGCCGCGCAGCTCTTGCGGGCTACTACGACTGAGATGTAGGCGGCCGCTGTCACGTAGCCGCCGCCCACTTCTTCTGGATCATGCGCATCATCGCGGGGTACACGAACAGATACCGGAACGGCTTGATCATTGCCATGTAGGCAGCGCCGAATCTGCCGTTGGGCTTGACCAGCACCGCCATCTGTCCGTGATGGCCGCCGCCGTCCGGGTCTTCTACCCAACCCACGTGAAGGATGCCGTGAACGGTCCCTGCCGGTGTCTTCGCCATCCAGGCCCAACAGCGCGCCGATTTTCTCTCTCAGCCTCCACAGGAAGCGGACGATGAACGGCGCACTGTCGGGAAAGTCGCCAGAATCGAACTGGGCCACCAACCGGGGGAAATCATCCGGGCCGCCGGGGGTCGCCAACGCCCACACATCCTCGACAATGAATTCCGGGGCGATCTCATGGATCCGCCAGGGGCGCGAGGTGTGTGCGGTGTTCGGCAGTCTCATTCGTGGATCTCCGATAGACATTGCCTGAAGCCTAGCGAGAACGTTTACGCGGAATGCGATTGCAACCGCACGGGTGGGTTCCGCGAACCGGATGTCACAAAACCGTCGCCTATTCAGTCTTAACTTGTGAACCGGCGAAACGAGACGTAGCCGGAAGCCAAAGATCACGAGAATCACCGTTGCAAGCAAAGTAGAGGTGCACCATGTCACTGACATCGAAGCAGGAGACCCGGACCGGACAGGAAAATTCCGCGACTTCATGGGCTGCCACCGCCGGGAGATGGCTGACTCGGCCTGCCCACTATCGGGCGGTACACGACTTCCGAATTGCAGTTGAAAGCGGAGATGCTGCGCGGCTTGAATCCCTTCTCGACCCCGACGTCGCCGTGGTTGTCCACTCCGGTGAGACGGAGAACTCGACCGTCCGAGTGGTTGGCGGCCACTACGATGCGATTGCGTTGCTCCTGCACGGTGTGACCTCCCAACCCGGCCTCACGCTTGTCGAACGTTCGGTCAACGATCAGGCAGGTCTCATCCTTTGCCGCGGCGAGGAGGTCACCGCGGCCATGACAGTGGATTTCACTGGACGCCTGGTCAGCATGGTGTGGATTCGGATGCGCCCCGAGATGCTGCGCCACTGGAACAAGGTCTGATTGCGGTCCTAATGGATGCGGTAGGTCACGTGCGTGGCGAGCGATGACGCGCGACTACTGATCGGCACCAGGTCGAGCCAGGCAGTCGCTTCGAAGAGTCGCTCTCCGGCGCCCAGGACCATCGGCGCGCTGTGCAGGCGGAGTTCTTCGATGAGCCCGGAGGTCAGATACTGGCTGATGGTGTACGCGCCGCCCGCAATGGCGACGGATGGTTCCCCAACAACCGACTGCGCCTGTTCGAGCGCTGACTCGGTCTGATCCGGCCCGGCCACATAGCCATCGACCGAAAATCGTCACATCACACGTCACCAGACCCATCGTCGCGCCTTTCGTTTCGCTGCTTGTCTTAATCTTGCCGTTGCACCAGGTTTCCGAGGCTAGCCCCAGCTGCCAGCAGGTGTACCGAGTTGTGCGGAGACGAATTCTCGACCAGGTCCCAAGTTTCAGCCCCGGCTGCGGCTCACTCTATGAGAGTGCCAACCAGAAGGACGCACGACATTTCCGACGCCAACTGGCCTCGCGGCCGACGCCTTAAGGCGCTTAGCCGGTTGTGGCATTCGGGTGCACCAGTGCGGGCAGCCGCTCGAGGTCGGTCCGCCTTTCGGGAACGGCAATCGAAGGCAGCACGATGGCCCACATCTCCTCAAGCCGGTCGTACAGATCGGCCCAGCCCGTGGTGGCCTGGGAGACGACCTGGACGCCGGTGAATGCCGAGATCACGAAACGCGCCACGATCGAAACCTCGATGGTGGACGGCATGTCGCCGTCCTCCGTCGCCTGCGTGAGGAAACCTTCGGCGGCGGTAATCCAGTCGGTGTAAGGTCGGCTGGCGTGCTCTCCGAATAGCTCGGCCGATTCGGTGCTGAGCCGCAATCCTCCACGGACGATCGGCTCGGTGGTGATCTGGCGGGCGAGTTCGGCCGAGAGTAGGACCATCGCCTCGAGTCCGCGGTTCCCGCCTTCCAGGAATCGCTGTCCGGCACGGATCGACGTTTCGTGCTGACGGCGAATCACCTCAAGCGCGAGGGCGTGTTTGGATTCGAAATGGAAGTACAGTGCGCCCTGGGTCACCCCGGCGTCGGCGATCACTTCGGCGAGGGTGGCGTTGGCGTAGGTCGTTCTGGAGAAGACTGTTCCCGCCGCGTGAACGAGGGCCTCGCGTGTGACTTCCGCGCGTGCCTGTCTCGCCATCGATCTCCTTGCTTAGTGGTAACGCGAGAATATACGTTGGATCGCTTGTTCTGCGATTCCATCACAAAACCAACTCCATTGTATGTTTCGTATTGTGGATTCGCCGGGCCTCGGATAGCCTCGCCTCAACCGGAGGGAATGAGATGGACTCGAGAGATACGGCAGCAACTGGTGAAGGTGCAATTGAGCCAGATTCCATTGTTCTTCCCGAGACGCGGTCGGTCGATATAACCGCGTCGATGGGCCTACCGGAAACGAAGAACTGGGCTGTGTGACGGGACCGCCGCGTCGGGGTGCTCTGGGTGTTTTGCCCGGGACGTCGAGGTCGCTACACGCCACCGAAGCGGATGGCTGAGGTGAGCACCCGGGAATCCGGCCAGTCCTCGCAGTACTGGTATCGATAAGCAAGCTGCAGGATGCCACCGCGCCCGATCACGAATTCTCCGGGAAGCTGCCACGGGCTGTCCACGGCGGCACGGTCAGTGCCGTGCCGGGATGCGGCGAGCGATTCACCGGCCGCCGCTTCGCACCGCAGAAACTCGTCTGGGGCGTCGAAGAGCACTTGCGGGGTCGTCCCCTCAAGCAGGTCGAATGCCTGGTAGGCGGTCCGATCCGGATCGCACAGCAGCGGGCAGGGGATCCCGGTGCGCTCTCGATACTCGGCCGAGCGGGCGGGTTCACCCTGCCCGATCACGACGACGGATGCCCCAGCCTCGGTGTACTCCGAATACTCTGCCGTGAGCCGCGCTGCGCGGTCGCGCCCACAACTGCATCCGAAGTGCCGCCAGAACAGCACCAGAGCTGGGGACTCAGCCCAGAATGATGAGAGTTGCACCATCTCGCCGGTGTGATCCGGCAGTTGGAAATCTGGCGCTGTATCTCCCACCTGCAGTGGTACACGATCCCAGCGCACCCGCTGGGGGCCGCGATGCCAGGCATCGAGCCATTCCTGTTCGGCCTTCTGCTGTTCTTCGGCGATGCTCGTCATCATTACCTCCAGTGGGGGAGCGTGGGGCAACGCTATTCCCCACGGCACCCGGATGATAGGGCGCACCCAGATTCGGAACTCACCGTCGCGTGCGAAACCGCCTGGTGTGCGGGATGCTGGGGCCATGCGTGCGAAAAGGTTCAGTGCCATGGCTGTCGGCCTGGTCGCCTTCATGATTGCTGGGTGTGGGCAAGCACCGATACCTGACGACGCGTGGGTCGTGTCGCCGATCCGCTACGACAATGCGCTGAATGGCGACCGGGAGAGCTTCATAGATGTGACCTACTCGATGGGGAATTTCACCGGCGATACCGAGGGCGGGTTCTGGACGGAGTCTGCCGGATCCTGGCTGCACATTGACCGTCATGGCCAGGCGGTGAGCCGGTTCAACGACTTCCGGTGGAGTGAGGTCCAGGGATTGGCCGCGCTCAGCCCGAGCGTCCTCGTGGTGTCTGGCATGGGCGGCGGTCGGCCGGATGGCCTCTACACCTTCAATACGGACGAGGGAACGTCGACCCGGGTAGACGTCTCGGCGACGGCGATTGGTGATGTGGTGTCCCTCAGCGACGGGCGACTGGTGTTCGTCGACTATCACCAGGTCGCGCCGCCACAGGGGATGCCATCGGAACTCGGCCAGTTCCGGGTGCCATACTCCATTCTCTCGCTGGACCCTGCCGGCATGCAGTCGATCGTCGTCGGCCCGGATGAGGGACTGGCCGCTTCAGATGTGGCCCTCGACGCGACGCCGGACGGGGCCATTTACGTGAGCACCGACGCCGAAGACTTCACGATCGAGGAGGACGGCACCCGGTCACGGCCCGCACCTCATCAACTGGGCCATCCGGTGGTTGCCGTCGCCCCATCCGGCGCCCTGCTTTCCATCGCACCGGTCGAGCATGTTGCAGCGGATGCTGCTTGGCTGGTCGATTCGGGGTCCGCTGAAGCCCAGGCGGTCATCGAAGAGAAGGGAGTGTGCCAGTCGGGGAGCGGTCCTCCGCTTGCCGTGAAGATGGACGGTGAGGCCACCACACTGCCGTTCTCCTGCGGTACTCGCGGTGCGGTCTGGCTCACTGACACTTCTTTCGTCCTGTCTACCGGGGATGAGTCGGGAACGGTTCTGGCGAAGGTGACCTTCCCGAGGCGCGACCGGCGAAACGAACGGTAACTCGCCGGACCCACCGGTTGTGGCCCTCAGCCCACCGCCTGCTGCAGGCGTGCGCCGATCCGTGTTTCGTCATCGGAGGTCAACCTCGCCTGCTAGCGTCGCTAATCGTGTTGCCTCAGGACTGGATCGAACACCGCCGCAGCGAGGACCGCGAGCCGGTGGGGTGGATTGTGCCTGAAGGGGAGGGGTTCCGCCCGATCGACATGCTTGGGCGACGGGTGACCGCGGACGCGGTTGAGTGGTTGGAAGCGGAAGAGATCCTGGAAGCGCTGGGCATCGGCTTTCTGGCGGACCGTTATCTGCTGAGCTTGCCGGACGGTACTGAGCGACCGGTCCGGATCGCTGAGACGAGTCCGGAGGGCATCACCGTCGTTGCCGACGAGTTTGGCAGCGCCTCAGCGGTGGGTGCCGGGAGTGACCGCTTCCGGCTCCCGTTTCCGGCACCGGATGGCCTTCGTCCCGCGAGGTAAGGTCGCGCCCTTGGTGCTGAGCATGCTGGACCGCTAGCCTCATTCACAGGAGATGATCTCGGAGGTGGTGGATCGCATGGCGAGAGACGGTAGAACGCGCATTGTGCGGGACGGGCAATGGGGTTTCATCTTTCTGTTGGCCTTCGTTGGCGCAGCGATCTACTTTGTGTCCGAGTCCAACGGCACATTCTGGGGTGTCATCCTCGGGTTGCTTCAGGCAATCGTCTGGCCGGCGTATGTGGTCTTCCACGTACTGCAGTCGATGGGCGCCTGAAATCAGCCTGCTCTGCGGCTGACCGATCTGACGGGAGGCCGCCGCGAACGATGAACGTGAACGGCAGGGTCTTCGGCCTGCGTTCACCAGCGCGAATGGTCCCCGGGCCAGTAACCTCGGTGTTGGCACTGTGAACCGTCCCCGGTTTGATGCCGTTTCCTTTCGAGTCTGGAAGGAAGATAGAGA
>JBBDSS010000008.1:0-37182 GCA_040904805.1 Homoserinimonas sp. | reverse complement strand
GCGTGGCACGTGACAAGTGCCCTCGGCAGGATTCGAACCTGCGACCAAGAGATTACAAGGCTCAGCTTTCCGACCTCACCAAGGAGCGCAAAAAGCGGGACCTGCGATCCATGACAGCACCCCGCAACCGACGCGACAACTCCGGACCGAAGACACGCGCAGCATGAGCTGGTCACCAGGCGATTGGACGGGTTCCCCCAACGTATCGCCCGCCAACACTCGGGCATAAGTCCCAGTAGACGGCCTAGAACCTTCTGTCCGCGCCCGCGTAACCTCGCCGGTAGATCAACGCCGATAACTGGGGGAACCATTGAACACCGAACAAATCATCGATTACTGGGCCGCCTTCATGCGGGCCCAACACTGCACAGAGCGCACCATCAAAGAGCGCGGAATCTTCATCCGCTCCATGCTCCGCCACACCGGAGCCGACACACCACTCACTGTCACCAAGCAGCAGCTCATCATGTTCCTCGGCCGCCCCGACCTCACCGGGAAGACCAAGCAGAACTACCGCTCCCACCTGCACACGTTCTTCACCTGGCTACAAGACGAAGAGCTCCGCCTCGACAACCCCGCCGCCCGACTCCCGCGGCCAAGGGTCGAGCCGTCAGAGCCGAACCCTGTAACCACCGAAGACATTCAACGCGTCCTCACCTCAGGCATCTACGGGCACACCATCATGAAGGTCCTGCTCTACTCGTACCAAGGATTCCGTGCATCCGAGATCGCCGCCGTCGACGGCCGCAACATCGACTGGGACAACCGCACCATCATCACCGCGGAGGCCAAGGGCAGGAAGATCGTCACCCGCCCGTTGCACTCCCTCGTCCACCAGCACGCCCTAGACGCCGGCTACCCGCCAGACGATCTCTGGTTCCCCTCCCCCAACGGTGGCCACGTCCGCGGCACCTCAGTCTCCAACACCCTCTGCGCGGCATTCAAACGCGCCGGCATCCAACACCGCGCCCACCAGATGCGCGCCTGGCACGGCACCACTCTGATCGAGCTCGGAGCAGACAGCCTCGACGTGCAACATTCCCTCCGACACTCGGACGGGCAGTCAATGAAGGCATACATCAGACCGTCACAGGACCGCATCAGAGCGGCCATGGAACTTCTCCCGCGCGTAGAGGTTCCGGACGTCCGCCCTAGACGCTCCACGGAGCACCTGCCGCTCGCTGCGTAGTATCCTCGGTAGGTTGCCCCCGTAGCTCAGTGGATAGAGCGTCGGACTTCTAATCCGTTGGTCGCCGGTTCGAATCCGGCCGGGGGTACATGGACGAACTCGACGACCCGAACTGTCCCGTCTGCCTAACCCGCCTCGAGGTAGGCGGGACAGAAGAGCACCCCTACTGGTGGTGCCCTCGCTGCAGGGTCGCACGTCTCACCTAAGATCGGATCTCGCAGTGGCCGGACTGCTCCACGAGAGGAGCACCATGGCCATGCAGCATTCACGACAAGATGCGATCGACACCACAGCCCGACGAGCTGCAGCACCCAACCACTGGCATCCCCTCCTGGCCGCCCGCGAAACCGAGCCCGGCGTCTGGTACATGATCGACACCACCGAGAAGTGCTACGGCATCATCAGAATCCTGCGCCGCGGTGGTGAGCTCGGATACCGGGCAGTGACCTGGGCTCAGGCCAGCGAAGACCGGCAGTTGATCGGCTACTACCGGTCGCTGCGGGCGGCGTGCGAAGCCACCCATCAGCGATTGATTCACAGCGCAGCACCAGGCGGACCCGTCAACGGCCGTTAACGACGAAGAGCCCCGCTCCCATCCGAAGATGGAAGCGGGGCGTTCACGTGGGCTACTGGCAGGAGTCGCAGTTCAGGTCGTCCATCGGATCGACCGAGACCACATACTCCTCATCAGGGTCACTCACGCCGCAAGCCGCAGATCATCCTTACGGACCTGCACCCCAACCTCAACAGCCAGAGCGTTCAGAGCAGCCAGAGCGACCACGGCGACCTGCACAGCCGTAATGCCACCAGCCGTCAGGAAGGGAATAGCCGCAGCGATAACCGCAGCCACCACCGCGGAGCCCGTCTTGAACAGACCAGCCCACCGCGACTCGAGCAACGGCACCAGATAGGTGACGATCGCACCGAGCGCGAGGATCACCAGCTGGCCGATCGTTGCAGGGGTGCGGTCCGCCTCCGGGATAGCGATAAACGCCGTCAGAACGACGATGCCGATCGACAGCAACGCTGCCAAATACTTGTTCAGGATCATGCTTCCTACTCCTTCGATTCTTTGCGAGCCCTCTTGAGCTCAGCTGGGGTGATGGTCTTACTGAGATCCGGCCACTCACCCGGAGTGATGCCGTTCTCGATCAACTGCCGACGCAACCTCGACGCGTACTCCTCCGTCTGCCGGCGACGAACCGCGGCCATGTCCCGCTCCTCGTTCGCTTTGTCACGCTCCTCAATCGCCTTCATCCGCTGCGACTCAAGGTTCGTATTCCGGACACGCTCACGCCCGGCCTCCCCCGATTTCCACTTCACCAGTCCGGTGATCGCCGCCGTCAGCACGGCTCCACCACCACCGGCGCCCAACAGAGATGCGATTAGTTGCGCCGAATCCATACAGCTACCCCCGCTTCGGTGCCAGTTGAAACTTTCGGATCTCCATCCACCGTTGAACGAACGTGAGAATGAACGCCACGCCCATCAGTACTCCGATAGGGCTGGCCCCCAAAGTGACGACAATGATCGAGTACATCGCCAGCCCGGTGGCCAGTGCGAGGATGCCGACACGCTCCAGCCACCAGACCCCGGGGAGGACTGCCACAGCACCGAGCGTTCCGCCGACCAGGATGAAGCACCCGAGGATCGTGACCAGGCTTTGTCCGAGTACTCCCTCGAACGATCGTGGTGGTGTGGTGAGCACGAACCAGCCAGCGGTGAGGAGACACACGTAGATGCCGAACTGCACCAGTCTGACTACGCGCGGTTCCGCAATGAGGAGGAAACCTTGGTTCAACCACCTCCACGGAGTGTGAACAAGTCGCTTCATGAGTGCCCCTCTCCGGGCTAGAGAGGGTTACTTGATTGCGTCGGTCAACTGCTTCAGCGCTGCCGCCAGTGCGGTGAGAGCCGGTGCCAGGTCAGGCTGCTGGACAGTGCCCCCGCCGCCGCTCGTGGGGATCTTCCCAATTGCGGCGATGATCGCGGTCTGAGCGGCAGAAACGTCGCGGCCCTCAGCGAACCGGTTGAGCGGGTCGGCGTAGATGGGCGATCCGTACGCGGTGATGTCCGACGCTGACTTCTGGATCAGCTTGGTGGACTTACCCAGCGCCGCCAGGTGCGCGACGTAGGTATCGAGGTTGCGGGAGTTCGGGATCGCGTACCGGAAGATCCGGTCGTAGCAGAACCAGACGGTTCCGTCGGGGGTCTGTACAAGCTCCATGTGTGCCATGTCTTCATCTCCAATTGGGGTTATTCCGCCGTCGGCGGGGGTGGTTGAGTCGATCCGTGCAGCTAGCCAGGTTTCGGGATTCGCCCGGGACAGCCGCCCGTTGTCCCAGAAGCGGATCTCCAGGTGGTCGCAGTTTCCGGTGGCGTTCCCGGTGTCGCCCATCGTGCCGATCGCTTGCCCGGCCTTCACTCGGTCACCACGCTTGACCCGGATGGTTCCCGCTGCGACATGGAAGTGGCAGACGGTCACTGTTCGGCCGCCGATCACGGCGTCGTAGACGATGGCCTGCCCTGCCCCGCCGCTCATCAGTCCGACCTGTGTGACTTTTCCGGCAGTGATGGCGTGGAGGGTGGAGTAGCCAACAAAGTCGGTGCCCATATGGATGCGGCCACCGCCACGGGCGGCGCCGTACCGGCTGCTCACTGCCGGTTTGGTGGTCTTTCCGTTTGGCCAGAGGATGCTCATGGTCGGTCTCCTTAGTGCGAACGCCCCGGTTAGGGGGCGTCGGTGGGTTCGGTCGGGTCGTCAGGGTCCGGCTCCGGTTCGGGCGGCGGTGGTATGACCAGGGCGCCGTCGACGGCGACGGCAGTAACCAGCTGGCTGAGGGCGGCGAGCATCCCCGACGAGACGCGCAGCGACGACTGCCCTTCGATGGTGGAGCACGTGATCGTGACGAGCTCCCCGCCGTCCGCAATCGCGGCCGTGAGTCCGACAGCAGCAGGGTCGGTGGCCGCGAAGTTGACCGTCCGCCTCTCGACGACAGATTCTGAACGTTCGATCATGAGCTTCCTTCCAGTGACTGAGAATGGAGAGTATGTCCTGGCCGGCATGAAGCCTGGCAGCGCAGAATTTGGGGACATCGGCGCAGCTGCGGGGACGAAGACCCACGGTCATGATCTGTCTGATGCGGGGCAAGCGCAGATCTTTATAAGCGGCACGGTGGTCGTCACCCGGCGTGTCTCGACCGCGCTCTATGCGCCGAACCTTCGGGTGGGAGGGACAGCAGCTAGTGAGTCTGGAAGCCTTCAAGCGGTGGGTGCAGCACTTGCGGGTGCTACTGATTCGGCCTCAACGCTGCAACCCAGCCGCGCTGCCCTCGCAGTGATCAAGTACTGATCGCTGAGTATGGAGATTATGTTCTGGTCGGACAGCGCGACGGGTCCGCCGAATTCGGGGCGGTGGGTGCGAGCTACGGAGCAAAGACACACACGCTGATCGTTGACGAGGTTCCGGCTCACGATCACCGAGTCCCGCACACAAAGACGGGCGCAGCGGGATCGTCGGTCTGGACGGTTGCGGCGGGCGGCACGCAGGGTGCCAGCAGCACGGACATGACGGGCGGCGGTGAGGCGCACAACAACATCCAACCGAGCCGTGCCGCCCTGGCTGTAATAAAAACTTGTTGACAGCCAGGGCCGCTCTTGACGGCTGAATGGTCGAGCCGGGGTCGGTAGCGCCCATCAGGCCCACACCGACAGTCTCCGTACCTGGGCTGTCTACGATGCTGCCCGACATTGTGCGGGACCGTTGCCAACTCTCACTACCAACTCGGCGGAACCGCAACTGACCGGCCGTTCCTTCGATCTTCGCCTGACCCGCATCCGAAAGAGAGTGGCCGTGCGTCTTCGCCCCGTGGGACGCGCCGATTGTGCCGAATTCGGCGGACCCGTCGCGCTGTCCGACCAGAACATAATCTCCAATATCAGCGGTCGCGAAAGTCGTGATGCCGTCACCTCCATAATAATTGGAGGCACCATGCACGGACGCGAACAGAGCTGCCAGGCGGGGGTAGTCAGCGATCAGCAGCAACGCCCCGTCCGACTTCACATACCCGGCTGGCGCCGTCAACCAGTGGCCGTACAAGTACGTCCCAACGGGGTTGCCGCCGTCACCGCCTGACCGCCCGACGATGAGCACACGACGAGAAGAGAACTCGCACCGCACACGATCATCGAGCGCCAGCGTTGAAGGCTCCACCAGCGAGTCCGGGATGAACGGCAGCGCCGTTGTGTCGCCATCGAGCCGAATGCGCAGGGGGCTGACTTCCGCCACCGTTGCCCAGGCGAAGGTACTCATAGGTCGATCACCTCCTGCAGTTCCAGACTCATCAACCCATCGAACGTCAACGACAAATCCACCGACCGAACGGTGTGACGTGCATCGATCCCAGCCGGCGTGGACTCGAACCTCACCGCCTCCAACAGCTCAACCGGGATCGGCAAACACTTCACCGACACCGCCGCCTGAACCGCCGACGACGCGATCAGAGACTGCAACGCCTTCGCATCAAGGAACGCCTCAGTAGCAGCGATCGGGTCCACCTCCCCCGAATAGTCCGGCACTTCCACCCCGCCCAGCGGCCGCACAATCCACCGACCGCGCGTCTGATACGAGAAAGGTGACTCAGGGTTCTCGTTCATTGCGGAGCCCGACAACGGCTCTCCTTCACCCGTGCCCGACTGCACCGCGACCACCTTGTTCGGCACGCCATAGGTGTCACGATCCCGATTCCACTCAGGCGAGTAGATCGACTCGTCACCGTGGATGAGCTCCCGCACCAGCCGGTTGCCATCCTCATCGTTCAGCATCGCGTACCGAATCGACCTGGAAGCAGGACGCTCGTACGGTGTCGCACGGAACGCACCCTCGCCATCCATCCACAACGAGTTGTAATTCAACGCGCTCAACAGATCGTTGACGATCGACAGTTTCGAAGTGCCGGCATCCCACACCAACGGCGACGTGAGAGTACGAGTGTCCGAACCGTCAACGCTGATGCGCTCACCCGCCGACTCGACTACCGCCTTCACTACATCGAGAACCGGCGTGACCGCGTCCGCTGTGAACGACTCCTCCACAGCGTCCTGGTCAAGCACCGTCGACTTCTCATGCAGCTCAAGCTGGAACGTGCGACCGGTGTCTGACCACGCCTCAGGAGAAGCGGTGACCACGTACACACCCAACGGCAACTCCGGCAACCCCTCAACCACCAGCACAGGCCGAATGCGAGTAGTCACCAGACCAATGTCACCAACCCGGACAAGGCCAGCAGCAGCGACCGGAATGTCGAGGACTTCGAGGTTCCCCGACTTCTTCACCCGAGTCCCCGACGACCACGACAGCGAACCGCCCGGCTCGACCCCGTCCAAGAACCCGATCAACGAATCGGCCCCCGTCAACGGGTCGTGCTCGAGCAGCTCGTACCGGTGCGACGTCGTGCGCGCGCCGTAGAGGATTTCCCTCGTCGTCAGATCTCTGACAGGGATAACACCCGCCGGCACCTCAACCATTTAGGACGCCTCCGTAACCGCATATTGGAACTGGTGCGACATCGAAAACGGCGACGAAACGTTCCCCGAGACCGTCCCGAACATGCGCCGCCCAGACGGATCGCGGTAGCAGACCGTCCCAGCAGTGAGGATGAACTCCTCAATCTGCTGCCGCGTCGACCCGACGTCCGGCACCAGCGACGCGGAGCCCGACACCTGCAGGGCACCCGCTTCACCAAACAAGGCAATAGGGCGACGTCGACCAGCCGTTCCCACAAGCGCCTGCGATCTACTCGGATTCGACGTGAACTCGAGATTGCCGAAGAACGCAATGATCTGCGAGAACCCGGGACCGGTCGACAAGAACGCCCACCGCTTCTCCGTCGTCACCAGCGACTCAACAGCACTGGCCGTTGCGCCATCTGCCGAGACAGTGCGAACCCGATACTCGTTCACCCCATGAACAGTGGGCGTCATGTCCAAGATTGTCAGCGCCTCAGCTGCCGGGTAGTCCGCAACGATGATCTCCCGAACTCCGTCGATAGTGCGGAAGATCGTCACCGCCACAGCCTCCGCTTCACCCACGCCTGCAGCTGGGATTGTCAGGTCCAGCTGTGCAATCCCGGACTCCTCCAGGTAGGTGATCGTCACGCCCGCAGTAACCGGCAGGGTGTACGCAACATCGAACGTCGACGTCACCGGGTCCGAGGTGAGCCCGTGCGAATCCAGCACAGTCACCGTGACTGTGTAGGTTGCCCCGTTCTCAACCTGCGACTCCAACGTGGTCGCTGCCGGCGTCGTTGAAACTTTCGTCTCAACGTCTTCCGCCCCATCGTTGAGGACGATGGTGGCACGAACGAACGAGCCCCCCTCCGCCTGCTCGAAGCCAAGCCCGACCGTCAGAGCCGCCTCGACCCACGTCGACGAATCCGCCGGCGACACGATCGTCCCCACCGGTCTGGACTTGAAGGTCACCGTTTGCGGGTCCGACCAGGGCGACGCCCCAGTACCGTCAGAGCCACCAGTGGCAGCCTCACCCCACGTTCGCACGCGCATGGTGAGCGCATCGTTTGCCGCATAGGTGCCGCCGGCGAACGTCTCGCTCATTGTCGTCGACGCGGTCTTGCCCGTGGTCGACCACGATGATCCACCGGTGAGCGAGTACTCGACCTCGTACGCGGTCTGCGAGGTGGTGTCGATCGGGTTGTGCGTCCACCCGAAAGTGAACGCCTTCCCCTTGTCCGCGTACTGCCCGATGGTCGGCAGGGACGGCTTGTCGGGCGCGACCAGAAGTTGCACCTGGTTAGAAACAACCTTGGCCGACTGCAGCGCTCCCGTGTCAGTGTTCTTCGCAGACACCCGGTACACGTGCACGTCAGACGGATCGGGACCCACATGCTTGAACGTCGAAGTGCCTGCGGCAACGGTCGCCAACGGTGAGCCGTCCCACGTCGTAACCCCGCCGGTTACAGTACCGTGCTCAACAATGTGCTGATGCTCCGTGAAGGCGACATGCGGCGTCCACGACACGGCAATGTCCAGCGCAGCATCCTTCGCAGCAGCTACCCCAGTCGGTGCTGCCGGCGTCGTGAAGATCGGCGCAGAGTCCGCAGACCAATCTGAGACACCAGCACTGTTCGTCGCCTTGACCCCGTACACAAGCTTCTGGTTGACGGCCGCACCGAAGGCAACAGAAGTTGTCGGAGCGACCGTCACAACATCAGCCCACCCGCCACCGTTGATCTTCCGGCGAACCGTGTTCGACGTCGGCTGCGAATTCGACGGCGACGACTGCGCCCACGACACCGTAACCTCAGAGTCGGACTCCCGCACGGCAGCCGCACCTGTAGGCGCGTTCGGTATGCCCCTCAACGTCGATAGCGTGAGGTTCACGGACGCGTCGTAGTGGACAGCCCCATAGTCCAGGTACATCCGCAACACAACAGTCTTCGTGCCGTCCGCATTGTGGGGGACGGTGATGTAGTACGGACCCTCATACCAGCGGTCCTGGTTGTCCGCATAGCCGGACGGCAGGAATGGGTCGCCAGTGTGATTGCGAACCAATGTGCCGTTCACATATGCCCGATGCGTGCCTGCGCCGCCATAGCTTGAGGAGCTATTGCCACGGTTGATTGCGCGCAGATAAACCGCAACGAGCGACGAGTTGTCTTCGACGCTCTGCGAACCTTGATCCGCATACATGTAGAACTGCGTCGACGGTGACGACTGCAGCGTATTGAACCTAATCGTTGCCATTACGCCACCCCCTGCCGTTGATCAGTACGCGAATAGCCCTTGAGCTTCCGCGCGAATTTCTCAGGCATGTTCTCGAGCGCCTCGACAACCGTCCGCACCAGCTCCTCGTCCGAGCCTCGAACGTCGGCCTCAGCCGAACGGATATCCGGATCCACCGTGGCGCCGGCCGGAAGCCTCAGAAGCTCTGGGCCGCGCTCGCCTACGATCACCGAGCCACCGCGCAGAATCGTTCCACCATCTGCGAGCATCGGGATCCTGGGAATGCTGAAGGAGATCGCACCACCCGAAATATCCGACAAGAAGTTGCCGACCTCGTTGAAGCCGCCCACCAGGTTGTTGATCATCCGGATGACCCCGTTGATCGCGCCCTTGGCAACGTCTACGATCCCGTCCCAGATGCCGCCGAAGAAGTCAGCGATACCGCCCCAAACGTTCTCCCACGTCTTCTTCACCGCACCGATCACCGCGGTGATCACCGTACGCACAGTGTTGATATAGCTTGTGGCGAACCCGACGATCCCCTCCCAGATGCCAGAGAAGAAACTACCGATCCCAGACCAGACGCTGTTCCACCAATCAGAGATCGCAGTCACGACGGTGGTGATCACCAAGCGAAGGGCAGCAATGTAGAGACTCACAAATCCGACAATGTTCTCCCAGATGGTCGTGAAGAACGACGCAATGTTCGTCCACGTGTCGACGAAGAACGTCGACACTGCAGCCCACGCATCCTGAAAGAACGTCGTCTGAGTTGCCACCCACACGATCGCCGCCACCAAAGCAGCAATAGCCAGCACGACCAACATGATCGGGTTCGCGCTCATCACCAGGTTGAACGCCACCTGCACCGCTGTGGCAATCTTCACCGCCGCCTGCCACAGAGCAATAGCACCCTGCCACACGCCGAACGCCACGGCAGCGGCAAGCACCGCTGACGCGAGCGGCCCAATCCACCCGATGTTGTCCTTCACGAAGGACACCGTGTTCGACAGAGCTTTACCAATACCGTCGAACACCGCAACGACCTGCGGGCCGACGTCGCGCACAAAGTCACCGAACGCCGCCCCGACCTTCTTCGCCCACTCCTCAACCGGCGCCAACATGTCTTGCAGGCTCTTCAGCCCACCAGTCATGTCCGGGAAAAACCCGCCCAGCAGGTTCGCCCCGACACGCCCCAGAGAGGCCAGGGCGTTGTCCATCGCGCCCTGGAACGTGTTGCCCGACTCGAGAGCAGCACCGCCCATCCCGGATTCCATTGCGGCTTGGAACGTGGCGAAATCAATCTCACCTGCCGACGCCATCTTCGACGCCTCTTCAGCCGTGACACCCATCTGATCAGCCAACAAAGCCAACGCCGGCACACCAGCGTCGTGCAGCTGGTTGATGACATCCATCTGCACCTTGTTGCTGGCGGCGACCTTGTTGAAGATCGCCCCCATCGAACCCATATCGACACCAGCGATAGTCGACGCATCAGCGACAGCCTTCAGCGTCCGCTCAAGATCCTTACCTGGCTTGATCCCGGAAGCCACAGCACCGGCCGCCGCAGACGCGGCCTCATCCATCCCGAATGCGGTGCCCTTCACCGATGCCAGGGCGTTGTCCATGATCTTGTCGACGGTCTCAGCAGAATGCCCAAGGCCGGTCAGTTTCGCCGTCGCCTGATCGAGCGCGTTCAGCCGAGCGAAACCTTTGACCAGGGCTGTGCCGATACCGGCCGCCAGCGCGCCACCGACCGCGAGCGCGCCCACCTTCGAGATCTTCCCCACGCCGTTGATGAGGGCATCGCCCATGTTGCCGCCGGCCTTCTCGGCAACACCAGTAATACCGGAGCCTCCGAGCCCTTTGGCGATTGCGCCCTGCGCACCATCCATCGAGGGGACAAGCCTGATCCACGCTGTTGCCAGCTCAACACCGTTCGCCATAGCTTGCCCCCTCCGGGTTACTTCTTCGGTCGACGCCGCTTACGGGCCTTCGACTCCCACCAGTCCTTGAACGCAGACACCGGAATCGGATCCTTGCCCAACGACTGCGACTTGGACTTCTCCCACGGCCGCGGAATCCGTTTCGGCTTCGGAGCAGATTTCTTACCCATCCGCTGCCAGTTGCCCATGTGCAGGGCATCCACGACCATGGCGAGTAGTTGCTCACCGATCGACCAGCTGGTGCCGTGAACTGACTCCGAGAACGCCGTCGCCGGGACCCTCTCCCACCGGCGCACCAGCACGGCCAGGTCGCGCCAAGTCAACGACTCGGTGCCGAGATCTCTGAGCCGAAACCCGTGGGCGAGCAGGTCGTACTCGATCGCCTCGCCGTGCTCCCCTGTTAGGAACTCGTCGAGGCTGGCGATTCCCCCAAAGTCACAGCAGATCCGGCCTGCCATGCCTCAGTGAGCTCGTTGAACTGGGACTTGTCGAGCTTGTCCAGATGCTCCAGATCAGTCTCAGACAGCAGCTCTTCGAGCATTGTGAACACCTGGTCGGCTGGTTGCATGCGACGGGTCTTACGAACCAGACCCAACGGCATGTTCTCGAACTTCGGCAGCTCGATCGGGTGACCATCGGGCAGGGTGTGGTGGAACTTCTCCAACATCAGGAACCTCTTTCAATGTCGGGAACCAAAAAGGTGCCGGGCAGGGCGGGTTCCCGTCACCCTGCCCGGCAGTCTGAATCAGGCGGAGAAAACGCCATCGTCCGTGAAGATGTAGATCGACTGGCCTGCAGCATCCGCGAGGCAGGCGAGCGTCACCGGAAGAGTGATCGCCCCAGTCGCCGTCAACGGAATCTCCCCACGCGAGGCAACCGTGCCGTGCGGCACCATCACCAGCACACGACGATCGGCGTCCTTCACCTTGAAGTACCATGCCTTCGTCGGTAGCTGGTTCTTCCCCAACGCCGCACGCATCTGCGTGCCAGTCGTCTCAGTGGCCGCAGCGACCTCGACATTGTCCTCACCGAAGTAGTTTCGGGCGGACTCTGCGTTCAGCTCGAGGTGCGTCCACGCGATCTCCCCCGTGAACTCGGTGAGGATCCGGCGAATCTCTGCACCCGACCAGTCCTTGATCGACTCCGTCGAATCGGACGGGGTGATCGTCACCCCGTCCTCATTCACATACCCGGAGTCCCCCAGACCAGTCTCAACGAAGTCGTCGATCTGCTCCGGGATGGTGTCCGTCTCCGGACCCGTGAGGATCGCCCCCGTGGTCGCCTGATCGGGCGCGCCTACGAAGACATTCTTCGCGTTTACACTCATTGCTTGCCTCCTCAGGCATCAAAAAAAGGACCGCCCGGACGGGAGATCCTGAACAGCGAGGGAACGGGAACCTAAACCACTGACTTCCTCAGATCAGCGGAAACTGTGAACTGATACCGGAACCTGTCCGGCACCTCTGGGTGCGGCAGGTTCGCAGGCAGGGAGAACGAAGTCACCCCATAGCAGGGCACCCCACCCAACGAGCCGACACGGCCGGCACGCTGCAGCACAGCGAGCGCGAACGCCGCCCCACGTGCGGCCCGGCCTTCCTTCACCGCGAAGTACTCCACCGTTACCGTGGGCGAATCCGTCACCAGGTCGCGCTCAGCACCACCGGAGAGCACCACCCGAATAAACTCGGTCGGCTTATCGTCACCGCCCGGAATCTTCGTCCCCGCAGCCACACCGGTCTCCATGATCGCCGGCATGGCTCCATCGAGCTCAGTGATGAAAGCAACCTCAACGTCTTCACCTACCAGCAGCTCAGCCACGGCCAGCATCAATCGCTCGAGTAAGGACGTTATCCACGGCCTGAGCCCTGCGCGCCTCAGTGTCCATCGTCTTCACCATCGCCATCGCACGCCCGCCAGTGCGGTCCTTACCGATCCACCCCGTCGCAGTGAACGTGCCGTTACCCGGAGGGATAGCTTCCTCCATGCGGAGCGCGCGAGCCTCGAGCTCGTCCAGAACCGCTTGCGACTTCAACAAGGCGACAGCACCTTTGTTGTTGATCTTCACCCGAACGCTTCCGGCCACGGCTCAGCCCTCCCACCGTCTCAGCAGCATGATGATGTGCGACGTCACAGGCGACGGGCCCGGCTGCTTCACCGGAGCCCCGTCAATCTGGTACTGCTCACCGTTGAACGTGATCCGGTCGCCGGTCTGCACGTCCGCGGTCATCGGGCCGCGCGCTGTGTACTGGATGAGCGACCCGTCACGGTTCTGCAGGTCCTCCTGCGAAGCGCCAGCATCCAGCGCCCAACCCTTCAGGTCGACCGGCTCGACATCGGTCCAGTCATCCTCGAAACCGCCGCGGCCGTCAGACACCCGGTTAGGCCGCTCCCGGGAAAGCGTGTGCCTGGCCACCAGACCGCTGATCATGCCGTCCACCCGATCTTGTACGGTGAACCGTCCAGCTGCAGCTTCTCGTGCGGCAACAGAACCGAGCCCCCCGCAATGTTGAAACCGGCCTGCGAGTAGGTCACCGACACCGCCCCGGCCTGCTCACGCACAATCCCCAGCGGAGAACCGAGCGCACGGGCAGCCACCTGCAGCGTCAACGAAACAATCTCCGGGGGCGCCGCAGTGAGCCCATGCGTGATCGTTACCTTCGCAGACTGGCCAACGGGCACCCAATATGGAGCGCTCAGCCGACCATCCGACAGCCACTTCAAGTCACTCGTGTCAGCGGTAACCCCGTCAACGACCAAGGCATCCACCGACACAACGTGCAGTGACGGCAGGAACAGAGCAGGCCCGCTCAACCGGTCGAGCCAGATATCCTCAGCCGCCTGATCCGCGATGCGCCACCCGCAATAGTTACGGATGAGCTGCGTGGCCGCTTTGAGCTCATCGTCCAGGAACGGAGTGCCAGCGGGGATAGCACCCTGCGACCTGCTCGCCATCTGTGCTGCCGTAGCAAATGCTTCGAGTGCCATCCCCGCCCCTCCTACTCTGCTGCCGGAGTCGCGTCACTCGAAGGTGCCGACTCAGCGGGCTTCTCGGCAGGCTTCTTCGGAGCCGACTTCCTCGAGCCACCGCGGCCCTTGTTCGACGCCGACCGCGACTTGTTGGCTGGAGCCTTCGCCTGCTTGCCCTTGACGTACTCTTCGGCGCCGACTTCCGCCGCCTGCTCCGGTGTGAGCTTCATGATCGTCTCCACCTTGTTGCGACGGTTCTGGACCGTCACGTTGTACCTCTTCAGTGCCATGACATCCTCCTCAGATGTGATTGACGAAGGGTGCCCGCAACCAGTTAGGCCGCGGGCACCCCAGGTGCCTGTGATCAGGCGGACAGGTCGATCTCGACGAACGCCTTCGGACGGGTCACCCCGAACGCGACACGCTCCTCAGCGAGGATCGCGACCATGTTGCGGATGAAGAAGTCCGCGTGCGAGTCGGTGACCGAGATGGACGCCTGCTCGCGGTCCCACAGCACCGCCTTGCGGAAGTCCGCCACCAGACCGACACCCGCTTCGATGGTCTCCGACTCGACCACGGGCAGGCCGTGGAGCGTCGGAATCCCAGCAGCGAGAGCCTCGTTCTGCGGGTTCTTCGCCAGACGCGCCAGCTGGATCTTCTCCCAGTCGAGCGGGTTCAGCACGTACCCGGTGGCGACGGAGCGGCCCACAGTGCGGACCTTCGTCTTCGCCTTCAGCGTGGTCTCGATCAGCGGGTCGAGATCCGTGACCGTGGCCGAGTATGCCTGAGTCTGCGTGTTCGCAGTGTTCAGGATGCCGGCCAGGTTCTCACCCGAACCGTCACCGTTGAGGATCTGGTCCTCTTCGACTTCCGCCAGGTCCGCGAGGAGCTCGTCATCGATGATGCCGCGCAGCTGCGCAGCGTCCGCGATTCCGCGCTTGGTGGCCGGGATCCACTCCGCGATCGTCTTGACGGTCGCAGTGACCTTCTCGAACGCGATCGACCCTTCCGGCTTGTACCCGCCGCCGGCAGCCCGAACGACCGTCGACGTGTAGTCGGGGTCGTCGAACGTGGTCGTCACAGTCGGATCGGCCGAGCTGGTCGCCTCAGCAGTCGGCGCAGCCGAAGTCGGCTGAGTCGTCTGACGAACGAACTCCACCGTGTCCGACCCGGTCTGACGGACCGAGATCAGGTCCCGGATGGTGAGAGCCGGACGGCCGAGCGCCTCGAAGATGCCAGTGACGTCCGTGTTGACGAACGCACCACCCGACGTGTCAGAACCACCAGTGACCAGAGCCTTCCGACCGAGACCGAACGACTTCACCCCCATCGGCGCCGACTGCACCCGGGCACGCTCACCCGGGACACCGTTCGGGAACTGCTTCATCAGCTGCTCGTACTCAGCAGCCTCG
Source organism: Homoserinimonas sp. (assembly GCA_040904805.1). Taxonomy (GTDB): domain Bacteria; phylum Actinomycetota; class Actinomycetes; order Actinomycetales; family Microbacteriaceae; genus RYN-87. Next base: position 21,928 of record JBBDSS010000008.1, on the reverse strand, counting down.
ACGAACAGCTGACCGAGCGACTTGCCGCGCGGTGCACCCTTGAACTGCTCCGCGGCCGGACGGTCGCCGGTCTGCTCCAGGCCCAGCTCCAGACCGATGGCAGCCAGCGCCGACTTCACGTCGTCACTGTCCTTGCCCTTCTGGAAGTCAGCCTTGAATCCCTCGTAGGCCTTCAGGTGCTTCGCAGCATCCTCGACCTCTTCCGGAGTCATGTCGCGCCGCTCGGCCTCAGCCTTGCTGGCAATGTCGCGGGCCGCCTTCAGTGCGGCCTGCATCTGTTCTTTGAGATCCATTGCTGGTCCCCTTTCGTGCTAGAACGATTCGATCTCGGCGGTTGCCAGATCGATATGCAGACGCGTCAGGGCGGACGGTGCACGCGTGGGCTCCTCGGACTTGGCCGCAGGCGGCTCCTCGTCCTTGGCCGGTTCGTGACCGCTGGCCTTGCTGTCGTCATCTGTGTCGAGAGCGGCCAGCACTTTGCCGATCGAGTCGTACGCGGTGCGCAGCTCGCCCTCATTCTTGGCCGAGATGACCCGGCCAGCTTTCACACCGGCAGCCAGCTGCTGAGCAGCAGACTTCACGGCAAGAATTTCCGTCTCCTGGTTGGCGCCGATCGTCACCACAGAAACCTCGAATAGCTCGAGCTCCCGCAGTTCGTAGAACTCGTCACCGTCCTTGGTGATCAGCCCGCCCTCGAGCACGTCGTAGGCGAACGACATCTGGTTCAGTCGCTTGCCCTTCATTGCCCGGTACGTGGACAAGCCCTTCGGCTGGTCCATGTCGATCGTTCCGGTGACCAGAAGACCGTGGTCATCCTCCACCGCATCGACCGAGCCGATGTTGAAGTCCGGATCCGACATGTTGTGACCGAACAGCAGTGGGATAAGGGACTCCTTCGCCGCCCACCGCTGCAGCGTGCCCGCGAACGCGCCCGGAACAACGACGTCGCCGTAGCTGTCCTTGTTCCCGAACACCGACGCGTACGCGGTGAACTGCCCCTCTTCCAACCCGTCATCCGGGCCGGCCTTCACCTTCACCTGGCAAGACTTCGTGATCATGAATCTGCTCCCTGCTCGAATGCAATAACGACGTCACATAGACACCCAGCGATCTGATCGACAGCCAGTGCCGACGTATCACCAGGCCACATGGCCCCGTTGCTGAATGGTTCATCGATGGGAACCGACTGCCCGTTCATCGCGGCATGCTCAGGACGCGGCCTCTTCGACGTAGTCACCCACGTCTTCACCGGAGACCGCTCCCCCGCCACCTGCTTGACCGACTCGACCGTGGCGAAACCCGCCAAGGCCGTGACCAACGTGAGCCCCGCCTGCTGGCTCCGAGACGACTTCGCCACATCGAACACGTGACCCGCCGCCTCGACCGGGCTCTCCGCGTCGACCAGAGCCTTCTCAATATCGATGCGCGTCACCGCGTTGATCGACTCCGCGTTCGACTTCGCCAACACCAGCAGATACGCCAGCGTCCGGTCGACGTCGTACTCCTCAGGGTCGATCCCCAACTTCTCCAGCTGCTTCCTTGCCGTCTCCGTCGATGTCGCCACCGACAACGCGTACAGGTTCGCCGAGAGCTCCTCATCCCAACGGGCCTCGTCCCACCAGGACTCCGCCTTCACCGGAACACCGGCAGCGGCCTTCGCGCCCAGCGCCGACATCACCACCCTGGACTGACGGTCGAAGAACTGCTCCAGCACCTGGGCAGCCTTCGTCACGTACGTCTCAGCCGGCCGCACCTTGACCTCGACCGTGCCCGCCTTCGGGATCCGCAACCCCTTCGGCACACTGTCAGTCGGGGACGCCTGGCCACCCTCGAGCACATTCAACGGAACAACCAGCGCGTCACCACCCGGGATCGAGGGCAGGTTCGCGCGAGCGCGAGCCTCGTTGCGGGTCATGAACGGTGCACCCACCGATGTCTGCAGTTGCGCAGCCTGCTCCTCGAACGAACCGCGCAGCTTCTCGTTCATGTTGAACTCGACGTAGATGCCGTCTGTGTCCGAGAAGTCCGGGACCAGCTGCAGCATGATCTCCTGCTGGATCTCCTGCAGCCACGGCCCCAAAGTGTCCTGGTACAGCATCTTGTGCTGCTCTTCGATGTTCCCAAACGTGGCGTTGTCGAGGATCCCCACCATGGGCGGGGGGATGAAGTACGCCGCCGCGACCTCTTCACGGGTCAGCTTCCGCGATTCGACGTACTGCAAATCCACTGCGGATTGTCCGGCCGGGGTGAACGTCATCCCGTCCTCGAGCACCGGAGTGCCGCCGGCTTCCGTCGCGGACCAGCCCTGGAACTGTGCACGCCACCCGGCCTTGAACCGCTTCCGTGCATTGTCCGACCACTCGTTGCCAGCTGGACGGGTCAGGTAGCCCGACATGCGGGCACCATTGCGGAGCGTCTGCTCACGCATCTGCCCGGCCGCGAACTCCTCCGACAGCACCCGACGCAACGTCTCGATCGGAGACAACCCTGTGCGCGCATCCACCGGGTTGTACCCGTGGAAATACACCATCTGGTCGTGGCGGATCTTCGTCTTCCCGCGGGAGCCCTTCACGATGAAGTGCTCCGGGTGGAGCCAGTCGCTATCGCCGCCGACCTCGACCATCTGCGCCGGCAACGGCACCAGAGTGGGCTTGCCCTTTTCCTGCACCTTCAGCCAGTACGCCGCATCGAAAATGCCGATGTCCGACACCAGCGAACGGAACAGCCGGAACTGAGTCGTGCGACTGTTCGGGTTCGCAATCAACTGCGCGATCGGGTGATCCCGCAACCGCTCCCGGTCCGTGTCCGACAGGCGCCGGAACACGTGCATGTTCAGCTGGGCGATGTTCCGCGCCAGGAACGCAACCACGATCCGCACCTGTGGTTGAGACTTGTAGATCGCCGCATAGTCCTGAGTGAAGTTATCCGCGATGCGCAGCGCGTACGGTGCCTGCGCGACCGGCCGGTGAAGTGACGTGAGATTCCCGTTAGAGACAGCGAATGCCATCGGTGCCCCCTCTACAGCGCCTGAATGAAGAGCACCTGATCGCGCTCGATTACGGTGTCCCCATCCAGCGGCATCGGATCGACACCCTCCTCGAGGAAGGTTGCGTTCTTCACCACCAGCAACGGACCGGACTGCTTGAACAACACACCCTCGATTGCCTGCCCGTCCCGCAAATTCACGACGACCTTCCGGCGAACAACGAGACGGGTGAAAGCGGACATGCGAACCTCACAAGGGTTAGACCACCATCAGGTCCCGCTCTTCGTAGGCGGACACTGCAGGCGGTTCGGGGTTGGTCATCAGCAGCCCATGAGCGCCGATGACGGCCATGAGCGGTGCAGCATCTTCAGGCGAGTTCTTCCGGTCGATCGTCCACCCGTCACCGAGCGCCTTGATCCGAGCGGAGTTCGCCGCGATATCCATCGCCGGCCACACGTTGTGCGTCAACACCAGCTCGGCGTCGTCGTCAGCAACTGCACGGCGGATGCCGTCGTAGAACTTCCCCGTCCATCCGGCCAGGTCACTGCCAACCCACTCGGTGACGGTGAAGCCGGCGTCCTCGAAGTCATCGATCATCGACGAGATCGGGGCACCCCTGGTCTGCATCGTCAGGAACTCAGGCTTCACCCGACGCTCCGACGACTTGAACCAGGGAATCAACCAGTCCACGCCGGCGCGCTGAGCAACAACCTCAACCCGGCGTCGACCATCGGTGTCCCAGAACGCGACCGCGACATAGGCCATGGTCCGGTCGTGCGACAGATCCACGCAGTACGCGAACGGCCGCGCAGTGTCCCGCGTCACCGTCAGCAACGACGTCGCCTGCCAAGACCCGTTCGGGAACGGCCCCACCCCGACCATGTTCACGAACTGGCACAGCACCTCAGTGCGGAACTCCCACTCAGGGTCAGTCGCCGCGAACGCCGCGATCGCCGCCTCGGTGATCGTGTAACCGAGCGAGGGGTTCGCCTCCGCCCAGCCCTCACGATCCCAGATGCCGCGCGGTGCCCCATCCTCGGTGCCGTCGATCGTGCCGGCGGACCACTCGAACAGGCCAATGTCGGTGCCCTCAATGTCGAGGCCCTCCGGCATGTCCGGTGGGGTCTCGCCCTTGATCTGCGCGAGAGCCACGGTGCGAAGATGCCGCAGCACGATCGACGACGCGTCACCCGCATTCGACACACCCCACACCTGCGCGCGACGTCTGGCCATCGTCGTCTTCGAAGCAGCCGACCACGCTGACCACGACTGGTGCTCGCGGAGCTCATCGAACAGCACCAGGTCACCGGAGAACCCGCGACCACCGCGCCGGTTAGCCGACGCGATCTTGTACTTCTCGCCAGAGTCCAGCTGCAGCAGCTGCGACCCCTTGCCCTCCGTGACCTTCCCGATCTCGTCCGCGAGCTCCGGGACAGCCTCAGCAACAGCGACCGCCTCAAGCCACGCCTTCTCCGCCGTCTCCAACGACTGCGCCGTACCCAACACCGTGCGGGCACCGTCCTGGTAGATGCGCCACAGAATCAGATACATCAGCAGCGTCGACTTGCCGTTCTGCCTGGCCACCAGCAGCAGCACCGTCCGGAACCGGAAGACCATCTCCGGACCAGGCAACAACTCGAGCGCGTGAATCAGCAACCAGCGTTGCCACTCCAACAAGCGCGGCGCCAACTCGAGCAGCTCCGGCTCGTCCCGCTCGGCCGCCAACTCCTCGAGCCTGTTGCGGATCCAATCCGCGAACTCGATCACATCGAACCCGAGCGACGTCTCCGGAGTCAGCGCACGAAGAGGCTTGGTCCACAGCCGCGGGGTTTGACACCCGTACCGCTTAGCCCGACTTCCGCTTCGCCGGCCGCTCGAACTGCGAGACCGTCGCCCCCTGCTGCTCGCCTTCGCCCTTGTCGTTGTCATCGTCGTCACCCTCACCGGTCTTCGCCGCCAACCGCAGCGACCGAAGCTCATGCTGCAGACGCACAGTCGGAGTGCCGCCCAGATCGTTCAACACCGCAGTCAACGCACGCTGCGCCGACAACGCCTTGTTCGTCTCGCCAGCATGCCGCAGCAGATCAACATCCTCAGCGAGCATCTTCGCCTGCGCCACGCTCGCATCATCCGACGGCACCAACCACTTCATCGCCGCCAACGCCGACGTCACCGCATCCCGCATCGTCGACGCCGGATCCGCGTTACCCGCGTTCGCCGCAGCAGCCTTCTTCGCCGCCTCACGATCAGCACGCTCACGAGCACGCTTCTCCCGCATCCGCGTGGCAGCAGCCGCACGCCGCTGCTCAGGAGTCTGAGCCATAGGAACCTACAATTCTGCGAACGCGAACAGCCCACCCCGCCAACCTTCAAACCCGAATGGGGAAGATCACTACCGGCGAATGGATCTCGGGTGTGGGGTGGTGGAGATTTGGACGCCCCTACCCCTTAGACGACCATGGGCTCGTTGGAGCCGTCGATCTCGTCTGCTGCGTCGCGTAGGGCGCGTGCGAGTGCTGGTCGTAGGTCTGGGACGTCGAGGGTGACCGTTGGTGCCTTCCCTCTAGCTTGGTTCGAGGGCATGCGCATGATCACTGGGATGTCGAACGTGCCGATCTCCACGTGCTCGCCTTCGCCTACCGTAACCAGAAGGCGAGCTGTCAGCTTGCTCTCTCCCTTGGCCATCACTTGCCCTTCGGTGCTGTCGGCTTCGCCTTGGTGCCGTCTGTGGTGCCCGGCTCCACCTCGGCTGTCTTGGCCGTCGTCTTATTCGGCGTCCAGATGGCCTTCTTGCCCTTCACCAGGTACTGGCCGTTCGGGGTTGCCGGGTGCTTGTCCAATGCCTTCGCAGACTCATGCACCAGGAACCTCTTGCCGTTAAGTGCGCCGCCTTCGGCTGTGACCTTGATCATTGTGATGCTCGCTCTCTACCCTGAGGGGTATGGGATTCATGGATGGGCTGAAGACTGCCCGCGAAAATGCGAAGAAACACGTCCAGTACGACTCCGTGCTGGGTGACTTGGCGTTGGTGTCGGGACGGTTGGTGTACACCCCGAAGGGTCAGATGCCGGTGAAACGGTCTGTGGCCGGCGCTGAGGCCGAGTTCGAGCATGGGGGTGAGGTTGGGAAGCGCACGACAGTGACCCGTGTCGCGGCCGGTGCGATCATTGCCGGACCGTTGGGTGCAATCGTCGGCGGTGTGCTGCGGAAGCAGCAGAACCGGGTGTACGTGACCGTGACCCTGCCAGACGGGGACGTGATGCTGGCCGACGCGCCCGTGAAGGACGAGAGGAAGGCCCGTGAGTTCGCCCGCACGGTTACCGCGGCCGGTGTCGCCTACCTGGAGTAGCTCACCACTGCTCTGATGTTGTCCCGGCCTGTGCTGGGCCATTCCCGGCCTGCTTGTTGCGGTTGCAGCGGCAGTGAGAGGGCTGTGCGTTGGACGGCTCGAACTCTAGCTCCGGGTAGTTGAACACTGAGAGCTTGTGGTCGAGTTCGAAGCTGTCAGGTGCGTTCTGTGGGCCGTTCCAGTCGATCGTCGCCTGCCCACAGATGCCGCACGGTGCGTTGCGGGGCTCCCACTGGGCTTTCATCTCCGCCCGGAACTGGATCGTCTTCGTCCCGCCGACGCGAGGCAATCAGATCACCTGCCTGCCGGCAGCCAGGACGTCTTCCAACGCGTATGCGGTCAGCTCATGGCCGGGACCGAACCATGCCTCCCGCGTTTTGTCGGCCTGCTGCTGCGCTTGAGCAGCCAGATCGGCCTGCAGGGACCCTGCGGACACGATTTCGCCGCCCGAGCCGAGACGATCATCCATGGTGTCCCCCAGATTCGGGTGCAATTTGGTGTGGAGTCGTGAATCTGGAGCCTTCTGTGCCCCAAATGGAAGTGCTGCCGACCAGCTCGCGCTCCAGGATGCCCTAGCAGTGTGTGTGAGTGGGTGGTCGGCAAGAATGTGCGGCTGGCAGGGACAGGAAGCATCGTGTGACCGCCACCTCGGACTGTCCCTGCCAGCACAGGATCTCGTATGCGCCCGCACGCCTGGGAGTCCCACCAGTGCACCCGAGAAGAGAGAGACCCGGGTTAACGACAAAGCACCCCGATTTCTCAGGGTGCACACTTGCCACTAGGCAAGAGCCTACCAGCCGACTATGACATCGTGCGTGAATTTCGGCGTGTCATTCTGCGCGCTTCCTGGTCGGGTTCTGCAGCAGGTGCATCCGGAAGAACTTCAGGAGCTCCGCCTCCTTCACGTACCGGCGCCGGCCCACCCTGATCACGGGGAGGCCGGCGTCGATGTACCGCTCGATCTGACGGGGACTGCGCTCCACACGCTTCGCAGCCTCGACGATGGTGAGCCTGCTCACCCTGACCCCTCCTCGATGTACCGGTGGATCCCCGCATCAGGCACATCCCACCCGCAGAAGGTGCACGCCACCGCGACGTCGTCGGACTCGTCGTCGAAGTTCACGATGACGGTCTTCCGGCCGCACACCGCGCACTCCCGGGATGCGAACGACGGACGCCGTGGTGCTTGCGGGTACCGCCCGTACAGAGGCGTGATGATCGTGCGGATGTCCTCGTAGTAGTCATCTGCGACGGTCAGGGCTGCGATTCTGTCAGCACCAATGATCAGCCAGTCCGCGATGTCGTGAGTGAGTGCTGCAGCGTCCCCGATGGTCGCCCAGGAGGGGAAGCCGTCGCAGTCCCGATCCCTGCGCGCCCAGCCGAGGGCGATCGATGGTGGTTTCACCCCGAGGGCCCTCGCGTGACTGATCGACCAGTTCACCAGTTGCGCGTACACACTGTTGGCGTCCTCCAACGCCCTCGCATTGAGTGGGAGGCTGATGTCGCGTGTGCCGGACACCTTGTCGCCACCGCCACCACCGCCTGGTGTGACAAGGGTGAGCATGTGCGCAACTAGGTCGGGTGCCTGCTCGAGGTGCTTGCGGGTTCTGAGTTGCTTCATTCGGGCGGACAGTTCAACGGTTTCCATCGGTGCTCTCCGTGTCAGGCTCGTTGCTGGTCGGTGGCAGGCCCTCGTACACCGCTCGAAGAATCGCCATGAGAATGCGATCCTCGATCGACTGGAGGCCACCACCCTGTTGCTGCACCACGAACGTCTCCCATGCAGCGCGCACCTCATCGCGGGTGACCTCTTGTCCGAGTGGTGCGACCACGGGTACCGGAATGGTGACCAACTTCTTGTCGCCCATCAGAGCACCCCCTCAACCGCTGGAGCGCTCAGCCGTGCACGCAGATCCGCCAACACCGGCCCCTCATCTTCAACCGCCAGAGCACGCCCCTGAGCAGCCGCCCTCAACAACTCCTCCGCCAGCGCCTCCGCCTCATCCGGCGTGAACTCCGTCAGCTTCTTCCGCACCCACAGAGACACCCCGTACTCGTCATTCAAATCAGCCCGAGCAACCTCGAACTCCGCCACAATCGCCATCACATTCCCTCTTCCTCGAACAGAGCACTCGGGCTCCACTGCTTATCCCGCAACCGCGCAAACTCCGCCTGCCACTGCAACTTGAACTGCCCCGACTCCCCCGACCGAGACTTCGCCACCACCATCGACACGTCATGCGGAGAACGCCTGGTATCCCTGTCCATCAGCAGCACCACATCTGCGGCCTGCTCGATACCGCCCGACTCCCGCAGATCATCCAGAGTCGGCAGCTCACGCTTCCCCCGACGCTCACCAGCACGCTTCAACTGCGCGGCCGCGATCACCGGCACACCTATGTCCTTCGCCAAAGCCTTCAACCCCTCAGCAGTCGCACCGACCACCGCCTGCCGCGACTCACCCTCCCCGTGCACCAACTGCAGGTAGTCCACCGCGATCCCTGCCAACGGCCCACGCCTGGCCACCGACCTCGCGTGCGACCGGATCTGCGCCAACGTCACTGCCGGCGTCTCATCGATGAAGATCGGAGCATCCTGGATCCGCGCCCGCGCCTCAGCCACCCGCTTCCACTCGTCATCGTTCAACGTGTGGTTCTTCAACGACGTCATGTGCACCGGCCCGTACTGCGCCAGCAACCGCTTCTGCAACTCCGCCTCACGCATCTCCAGAGAACTCATCGCCACCATGCCCTCATGCGCCAACCGAGCAGCGATCTGCAACAGAGCAATCGACTTCCCACCGCCAGGACGCGCCGCCACCACATACAGCGACCCCGGCTCCAAGCCACCGATCAACTTGTCCAACGCCTCCCACGGTGACGCCACATAAGTCGGCTTCTCTGACAACGAGTCAATGAGCTCCTTGAGCGTGTCCCCCACCTTCTGCACAGAGCGACGCTTCCCCGTCGCCACCGTCTCCAACTCCACCCGGGCCCGGTCGACCAGCTCGTCGACGTGCCCCTCCGACGCGTTCCCCATCGCCTTGATGCGAGTACCGACCTCCACCAGACGCCGTTTCACCGCCAGCTCGTGCACCAGGTGCGCGTAGTAGCCGGCATTCGCCGCAGTCGGCACAATGCTCGTGAGCTCGTGCAGGTAGTGCGCTCCCCCAGATCGGTCCAGGTTCCCTGCCCTGCGAAGCTCGTCGGTGACCGCGATGACGTCCGCCGGCAGGTTCTTCGACGTCAGAGTGACGATGGCACGGGCGATCAGCTCATGCTTCGGCTGGTACAGATCCCGCGGGATCATCTCCTCCATGACATCGTCGACCACGCTGTTCTTCAGCAGCATCCCACCCAGGACGGACTGCTCGGCCTGCAGGTCCCACAGAGGTTCGTCTGCCGGCTCCGGTGATGGTGCGTCAGCGTCCGTGTACTCGTCGGTCACTCCGATTCACCGTCCTCGCCATAGGTCAGTTGCCGTTGCTCCACAGGGAACGTCGATAGCACCCACGCTCGGTCATGCTTCCGCGCCTCGAACTCGGCCTCGGTGACGCCCGCCGCTTCGAGCGCACGCAACCGTGACTCCTCAATGACCTGGTCTGTGACATCCGGGACGTCCCACCGGTCAGGCACATCCAGCACACCCGACAGCTCGAGCAGATGCCCCGGCTCCAGATACGTGCCCGGCCTCTCCCTGCGGAACTTCTTCAACGCCTCCAGCGCAACGTCCAACTCCAGGTCACCGATCGTGTCCAGCCAGTAGTCGAGAACCAGCCCGTCCACATGCCGGTTGTCGCCCAGCTGGACCTTGGCGAGCAGCAACGCCATCTCTGAACGGATCATCCCTCGACCGCCCTCGGGAACTGCAGCTCTTGACCAAGAGCGATCGTCGCCATTGCCCGCTGCGACGGAGTAGCCTTCGGACCCCGCTGCTCAGCCTTCTCCTGATCCGACAGCAACCAGTTGTTCCAGGTGCGCTTCCAGTCGATCTTGCTCGCGTCCTTCCCGGACTTCGCCCGCCAGTAATTCACGAACCGCTCCGTCGCCAGATCAACATTCACCAGCGGCGCTCTCTCGGCTGCCCATGCCCTCATCTCGGTCGAGACAAGGAACGGATCAGGGATGCGGGAGCCGCGTGCGGCGCCCCCCTCTTTAACTGGCTTGGCTTGGCTAGGTTTGGCTTGGTTAGGAGTGCCGGACGCCCTACGGGACGGACGCTCTTGTCCCGCGTCTGTCCCAGCGTCTGTCCCTGTGGGACTTTCACCCTTCTGACCAGCCCTTTTCTCCCGATACGCCTTTTTCCGCTCCCGCTCACGCTCCCGTTTCGTCTCGACATCCTCGCGAACCTGCTGATACGCCGCCCAGTCATGGAACCGGTACCCGTCAGTCGTTTTCACCCACAAACGGGCATCGACCAGGCATGTCCCAAGGGACACATCCGCGCCCCACTCCTCGAGCATGAATCCGGGCACCTTGCCGTCAGTCAGGTGCTTTCCGCACCACGACCCAGCGACAGCCCAGAGCCCCATCGCGGCCAGCCGTTGACTCCGCGGGATGCTCAGTACCTTTGGGCTTGTCGAGAGCCCGTCATCGACAATGAACCAGACCATCAGAGCACCCGCCCGCTCTCGAACCCAGCTGCCGTTGCCTGCCTGATCTTGTTCCAGACCACGCCGCAGAAGTACAGCCACGGGTCGTCAGCGGTCGACGCCCATGCGATACCGACCGCCTCGATGATCTGCTCCAGCGGGACCCTGTACACCACGCGCCACTTCTCCAGTTGCTTCTCAACGTCTGATGGCACCCTGAACGGGAACCCCGCATCCTTCTCCCAGGCGATCCACTCCAGGAGGAACGCATCGCAGTAGGCGTCCCTCAGCTCGACGCCGGACGGTCTGCCTTCTGCCTGCTCACTCACTTCTGCTCCTCCTCGCATCCACACGGCTTCACGATGAAGCACTCCTCACACACCACTTCCTTGCGGGTGACCGTCAACACCCCTTCACCATCCGCACAGCCCGTGTGCACCAGCTCACCGTCGACGTACTTCACCCGTTGCCCCTTGACTGACTCCTCACAGCGGCCGCAGGTGCCGTCGTATTGCGCCAGAAACGACCAGCTGTCGCCCATCAGGACACCTTCCCTATCAGCGCGCCCAAGTCCTCTTCGACCTGCTTGAGCGTCTCCCGTACCGACCTCACAGCAGACAGACGATGTGAGCCGATGCCGTCACGCACCGCCTTCTCAGCGGCCAGCCACGCTCCGAACGACGACCGGAGAAGGTCGACGCTCACCTGGTCCTCACCCCAAGCCATGCGGCTCTCACGCACCTCGAACCCGAGAATGGCCTGCACCTCCGCCAGCAACGCCTCCGCACGGTCTGCCCGTTCCCGGTCACGCTCGGAACCTGACTCGTACTTCAACCGAGCCTCGACACGCTCAGCGATCAGAACCTCAGACGCCGTGCGCTGCTTCTCCCGGTCAGCGGTGATCGCATCCATTCGCAGCGAGTCCACCCGCTGTACGATCGCGTGCGTCGCCGGCCACGATGGGCAGGTGTCTGGGCGCTGCTCCGCCTTCACTAGGACCTTCATGCGCGTCTTCGATGGGCCGGGCACCATCAGGCCCCAGCCGGGAGGCAGCTCGCCCTCGCGCACGATCGACTCGTGGGGGGCCGCCACCAGGTACCAGGAGTGGCACTCACGGAACCAGATCTCGGCCTTCTCCGGTTGTGCCAGTTCGTGCAGCCAGTCAGCGCGTGACACCTTCACTTCGTGCCCGACAAGGAACTTCCCGCGGGAGGCGAAGAACCCCACGTAGAGAGCGTCAGCGCGCCGTCCTGCGAGCGTCACCTCGGGGATGAACATCCCGCCAGGCATCAGCTCCCCAGGCTTGATGTAGTGCCGCTGCAGGCGTGCCAGCATCTCTGCTGTCAGTGTCTTGTCGCTCACGCTGCTGCCTCCACCCATGCCTCGTACTCAGCCCCATACACGTCGCGCATCATCGCCGACGCCCGCACCGGAGTGATCGCCAACCGGCGCCCATCAGCCGTCAGCTCGTACCAGGTCAACTCCGGGGCATAGAACACCGGCACCGCGGTGCAGTCCTTCACCCAGCCGCGCACCTTCCACCCGCACGCCAACGCCTTCGACTGCAGGTCGGACTCATACCGCGGATTGCATACAGCACAGGTCGTCACCCCCTGCTCATACCGCGGCCGCACCTTCGACCCGCCCATGCCCGTCGCCTGCCGGTGCTGGTACTGCAACGCGACCCGGGCACCGCACGAACAGCACCGCTCCCTGTCGCGCTCGTAAGTGACGGCCCGGACGACGGGTGTCGGCTCAGCCACCGTGCACCACCTGCCAGTGATCGAACGCACGCTCAGCCTGCTCACGCCGACTCCCCGCATAAGGCACCGGGTGACCGCACTCCTTGCACTCCAACGGCTTCGGCACGGACGGCCGCGCCCACACGACGGACAGATACCGACGTCCGCGCAGTCGCACACACAGGCCGATCACCTGCGACCCGTAGTAGACGTTCGGAAAGACCACCGGGGGACGCTCAGCCGCCGTGCAGACCACGACGCGGGGCATACGAAGCTTCACGCGGCATCATCCCCGTCAAACCCACCAAACAGATTCGCGAACGGATCCACCTTCGGCACCAATGGCACCGGATGACACGTGCACGACGTCGTACCCACCATCAGCATTCGCGGTGACCATCGGCGGCTGCAGTATCCCGAGCGTCTTGATCGACGCCACGAACTCCTTATCCACCTTCGCGTCAGTGCGCACATTCAGGGCGATGGTCAGTGTGGCCGGGTCGACCTGGACGATAGTTCCTGCACTCATTGCTCTCTCATCTCTCTTCGGGTTACTCGGCCGACAAGGCCAGAATCTTCTTCGCGTTCTCAGCACTCACCTGCGACGACCTCTCGCCACGGCGATCACCAGAACGCCCGTACACCACGTTCTTCAACACCGTCTTCGACACGTCCGCGCGAGCAGCGATCGCCAACAACGGCTCCCCGCCAGCCATCAACGACCGCACCCGCTCAAGCACAGGCGCCGCATCCACCATCTCCGGAGCAGGTCCGATCCCCGCACGCCGGCGCCGCTCGCGCTCCACCGCCAACGACGCATCCGCACACTTCACCCCATCCAGGGCCCCGCCAGGACACTCAGAACGCTTCCTGCAGCCCGCCGCATACCCACTGGCCGTGCCGTGCACCAGCTGCCCATCCGTCAACCGACCACCGCCGGCGGCTTTCCGCTTCGCCGCATACTCCCGGTGGTACTCACGGTTCACCTCCACACACGAGAGACGACCGGCCGCATGCTCAGGGCAGCCCTCGATCGTCTTGCAACCCCGCTGCCAGCCGTACATCGACCCGTGCTTCGGACCAGCCACTGCACGCGGCTTCCGCTCCGCCTTCTCCTTGGCCACCCGCGGCACACGAACCGGCTTCTCTTTCACCTGGCGAGGCTTCCGCGGCACCACCGCAGTCTCCGCCTCAGCAAGTGCCGCCTCAGCATCCGCGACCACCCCCACACACTCCTGCAGGCGCTCCTGCGCAGCCGACAACTCTTTGCGCGCCCCGCGCAGACTCGCGCGTGCAGCCTTCACACCCTCCCGATGTGCCGCCTTCGCCTTCTCCCACGCAGACAACGCCTGGTAGTACTCGCCAGCGGCACGAGCTTGCTCAAGCTCAGCCTCATGCTCAGCGGCCTCACGCTCCCGCGCTGCACGCTCGAACTCGACCTGCTCTGCCCTCGACCGCTTCGCTGCTGCACGCTCGGCTGCACGATCCAGGCGTGCCTGCTCACGGGCAGCGGCCCGCTCAGCTTTGGCGCGCTCCTTCTCCTCCGCGGCCAGCCGTACACGCTCAGCATCCACAGCACGCGCATGCCTTGCCGCGAGCACCTGCGGACGAACAGCCTCAGCAGCAGCACGCTCTGCCTCGAGAATCTCTGCCGGCGACATCCCCTGGTCGACGAGCTTCTTGTACCCGTAATCCGATCGGTACCGGATAGCCGCGTCCCGGCACAACGGCAGCTCCGTGTCGTAGTTCACGCACTCACGCGCACCCCGACACCCCTGCTCATACCCAGCCGGCAGGCCATGCGGGAACCCGTCAACGAGACGATCGAGGACGCTCATGATGCACTCCGTCTCATAGCCGGCTGACGGTCGCGATCGATGTCGTTCCACGCGAGAGGCGGAACCCACCCATGAGAAAGCGCGTGGAATCGCGCGATCCGCGCGGCCCTGTCATGCCGAACCTGCATGCACAACTCCTCGAACACCACCGCCACACGACGAGCCGTCGACATGCGCACACACTCACGCTCACCCGCCCGAACCTTCTGCAGCGGCCGGTAATGGGAGTCCATTCGGGCGGCGATCTCCGCAGTCGACCAGCCGATGACCGCGAGCGCCTGGAGTCGACGCATCGTCCCCGTCGCCGGAATCCAGACGTCCCTGCCCAAGCGACGCCTGGTCTCCCAGTCGTACCCGCTGCGGTTGCTGCTCTTTGCTCCGCGGCAGATTCCACAGCGGCAGCCGTGCGTGTTGTAGCAGGTGCTGGTCGCACCGTGACGATGCTCCGGAGGGCAGCTGAAGTCGCTCATGATGCTGCCTCGAACCGCTCCAACGCATCAACCAACTCGGTGGCCGTTGCCACCTGCAACTGCTGACCCGGGAAGAACGCCCGGAACCCCGACCCCGTCACCGACACAGACGCCACCACCGACGCCCTACTGTCGTTCGCGAGGATCCGGAACATCCCCGCCCGGTCGAGACTCATGGCCAGGACGAACCCGGCATCCTCCACCAGGGTGCGCACCCGCTGACACTGCTTCTCCAACGCGGTCATCACCACACCGCCAGACCGTGCTCAGCAGCGTCCTCAGCCGCATGTCCACGAGCGAAGGTGCTTATCTGCCTCCAGGAGTTGCGGGTGCCGCGCCAACCGCACGAGCACGCCCCACGGAAGGTGTCAGCGCCGGCCTCGACGAACACCATGTGCTGCCGCTCGACCTCGGCTAGTTCTTGCTCCAACCGCACAGCTGTCGCACGAGCCCTATCCCGCTCCGCTGTGACCTCAGCCAGCACTTCCACAGCCGACCAGTCCACGACCTCCTCAGGCCGCTCCAGCCCGCTCACAGCACAGCCGCCTTCCCCGTCTCAGGGTCCGTCACATGCCACTCCGGATGCTCCGACGCGATATGCGCCTGCACATTGTCGAAGTGACGGCGGCAGTTCCCGACCGGGCACACACCGTTCGCGATCCTGTTCCGCGCCCGTGTCAGGTGGCCCTTCAGCGCAGCACGGCTTCGTTCCGCAGATGCGAGCTGGTCGCGCAGCGACGTGTTGCTCGCATAGGCGAACCCGGTGATTTCCTTCTGGCGCGCCAGCTGCTTCTTGAGCCGGTCCGCTTCGGTCTCCTTCACCACCCAGGTGTGCCCAACAGGGCAGTAGACGGCTGTCCCTGTGTGCTCCGCCATCCGCATCAACTCCGATGGGATCGCCTGCCTCATCCCGCACCAGCACGTCGTCACGACCAGCTGACCCGTGTAGTTCAACGTCTCAGTCATTGCTCTCTCCCACTCCCGGCCAGCCCATAGGTGACCTTCACCATCGACGCCTGCGTCTGAATGGCCGACGTCGACGACTCCACCGACCGCGCCACATCACGCGCGAACTGATACGCCACCTCCGCCGCATCCAGCAACACGCGTGTCTCCTCCGTCGTCGCAGCCGCGTCAGCCTCACGCAGCTCCGCACTCTTCGCCGTCGACGACTTCAACGCCTTCCCATGCGCCAACGAATGCACCCTGGCGATCGCCCGCTTCGACTTATCCGCATCCCGGATAATCACCGCACTCTTCGCAGACAAATGCTTCGCCCACTCCAAGTCCTCGATCACCGCATCCGGCGTCTTGATCTGCCCCGACACCGGAGCGGCAGCCAACCGGGCACGAGCCCACTCCGCCTGAGCCTCGATCTCCTCCGGGTCAACAACGGGTCGCCCCTTCGGGTCGGTGATCACCTCACCAGTGCCGGGATCAATCACGACAAACCCAGCCCTTCCCGGATGTCCGGCCAGCAGTCGTAGCTGCGGGGGTCTTCGGGCTCGATTAGCGCGAGGAGGTTGCCGACGCGTTGCTGCTCCACCAGAGCGAGCGTCGCCTCAGCCTGCGCCTGAGCCCAGATACCCGTCGCCTGCTTGCCCAACTCGTCCGCACGCTCAATCCGTCCGGCAGAGTGCGCCTCACGCAACTCCGCGACGACCTCTCTGCCCTTGGCGAGCAGACGCTCAGCCTCGGCCTTGTGGTCGATGGCGCTCATGAGTCCGAACCGATCGACTCATCCAGAACACCAGCAGGCTCCTGCTCCACCCACTCACCAGTCGCCGGATCCTCCACCCACTCCGACTCACCCTCGGCACCCTGCTCAGCAGCCCAACCCGGAGCATCAACAGTCGATGCATCCTGATCCGGCAGGGTGTTCGCGATCGCCTCCAACTCCTCCACCAGGTGAGCTGGCGCACCCGCAGCGATCGCCTCCTGCATCAGAGCCACAACCTCAGCTCGCGTCTTCAGCCCGCGAGCCTCACGCACCCACTGCCGCTTCTTCGGCACCGACGCCGGCACATCCACCAGCGGCTCCTGCACCGGCTGCTCCAGCTCCGCCTTCCGCATCCGCAGGACATCCATCACCGTGTGCGCCGACCCGTCATCGTTGTCACCGGCCAGACCGATCACCAGCCCGATCTCGCCCGCGGCCTGCGCCTCCTCCGCGAGAGCGGTGAGAGCAGCCAGGCTGTCGATCGACTGGGCCTCAGCACCCCAATCACGAGAAACCTTCGGAGTGACGATCGCCACCTGCGCCGGAGCGTCCACAGCCGGAGCAGCCGACCGCTCTGCCCGACCCGACGACTGCGGCACACGAGCCTGATCCATCTCCTCCGTTCCGTAGAGCCCAGACAGCTCGTTGGGGAACGCCTGACGGAGCGCCAGCATCTCCGCAACCTTCGCCAGCTGGTTCGATGCGTTGTTCTTCCACTGACCAGACGGCTTCAGCTCGCCCGACTTGTTATCGCGAGGGCAGTAGCCGGCATACGTCGCAACGGCCACCAGCGGCTCAGAGAACCCATCCCGCATCACCGCGATCTTCGCGGCCGCAGGAGGCTGATCAGACAGCCACACATCCGTCCACACGCCGTCAGCACCACACCACAGGGTCGGCTTCTTCCCCTGGTACAGACCCGACCGGTCCGCGATCAAACGGAACCCATCAATGCTGATCAGCACCGTCCACTTGCCGCCCATCTCCGCCGCGTAAATCTGTCGCGCCGCAGGGTCCAACCGGTTCCGACGACACTGCATCAAGAACGCCTCGACCACACCAGCCGGAGCGTCCGGCAGAGGACCCTTCCAGTTGGATCTGTTGATCAACCCCAGCTGCTGCATGAGCGCTCTCTGCGGGGGCGTCCACTCTGCCGCGTTCGAGTCTTCGGGCAGCCGTTCAAGTGCGCTGCTCGTTGAGCGCACTACCTCTGTCGTACTCACTTCTTCGTCTCCTTCACCGGGCGAACCGTCAAGTTCTCCCGCACCGTCTTCTTCACCAGACCCGGCTTAGCCGTCTCCGCTAGCACGACCTCCACCGCCTTCTGCGCCTTCACCAACCGGGCAGACGCACGCTCAGCAGCCGTCTCCGCTTTCGCCAGAACCTCGAACACCTTCGGGTCAGCAGCGCGCGCAGCCTCCTCATCGACCACCGAACCGGCGACCGTGTCTGTGCCGCCACGCGTCCACGTCACCCGCGCCAACGACGACACCTGCTGGAACGTCGCATGCCCAGCCAGCCGCGCCTTGATCGAAGCGAACGCCGACGTCTTCAGCTCCGCACCCTCCTTCTCCAAAGCGAGCCCGCGCAGGTAGTTCACCGCGTCCGTGTCCAGGTCCTCATCGATGACCGGCTCCTCGCCCGCCTCAACAGCGGCGCGAGTCTCATCCAGCACAGCCAGGAACTCCAGCGCGAGCTTGTCCAGCTCGGCCGCGATGTCTGCCCGATACTCAATCCACGCGAACAACGGCTCAGACTGCATCGGTGCCGGCTCCAAGAACTGGCCTCCGCGGTCCTGCCAGTCCGAGTCATGCTGCTCCCACGCGTACAGGCACCGCCTAGCGCCTGTGACCCGCATCGACCACAGCATCTGGATCCAGTACCCCTTGAGACGGAACGCCTCACCATGCGGGTGCAGGTCGTCCTTGCCTGTCTTGATCTCCGCCACCAGCAGGTCACCGTTGAAGCCGACACCCACCCCATCCGGTGACGCCAAGAACCGAGGGTTATCTGCAGCGCGAAACACTCGGTGCTCGTCGCGGATCCCTAACCGCTGTTCCACCCAGGCTGCGATGATCGGCTCGCGCTTCACTCCCCACGCCGTGTACTGGTTCCCAGTGAACGTGTTCGGGCGGATGCCGAGCTTCTGCGCGGCCAGCTCAGTCATGCTGATCTTGCCCATGTACAGGTCGCGGATGTTCGTCGCAGTGACACCGCCGTCACGCTCGGCCATCCATGCGGCACGGTCCTTGTCGGATGCGCCAGCACGCTGCTCGAGTTCGACGAGCACCGAGTGCTCCACCAACATGCTCACGACGTCACCTGCCCCACGACGATCGCGACGTTGATAGTAGCGAGCACAATGCACAACAGCCTCAGCAGCGTCAGACCGACCCGACCGCCGCGGATACCGATGATCAGCACCGCGACGCCGGTCAGCCCGGAGAACACTGCCGCGCCCACATTGATGGCACTCATTCGTCGCCCTCGCCTTCACCGTCGAAGTCCAGATCCAACTCGATCTCACCAGTCCGCGACTGATACGCCGCCAGCTGCAGCGCCTGAGCCTCGCCCAGCGCCTCCTCCGTGCGGATCGGCTCGATGTGCCGCATCCTGAGCACCGGGTACGTCTCGTCCTTCGACTCGTCCTCGACCCGCTTCACCCGCTCGAACGTCACAATCGCCGTGATCGTCTCACCCTTCTTCGCCCCGAGAATGTCCTCCTCGATCGCCGCCAAACCGTTGTGCTGGTCCTTCGGCTTCGCCGGCTGAATCTGAACCGTCATGCGCTTCTCTCCTTCGTCACTGGCCACAGGACTGCGGCCATCGCCTGCACTTGCTTCTTGCTCGGCTCACCGTCGATCGGCTCGCCCAACCACCGAGCACCCATAGCCGCCATGGCCAGAGCATCGGCAACGTTGTCGTCCGGGATCGCCACAGCCGGGAACTTGGCACGCATCGCGGCCTTCACCTCGGCTTTCGACGCCCGCCCGTTGTCTGTCGCGTACATTGCTCGGGTCGCCTGACGCACCCGCACGATCGCCCCACGGCGCATCAGTTGGTCGACGATGAACCCGAACAACCAAGCGCGCTCCAGCACAGCTCCCGACGAATGCCCACGCGGGATCAGCGGGGCCTCGACCACCGTCAAGCACTCCGCCGGTGCGAACTGCACCACCTGCGAGGTGATGTACCTGATACGTCTCGCGATCGCGCTCAGATCGTCACCGTCTGGTGCCGTCTTCACCCGCTTCGTGAGCACCACACCCGCCGGCGTCGTCTTCGCCAGGCCCGTGCACGTCAAACTCGGATCGATCCCGTAGACGTCCATCTCAGGCACCGCCCAACGGCTTGAAGCCGAACACGACCACGCCAGCCCCAGACAGACCGCACTGACACGACACATTCCCCGCCACCCGCAACCACCGACCATGCGGCCCGCACACCGTCCCCGTCCGGGCACACTTCCTGCAGGTGATCAGCTCAACGGCCGGCTCCTCACACTTCTTCGGCTTTCCGGGCAGCCACGCCCCGAGCAGCACGATCTTCACCTGCAGCGAACACGGCACCTCGAAGTCCAGATGCTCGATCGACTCCACGTCGACGTCCTCCATGACGCTCACTCCGCCACCACCCGGTCAAACGTCAGAACCTTCTGCGGATCCCCAGCAGCACCACACCGGTGCGCCACGTGAGGCAACACCTCCAGGTACAAGCGGCACCGGCCGCACACCACGGCGCCTACACCGCAGCCGTTGCACGTCGCCGTCCACGTCGCCGGCTTCCCGCAGCGCACCGCAGATGGATTCGCGCGACGGTCACAGAGCAGCTGCGGGACAAAGTCCAGGTGCTGGATCTGCTCCTCCACCCGGCTCATGCCAGCCACCATGCGAACCAGACCACCAAGATGATGCACACCACCAAGAACGCGGTCTCCTTCACACCCTCCCGGACACCCTCCCGGCTCACCGGTACACCGCCACAGCAGCCAAGAACACGATGAAGCCGAACAGCAACAGCCCCACCACAGCCAAGAACCCGTAAAAAATCGACGGCAATCCGTGATTCGTCGGTGCCTCCACCGCCTCCACATCCGTCGACGGCCGCTTCGGCATCGGCTCAAACGTGCTGCGAGTCTTCATCTGCTCACGACGAAACCGCTCAGCCGCCCTCACGACTGCGCCGCACTCTCAAACAGATCCACCGGACGCGACCGGTCAGGAACCTCAGCAGCCTTCACCTTCGACCTGAGCCACTCCAAACCCCAGTACTCACGCTGCACACAATGGAACGCGTACACGTACTCCGGGAACACCTGGTGCAGCTTCGCCCGGTTCGTCTCGTCAGCAGCCGACAGCGTGGACAGCAGACGAGTAACGAACGACCCCGGCTCCACACCGAGCTTGTCGTCACCGAAGTGGAACAACACCGCCCGCGCCACCTCAAGGGGAACGTCAACCTTCTCCATGACTCTCTCTTCTCTCTTCGGGAAAACAGGCCGCGCCGGTTCGGGTCCGGCACGGACGAACTACGCTGCGGAACGTGAAGAAGCCCCCACCGAGTCCGCGGGGGATGCAGACTCAGCAGGGGCTTCCTTGTGATCTGCCACCTCGGGGGAAACGGCAGACGTAGGGTTGAGCAAGGCAGTGACCACAGAGCGGTCGAACCTGTAGTGACCACCGGGAAGCTTCATCGCCGGCTTCAGCAGGCCCCGCTCGACCCAACGACGAACCGTCGAGGTGTCCACCCGAGCCAGCTGGGCGACCTCGCTAGTGGTGATATTCACTACTTCTTGCGTCATGTCGAGAAGTATGGACATAGCGCGCATCTAGTGTCAAGTGCAACATGCCGTGAATGTCACCATTTAGGGGACTATTGCGCGTGATGCGCGATATGTGTCAGAATCAGCGCATGACGAATACAGGCACAACCAGCACCAAAAGCTGGGTACCCGACACAGAGTCCTTCGGCGCACGCCTCGCGCTTGTCCGCTGGAAGATGGGCTGGAACCTCAAAGAGGCATCCGCCGAATGCGAGCTCTCCGCCAACTCCTGGTCACAGTGGGAAGAGGGCGCTATGCCGCGCAACTACCCACAGGCAGTGATGAGCATCAGCGCACGTACCGGCGTGGATCTCTACTGGCTCATGACGGGCAAAGGCCCAGAAGGTCAGCCCTCAGATTAGAAGGCTCCTGCTCTATCCCCTGAGCTACGAGGGCGGGACAGCGGTGTC
>JBBDSS010000007.1:0-42851 GCA_040904805.1 Homoserinimonas sp. | reverse complement strand
CACCTCTAGCTCAATTGGCAGAGCAACTGACTCTTAATCAGTGGGTTCCGGGTTCAAGTCCCGGGGGGTGTACCGAAAAGCCCCGTACCTCTAGCGAAGTACGGGGCTTGCTTTCTTGGGGGGTGTACCCGATACGGCGGGCTCTTGCGTTTACTCGGCGGTTTCGCCTTGGCTCACCGCGGGTGGCCTCATTCCTCCTGGGCGCAGACTCTCAAGCGCCCCTCGCACGTCGGGTAGCTCATTCTTCCTCGTCTCGACATAAAACTCTTTGGTGATTCTCGAATCGTCGTGATCCATGATCTGCCGAGCGACCTCTAGGCCGTACGAACGCTCGACAGTAGTCGCGGTGGTCTTCCGGAAGTTATGTGAGCTCATCCATTCGAGCTCGGCCTTAGTGCGGACATTTCGCAACGCGCGGCGTACGTTCGAGGGCGAGAGGAGGGAGTCATTCCGAGTCGCAAAGAGCAGGCCAGATGGTCCGGCCGATTGAGCTCTCTGCCTGAGTACCTCCTCGACCCAGTCCGGTGGAATGCCGAACCGCTCGGAGTTGGGCCGGATTTTGGGTAGGGCTGCCTGAACAACGTGCCGCCTGCAGGTTGAGAGACCGTTGCCGCGATCCTCACCCTGGGGGAGCCTGGGTTGTCGAGGTCCAGGTCATCAACGATCAGCGCGAGCGCCTCCCCGATGCGCAGCCCGAGTCCGAGCATGGTCTCTGACATGTCGGCCAGCGGACCTGGTTGGCGCTGTCCTCCGAATGCAGAGCGGAGTCGGGTCAGTTCATCTTCGGTCACTGCCCGAGGCTTCGATGTTTTCTTCATCTGCTTCGAAACAGCCAGCATGGGGTTAACCGCAAGGGCGTCCCTTCTCGCAGCCATGTCCAGAGCCTGCTTCACGACGGTACGTGCGGTCTTGGCACGACCCGGTCGCTTTTGATGCTCCTCCGACATCCATCGGTCGAGCCGGCCAACGGTGAGTTCGCCAATTCGAAGCTCGCCGATTCCAGGTTTGATTACGGTGCGGATGACGTGCTCGTACGTGCCGAGGGTTCCGGCCGAAAACTTCCTCTCGCCTGGTTTCGATTCCATCCAGAGATCCACCAGAGTCGCAATCTTTGTGGAAGCAGAGATATCATCACTCCCAGCTTGGTGGGCACGATCGCGGAGAGCAATCTTGAGCTTGTCGACGGCCCGGGTTTTCGAGGTATCAGTGCGGGTGGCAGCGCGAACTATTCCGTCGCTGTCACGGTAGCGCGCGTATGCAGTCCACACTCCTTCCTTCTCACGAGTGCTGATATTGCCGTACGTGCCCAGGCCGAGCTTTAGATACACGGGCCCAATGCGTCGCACGCGCCAAGCGCGCAATGAGCTCGGCGAAATCTGAAGGCGGGCAGCGGCTTGCTCTTCCGTTAGGAAGGGTGTTTCGTTTGCGGGGTGGCCCGCAGATTCGTGTTCCTCCGTGTTATTCACGGTCTCTCCTCGGTCGGGTGATCGCTGGGTTCCCGGCCGTGGGATGCGATACAGGTACTTGTGTCTTCGTGACGGTTACCTGTTGTCTATGCAGGTGCCTGGAGCAGCCCGCTGGTTTACGAATTCAACCCATAGTTGCAGGCACCTCGGACTTTAAAGGCAAAGTTGTTAACGCCGACCGAAAATAGGGCCACTTGTGCCAACTGAAAACAGGGCCACCAACCATTATGGAAGGTGATCAAATTGGATGATTGGGCAGAGATTCGCCACCTGAATTCGACGGGGAAACACTCGGACCGTACGATGCGCCTCGCGGCACAGGAAGTGGCAGCTCAGCGCGATGCACGATTAGGAGTGCGAGGTGCGGCCGTCGCGGGCTCTTCGCGCCGCGTGATCGAGATTGATTGCTAGAGCTGCCGCGAGCATCAGGATCGCAAGCATCGCGAAGAGGGGGAATTCGCCACCGAACCTTCCGGCGAGCCAGGCGCCCGCGGCGGGACCGACTGCAATGGCAACGGTCGATGGCGCGCTAAACACGCCGTAGAGCGCACCGAAGCCGGCCGATCCCCAGCGGTCGGTGACCGCGGTGGCCTCCAACAAAGTGAACGCTCCGCGCGCGGCACCGAGGATAGTAACGACGACGAATACCGCAGCGGCGGGCGCGCTGATCACGGCGGTTGCGGCGATGGCGAAGCCACCCACGGTGAGGATTAGCACTGCCCGCAAAGTAGGTCCCGTGCGTCTGGCGAGGGTGCCGTATCCGAATCTGCCGAGCAGCTGGCCGGCGCCACTCAGCCCAAGCGCCCACGCCGCGGTCCTGATGTCCATCCCCCGGCCGGTCAGCATCGGTACGAGGAAGAAGGTGGCGGCGAACAGTGCGAACGTCGCGAGTGCCATGGCTCCGGCGAGGCAGATGAACGACGGAGATCTCATCACCGCTTTGGCCGTCGCGGCCCCCGCAAGGGAGTCCAGCGCGTGTCCGGACAAGCGGGTGACCCCTGGCCACGGGCGGTTGAGACCAATGGCGTGAGCTGGAATGGTGACGACCGCCAGAACGATCCCAAGGACGAGGTATGTACCCCGCCAGCCCACGTTCGATGCCAAGGCGGCCGTCAGCGGAGCGAAGACGGTGCTCGAGAGGCCCGCCACGACAGTCAGTGTTGTGAGTGCGCGAACGCGGTGCTCGGTGTACCAGCCTGTGAGTGCAGCGAATGCCGGCTTGTACAGGACTAACGCCTGAGCAACCCCAGCGATCGACCACGCGACAGCGAACCACAGCAGCGTCGGTGCGAGCGCGATCGCCGGTACGGTGGCGGCTGCTAGGGAAGATCCTGCGGTCATAACCACTCGGGGCCCGCGGTGGTCGAGCCATCGTCCAACCGGCACCCCGACAATGGCAGAGATAATCAGACCACCGGAGAATGCCAGCGTCACAGCGGTGGCGGACCACCCAGTGTCAGTCGTGATCTCGCCGACTAGCACCGGGAAGGCGTAGAAGAGCACTCCCCAGCTGACGATCTGCGTCAAACACAGGGTGATTAGCACTGTCCGGCGTGAACGCTTGTGAGGGCGACCGGCCTGGGTGAGGCCGTCGGGGGGTGGCTCAGCGGAAAGCGACATGGAGTCTGTCGGCATAGGCGCGCAACGCGGGGGCTATGAACCGGGCATCCGAATCCACGCCTCTGAGCGTGTTGGAGGCGAATGTGCGCTGAAACTCCAGCCCGACATACGCGAGCCCTGGATGAGTAGTGGAGATGCCACCCTTGTGCTTTGGGTTCCCCCGCTCGTCAACGGCCCCCAGCGTGGCGAGATACCCCAAGTTCGGTCGGTATCCGGTGGCGAGGAGAACCGTATCCACTCGCTCGCGGCTCCCATTCGACCAGATGACGTGATCGCCGTCCAGCGCCGCAAACACTTGGCGTCGATCGAGAACCGCTGCTTCGAATGCAGCACGGTAGTTGCCGATGTCTATCGTGAGGGGGCCTGCCATGAACGGAATGAACCATTCTGGAGGAAGTTGGTCGAACCCCGCGACCAACAGGTGGTGCAGATCGCGGCCATCGGGACGCTGGTCGACAAAATTGATCGGATTGTTGGTGGCAAGGGTGACGGTAGCGATCTGGGCCAGCTCGTGGCCGACCTGCACTGCCGAGTTGCCGCCACCGACGACGACCACCCGTTGACCTGCGAAGGCATCGGGTCGGCTGTAGTCAACTACGTGCAGGATCTCGCCGGTGAAGGAGTCCTGCCCCGGGAGGGCGGGTCGGCGAGGGTTGCTGAAGGAACCGCTGGCGGCGACCACAGCGCTTGCATCGAAATCTTCCCCGGCGGAGGTGCGCACGAGAAACCCATGCTTAGATCGGACGATGTCAGCGACGCGGGTGTTCGTCCGGATGTCGACGTCCAAGCTGCGTGCGAAGCCCTCGAGATACGCGGCCACAGCGTCCCGTTCCGGGTAGCTGTCGGGATCGACAGAGATTGGCTCCCAGCCCGGTATTGCGCTGAAGCGAGCCGGGGAGAACGTACGCAGACTGTCGTAGTACTTGGGCCACGAGCCGGATGCGCGCATCCCGGCCTCCAACACAATCGGAGTCAAACCGATGTCTCGAACTGCGCGAGCAGCGGTAAGTCCGGACTGGCCAGCGCCAACGATAAGAACAGAGGGTCGTATGCGTGTCATAGCAATATCATAGCGTCACATTCATATATGACGCTGTGATACTTAGAGGGTTGGCGCTCCGTTCGGCCGGAACTGATTGGCTGCGGAAATGTCAGGACAACGATGTGCGGGACGCGATATTGAGGCAGGCGAGGCATGATGGACGCATGGATGCACCAAGCAAGCCGTTCGGGGCTGAGGTCCATGGCTTTCTGAAAGCTTTGGCGAACCCGAAGCGCCAGGAGATCCTGTTCCTTTTTCAGGGCGATACGGAGCTGACTGTGGGCCAAGTGGCCGAGCGGCTGGGTCTGGCTCAATCCGCGACTTCGGCGCACCTTTCTACTCTGCGCGAAACTGGAATTCTCACGTCTCGTCGCGAGTGGAAGACGGTCTACTACCGGGTCGACCCGGACCGTATCCTCCATGCAATGGACGGGCTCCGCACGTATCTTTTGGCATGCTGCCCGCCCGCCGGTACGCGACAGTCCTGCTGAGATCAAGTCATGCGGGTCCTATTCGCGAAACCATGCAGTCCTTGACGCGCTTTCGACGCCTCAGAAACGTCCACCACATACGACAATCGCCGCTGTCCACAGTCCCTCACCGGTAGACAGATCGAGAACGGTCATGTCGGCTGCACGACCTACGCGGCGTCGTTCGTGCGCCATGGGGTGAAGAGTCGCGGGTGCGAGGAAGCGAGAATTGAGAAGAGAATCACGCCGACGCCGAAAGGGATCGCTCCGGTTGCGAGCATCACTTGCAGTTGAGAGCCGCCGAATGTGACCACGTCGTGCGTGAGCAGCATCTGCGAAACCGTCTGGAATGCCGTGTGGAACCCGACCGTCGTCCACACTGACCCGGTGACGAGGCGGATGTAGCCGAGCCCCACTCCCAGCCCGATGTAGAGCGACAGATCGATGATCGATGGCACCGCGCCGTGGAGGAGAACGGCGGTGGTGGCAAATAGCGCTGACTGGGCGATGATGACCCACCAGCCGCGGAATCGTTCGTCGAGGACACGGGTGACGTAGCCTCGGAACACAAGCTCCTCCGGCACGGCCTCGGTGAGCAGCACCGCGACGATGAGCAGGCCGAGAATGACCCAGAACTCCCCGCTGGTCGCCGTGATCTCGATGGAAGCTCCGGTCAGGGCGAAGATCGCGAACGAGGGGACCGCCACCAGAGCCCAGACGGCAGCGCCGATCGCGACTGAGCGCACAACGTAGGACGGTGGCGTCATGCCGATTTCGCGAAGGGATCTGCGGTCGACGCGACGTGTGAGCAGCACCACGGTGACTATCACCGCGATCGAAATGCTCGCGCCGCTCGTGATCCGGCCGAGCAATGTCGATACCTCACCAGGGGTTCCAGCGGACAGTACCGTCACCGCGACGAGGACGCCGACGACGAACACTGCGATGGGCGCGACGATCCGCACAGCGAACGACCAGAGAGCCGGCCGGGGTCGTCTGGTTCTTGGCTCCGTTGGCGGTGCCGAATCTGTCACGTGTTCACTCCCAACCCATAACCGAGATGCGGCCGGCGGCTTTCGGATCGCATAGCACCGCGCCTCGTCAACGACCGTCCCGAGCCCGTCGACGTACCGCTACGATAGTTCCTGACATCAACGTGAGGGGCAAGAGATGAGGATCGGAGAGCTGTCCGAGCTAACCGGTTCAAGCATCCGATCGTTGCGCTACTACGAGTCGGTAGGACTCATGCGACCTGAGCGTACAGCCAGTGGACAGCGCCAGTTCCGCACGGCCGATGTGGATCGAGTGAGAGTTATCCGTCGACTACTAGCGGTGGGTCTGGGGACGAGGGCCATCGCCGACGTCTTGCCGTGCATGACAGACCCGGCGACACAGTCGTTTGATCTCACGCTCCGACTTCTTCGTGAACGGGAACGATTGGCTGCCGAGATCCGCGAACGCACACAGATGATCGATGAGCTTGACGCCATCATCCACCTAGCTCCACCCTTGCTTGATTCAGGAAGCGTTGCGGCTGAAGGCGTTCAGAATCGCGCGCAAGAAGGCGTCCTGCGATTCCGCGATGGAACGGACGCCGTGCCGAACTCAACTTCCTCGTACGCGAACTCTCGCCGCGCTTGCCTCTGACATTGACGTCAGGGTTCATCATGGAGGCATGACTAATCCCAACCAGCCCCGGCAGCTACGTTTAATTATCGAAACCGACGACTTCGAGGATGCCGTTCGCTTCTTCCGCGACACCTTGGGTATGTCAGAACAACCTGCATTCGCTACTGATGGCGACGACCGCGTGTCAATTCTCCACGCTGGGATCGCGACAATAGAGCTGGCGACGACCACGCATGTGCGCAACATCGACACGATCGAGGGGCCCCACATTCCGGTTCACGGGGTTTGCGGATTGCGCTCGAGGTCGACAGCACCCAACAAGCTGTAACCGCAGCGCAAGAGATCGGTGCGGAACTCATTGCCCCCCCGACGAAAACTCCATTCCAGACGGTCAACGCACGAGTTCAAGGTCCAGCAGGCTGGCAGGTGACGTTCTTTCAAGAACTCGAAACGCTCGAGCAACGAGAACGCAGAGACGGCTTCACGACGGACGACGCACGTGCTCGCTAACGATCGCGCGAATCCGATACAACGAGTGCGAGGCGGCCGCGGGGTCCTATTCGACGCGACACATCCCAATTCCCGCCAGTGCTCAATGCGCCGCTGCAGCAACGAGCCGAAAGACGTAAAGCGTCGGACCCGAGTGAAGGAGAGAAATTCGTGAAACAGAATCACCCACATCAACCCGGCGGCCTGAAGCGCCCTGAGTTTGTTGGAGACTCCTGACCTTGGAAACGAGGATGGGATTATGCCGAAAGAGCAATCAGGGGGGAAGCCGACGACGCGTCGGTATTCGTCAGAGGAGACGGCTGCAGCGGTACGGATGGTGCGGACTCTGCGGGCGGAGTTGGGCACCGAGCATGGGACGGTGCAGCGGGTCGCGTCGCAGCTCGGATACGGTGTCGAGTCCGTGCGAATGTGGGTCAAGCAAGCCGACATCGACGACGGTCACCTCGCCGGTGTGAGTACCGCGGAGGCGCGCCGGGTGCGGGGGCTTGAGCAGGAGGTTCGGGAGCTTCGTCGGGCGAACGAGATTCTCAAGCGCGCGGCGAGTTTCTTCGGGGCGGAGCTCGACCGCCAGCACCGGAAGTAGTCGCGTTCATCGACGCGAACAAGGACGACGTCGTCGAGGGTCGCCGGCTCGGAGTCGAGCCCATCTGCAGCATGTTGCAGGTGGCTCCGAGCACCTATTACGCCGCGAGGGACCGTGCTCCTTCGGCGAGAGCGATCAGCGACGCGGCCCTGATCCCGGAGCTGGTGATGCTCTGGGAGGACAATTACCGCGTCTATGGGGTCCGCAAGCTCTGGAAGGCTGCCCGTCGTGCGGGGATCGAGATCGGCCGCGATCAGACCGGTCGGCTGATGCGTGCCGCCGGTATCGAGGGAGCGACACGGAGCAAGCGGGTCAAGACGACCAGGCCCGATCCGGCCGCCGCGAGACACCCGGATCTTGTCAACCGGGAGTTCACCGCGACGGCCCCGAACCGCCTCTGGGTCACCGACCTGACGTTCGTTCCGACGTGGGCCGGCGTTGCTTACGTCTGTTTCATCGTCGACGTGTTCAGCAGGATGATCGTTGGCTGGCGGTGCGCGTCACACATGCGCACCGAGATGGTGCTCGACGCGATCGAGATGGCCCGGTGGGGTCGAGGCGCGCATCACGACGATCTCCGCTGTCACAGCGATGCAGGCAGTCAATTTACGCCAATTCGGTACGGGGAGCGGCTCGCCGAGATCGGAGCCACGCCCTCAATTGGGACAGTCGGCGACAGCTATGACAATGCCCTGGCTGAGACGGTGAACGGGTACTACAAGACCGAACTCGTACGGGGTCCTGCTCGGCCTGGCCCATGGAAAACGGTCGAGGACCTGGAGCTGGCGACCCTCGGCTGGGTGCACTGGCACAACACCCAGCGCCTCCATGGCTACCTCGGCGACGTCCCACCCGCAGAGTTCGAGCAGGCGTTCTTTGCTGGCCAAGCCGACCGCAATCAGCTGGTGGGAATCAAATAGCGCGAGTCTCCATCAGACCCAGAGCGCTTCACAGGTTCATCTCGACGCGCCTTTGATCTCACGTCGAAGGCCAATCATCCCAGTTCCAGCTGCTTCTTGCGTTTACCCTGCACTTACGATCCTCCCTAGGTCTTCCTTCGCATCTCTCGATAGCGCTTGATCGCACTTGTGATTCAGAGAAATGGCTGATCGGACACCGATTGCACCGCAGCCCTAAGCGATCGGCGGGTTGTGTCTTTATAACAGTGGGTTCCGGGTTCAAGTCCCGGGGGGTGTACCGACAAGAAGCCCGGAACCACGCAGAGTGCGTGAGGTCCGGGCTTCCTTCTTTGTGCGCAGTGCGATACAGCATCGCCAAGCCGTGATTGGCGAGTGCGCCTTCAGGCAAGCAGTGGCGACAGGAAGCGCCTTTCATATCGACGGATGCACGCGTGGGCGAGCGCATACGCCTCAACGCATTCTGCGTCTACCTTTGACTGCTGCCGGTACGACTCGTACTCGGCCAGCGAGGGAAACGTGTAAAGCGCGAAGGCTTCATCGCTGTCGCCTTCGCTGGGCAGGAAATAGCCATGGTGCGTTCCTCCGAACTTTCCCACCAGGCGGATCCAGCGCCGCCCGTATTCTTCGAACTCTGCCAGCTTGCCGGCGTGAATCTCATACCGGAGGTGGATGGTGATCATGACGTCCTTTCCTTGTTTGTGATTTGTTCGGCGAGCCTGGCCAGGCGGAGCGTCGATACGCCCCGAAAGGAGTTGCGCATCACGCGGGCGAGTGGGCCCGAGTGCCAGAATTGGTGCGTCACCAAGGTGCCTGTTCCCGCGTCTATCAGCGACCAGCGGGCGGTCTCGTGCAAGCCCGGCACCGACCATTCCAGGTCGATAGTCATTGGCTCGATCCGGAGGTAGTTGAAGGACCCCACAAGGCCGGGCCGCACGACGATGGGGTGCGCCTCGCCTGTCACAGCGTTGCCTGGTCCTCCAACCTTCAGGAAGGCGGGGTTCCACCGGGGCAGCGCGAGCGGGTCAAGAAGGATGGTCCTGATGGTGGCCGGGTCAGCGTCGATGTGGGCCCCAGCCTCTTCATGATGTGACATGGTCATCGCCGTCATCGGGCACTGCTGGTCAGTGGGGCAAGGGCACCGGCGAGACGTTGTGCGGCCCGAGGATCGTGCGCCGGAAGCACGACGAGACCCGGGAGATGGTCGCGAAGTAGATTGACTCGTTCGGCCGATTCCCGCATCTGACGTTTTTCCCCCACGCCAGGAAGGTGGCCTTTCTGTAGGAGGTCGTCGTCATAGGTGAGGTCTCCGACCATCAGAAGTGGCGTTCCTTGGCCGCGAACAAGTAGGGAGACCGACCCGGGTGTGTGTCCTGGCGTTGGCAGGACGACGAGGCTCCCATCGTTGAACAGGTCATGTCCGTGCGTGAACGGTGTCAGGGTGGGGTCGTTGAGTGGCTCCATGGTTACCGGCTTCCAGCGCAAACCCGGGAGTTCGATGTGGTTGCGCATTAATCCGCGCAGTGCCGGCATGGGGTTGCTCAAGGACTGCAGCTCTGGCTCTGCAAGGACGATATTCGCACTTTGAAGTTCGCTCAGGCCGCCGATGTGGTCTTGATGAAGGTGGGAGATAACCGCGCTGTGAATGTCGGACCCGCTCAATCCCAGCCCGGCAAGTCCTTTCTGAAGTGTCTCGGATTCCGCGATCTGAAAGCGAGCCAAGCGCGAGTACAGAAAGCCGATGATGCCCTTCGGAAAGTAATCGACGTCGGTAACCGATGCTCGGTCCTGCCCGGTATCGAAGAGAACCACCCCAGACCGGTGTTCGATCACGTACACATTAATGGGGCGCGGCTCGGTCCACCGGCGGGAGGTGAAGAGCCAAAAGTACGTGTTCTTCCAGGTCGGCCCCACGTGCTCCGGACGAATTCGGACACGCCCGGTGCTGAAGACTGAGACCCGCTTAACCAAATCGGATGCCATGAAAACTCCTAATAGATGATGTGTAATGTAATTTTCTACACACTAGATGTCGTATCATGTACTTGTCAACTATCGGCATCAGGTCTGCTTCAGATGCCAAACGCAGTGCAGGTACCGGCCGTAGCAGTGATTGGAGGGGCCAAATGGAACAGGCTGAAGAGTTGCGCTTCCTCATCCTCGCGATTCAACGCGAGGGGAATCGAATCCTCGCTGCTGCCCTGCGACCTCTGGGGCTTACTCCATCCCAAGCGGAGGTGCTCAGCGTGCTGGGCACGAGAGCGCCCATGACGCTGTCGGGCCTAGGCGACATGCTCGTTTGTGAGACCTCCGCCAGCCCCAGCCGCCTGGTCGACAGAATGGTCGGCATGGGCTTGGTCGCGCGGAAAGAGAGTTCCGCCGACCGACGCTTTATCACCCTCGATCTCACCCCGGCGGGCCGAAAGTTGCTGCCCCGAGTCAAGGCGGCGGAAGAGGAACTCCACCAGGAACTCGACCGGCTCACCCACGGGCAGCCGATAGCCGAGGCACTGACAGCACTCAGAGCGGTAGCCGCGGCTTTCCCCTCCGGACGCGTCCTGGAGCGCCGGCGCGGTTAGCTTGGCTCTGCCTTTTCCGGACCGTCAACAGGACAGAATCCGGTGAGCGCGGTGCGGCGGATGTTTGGACCCGGCGTGGCAGCAGATACAGCCTGTTGACGGTGAGGCCCCTCAACTGCTCACAGCTGGTGCTGTGCGGCATTTAGACCAGTATGTGCGTGGAAACGGCGGCCCCGGATGGGCGGGAACCTCGGCTACAACGTCATCGTGCCGACGGATGCCCTCCTGCACGAGCTCCTCTGACGTCAGTCCGCTACTACACGGCGTGACAGTCTCCGCGCGAAAGGAGGAGAAAGCCAAAACTCTGTGGAAAAAGCTCCTCCTTCCACTGCGGGTCGGCGAAAAGCGCTCTCGTTCCGGACGGCGGCCACGAGATGCGGCCGCTACTCCGGCTGCGGCTCGACCAGTTTCGGGCCGTCGTTCTTCACGCTGTTCACTGCCCGCGAGACCGGGTGGTATTCCAGGTCGTGCGCCAGCTCATGCGAGGTGCCGTCGATCAGCCGCAGCAGGTCTTCTCCGCTGAGGTGGTCACCCAGCCAGTCGTCATAGCTGTCCGGGGTGAGGAAGGCAGGCATCCGGTCGTGCACCTCGCCGGGCGCCACATGCGCGTCCATGGTGATAATCGCCATCGAGAGCCGCCAGCGATCCGGGTCGTCGCCCGCTTGTGCACGGTCCCGCCAGGGACGAATGATGCCGGCCATCGCCAGATGGTCATCCCCGTTGTTCACGAAGTAGGGCTGCTTGCCGTCCGGTCGCAGCTGCCACTCGTAGTAGCCGAGGGCGGGCACGATGCATCGGTGGGCGGCGAAACCCTGCCGGAACAGGCCGTTGGTCGCCACCGTCTCGATACGGGCATTGATGATCGGCTTGCCCCCGCCGAACGTCGGAGAGCTCGGTGAAACGACGCCCCAGCGTGCCGCGGCCAGCTCACGCTCTCCCTCGCGGGAGCGGATGACCGGCACGGTGTCAGTCGGGGCGATGTTCCAGTCGGGCCGCCAGTCCCGGTAGTCGCCGCCGGCGGCCACGTACTCCCGGATCAGTTCGTCGGTGCTTTGGTCGAGGGCGTAACGTCCACACATATACCCACCGTACGCCCAGCATCCGACACTCCCGAGGTGAGTAAAATAGTCCTGGATCGGAGTTCTGAGGTAACGATAAGACAACGGTATATCACCCGCCATTTCAGCGATCGAGGCGTGCGGAGCAGGGCTGAGGTCGGTCCGGCTGATCAACATGAGAAGTGCGCCTGTTAGGTTAGAGAGCGGTTTTACGACCTCTACAAATCAGGACGCGACCACGCGAAGACCTTCGGGAACTTCGTGTGCCGTACGGTGAAGCTCTGATGGCGGCGAGCCCGATGCTCGCCCCGGCCCTGGCCCCGCAAGGGGTACCAAACGCAAATCACAGCCCTCCCGTCCGTGAGTGTGAGCACCCGACCGGCCCATGGGCTGGCGCCGGTGGTGCCGGAGATCACATGACCGAAACTATTGCCGTCAAGGCAGACAAACTTTACAAAGTATTCGGAAAGCGCCCGCAGGAAGCTGTCAAGCAACTGGCCGCCGGCGCCAGCCGACAGGATGCTTCTTCCCACGGGACCGCAGCGGTCATCGATGCATCCTTCGAGGTCAAGAAGGGCGAGATCTTCGTTGTGATGGGGCTTTCCGGCTCCGGCAAGTCGACGCTGATCCGGATGCTCAACGGCCTGCTCGACACCACGTCCGGCAGCGTGACCATCGGCGGCAAGAAGGTCACCGGTGTTGCGGCCAAGGAGCTTCGCGACATTCGTCGCCACGATGTCTCCATGGTGTTCCAGCACTTCGCCCTGCTTCCGCACCGCACGGTGATCGACAACGTCGCCTACGGCCTGGAGATCCAGGGGGTCTCACGTGAAGAGCGCCTCGAAAGTGCCCGCAAGATCATCACACTGGTGGGACTCGAGGGATGGGCAGACAGCCTTCCCTCGGAACTCTCCGGCGGTATGAAGCAGCGTGTCGGCCTCGCCCGTGCGCTCGCCACCGACTCTGACGTGCTGTTGATGGACGAAGCGTTCTCCGCGCTCGACCCGCTCATCCGCCGTGAGATGCAGGAGCAGCTGATCGAACTGCAGGCCGACCTGGGCAAGACCATCGTCTTCATCACCCACGACCTCAATGAGGCCATGTTCCTGGGTGACCGGATCGCGGTCATGCGCGACGGACGCATCGTGCAGATCGGCACGCCGGAAGACATCCTCACCGACCCGGCGAACGACTACGTCGCCCAGTTCGTGCAGGACGTCGACCGGGCGCGGGTGCTCACCGCATCCAGCGCCATGGAGCCGGCACGCTCCGTCGTCTCGGTGACCGCCGGACCGCGCGCCGCCCTGCGCGAAATGCGGGACCTGCAGACGTCCGCCGCGCTGGTGGTCGGTCGAGGCCGCACCCTTCTCGGTTCGGTCAACGACCAGGACGTCATGCGCCAGGTGAAGGCAGGCGACACTGACCTGTCCTCTGTGACCAAGCCCGTGACATCCGTCACCGGCGACGTCGCCCTCGCCGACCTCTACGAGGCGTCAGTGGAGAGCCCGCTGCCCATCGCAGTGGTCGACGAGAACAACCGCCTGCTGGGAGTGATCCCGCGGGTCACCCTGCTCGCCGCCGTCGGCAACGTGGCGACCAACACCGGGGAGGTGCCGGCAATAGAGCCGCCACCCACCATTCCGATCAACGTCATCAGTGAGACCCTGCGCGCCTCCGCGCTCAGCACCGCTGCTGCCGAAGACGAATCTGGCACCGTGAAGGAGGCACAACAGTGAACGACGAATTCTTCCGCCTCCCGCTAGGCGAATGGGTCGGCATTGGCGTTGACTGGGTGACCGCGAACCTCGGTCTGCTATTCGATGTGATCCGCAACTTGTTCGGCGGACTGTACGACGGCGCCGAGTGGCTGTTCGTCACCCCGCCGTTCTGGGCGATCATCATCGTGATCGCCGGGCTGTCCTGGTACCTCCGCGGCTGGCGCTTCGGTAGCGGCGTCGCCGTCGGATTGCTGGTCATCATGTCGGTGAACCAGTGGGAGAACGCCATGGACACGCTGGCGCTGACCATTGTGTCGGCGTTCATCGCAGTGGTCATCAGCGTGCCGCTCGGTATCTGGGCAGCACGATCGGACAAGGTGTCGCGTGCCATCAAGCCGGTGCTGGACTTCCTGCAGACCATGCCTGCTTTCGTCTACCTGATCCCGGCGATCATCCTGTTCCGCGTCGGGGTCGTCCCCGGCATCGTCGCGACCATCGCATTCTCGATGGCACCAGGAGTTCGGCTGACAGAGTTGGGCATCCGCGGGGTCGACAAGGAAGTTGTCGAGGCAGGGCATGCGTTCGGTGCGTCACCACGACGCATCCTCGCCCAGATTCAGCTGCCGTTGGCCCGGCCCAGCATCATGGCCGGCGTCAACCAGGTCATCATGCTGTCGCTGTCCATGGTGGTCATCGCCAGCATGGTCGGCGCGCCTGGCCTCGGCCGCCCGATCATTCAGGCGCTGAGCCGCATCGATGTCGGTCTCGGCTTCGAGGCCGGACTAGCCGTGGTGATCCTGGCGATCATCCTTGACCGCCTCACCGCCATCCTTGGTGCCGGACGCCGCAAGGCGCCCCGGAACGCCACTGTCAGATCTTCGGCCGTCACCACGTCGGCCGAGAACGCAAAGTCCGCCAGCGAGGAGGCGCCCGCGCCTTCCTCGATGGACAATGCACAACCACCAATCGCCCGGGAAACAGCATCGGGTGGAAAGGAAACAGTATGAATAAGCGCTTTATGACGACCGTCGCGGTCGGAGCAGTTGCACTGCTCGGCTTGACCGCATGTGCAGGAGACGCGGAGCCGAACGGCACCGGCGGCGAAGGAACTGAAGACCAGAAGTCGCTGACCGTTGGCGTGTTCAACGGATGGCCGGAGGGCGAGGCCGCCTCGTACCTCTGGAAGGCCGTGCTGGAGGAAGAGGGCTACGACGTAACCCTCGAGTACGCAGACGCTGGGCCAGTGTTCGCAGGCTTGAGCACCGGAGACTACGACGTGGCGTTCGACGGATGGCTGCCGCAGACCCACCAGTCCTACATGGACGAGTACGGTGACAGCATCGAGGACCTCGGTGCCTGGAACACGGACGCGGTGCTGACCATGGCCGTGAACGAGGATGCCCCGATCGACTCCCTGGAGGAGCTGGCCGAGAACGCTGACGCGTTTGGCAACCGCATCGTCGGCATCGAGCCCGGCGCCGGCCTGACCGCCGCCGTGGCCGACAGCACCATCCCGACCTATGGTCTGGACAGCATGGAGTTCGTTACATCGTCGACTCCTGCCATGCTCGCTGAACTGCAGGCAGCACTCGACGCCGGCGAGAACATCGCCGTCACCCTGTGGCGTCCGCACTGGGCCTACGACGAGTTCCCGATCAAGGACCTCGCCGACCCCGAGGGCACCCTGGGTTCAGCCGAGGAAATCCACTCCGTTGCTCGCGACGGCTTTGGTGACGACTTCCCCCAGCTGACCAAGTGGATCGAAGCCTGGGAGCTTGACTCCGAGCTGCTGTACTCGCTTGAGAACGCGATGTACAACAGTGATGCAGAGGCCAGTGAGTACGAGACCATCGTTGCTGACTGGATCGCTGAGAACCAGGACTACGTAGACACGCTGACCAGCTAATCAGCTTGTGAAGCAAGGAAGGGGGGGGGCCGCGCCGATGGCGCGGGCCTTCTGTCGTTGGTGGTGCGCGCTGGAGATGGACAGAAACCCTCAGTTACTGGCTACTGGCAGGCGAGGATCGTCACCGTCAGTTCCGGCGGGGTCCCACTGACCGTGGCGTACGCCGGGTCCGGTGCGAGGGAGCTCACGGCGGCGCCGGGGGCCAGCAGGACGAGGACGGCAGGACGAGGTCAGAAAGGGTGGGCGTGCTCGGCGTGCCCGGCTTCAGCGGCTGCGCGCTCGGAAGATGCTTGGCCGCCACTGGAGGTTCCGCATGCTCGCCCGGAGCGGCTGGCGGCACGGCGGGCCGACCACTGCTCTTCGCCCTGGGGGACGGCATGGACCGGCGCAACTCCTGCTGGTTCTCGACCGAGGTGTCGCTGTCGACCTGAGCAGGCACCAGCTGTGCCTCAGGGGATGGTTCGAATCTCTCGCCAAACGTTGTTGCTGTCGCAGACGACGCAGTGAACGTGTTCAGCGGTGCCGGACCGAGGGTGAGCGCGAACGCGCAGATGGGGCCGAGGGCCAGGGTCAGAACGTTGTCGATCGCCCTTCGGAACCGGCGCACCGGAACGACCGGCGGGTGAAACACCCGGTCGATCGCGCTCCCCGGTACGTCAATTACTGGCCTCATGTCCCGGCCACTTTACGGCACTATATTGGCGGCACGCCAGCGATCCGAGGGGATCCCCGAAGATTGCTCTGGCGCCGTTATTGGGCGGGGGGTGCCTTGGTCGTGGCTGGTTTGGTCGTGGGCTTCGTCGCCGACTTCGCTCTCGTCTGGCTCGGCTTGGTGACCCCAGCGACTCCGCCAGCGGCCGCATTCATCGGAGTTGTCGGTGCCGTTGCCGTGGGGTCTCCGGCGCTTGACGCCGGAGTGGTGCTCGCGGAGGTTGTCGGCGCGGCCTCGCTGGTCGCCGGGTCAGTACCGGGTGCCGGGCTCGTCCCGCCCGACCCGCTGCCGCCGAGTCCGTGTTCGGGGCGAGGGGGCTGGTGCTGATCGACATAGAGCTGCGCCGCCCTGGTGGCGACCAGAAGGTAGCGCACCAGCAGGAAGATCACCGCAGCCAGGACTGCGACGGCGAACAGGATGATGAGTGACTCGATGATCCCGCCCATCAAGCGGGCGATCTGATTGCTCCAGTCGAAGTTGCGCAATATCTACTCCTTTATCTCGTTGCCGGTCTGGGCCTGTTTGACGACCGTGCCCAGGGCGACGGCGACGGTGCAGCCCCAGCTGATCCAGATCAGGATCAGGCGCCAATCCCGTGGGCCCTGCCTGGTCGCCTTGATCACGGTCCCTACGCCAAACAGGGCGCTGATCACGGTTCCACTGAACAGAAACTTTCTCATGGTCCCTCTCAATCCCGGCGGAATGTTCGAGTCAACGCTACCCGCCTCCGCGAATCGCTGGTGGAACCTGAGGATTGCCTGTGAAACACTGTCAGTCAACTAGGGTGTTTCGGTGCGGCGAGCGCTGCCCTCTCGCTGGCGGCCATCCGACAGGGCAGGAGGGCGGGCTCAGACCCGCCACTGCATGGGACAGTGACGCGGGTAGCCTTGGGATCAGGCCCGCCATCGACACTCAGAGAACGGAAGCCCTGCTCTATGCCTGCACGAAGTCAGAAGAAGTCCCTTGTCAGAAGAAGTCCCTGGTGAACGACGAGAAGTACTTGTTCATCGTCGTCTCGAATCGGCTTCCGGTCGACCGAGTGACCGACCCGGACGGCACGTCCCGGTGGAAGCACTCTCCGGGTGGCCTGGTCACCGCCCTCGAGCCGGTGATGCGCAAGACCGACGGCGCGTGGGTCGGCTGGGCCGGCCAGGCCGGTGTCGACCTCGACCCGTTCGACAGTGCCGGCATCCGCATCGTCCCGGTCGTACTCAGCGAAGAAGAGATCGAGGCCTACTACGAGGGCTTCTCCAACGAAACGCTCTGGCCGCTGTACCACGATGTGATCGCCCCACCCAGCTACCACCGCGAGTGGTGGGACAGCTATGTCAAGGTCAACAAACGGTTCGCGGATGCCGCCGCTGCCGTCAGCGAGAACGGCGCCACGGTCTGGGTACAGGACTACCAATTGCAGCTTGTACCGAAAATGCTGCGGGAGTCGCGCCCCGATCTCACCATCGGGTTCTTCAACCACATCCCGTTCCCGCCCTACGGAATCTACTCCCAGCTTCCCTGGCGCACCCCGATCATCGAAGGCCTCCTCGGGGCAGACGTGATCGGCTTCCAGCGCGGCGCTGATGCAGCCAACTTCACCCAGGCGGTACGCCGACTCAAGGGATTCCCGACCAAGGGAAACCAGGTCGATGTGCCGCTGATCGATGAATCAGTGGGGGTGCGTGCCCACGGACCGATAGCCGGCGGCAAGCCTTACCGGGCCGTCGTCGCCAAGCCGTTCCCGATTTCGATCGACAGCGGCAGCTATGACGAGTTGGCCAGGTCACCCGAGATCCAGGCGCGGGCTCGGCAGATCCGCCGTGACCTGGGCAACCCGAAGACGATCATCCTCGGTGTGGACCGCCTGGACTATACCAAGGGCATCGGGCACCGGCTCAAGGCGTTCGGCGAGCTTCTGGCGGAGGGGAAGGTGACGGTGGGGGAGGTCACCATGGTGCAGGTTGCCAGCCCGAGCCGGGAACGGGTCACCACCTACCGGGAGTTGCGCGACGAGATCGAGCTCATGGTCGGCCGTATCAACGGCGACCACGCGACGATTGCCCACAACCCGATCAGCTACCACCACACCAGTTACCCGCGTGAGGAGATGGTTGCGCTCTACCTGGCGGCGGATGTCATGCTGGTCACCGCGCTCCGGGACGGCATGAACCTGGTCGCCAAGGAGTATGTCGCGAGCCGAATCGACGACGACGGGGTGCTGATCCTCAGCGAGTTCGCCGGGGCATCCGATGAGCTGAAACGGGCGCTCCTGGTCAACCCGCACGACATTGACGGCCTCAAGCGCAACATCGTGCGCGCAGTCGGCATGCCGGCGGCCGAGCGCAAACAACGGATGCGCGCGTTGCGCAAGCGGGTGATGGAGAACGATGTCAGCAAGTGGTCGTCCGGATTCCTCGCCGAGCTGAACCAGGCTCGCCATGCCTGAGCTGGGCGACGCGCTCGCCGAACTCGCGCGCACTGACACCCTCCTGGTCGCTCTCGACTTCGACGGCACCCTGGCACCGCTCGTCGACGACCCGGCCGAGGCCCGTGCCATCCCCGAGGCACGCGAGGCGATTCTGGCGCTGCTCGGGGTGCCCAGGACGAGAGTCGCGCTGATTTCCGGCCGGGCGATGGCGAGCCTGATCGACGTGGCCGACCCGCCGGACGGCGTGCTTCTCAGCGGTTCCCATGGCATCGAAGTTCGCCTGGACTCCGAACCGGTGCTGACGTTGACGGCCGAAGAGCTCGACCGGGTGCGTCAGCTGGGCGATGCCCTGCACGCCGTCGCCGACCGCCACGACGGCGTCTGGCTTGAGACCAAGCCGGCCGGTTTCGCTCTGCACACCCGACTCGCCGCTGACGACACCACGACATCAGCGGTGAACGGAGCGCATGCCGCCCTCGATGGCAGGGCCGGGCTGACCGTCCGGCGGGGAAGCGACGTCCTGGAGTTCTCGGTGCGGTCGACGAACAAGGGTGACGCAGTCGAACGGCTGCGGGAGCACTCCGGGGCAACCGGGGTCTTCTTCGCCGGCGACGACGTGACCGACGAAGACGCATTCGCGGCCCTCGGCGACGGGGACGTCGGCCTGAAATGCGGCGGTGGCGAGACCGCCGCCGCGTTCAGCGTTCCGGGGCTGCCCGAGGTGGCACAGGCGCTGCGCCAGCTGGCTGACAGGCGAAACCCGGTCACTCGCACTGGCGGCCACCGGTAGAATTGCTTCACCCAGTAGCCGCCAACGTTAATTCGTACTCGCGCCGCCCGCCTACACGACGGAGGTCACGTGCTCACCGCCCTGATCGTCTTCGTGGTGGCATCCATTCTGGCGCCGGTGCTGACAGGCTGGCTGGGCACGCGGGTGTTCTACCTGCTCACGCTGGTACCCGTGGTCGGGATGGTGGAGTCGATCAGGCGGGCATCCGCCGTACTCGACGGCATCACAGTGCGGGAGTCCTACAGCTGGATTCCGCAGATTGGCCTGGCGCTCGGGGTGCGCCTGGATGTGCTGTCCTGGGTGATGAGCCTGATCGTGCTCGGCGTCGGTGCTTTGGTGCTCGTCTACTGTGCCCGGTATTTCCCGGCGACTGAGCCGGCGCTGGGCCGGTTCGCCGGCACATTCATCGCCTTCGCCGGTGCCATGTACGGGCTGGTGGTCGCGGATGACATCTTCCTGCTTTTCATCTTCTGGGAAGCCACCACCGTATTCTCCTACCTGCTGATCGGCCACTACACCGACCGCAAGGCGAGCCGAGGTGCCGCACTGCAGGCACTGCTGGTGACCACGGCCGGCGGGCTGACCATGCTGGTCGGCCTGGTGCTGATCGCTGTCGACGCCGGTACGCCCAGCCTCACCGGGATCGTGCGGGATCCGCCGGGTGGCGCGCTGGCATCCACCGCGATCTTCCTCATCCTGGTCGGTGCGCTGTCCAAGTCGGCGCTGGTGCCATTCCACTTCTGGCTCCCCGCCGCGATGGCGGCCCCGACCCCGGTGAGCGCCTACCTTCACGCCGCGGCCATGGTGAAGGCGGGTGTGTTCCTCGTCGCAGCACTCGCCCCCGGGTTTGCCGATATCCCCGGTTGGCGCGAGACCCTGGTATTCGTCGGCGTCTTCACCATGCTCGTCGGAGGCTGGCGAGCCATCAAGCAGCAGGACCTCAAACTGCTCCTGGCCTACGGAACTGTCAGCCAGCTCGGCTTCCTCACCGTCATCGTCGGGTTCGGCACCCGGGACGCCGCACTCGCCGGCCTCTCCCTGATCATTGCCCACGCCCTGTTCAAGTCGGCACTGTTCCTGGTGGTCGGAGTCATCGACCACCGCGCCGGCACCCGTGACTTGCGCAAGCTCAGCGGTTTCGGGAAGCGCTCTCCCGCGCTGGCCGTCATCGCCACGGTCGCCGTCATCTCAATGGTCGGCCTTCCACCCGCGTTCGGTTTCGTCGCCAAGGAAGCCGTATTCACGGCGTTCCTGGACTCGGGAACCGCGGTCGGCCTGGTAGCGCTGGTCGGGGTCGCCGTCGGCTCCGTCTTCACGGTGGCGTACAGCGCGCGCTTCCTCTGGGGTGCGTTCGCGAGTAAACCCGACACCCCGCAGACCGAGGTGGCGGATGAGCGCCCGGGAATTTTGACCTCGCCAGGCATCCTGGCCGGCGGCGGGCTGGCACTCGGCCTGGTCGCCCCACTGGTCGGCGATGCGCTGAGCGGATACTCCCACGGCTTTCCCAGCGCTGCCGGGCAGGAGGATTACCACCTGGCCCTGTGGCATGGACTTGAGCCCGCCCTGGTCATCTCCGTCGCTACTATGGTGCTCGGAATCGCGATGTTCCTGCTAC
Organism: Homoserinimonas sp.; assembly: GCA_040904805.1. Lineage (GTDB taxonomy): Bacteria > Actinomycetota > Actinomycetes > Actinomycetales > Microbacteriaceae > RYN-87. Next base: position 21,814 of record JBBDSS010000007.1, on the reverse strand, counting down.
GGGACCGGGTACTCAGGGCACAGAGCCTGGTGCCGTCGTGGGTCAACGCCGCCAATGGCTACTGGAAAGCGATGCGGTTCATCGACCGCACGGCGGCCAGGGTCACTGCGCGCACACAGCGTGGTTCGCTGTCGTTCTACCTGGGCGTCATCCTGCTGGTGATGGTGCTCGCGGTGGGCGCGACGCTCACGCTCGACCAACCGTGGCCCACCGAGTTCATCTGGTGGGACTTCTCCGGCCAGATCGCCATCGCCGTCATCATGGCGGTGGCGGCCATCGCCGCTGTTCGAGCGTCCAAGCGGTTCACCGCTGTCGTGCTGGTGGGCGTGACCGGTTACGGCATGGCCGCCCTCTTCGCGCTGCAGGGCGCACCAGACCTCGCGTTCACCCAGGTGCTCGTCGAGACCGTCACCCTGGTGGCGTTCGTGCTCGTGCTGAGACGGCTGCCGCAGCGGATCGGTGTCGCCCATCCGAGCCACGCCCGGGGCTGGCTGCGCGCCACCCTCGCGATCGGGGTCGGGGTCACCATGGCGCTTGTTGCCGTCCTCGCACTCGGCTCGCGCATCGCAGACCCGATTTCGCTGGACCTGGCCTCGATCGCCTACGAGGGTGGCCACGGAGCCAACGTCGTCAATGTCACGCTGGTCGACATCCGCGGCTGGGACACCATGGGCGAGCTGTCAGTGATCATCGTGGCGGCGACCGGCGTCGCGAGCCTGATCTTCCTCGATCGCCGGATCGACGACCAGCCGCGGCCGGCCAGGGTGTCGGGACGCAAGGGGTTCCTGCTGCGGCAACGCCCGGTGACCGAACCCGCCCGGCCGCGGGGGCACGAACTCGGTGACGATGAAGAGGAGGAGACCAGGCTCGCCTGGCTGCTCGCCGGGCGCACCCTGGCCCCGGAGAACCGCTCCATCCTGCTCGAGGTGACGGTTCGACTGCTCTTCCACTCAATCATCGTCGTGTCACTCTTCGTACTGTTCAGCGGGCACAACGCACCGGGCGGCGGTTTTGCGGGAGGGCTTGTCGCCGGAATGGCCCTGGTCGCCCGTTACCTTGCCGGTGGCCGGTACGAACTCGGTGCCGCCGTCACCATCGATGCCGGAAAACTGCTCGGAAGCGGCCTGGTTCTCGCCGTGGGCGCGGCCCTGGTTCCGCTGTTCTTCGGAGCGGATGCCCTTACCTCCACCTGGTTCGAGGCAGAACTGTGGGCCCTCGGCCACGTCGAGTTCGTCACCTCAACCGTGTTCGACGCCGGCGTGTACCTGATCATCATCGGCCTGATGCTCGACGTGCTGCGCAGCCTCGGCGGCGAGGTCGACCGGCAGCAGGAGGAAGACGACCCCGACACCCCGAACGAGCGCATGCCCAAACCAGCTGACGAGAAGGTGAACCCGTGAGCGCCACTCTCATACTCGTCATCCTGATGGCCATCATGTACGCCAGCGGGGTCTACCTGATGCTCGAACGCAGCATGACGCGCGTGGTTCTCGGCTTCCTGCTGGTCGGTAATGCGACCAACATCCTGATCCTGGTGATGGGTGGCCGCCGGGGGCTGGCACCGATCGTGGGCGACGGCTCATCCGTCGACGAGTTCAACGACCCGCTGCCGCAGGCCTTCATCCTGACCGCCATCGTGATCACCTTCGGCGTCTCCGCCTTCCTGCTCGCGCTGATCTATCGGTCGTGGCGGTTGTCGCAGGCGGATGAGCTCCAGGATGACCCGGAGGACCTGGCAATCGCCGAGCGCGACGCGGCAGTGGAGGAGGAGCTGCGGCATCCGGACGCGCGCGACACCGAAGTCGACCACCTCGACGAGCTGCTGGCGGCCCGTGAGCTGGGGGATAAGGGAGAGCAAGAATGACCGCCCTCATACCCCTGGTCGTGATGCTGCCGCTGATCGGTGCCGCAGGTGCCCTCATCGCGGGCAAGCGGCGGCAGCTGCAGGTGATCGTCACCGTCGTCGCGCTGGCCGCGGTGATGGTGGTCAGCGTCTTCCTGCTCATCGAGGTGGATCGCACCGGAGCGCTGGTGATGGAAGTCGGCGGCTGGGCCGCCCCGATCGGCATCGTACTCGTGGTCGACCGGCTGGCGGCCCTGATGCTCATCGTCTCGGCCGCCGTGCTGCTGGCGGTGCTCCTGTTCTCGGTCGGGCAGGGCATGGCGGACGGCGACGGCGAAACCCCGGTCTCGATCTACCACCCGACCTACATGGTGCTGGCCGCCGGCGTCTTCAACGCATTCATCGCCGGGGACCTGTTCAACCTGTACATCGGGTTCGAGATCCTGCTGGTGGCCAGCTATGTGCTGTTGACGATGGGAGGAACCGGGCCGCGCATCCGGGCAGGAGTCACCTACATCGTTGTCAGCCTTGTCTCATCGCTGCTGTTCCTGGCCTCGATCGCCATGATCTACGGCGCTCTCGGCACGGTCAACATTGCCCAGATCTCGGTGCGGATGGCCGAGATCAACCCGAGCGTGCAGCTCACCCTGCACGCAATGCTGCTGCTCGCCTTCGGGATCAAAGCGGCCATCTTCCCGCTGTCTTTCTGGCTACCCGACTCGTACCCGACAGCGCCGGCGCCGGTAACCGCGGTCTTCGCAGGACTCCTGACCAAGGTCGGCGTCTACGCGATTATCCGCACCGAAACAATCCTCTTCCCGGGTAATGCGCTCGGCGAAGTGCTTCTCGTCGCCGCATTCCTGACCATGATCGTCGGCATCCTCGGCGCCGTCGCCCAGGCTGACATCAAGAGGCTGCTCTCGTTCACCCTGGTGAGCCACATTGGATACATGATCTTTGGCATCGCCATGGGGACAATCGCCGGACTCAGCGCCACCATTTTCTACATCGTTCACCACATCATCGTGCAGACCACCCTGTTCCTCACGGCGGGACTCATCGAGCGCCAGGGTGGAAGCACGTCGATCAATAGGCTCGGCGGGCTGCTCACCGCCGCCCCGATGATCGCGGTGCTCTACTTCATTCCGGCGCTGAACCTCGGCGGGATACCACCGTTCTCCGGGTTCCTGGGAAAGCTCGCCCTCTTCAACGCCGGCGCGGCGCAGCCCAGCTGGCTCATCTACGCCGTCATGGGCGCCGGAGCGCTCACCTCGCTGCTCACCCTCTACGCGCTCGCGCGGGTCTGGAACATGGCGTTCTGGCGTCCGGCGGACGAGGTGGAGAACTACGAGTCGAGGCTCCTCGACCAACTCACCGAGGCCCCAGACAACACCGACACCGAAGGCAAGAACTCCCCGAAACTCATGGTGGCCGCGACGGCCGGCATGGTCGCGCTGGGCGTGGGACTCACCATTTTCGCCGGCCCGCTGTACGCTCTCAGCTCTCGCGCCGGTGAGAACCTGAACGGGCCGGGCAACTACATCGACCTGGTATTTCCCGAGGGGGTGGAGTGATGATGGACCCACGCGCCCGGCTGCGGAGAGCCCTGCTGCACCAGATCCCCATGCTGGTGTGGCTGGTGGTGCTGTGGATGCTCCTCTGGGGCACGTTCAGCTGGCTCAGCCTGCTCACCGGCGCGATCGTGGCGCTGCTGGTCACCCGGGTGTTCTACCTGCCGCCGCTCGCCCTGTCCGGCCGGTTCAACCCGTGGTGGGCTTTCGTCTTCGCGGCCCACTTCGCGTACGACCTGTTCCGGGCATCCGTTCAAGTGTCCTGGATCGCGGTCAACCCGCGGAAGGTTCCGACCAGTTCCATCGTCGCAGTGCAACTGCGAAGCCGGTCGGACCTGGTCCTGACACTGGTGTCGATCACTATCTCCCTCGTGCCAGGCTCCCTCGTCGTCGAAGCCGACCGCCTGCGCGCCGTGCTGTATGTGCACGTGCTGGACACCGATTCGCCGGATGACCTGGCCGAAGCCCGGAACGCCGTCCTGGCGGTCGAGCGGCGCATCGTGAGGGCGCTCGGTTCCCGGGAGGACTACGAAAGGATTGAGCGAGAGGAGGCGGCGAAGTGATTACGGAGACCATCATGATCGCGGTCGGCGTACTGCTGGCGTTCGCTGCGGGGGCATCCGTTTTCCGCATCGTGAGCGGGCCGGCAATCCTCGACCGGATTATCGCCTCCGACATGCTGGTGACCACGCTCATCCTGGTGCTGGGCACCGAAATGGTCTACCACGACCACACGCGAAACGTCCCGATCATGATCGTTCTGGCGGTCACCGCCGTCTTCGCCAGCATGACGGTGGCGCGCTACGTCACGAAGCAGGGCGGGAAGCCGACAGTGCCGGTCAAACCGGATAGCAAGAGGAGAAAGGCGCAATGACTATCGACGCGACCCTCGACCTGGTGGCCGCCTGCTGCCTGCTGCTCGGGGCACTGTTCTCAGTCGCTGCCGGAATCGGCCTCATCCGCTTGCCGGACGCGCTGTCCAGAATGCACGCGGCCACCAAGCCGCAGATGGTGGGCCTGATCTTCGTGCTGCTGGCGATCGCCCTCTCCGACCGCAGCTGGCTCACGGTGGCGACCCTCGCTCCGGTGCTCATCTTCCAGATGCTGACCGCGCCCATTTCGGCGCACATGATCGGGCGGGCTGCCTACCGTGCAGGCAACCTCAACCCCGACTACGTGCTCGCCGACGAGCTCGAGGAGGCCATCGATGAGGCCCAGTCCGGCCGTCCCCCGAAGTAGCCGCCGACCACCCCTGCCGACCACCCCTGCCGACCACCCCTGCCGACCATTCCTGCCGAAATGAGAGCGCTTTTCTGTGAAAGGCGTGTTCGCAGGAGGTTTTTTCAGCTCAGGGGTAGTTTCTCCTCCTTTCGTGCGAGCGGTTCGGGACCCTAACGCAGCGGGTCGGCGGCGCGGCCGGGTGAATCGTTAGACTCGGTGCGTGCCTACGAACGACATCGACATCAAGCCCCGCAGCCGCGTCGTCACCGACGGAATCGAAGCAACGACATCCCGCGGGATGCTCCGCGCGGTCGGAATGGGCGATTCCGATTGGGACAAGCCGCAAATCGGGATCGCCAGCTCGTGGAACGAGATCACTCCGTGCAACCTGTCACTCGACCGCCTCGCGCAGGCGTCGAAGGAGGGTGTGCACTCCGGTGGGGGCTATCCTCTGCAGTTCGGAACCGTCTCGGTGTCCGACGGCATCTCTATGGGCCACGAGGGCATGCACTTCTCGCTGGTGAGCCGCGAGGTCATTGCCGACTCGGTCGAGGTGGTCATGCAGGCTGAGCGCCTCGACGGCTCTGTGCTGCTGGCCGGATGCGACAAGTCGCTTCCCGGGATGCTGATGGCCGCTGCCAGGCTCGACCTGGCATCCGTGTTCCTCTACGCCGGTTCGATTGCGCCAGGCTGGGTCAAGCTCAGCGACGGCACCGAAAAAGACATCACCATCATCGACTCGTTCGAGGCGGTTGGGGCGGTTAAGGCGGGCCGGATGTCCGAGGCGGATGCCAAGCGCATCGAGTGCGCGTTCGCCCCTGGCGAAGGTGCCTGCGGCGGCATGTATACGGCCAACACCATGGCCAGCGTGGCCGAGGCTCTCGGCATGAGCCTGCCAGGGTCGGCCTCGCCGGCATCCGCGGATCGCCGCCGCGACTACTACGCCCACCGCAGCGGCGAGGCGGTGGTCAATCTGCTGCGCCTGGGGATCACCGCCCGCGACATCCTGACCAAGAAGGCTTTCGAGAACGCCATCGCCGTCGCCATGGCGTTTGGCGGCTCAACCAACGTCGTGCTGCACCTGCTCGCGATCGCCAACGAAGCCGAGGTCGACCTCACCCTGGAAGACTTCAACCGTATCGGCGACAAGGTGCCGCACATCGGCGACCTGAAGCCGTTCGGCAACTACGTGATGAACGATGTCGATCGTCACGGGGGAGTGCCGGTCGTCATGAAGGCGCTGCTGGATGCCGGACTCCTGAACGGCGACGCGCTCACCGTCACCGGTAAGACGGTGGCCGAGAACCTGGCCGAACTGAACCCCGACGAGCTCGACGGCACGGTCATCCGCAAGCTGGACAACCCGATTCATGCCAGCGGAGGCATCACCATCCTCCACGGGTCGCTCGCCCCGGACGGAGCCGTGGTCAAGACCGCGGGCTTCGACGCCGAGATATTCGAAGGCCCGGCGCGCGTCTTCGAGCGCGAGCGCGCCGCCATGGACGCCCTCACCGCAGGAACCGTTGTCAAGGGCGACATCGTCGTCATCCGCTACGAAGGGCCGAAGGGTGGTCCCGGAATGCGGGAGATGCTGGCGATCACCGCCGCCATCAAGGGCGCAGGCCTGGGTAAAGATGTATTACTCTTGACAGACGGCAGATTCTCAGGCGGCACAACCGGACTGTGTATCGGCCACATAGCACCCGAAGCGGTGGACGCAGGTCCAATCGCCTTCGTGCGCGATGGTGATCTAATAAGGGTCGATATCGCAGCTCGCTCGCTCGACTTACTTGTCGACTCGACAGAGCTGGAAGCTCGCCAGCTGGGCTGGGCTCCCCTTCCGCCGCGCTACACCCGCGGCGTTCTCGCCAAGTACTCGAAGCTCGTGCGCTCCGCCGCGGAGGGCGCAGTCACCGGGTAGCTTCGCGGCCCTCGCCATTTCGCGCCGACTCGGTCAGGCCATGACCGAACTAAGGAAAATTGATGTCCACGGAATCACCGCCCGTGCCAAGCGCATCTGCCGCCCGCCAGAAGACGACGCCTGAGATCCTCACCGGTTCGGGCGCCATCCTCCGATCCCTCGAGAAGCTCGGCATCACCGACGTCTTCGGGCTGCCCGGCGGCGCCATCATGCCGTTCTACGACGAGCTCATGTCGTCCAGCGGCGTCCGCCACATCCTGGTACGCCACGAGCAGGGCGCAGGACACGCGGCCGAGGGCTACGCGTCGTCGACCGGCAGGGTTGGGGTCGCCATCGCCACCTCGGGCCCCGGGGCGACCAACCTGGTGACTGCCATCGCGGACGCCCACATGGACTCTGTGCCGCTCATCCTCATCACCGGTCAGGTGTTCTCGACCTCGATGGGAACCGACGCGTTCCAGGAGGTCGACATCGTGGGAATCACGATGCCGATCACGAAGCACTCGTTCCTGGTCACCAAGCCGGAAGACGTTCCGAAGACCATTGCCGCGGCCTACCAGATCGCGACCACCGGGCGACCGGGGCCGGTGCTGATCGATGTCACCAAGGACTGCCAGCAGAACTCGGCGCCGTTCATCTGGCCGCCAAAGGTCGACCTGCCGGGGTACCGCCCCACGGTGAAGGCGCACGGCAAGCAGATCAATGCTGCGGCGAAATTGCTGGTCGAGTCGAAGCGGCCGGTGCTCTACGTGGGCGGCGGCGTGATCAGGGCCGGCGCATCCGCCGAATTGTTGGCGCTGGCCGAGGCGGTCGGGGCCCCGGTGGTCACCACGCTGATGGCCCGCGGCGCATTCCCGGACTCGCATCAGCAGCACCTCGGCATGCCCGGGATGCACGGCACGGTTCCGGCGGTACTGGCGCTGCAGGAGTCCGACCTGCTCATCTCGCTGGGGGCCAGGTTCGACGACCGGGTAACAGGCAAGCCGACCGAGTTCGCCCCGGATGCGAAGGTCGTGCACGTCGACATCGACCCGGCCGAGATCTCGAAGATCCGCCTCGCCGATGTTCCCATCGTCGGGGATGCGAAAGACGTGATCATCGACCTCATCGCCGCGTTCGGCGAGGCAGCCAAGGCGGGCAAGCCTGACCTCCACGAGTGGTGGGAACGGCTCAACCTGCTGCGCGAACAGTTCCCGCTGGGCTATGACGAGCCGGACGACGGGTTGCTGTCTCCGCAGTACGTGATCGAGCGCATCGGCGCCATCACCGGACCGGAGGGCATCTATGCGGCGGGCGTCGGACAGCACCAGATGTGGGCTGCGCAGTTCATCAAGTACGAGCGCCCCAACGCCTGGCTGAATTCCGGTGGCGCCGGCACGATGGGCTACGGCCTGCCCGCCGCCATGGGCGCGAAAGTCGCTAATCCCGACCGTACGGTGTGGGCGATCGACGGCGACGGATGCTTCCAGATGACCAACCAGGAGCTCGCCACCTGCACTATCAATGAGATTCCGATCAAGGTGGCGATCATCAACAACTCGTCGCTCGGCATGGTGCGGCAGTGGCAGACGCTGTTCTACAACGGACGCCACTCGTTCACCGACCTCAACACCGGTGCGGACACCGCGATGGTGCCCGACTTCGTGAAGCTGGGTGAGGCGTATGGTGCCCTTGCCATCCGCGTCACCAAGAAGGAAGAGGTCGACGCCGCGATCAAGCTCGCCAACGAGACCAATGACCGACCGGTGGTGATCGACTTCGTCGTGAGCCGAGACGCCATGGTGTGGCCGATGGTCCCGCAGGGAGTCGGAAACTCGTCAGTGCAGTACGCCCGCGAACACGCCCCAGAGTGGGAAGAGGAGTAGACCATGAGCCACGTTCTGTCACTCCTCGTCGAGGACAAACCCGGACTGCTGACCCGAGTCGCCGGCCTGTTCGCCCGCCGCGGGTTCAACATCGAGTCGCTCGCCGTCGGCAAGTCCGAGGTGAAAGGACTCTCGCGGATCACGGTGGTGGTCGATGTCGAGGAGCTTCCGCTCGAACAGGTCACCAAGCAGCTGAACAAGCTGGTCAATGTGATCAAGATCGTCGAGCTCGATCCCGCGCAAACCGTACAACGCGAACACCTTCTGATCAAGGTGCGAGTGGACAACACTACGCGCAGCCAGATTTTGGAGGCGACCACGCTGTTCCGGGCACGCATCGTCGATGTTGCGACGGATGCCCTGGTGATCGAGGTCACCGGCGACACCGCCAAGACCCAGGCACTGCTCAGAGTGCTCGAGCCGTACGGCATCAAGGAGATCGCCCAGTCGGGCCTCCTGGCCATCGGACGCGGTTCCAAGAGCATCACTGAACGTATATTCAAGAACTGAACCCGTGGTCGAAGCCAAACCGGGTTGAGCTTGTCGAGACCATAACCAAGAAACCTCAACAACAAGGAGTAAACAAGTGACCGAAATCGCGTACGACAAAGACGCCGACCTGTCGATCATCCAGGGCAAGAAGGTTGCCGTCATCGGCTACGGTTCGCAGGGCCACGCCCACGCGCAGAACCTGCGCGACTCGGGCGTCGATGTCGTCGTCGGCCTCAAGGAGGGCTCGAAGTCGATTGCCAAGGCAGAGGAGGCCGGTTTCAAGGTTCTTCGTTCAGCCGAAGCGTCCGAATGGGCTGACGTCATCGTCATCCTCGCGCCTGACCAGCACCAGCGCCACCTCTACGCCGAAGACATCAAGCCGCACCTCTCGGAGGGCAAGGCCATCCTGTTCGGTCACGGCTTCAACATCCGCTTCGGCTACATCGAGGCGCCGGAGGGCGTGGACGTGATCATGGTCGCGCCGAAGGGACCGGGCCACACTGTTCGCCGCGAGTATGAGGCCGGCCGTGGTGTTCCCGTCATCGTCGCCGTCGAGGCCGACGCCTCAGGCAGCGCCTGGGACCTCGCCTGGTCGTACGCGAAGGCGATCGGCGGCCTGCGCGCCGGCGGCATCAAGACCACCTTCACCGAGGAGACCGAGACCGACCTGTTCGGCGAGCAGGCCGTTCTCTGCGGCGGAACCTCGCAGCTGGTGCAGTACGGCTTCGAGACGCTGATCGAGGCCGGATACCAGCCGCAGATCGCCTACTTCGAGGTGCTGCACGAGCTGAAGCTCATCGTCGACCTGATGTGGGAGGGCGGCATCGCCAAGCAGCGCTGGTCGGTCTCCGACACGGCTGAGTACGGCGACTACGTGTCCGGCCCGCGCGTCATCGACCCGTCGGTGAAGGAGAACATGAAGGCCGTTCTCGCCGACATCCAGTCCGGTGCATTCGCCGACCGCTTCATCAAGGACCAGGATGCCGGCGGACCGGAGTTCCTGGAACTGCGCGAGAAGGGCGCCCAGCACCCGATCGAGGCGACAGGCAAGGAACTGCGCTCGCTCTTCGCCTGGAAGCAGCAGGACGAGGATTACACCGACGGAAGCGCTGCGCGCTAACGCACACCGAGATGAAGTGATGGCCCTCACCTGACGGCATGAGTGCCCATACTGCGCTGGGGTTTGTTGACGCGCATCTATACGCCGCGCGGTCAACAAACCTCCGCGCCGTTGGAGTGCTTCGGGCGCGGGTAGAGTCGTGGCATGAGCCGGGACCCGGATGACGAAGCCCTGAGCTGGGGCGACGAGCATGATCCGACCCACGTCGACGCGCCAGCCGAAACGCAGGTGGCTGCTGAGCGAACGGACGCACCCGCCACCAGTTCCGCCCTGCTCATCGTCTATGGCATCTTCGGCGGCGCCTACCTGCTCTACTCGATCGGCTGGATTATCGCCGTGCAGCGTGACAGCTACGTGCAGGCCAGCCTGTTGGCCGAAATCATGTACCAGTTCGGGGAGTTCCTGGCGATCGCCTCGCCGGCGGTGTGGTTGGGTGCAGTGCTGCTGCTCACGCGAGAAGGACGCGTGCTGACGCGAATCCTCTGGCTGCTTGTCGGGCTGGTTGTGGTGGCGCCCTGGCCGTTCATCCTGCGAGCGTTCGTATGACGCGGCAGACGGATGCCCGGGGCACCCGGCAGCGCGCGCTCCACTTGGGCGTGGCCATGCTGTTCGGCCTGCTGTTCGCCTACGACCTGATCGAAGCGCTCACCAATCTGGTCGGGTTGCCTGCGCAGGTTGCCGAGGCGAACCAATTCGCCGCCGAGAACGGTCTGGCGAGGGTCGAGGTGCCGTGGGGCATCCTGGTCGCCAACACCGTCCTCCCGGTTGCCGTATTCGCGTTTGCCTGGTGGATGGGCCGTCGCCGCAGCCTCGCACATCAGGCGGTGCTCTACCTGGTTGCGCTGGCAACGGTGGCGGCCGTCACCTTGACCCTGACCGCACTCGTTTAGACGACCGCGAGCACGACCAGGGCGATCAGCGCCAGCTGGCCGATCAGCCGTGGAATGAGCGGCACCGCGACGCGGCCGAAACGTTTCGGGTGGGCTGCGGCGTAGGCGTTCGCCGGAAACACCGCCACTAGGAAGACTACGAGGCAGATCCCGGCCGCCAGCATGGTCGGTGGGAACAGCAGGCCCAGCCCACCGGCGATTTCGCACACACCGGTGAAGATCACCAGGTTACGGGGGCTCAGGATGCCCGCCCTGCGCATCCGGGGCGGGACCATCGCCGCCATGGTGCGTTGCACTGCCGGGAGGAAGTGGGTCACACCCATGAACACGAAGGCGGCGGCGAGAGTCAGCCGCAACACGAATTGGATGATGTCGAAGGTCTGGGTGGTCATCGACCTATTCTGGTGCCGCCCGGTCCTGCCTGAGCACACACCGCGTTATCGCGGCTGGATGAGAGTGAGGATGTCATCTGAGACAAGAGTGAAGCCGGTGGTGCCGAAGAGCCGCTGGCAGCCGTCCAGTTCGATGGCGATGGTGCTGCCGACATGCTGCCCGTCCAGTAGGGGGTGGGCGACGACGAACGCTGTCGCCGGGCGGATACAGGCTATGAGCGGCATCACCTGGCCCGGCGGGCGGTATCGATTCCTGGATGTCGAGGCCCGGAATTTCCTGTAGGTTTTTCGGTCCCAGGACCTGGAGAGAAGTCCATCGCGTGCCGCATCCGGCTTCAATCGCCGCCTTCGACTCGGTGAGCTCCCGGCGGTCGACGCTGCTGGAGGTGGTGCTCAGCAGGGCAAGGGCACTGTCCACCTCCTCCGTTCTCGGTTGTCGGCATCCGTCAACCGGGTATGTGACGTGCACGGCGCGGCCGGTCGCATCCACGAGCCACAGCTGCGGCACGATGATCATGTGCGCCCTGCACGGTCCCGGCCAGCGCGGGTCGTCGGCCGGATACCCCGACGGCGGCTCTACCGGCGGAGCGTGGTCAGCCCAGGAGGGTTGCTCGACACCGCGGGGCCCTCCGCGGCCCTCAACGCGGTGACGGCTTCGGGCGCGGAGGCGTCACATTCCGCGCGGCGCGTTCGGCTGCCATTAGAGTGGGTAACTATCTGGCGCCCCACGGTCGCGGCGCGAAGCCCTCCCGCCTGCGCAATCGAAGGAACCGTTTCGTGTCGAAACCTGTCGTACTGATCGCTGAAGAACTCTCCCCGGCCACCGTTGAGGCACTGGGCCCGGACTTCGATGTCCGGAAGGTCGACGGCACTGACCGTGCCGCGCTGCTGAGCGCATTGGCCGACGCCAGTGCCGTGCTCATCCGCTCGGCCACGCAGCTTGACCAGGAGGCGATCACCGCCGCCAAGAAGCTCAAGGTCATCGCCCGCGCCGGGGTCGGCCTCGACAACGTCGACATCAAGGCGGCCACGACTGCGGGCGTCATGGTCGTGAACGCCCCGACCTCCAACGTCATCTCCGCCGCCGAGCTGGCGGTCGGGCACATCCTGAGCCTGGCCCGGTTCATCCCGGATGCCAACCAGTCGATGAAGGCGGGGGAGTGGAAGCGGTCGAAGTACACCGGCATCGAGCTGTTCGAGAAGACGATCGGCATCGTCGGGCTCGGCCGCATCGGCAGCCTCGTAGCAGAGCGCCTGGCCGGCTTCGGCGCGGACCTGATCGCCTACGACCCCTACGTCACGCCGACCCGCGCCCAGCAGCTCGGCGTTCGGGTGGTCAGCCTCGACGAGCTGGTCGAGCAGTCGGACTTCATCACCATCCACATCCCGAAGACCCCGGAGACGACGGGACTGTTCGGTGCAGAGCAATTCGCCAAGGCAAAGCAGTCCCTGCGCATCGTCAACTGCAGCCGCGGTGGCATCATCGACGAGGACGCCCTCTACCAGGCCCTCTCCACGAAGCAGATCGCCGCGGCCGGCCTCGACGTCTTCGTCAGCGAGCCGCCGCGCGACTCCCCGCTGCTCGGCCTCGACAACATCGTGCTCACGCCGCACCTGGGAGCCTCGACCGATGAGGCCCAGGAGAAGGCCGGCGTCTCGGTCGCCAAGTCGGTGCGGCTCGCCCTCGGCGGCGAACTGGTCCCGGATGCCGTGAACGTCGCCGGCGGGGTCATCAACCCGATGGTGCGCCCGGGCATCCCGCTCATGGAGAAGCTGGGGCAGATCTTCAGCGGCATCGCCGAGAGCCCGGTGACCAGTGTCGACATCGAGGTCCGCGGCGAGATCGCGGAGTTCGATGTCAGCGTGCTCAAGCTGGCTGCTCTGAAGGGCATCTTCACCAACGTCGTGAGCGAGACGGTGTCGTATGTGAACGCTCCACTGCTTGCCGAGCAGCGTGGAATCCACACCCGTCTGATCACGGATGCCGTCAGCGACGAATACCGCAACCTCTTGACCATCCGCGGCGGCCTGGCCGACGGCACCGAGGTGTCGGTCTCCGGGACGCTGACCGGAACCAAGCAGATCGAGAAGGTCGTCGAGATCAACGGCTACGACGTCGAGGTGCCGATCGCCGACCACTTCGTCGTCATGGTATACACCGACCGTCCGGGCATCGTGGCCGTCTTCGGTCACGAGTTCGGGGAGGCCGGCATCAACATTGCCGGCATGCAGGTCAGCAGGAGGGCGGCCGGCGGCCAGGCCCTGAGCGTCCTGACCATCGACTCGCCGGCCCCCGAGGAGCTGCTCGCCACCGTGCGCGTCGCCATCGAGGCCGACCTTGTCCGTGAGGTCAACATCACCGAATAGGCAGTCCGGCGCATTCGCGCATGGCGAAGGGCCCGGCAATTCCGCCGAGCCCTCCGTCGTAAATACTTGGTGCTGTCTGCTTAGACGAGCGGGTCGGTGGTGTCCGACCGGTTCTCGCGCTGGGTGACTCGCTCGCCGCCGGCACTGTCAACGTGACGCACTGTCGACGTCGAGGAACGCTTCTTCATGACCAGCACGAGCGATACCAGGAACACGACGACCCCGGCTCCCATGAGCAGGTAACCGATCATGTCGAGATTCGCCCATTCGACCTGAACGTTGATGGCGAAGGTGAGGATCGCGCCCACAACGAAAAGAAATATTCCAGATCCGATACCCATATTCTGTGTCCTCTCACTTGCATTGGTAGACATCAGGCACGGCCCTCAAAGGTGAGCCGCACACTGGTATCTGATGTCAAGGCTAGCGCGGTGGCGGCGGTGACGGCGGGAAGGTTTGCCCGGAACGGGTCACGGTAGCCTTGAGGGAGTCATCCGTTCCGAAGCCTCAAGGAGCCCGAAATGCCCCGTACCATCACGCTTGCCGTCATCGCTGGGGACGGCATCGGGCCGGAGGTCACGGCCGAGGCTGTGAAAGTGCTGAACGCGGTGGTTGCGGATGCTGTGAGCATCGAAACGACGGACTTTCCGTTCAGCGCACGGCACTTCCTGGAGACCGGGAACATCCTCACCGATGACGATCTGGCAGAACTCGCGAAGCATGACGCCATTCTTTTGGGGGCGGTCGGCGGCGACCCGCGCGACGCCCGCCTCGCCGGCGGCATCATCGAGCGCGGACTGCTGCTCAAGCTGCGCTTCGCGTTCGACCACTACGTCAACCTGCGCCCCACCCGGCTGTACCCGTCGGTGGCCTCGCCGCTCGCGAACCCCGGCGACGTCGACTTCGTTGTCGTGCGGGAGGGCACCGAGGGGCCATACGTCGGAAATGGCGGCAGCATCCGCCGTGGCACGCCGCAGGAAATCGCCAACGAGGTGAGCGTGAACACCGCATTCGGTGTCGAGCGGGTCGTGCGCTACGGGTTCGAGCTCGCCAGCTCCCGCCCGGCGAAGAAGCTCACCCTGGTGCACAAGACCAACGTGCTGGTGAACGCGGGCAGCCTCTGGCAGCGGACAGTGGATGCGATCAGCGCCGAGTACCCGGACATCGCCGTCGACTACCAGCACGTCGACGCTGCCACCATCCACCTGGTGGTGAATCCGTCGAAGTTCGATACGATCGTCACAGACAACCTCTTCGGTGACATCCTCACCGACCTCGCCGGCGCAATCAGCGGCGGCATCGGGCTGGCGGCATCCGGAAACATCAACCCGGACGGCTCATTCCCCAGCATGTTCGAGCCGGTGCACGGCTCGGCACCAGACATCGCCGGCCAGCAGTTGGCGGACCCCACCGCATCCATCCTCTCGGTTGCGCTCATGCTGAACCACCTCGGACTGCCGGAAGCGGCCGAGAGGGTGGATGCGGCGGTCGTCGCCGACCTCGCCGCCCGTGGAGACGCCCGACGCAGCACCACCGAGATCGGCGACGCGATCGTCGCAAGGCTCGCTCGTTGAGCTCCTCGAAACGCGCGGAGTAACCTACACACAGGCCCTTCGAGAACCTCAGGGACCGAAGACACCAAAGGACAGCCATGAAGAATCTGCTTGCTCCAACCGAACTCAGTTTCACCGTGACGAGGAACGACTCCGCCCGCAGCGTGCAGGAGCGTGAAGCGATTCTGGCAAACCCCGGGTTCGGCACCCACTTCACCGATCACATGGTTGACATCTGCTGGTCGGAGCAGGGCGGATGGCACCGCCCGCGCGTGCAGCCGTACGGCCCGATCGCGCTCGACCCGTCTGCGGCCGTGCTCCACTACGGCCAGGAGATTTTCGAGGGGATGAAGGCCTACCGCCACCAGGACGGCTCCATCTGGACCTTCCGCCCGGAGGCGAACGCCAGGCGGATGCAGCACTCGGCTCACCGCCTCGCGCTGCCGGAGCTTCCCACCGACTACTTCATCGAATCGCTCAAGCAGGTCATCGCCGTCGATGCCGACTGGGTACCGTCGGCGCCGGAGACCAGCCTCTACCTGCGGCCGTTCATGTTCGCCAAGGAGGCGTTCCTCGGCGTCCGCCCGGCCAAGAAGGTTGCCTATTACGTGATCGCCAGCCCCGCCGGCGCCTACTTCCCCGGCGGCGTCGCACCGGTCGCGATCTGGCTGTCGACCGAATACGCCCGCGCAGGGCGCGGTGGCACCGGGGCGGCGAAGACGGGCGGCAACTACGCCTCGTCGTTGCTCGCCCAGGCCGAGGCTGCTGAGAAAGGCTGCGCCCAGGTGCTGTTCCTCGACTCGGCGGAGGGCACGTACGTGGAAGAGCTGGGCGGTATGAACGTGGTGCTCGTCTACAAGGACGGCACGCTGGTCACCCCGGAATCGGACAGCATCCTCGAGGGGATCACCCGCGACAGCATCCTGCAACTGGCCGAAGACCGTGGACTCACCGTCGAGCGGCGCCGAATCACCATCGACGAATGGCGCGACGGTGTGGAATCGGGCGACATCGTCGAGATGTTCGCCTGCGGCACGGCGGCCGTCGTGACGCCGATCGCCATAGTCAAGGCCGAAGGCTTCGAAATTGGATCGGCGGATGCCGTGGCCGGCGAGCTGACGATGTCACTCCGCCAGGAACTCACCGACATCCAGTACGGCAGGCTGACCGACAAGCACGGCTGGCTGACCCGGCTGGACGCCTAGTGGCATCCGGTCGCGAAAGCGGTTACTGCGGCACCGGTAGACTCGTACGGTGAAAATAGCGCGCTTTGCAGTCGATGGTACCGACCCCCGTTTTGGAATTCTCGACGGCGACGACCTGGTCGTTCTCTCTGGAGACCCGATGTTCAGCGGGTACGGCACCACGGGGGAGCGGGTAGCGCTTTCGGACGCCAAACTGCTGGCTCCGGTCATCCCGCGCTCCAAGGTCGTTTGTGTAGGGCTCAACTACGCCGAGCACAAGGCCGAGATGGCGATCGATGCGCCGACCGCGCCGCTGATCTTCCTCAAACCGAACACCTCGATCATCGGGCCAGGCGAGGCCATCCAGATTCCCGACGTCGAGGGCCGCATCGTGCACGAGGGCGAGCTGGCCATCGTCATCGGCAAGATCGCGAAGCGGGTGAAGGCGGCGAACTACGCGGACTACATCTTCGGGTACACGATCGCCAACGATGTCTCCGCCCGCGACCAGATGTTCGCCGACGGTCAGTGGGCCCGCGCGAAGGGCTACGACACGTTCTGTCCGCTCGGCCCGGTCATCGAGACCGAGCTCGACGTCACCGATCTGAACATCCAGACCTTCGTCGACGGTGAGCCGCGCCGGCAGGGCAACACGAGGGACCTGATCCACAAGGTCCCCGACTTGATCGAATACATTTCGGATGTCTGGACGCTGCTCCCCGGCGACATCATCCTCACCGGCACGCCGGCCGGACTGGGCGGCTTCGTCGACGGCCAGACTGTCGACATCACCATCGACGGCATCGGCACCCTGAGCAACCCGGCCCGCAACCGCGACTGACCCGCGCTGCCAGCCGGTCCCGCTGGTTGAGTTTGTCAAAACGCCACAGCTTTTCTCCGTCAGCAGGATGATTTGGTCGCCACGCCGCAAACTGTGCGGGACCATCGGCATGTCGTGCAATCCATCCTGTTGACGGCGGCAGAGTGGCGCGTCTTGCGGGTAGCTTGCCTGACAAGGTAGCTTGTGATGCATGACAGCGGATGCCGGGGCCCAGCTCCGTAAGGGAGTGGTGGAAAGCTGCGTGCTCGGCCTGCTCTCGCGTGAGCCGATGTACGGCTGGCAGCTGTCCGAGACTCTGATCGGGCACGGCATGATCGCGAGCATCGGCACTCTCTACCCGATGCTGAGCCGGCTCCGGGCGCAGGGGCTCGTCAGCACCTACGATCAGCAATCGGATGCCGGCCCGGTACGCAAGTACTACCGCCTGACGGATTCCGGCACCCGGCAACTGAACAGCTTCCGCGAGCAGTGGGGGTCTTTCGCCCGCACCGTTCACGACCTCGTCGGAAAGGACGATGACCATGGCTAGAACGACAACTCCGCAGGTCGTGCGCAGCTATCTGGCAGAACTCGACAACGCCCTGGCCAGCGTTCCGGCCGAAGTGCGAGACGAGATCGTCGCAGGCACCCGCGAAGAGCTCGACGGCCTGGACTCCGTGGCTGCAGCAGCGCGCATCGAGTCGCTCGGCGACCCCGAGTTCATCGCGGCGGAGGCGCGAGCGGAAGCGGGCAGGGGGCCGTCGATCGCCGGAGTCGCAGAGGCAAGTGCTGAGCCTCGTTGGTATCCGGTGCTGGGTGCGTTACTGGTGGCCTTCGGCGGAGTCTTCATTCCGGTCATCGGGTGGATCGCCGGGCTCGCACTGATGTGGACATCGAAGACCTGGCGTCTCCGCGACAAGTGGATTGCCACGCTCACCCCTTTCGTTGCTGTCGGTCTCGTCGTGCTGGTTCTCGCCCTCACCACTATGGCTTCCCCGTCGATCGGACCATCGGTTCGCGACTTCGGCAACCCCGTTATTCCGGGTGTTTTTTCGGCAGTATGGTCGAGCGCCGTCCTGATCATCCCGGTCAACGCGGTCGTCGGAATCTGGCTGCTGTGGCGGGCGAAGCGGACCTGGTCCCCGGATGGTCCGCCGCGCGCGGTGCCGGCATCAACCGCCACACGTCGCCCGCAAGCTTCTTGGTACCCACCCGTCACAGTGCTGCTGATCATCGGTGGCGGGTTCGTCGTGCCGGTGGTCGGCTGGGTCGCCGGTGTGACCATGCTGTGGGCAGCGGAGGTCTGGGGCAGGCGCGACAAATGGCTCGGCACCCTCGCTGGTCCGATTGCACTCCTGGTGTCAGGAGTGTTCTGGCTGGGGTCGCTGTTCTGGATTCGAACCACAGCCGGAGCCGTCGACCCATTCCTGCTCGTGACCCTGAGCGCGATAGTGCTGCCGACGATTGCGAACGTGCTGGTCGGCATCCGCCTGCTGCGCCGCCGAGATCCGACGCAGGCCCAAGCTGCTGAGTGAGCCTAGAATTGCAGCAATGTCTGCTCAGTTCTCCACCGCATCCGGCGCCGATGTGCGCGTCCGTTTCTGCCCGTCACCGACCGGCACCCCGCACGTCGGGCTCATCCGTACTGCCCTGTTCAACTGGGCCTATGCCCGGCACACCGGCGGCAAGCTGATCTTCCGCATCGAAGACACGGATGCTGCGCGCGACAGTGAGGAAAGCTACCTGCAGCTGCTCGACGCGCTGCGCTGGTTGAAGCTCGACTGGGACGAGGGCATCGACGTCGGCGGCCCGCACGGCCCGTACCGGCAGTCCCAGCGCAGCGACATCTATCAGGGCGTCATCGAGAAGTTGAAGGCGACCGGCCTGCTCTACGAGTCGTTCGCCACCGGCGAGGAGATCGAGGCGCGTAACATCGCGAACGGCCGCGACCCCAAGCAGGGTTACGACAACTTCGAGCGTGAACTGACGGATGTGCAGAGGGCTGCCTTCCGCGCGGAGGGCCGCGAGCCCGCCCTGCGGCTACGGGTGCCTGACACCGACCTCAGCTTCACCGACCTGGTGCGCGGCGAGATCACCTTCCCGGCCGGCAGCTTCACCGACTTCGTCGTGGTACGGCCGAACGGCATCCCGCTCTACACCTTCGTCAACCCGGTCGACGACGCCCTGATGGGCGTCACGCATGTGCTGCGTGGTGAGGACTTGCTGAGCTCCACGCCGCGGCAGATCGCGCTCTACACGGCACTCATCGAGGTGGGCGTGACCGAGTTCATCCCGCGCTTCGGCCACCTCCCGTATGTCATGGGGGACGGCAACAAGAAGCTGTCCAAGCGCGACCCCGCGTCGAACCTGTTCCACCACCGGGACCGCGGCTTCATCCCGGAAGGCCTGGTCAACTACCTGGCCCTGCTCGGCTGGTCCCTCACCCACGACCGCGACGTGTTCACCATCGACGAGATGGTCGCAGCGTTCGACGTGGAAGACGTGAACCCGAACCCGGCCCGCTTCGACCAGAAGAAGGCGGAGTCGATCAACGGCGACCACATCCGGATGCTCGATGCCAACGATTTCGCCGAGCGGCTGCTGCCCTACCTCACCGGCGTCGTCGACAGCGGTGAGGATCGCGTGCTGCTGGCCAAGGCCGCACCGCTGGTGCAGGAGCGCATGCAGTTGCTGGGGGAGGCCCCCGGCCTGCTGTCGTTCCTGTTCGCCGACGACGACCGTATCGAGTACGACGACGACGCGATGCCGGGCGCCGAGGGCAGGCAGGTGCTCGACGCATCCGTTGCCGCCTTGATGGGCCTCTCCGACTGGACTCACGAGGCCATCGAGGCTGCCCTGCGCGCCGCCCTCATCGACGGTCTCGGACTCAAGCCGCGCCTCGCGTTCGGGCCGCTGCGCACCGCGCTCTCCGGGCGCCGCATCAGCCCGCCACTGTTCGAGTCGATGGAGCTGCTCGGCAAGGACTCGACAATCGCACGCGTGCAGTCGCTCGCGGACCGCCTGTAGGGAGCCATCGTGGTGACACCCGAGTCCGGGCCTGAGGTCGACTATGACACCGTCATTGTCGGCGCCGGTCCGGCCGGGCTCAGCGCCGCCCTCAACCTCGCTCGTGCCCGCAGGCGCGTGTTGGTGCTCGACTCCAACCGTCCGCGCAATGCGGCCACCCTCGTCTCCCACGGGTTCATCACCCGGGACGGCGTCGCCCCGCACGAACTGCGCCGACTCGCCCGTGACGAACTGACCGCCTACCCGCAGGTCGAACATCAGCTGGCCCAAGTGCAGTCCGTCACGGCTCTCGGGTCGCCGGGGGAGCCCGTCTACGCGACCGACACTCACACGACCGGGTCAACCGGCCTGTTCGAAGTCGACGCGAAGGGCATCAACGGCAAGCCGAACCGGGTGGTGACCGCGCACACCGTCCTGCTGGCGACCGGACTGCACGAGGAACTCCCGCCGCTTCCGAGCATCCGCTCGTTCTATGGGCTCGGGTTGTTCAGTTGTGTGGCCTGCGACGGTTATGAGTACAGCGATCGCCCGATCGCCCTGATCGGTGAGACCTCGGATGTCGCCTGGCGCGCCCTGCTCATCTCGCAGTGGAGCAACCACCTGACCGTTTTCACCAACGGGGCGGATGCGATCACGCCCGGCCAGGAGGCGCTGCTGGCCGAGCGCGGCGTGACCGTGGAGCGGCGGACACTGGACGATGTCGAGGGCGACCGCCACGGCGTCACCGGGGTGCGGCTGGTCGACGGTGACGTAATCCCGATGTCCGGAGGGTTCGTGCGCCCGAAGTGGCATGCTCAATTGCAGTTCGCCGGCTCCCTCGGCCTGGACACCGACGGATGGGGGTTGCTGAACGTCGACCGCGACGGCCGCACCAGCCACGCGGGCGCCTATGCTGCGGGCGACATCACTTCTCCCGGTCCGCAACAGCTGATCGTCGCCGCGGGCGCCGGGGGGCGGGTCGCCGCCACCATCAACCGCGACCTGATCGGGATCCCCACGGCACACGGCCGCTAGTGCCCCGCTCTCGCTCCGGTCCCTGAGTCTGTCGAAGGGCGCGGGCAGCCGGTTCGCCCCGGCCCGTCCAGTACGGTAAAGTGGTCAATCGGTCCGGATTCCGGTTCGGGCCATTGGGGTATGGTGTAATTGGCAACACGGGAGATTCTGATTCTCTTGTTCTTGGTTCGAGTCCAGGTACCCCAGCAATTCACTGACAGATCCCCGGAACGACCGGGGAATTTTTGCTTTTGTGGCCCGGACGCACGGGACGAAACCCGTTGGGACCTGCTCTACGAGGGAGAAACAGCGACCTGGGCCAAGCAAAGCGATGACCGCGGAGCGTCGCGCGCCGATGAGCTGCAGGCAAAAGGTGCTTGCGTAGGGTGAGTTGTTCCCGACCGAACGCACCGTGTCAGCTCCGCCGGCGTTGACTATGCCCTCAACGGCCGACTTCCTCTCGGCGGCCGGAGGATGACCTTGTCGACTCCTACCGGCCTCGATCTGAACCGTCCCCGGTTTGATGCCGTTTCCTTTCGAGTCTGGAAGGAAGAT
>JBBDSS010000006.1:0-150160 GCA_040904805.1 Homoserinimonas sp. | reverse complement strand
AATTGGGCCGGCAACCAGATTTATCTGGTTGCCGGCCCTTTTTTTGCGCCCTTGTTCAATACGGGATCGCGGGACTGGCCGCCGCACTGGCGATCGTCTGATCTCGGTGGCGTGGATCCAGACTCGAAACGAAACGGCATCAAACCGGAGACGGTTCACCACTACCCGGAACTTGACCTCACAGTATGCCCTTGCCCTCTTGCCCTCTTATCCTCCAGGGATACGATGGGCAGATGAGGGCCACCGTGCCTGCAGAACGAGGAGTTCGCCATGATGTGGGGCGACAGTTGGAACATGGGTTGGTCGTGGCTGTTTGGGCTGCTGCTGCTGGTCGGCATGGTGCTGCTGATCGTGCTGGCTGTGCGCGTGTTCGGAGGACGAGGCAGCAGTGGCGAGACTGGCCCGAGCCGGGCTCGTCAAATTCTGGACGAGCGCTACGCCAAGGGAGAGCTGACCGCCGAGCAGTATCGTGAACAGGTCCAGGTACTCAGCGAGAACCCGTAATGGAACCGATCACTCGCCGCGGCGCCTTAAGGCTGGGCGGGCTAGGGCTCGCCGGAATCGTGGCTGGTGGCGCAGGCCTGTTGTGGACGGCGTCATCGACCAGCACTGGGCAGATGCAGCCGGGAGGCAAATTCGTTCAACCATCAGAACTGCGCAGCGCGAACGGCCTGTTGCAGGCGCGACTGGACGTTGCCCGCGGTACGGTCCCGATTGGCGGGCACACCGCCAGCGCCTTGAGCTTCAATGGCGGCATTCCAGGGCCAACCCTCCGGCTGATGGCGGGAGACCGGATCGGCCTAACGCTACACAACGGCCTCAACGACCCAACGAACCTCCACGTGCACGGCCTGCACGTCTCGCCCGAGGGCAACGGCGATAATCCGTTCGTGATCGTCGAGCCCGGCGAATCCTTCGCCTATGAATACTTGCTACCGTCAGAGCACCCACCCGGCTTGTACTGGTATCACCCGCACCACCACGGTTTTGTCGCAGAACAAGTCTTCGGCGGCCTCTACGGAGCGATTATTGTCGAGGACCCAGTGCCGATTGAGGCGGCCCGGGAGCGGCTGCTTGTGATCTCAGACATCACCCTGGATGGGCGGGGGCGCATCCCGGCTGTTTCTCCGATGGAGCAAATGCTGGGTAGGGAAGGCGAACTCATCCTCGTCAACGGCCAGGTGAATCCCAGGCTGACAGCTCGCCCTGGTGAACGGGAGCGGTGGCGAATTCTCAACGCCTGCGTGTCTCGATACCTGCATCTGCGGCTTGATGGGCAGCGGATGCAACTGCTCGGCGTCGACTCAGGCCGATTCGGCACACCCGAAACCGTGGAAGCGATCGTTCTCGCACCCGGGAACCGGGCGGACCTGTTGGTCACGATGGTCGACGGTACGGGTGTACTCCGGACGGTGCCCTATGATCGGGGCGGCCCAGGAGGGATGATGGGCGCAAACGAAAGTCCACCCTCTGGCACTCCGGCCGCCCGCGTTTCGCTTGCGACCTTGACAGTGGCGGGAGAGCCTGCGGCAGCGGCACCTGAAGTCCCGGTTCAGCGTGCGCCCCGTGACTTGCGCGGCAAGGCCGTCACGGCCCGGCGAACACTGACGTTTGCCATGGGGATGGGCGGAATGATGGGCGGGGGTGGGTCGATGATGAGCTTCACCATCAATGGTCGGGAGTTCGACCCTGCCCGGGTGGACGCCACGGTGGAAGCTGGCAGTGTCGAGGAATGGACTCTGATAAACACCAGTCCGATGGATCACCCGGTTCATCTGCACGTGTGGCCGATGCAGGTCGTGGAGTCCGCGGGTCGCGCCCTCGACAGACCGGTCTGGCAGGACGTCGTGAACGTCCCGGCTCGTGGCCGGGTGCGGGTGCGGATTGCCTTCGACGACTTCGTCGGACGCACCGTTTACCACTGTCATATCCTCGACCACGAGGACAAAGGCATGATGGGCGTAATTGAGGCGCTTTAGCCCGTCGCGTTTGCAACTCGACAGCTCGGATGGCAGAAATCCCGAGAGTCACTGCCCGACAGTGCGGCGCTATTACCAGCTGTGGATCAGCGAGAGAACGACCACGGCGTCAGCTGCGGTAAGCCAGAACACTCCGGTGCACCGATACCGTGACGGAGTCGCCGGGAGACGGAAAGAAGGGTGCCGCGGTTCTGGCCGTCAGGTCGAGGCCGTTCTCGGTGCGCACCTGCACCAGGGCGTCGTGTCCGGCGTACTGCACCGACTGAACGCGGCCGGCGACCCCGGTGTCACCGCTCAGGCGAAGCCATTCCGGACGGAGGATCACCCTGACGTCGCCGTCACCGACCGCATGAAGCGCTCGAAGCACCCCGATCGGAGTCTCCAGGCGGGTGCCGGAGAGTTTGCCCGGCAGTTCGACGGTTTCACCAATGAAATCCGCCGTCCAGCGGTCGACCGGATTCTCATAGACCTCCCGCGGGGTGCCGACCTGCAGGACTTTGCCGTCCCGCATCACTGCCACCCGGTCGGCGAGGCTGAGCGCCTCCTCCTGGTCGTGTGTCACCAGCAGCGCTGTGGTGTGCTGGTTTCTGAGCAGTTCGACCACGTCCACTCGCAGCGCGGCCCGAAGCTTGCGGTCCAAAGCCGCGAACGGCTCATCAAGCAACAGCAGGTCCGGGCGCGGGGCAAGCGCCCTGGCGAGGGCGACCCGCTGGCCCTGGCCGCCGGACAGCTGGTGTGGTCCGCGGTCCAGGAGCTCGCCGAGCCCGACCAGGTGGGCGACCTCGCCAGCCCTTGCGCTGCTTCCGGCGCCCGCTCGCAATCCGTAGGCGATGTTCTCCCGAACGGTGAGGTGGGGAAAGAGTGACGCCTCCTGGGGCACCCAGCCGACTCCCCGTTTCTCGGGGCGGATGTGCCTGGCCGGAGTGGAGAGCACCCGGTCGCCGACGCTGACCCGGCCGGCGTCCAGTGGAAGGTGCCCGGCGATCGCCCGCAGCAGGGTGGTCTTGCCGCAGCCGCTCGGGCCGAGCACGGCAACAACCTCGCCTCGTGAAACCTGCAGGTTTACCTCGTCCAAAACCGGAGCCCGGGAGAATCTGACGGTCGCCCCGCTCACATCCACCCAGGTCATGGCAGCTCCCGCCGTGAGGTGGCGCCCCTGGACAACAGGAGGGCAGGAACCGCGGCAACCAGCACCAGCATGGCTGCGTACGGCGCGGCTGCCCCGAACTCGGCCACCTCCGTGCGAGCCCAGAGTTCCGTCGCCAGCGTCGAAATTCCGGTCGGGCGGAGCAGGAGGGTCGCCGGAAGTTCCTTCGCCGTGGAGATGGCGACCAGGCAGGCTCCGACCCCGAGGCTGGGAAGCGCCAGCGGTACCGTCACCCGAATCCAGCTGCGGATGCTGCCGACTCCGAGAGAGCGCGAGACATCCAGTAGGCGACCTGGCACGAGGGCCAGTCCGGCCCGGACGGAGCCGACCGCGCGCGGAAGGAACAGCACCGCGTAGGCGAAGACCAGTGCCGCCACCCCCTGGTACAGCGCTGGGGCGACTGCCAATGTGAAGAACACCAGGGAAAGCCCGACCACAATGCCGGGCAGCGCCAGGCCCACGAAGGAGAGCGACTCGACGAGGCCGACGAGGCGTCCCGAGTACCGGGCGGCGAGCGTAGCCACCGGCAGGGACAGCAGTACGGTGAGGACGGCCGCGGCGGCACCGAGCGCCAGGGTGGAGCCGGTGGCGACGAGCAGGCCCTCGACGTCGACCTGGCGCAGGGTCTCGGCCTGGAACAACCGGGTTCCCAGGCCGGCCATCGGAATCGCCACGCCGAGGACCGGCACCGCCACCAGGGCGGCGAGCAGCGGCGTCAACGACCACCGCAGCGGCACGGTCGGAGCCGGTGAGCGCGATGGTGCAGTTGGCACCTGCCTGCGGAGCCGTCGCTCAACGACCACGACAACGACGGCGAGCAGTACCAACACGACAGAAAGGAGCGCTGCCAGGGTGCGATCGAAGCTCGACGAGTAGGCGGAATGGATGCCCCAGGTCAACGTCTGGAACCGCAGCATCGCCACCGCGCCGAAGTCGGACAGGCTGTAGAGCACGGCAATGAGGACGCCGGCGAGGGCGCTCGGCGCAATCCGAGGCCAGGTGACGGTGGCAAAAACGTGCAGTGGAGCCCTGCCGAGAGAGCGGGCGACGGCCTCGAGCTGCCCGGATGATGAGCGGAGTGCGGTGGCGACCGGGAGCGTGACGTACGGCGTGCACGCCATCGTCAACACGAGCCAACTCGGCCAGAACCCGGACAGGGTGGGGACGGCCACCAGCCAGCCGTACGCGGCCAGGTAGGACGGAACGGCAAGGGGCAGGGTGGCGAGCACCAACCAGGCCGCGCGGAGCGGCAGCCGGGTGCGCGCGAGCACCCAGCCGGACGCGGTGCCGAGCACCAGGCAGGCGGCCCCCACGGCCGCTGCCAGCATCACGGAGTTCATCAGGAGCTCGATCACTCGGGGGCGCAGGAGCGCGGCCGCTGCGGAGCTCCCCGCCTCCGCCGATCGCACAATCAGGTAGGCGAGCGGGATGACGGCAAGCGCGGCGACGGCCAGCCCGGTCGCCGCAAGGCCGAGCGGCGGCCGCCCGACACGGGAGGCCGCTCCCGACCGCTTCATCTGAACCGTCATCGGCGGGCGTTACAGGAGCCCGTGCTTTGCCAGCAGCTCCTGCGTTTCAGACAGCGAGGCAAGATCCGCGAGATCGAGTTGCGGGTTCACCAGCGACTCCAGCGGAGGCAACCCGTCCGGCGCGGCGACCGTCTCAACCAGCGGGTACTCGTGCACCTCGTCGACGAAGTATTGTTGTGCTCCCTCCGACGTCAGGTAGGCGATGAGCGCGAGGGCGTTGTCGTCCTGATCGCTCGTCGCCAGCTTTCCTGCGCCCGTGACGTTCACGATGGATCCCGGGTCGCCGGGCTGGGGGAACTGCAGCTGGGCGCGCATGTTGTCGACGCCCGTCTCCTCGGCCAACCGGTACCAGTAGTAATGGTTGAGCAGCCCGGCCTCCAGAGCGCCGTCGTTGACCGCGGACAGAATGGCGACGTTGTTGTCGAAGATCTGCGGATCGTTGGCAGCAATGCCGGCGAGCCAGCGGTCTGCCGCCTCCTCGCCGCGGAGCACCCGATACGCGGTGACGAAAGCCTGGAAGCTGGCGTTTCCCGGCGCGATGCCGAAGCGGCCGGCCCATTCCGGCTCGGTGAAGGCGTCCACGCTGTCGGGGACCTGGCTCTCACCCAATCGGTGGGGGTCGTACGCGATCACGCGGGCGCGGCCGGTGATGCCGACCCAGCTCTGGTCGGTGGAGGTGAACCCGGCCGGGATGGCCTCGGTCACATCCACGGGCAACTTCTCGAAGAGCCCGGCGTCGCTCAGCGCTCCTAGTGCGCCGGCATCCTGGGACAGGAACACGTCCGCGGGGCTGTTCTCTCCCTCCTCCAGTAGCAGCGCCGCCATCTCGGCGGTGTTTCCGTATCGAACCTCGACCTGGATTCCGCTCTCCTTCTCAAACCGCTCGATCAACGGTTGAACCAGGTTCTCGCTGCGCCCGGAGTAGAGCGACAACGCGTCTCCGCCTGCGCCTCCGGTGCCGGATGCGCAGGCGGAGAGAAGGAGCGTTGCCGCTAGTGCGGCGGATGCGGCTGGGAGCAGGGGAAGGTGCATGGACTGGCTTTCGGACGTGGTGGGGGCCTCTCCCGTGAGGGAAGGTAACCCTAACCTTAGTTGAACTATGCTGGTGCGTCGAATCCCAACAACCGGAGGTCTGGTGCACGCGCTCGCCGAAATACTGCAGGACCGTCGGTCCCGGACTGGACTGGACCTGCTCCGCGGTGACCCGTCCGCCGTCGCCGTCGTCACGGACGACGAGGTGCTCTCCTATGGCGAGTTGAGGGGACGGGTGGGGCAGCGCGTCGGGCAGCTCGGCGGCGGGCGCCGACTGGTGCTGATCGAAATCGAGAACACCCTGCAGCCGCTCGTCACCTACCTCGCCGCGCTGGCTGCGGGACATGTTGCGCTCCTGCTTGCTCCTGGCTCGTCGCCGGACCTGCTGGAGCGCTATGACCCGGATGTGGTGCATCACGCGGGAACTGCCGAGTTGCACCACCGGCGGGACGGGACCGCTCATGAGCTGCACCCGGAC
This sequence comes from Homoserinimonas sp., assembly GCA_040904805.1. GTDB lineage: Bacteria > Actinomycetota > Actinomycetes > Actinomycetales > Microbacteriaceae > RYN-87. Next base: position 143,995 of record JBBDSS010000006.1, on the reverse strand, counting down.
CTGGCCGTGCTGCTCTCGACTTCCGGCTCCACCGGCTCCCCCAAGCTGGTTAGGCTCAGCCGGAGGAACGTCGAGAGCAACGCCATGAGCATCGCGCAGTACCTCGGCATCGGTGCGGCAGACACGGCGATCACCACTCTTCCGCTCTCGTACTGCTATGGACTGTCCGTGGTCAACAGCCACCTGGCGTCCGGAGCGGGGCTGCGTCTCACCTTCCGTTCAGTCATCGACCCGGAGTTCTGGCGCCAGTTCGAGGAGGCCGGATGCACCTCGTTCGCGGGCGTTCCTTACACTTTCGACCTGCTTGACAGCACCGGTTTCGGCGACCGGCAGCTGCCCTCCCTGCGCTACATCACCCAGGCGGGCGGTCGCCTCGATTCGGACCGGGTCCGCGGGTACGCCCAGCTGGGAGCGCGACGCGGCTTCCACTTCGTGGTGATGTACGGCCAGACCGAGGCGACGGCCCGGATGGCGTATTTGCCGCCCGAGCTCGCCGAGGAACGAGCGGGAATGATCGGTGTGCCGATCCCCGGCGGGGAGCTCAGTGTGGACCGCCCGAACCACGACGGGGTGGGCGAGCTGGTTTACCGCGGAGAGAACGTGATGATGGGTTACGCGGACGGGCCGCCGGATCTCGCATTGGGGCGGACTCTGACCGAGTTGCGTACCGGCGATCTGGCGCGCCGCCACGACGACGGGCTTTTCGAGGTGGTCGGGCGGGCGAGCCGCTTCGTGAAGCTGTTCGGGCTACGCGTTGATCTCGACCGCGTTCAGCGACTGCTGGGCGAGCATGGGATCGAGGCACGCGCGATCGGCCTCGAGGAGCGCCTCGTGCTCGCTGTTCGCACGCCGGAGCTCGTGCCGCTGGCGAAGGCGACCGGGTCCAGCCTGCTCGGCCTGCCGTCGCACGCCGTGGAGGCGCACGTTGTTCCGGATTTTCCTCACACGTCGAGCGGGAAACCCGACTGGGCGACGCTGATCGCTCTGCTGACAACTCGGATCGATGGCGCGCGACCCGTGTCCGGCGGCACCGCCGAGCCGCCGGAGGCGACTCCGGAGGCGCTTTGCCGTCTGTACGCCGAACTGTTGGACCGTCCGGACGCTGCCGTCGATGACAGCTTCGTGAGCCTGGACGGTGACTCGCTCAGCTACGTGGAGGTGTCCTTGCGCCTCGGGGACGTGCTCGGACGGCTGCCAGAAGGGTGGCCGTCGATGACCATGCGGGAGTTGGCCGGGAGCCGCGACCCCTCCCCCGCCAAGACCACCGGCCCCGGGCGATTCGCCCACATCGAGACGTCCCTGGTCTTGAGGGCGATGGCGATCGTACTGGTCACCGCCACCCACGCCAACCTGATCACCGTCCAGGGTGGGGCACACCTGCTGCTGGCCCTGCTTGGCCTCAATCTGGCCAGATTCCAGCTGGCGCGGCCGAATGCCACAGAGCGGTCGAAAAGCCTCCTCCGCACGGCGGCCGGCATCGCGGTGCCCGCTGTGCTCTGGATCGGCGGAGTATCCATTGTCACCGGAATGTACGAGCCGAGTACCGTCTTCCTGATGAACGACCTGCTCGGGGGTGGCGACCGTTGGACGGTCCAATGGCAGTTCTGGTTCCTCGAGGTGGCCGTGTGGTCCATCGTGGGCCTCGCCGTCGCCGCAGCCGTTCCGCTGCTCACCGGACTTGAGCAGCGTCACCCGTTCGTGATTGCCGCCATCGTCTTCGCACTGATGATGGCGGTACGGCTGACGGTCACCGGGATCGAGGCAGGGCCGGTGGAGCGGTACACCCTTCCCGCAACCGCATGGCTGGTGGCGCTCGGATGGGTAATCGCCCGGGCCGCCAGTTGGCGCACGCGGACAATCGCGTCCCTGTTCATCGCCGCCGCGCTGCCCGGGTTCTTCGGCGACCCCTTGCGGGAAGCCGTCGTCGCGGTCGGGCTCATGCTGGCCGTGTGGCTGCCGGTGGTGCCGGTTCCACGGTTCGCCATGCCGGCCATCCGGGTGGTCGCGGCGTCGTCGCTCTTCGTCTACCTGGTGCACTGGCAGGTCTACCCCTGGCTCGAAGACGACTTCCCGCTGCTGGCCACGCTGGCATCGTTCGCGGTGGGGATCGCGGCCTGGCAGGCATACGGTCTGGCCAAGGGCGGCGCCACCGCGTTGGCCCGATGGAAGCGTCGCCGATCGTTGCCACAGTAGCCGCGCCATCACAGCCGCGCGTAAACCGCCCGAACGAAACAGTAGACGCCGTAGGAGACCAGCCCGAGGGCGATCATGGTCAGCCCGATATTGCCGAGTGGCAGTCCGGTGAGCGCCTTGAGGGCACCGTCAAGCCCGGTGGCGTCCCCGGCGTCAGTGGTGACAGCAGCGGCGCCGAACAGCATTCCGACAATGGCCACAGCGATCCCCTTCGCGACATAGCCGACAACGCCGCCGGTCAGGATCACTTGTCCGCCGGTGCCGGCCGGCACGGTGATGTCGTCTATGAACCGCCGCCGGATCCCCTTGGCAATGAAGTACACTCCAACCCCCAACACTCCCACCGCGACGACGACGAGAACGAGCACCCCGCCGGGTGACCCGAGCAGCTGCGCAGTGAAATCCTGCGTTTGCTTGCCGCTGTCGGAGGAGCCGCCGACGGCGAAGGTGGCGGCGGTCACGCCGACGGCCAGGTATCCGATGGCCTTAGCCGCGGCTTTGGCGCGGACCCCCCAGGCTTCCTTGTCCGTGCCGCGGATCAGGACGGTCTCCAGGATCTCGAATGCGGCCAGGCCCCAGAGTCCGACGGCCACTCCCCAGAGGATCGCCTGCCCACCAGGCCGTGCCCCGAGTTGGGACAGGGCTCCTCCGGCATCGGCCTCTCCCCCGTCACCGAAGGCTATCCCCAGCGCGATGAACCCGATCACGATGTGCAGCAGGCCGTTCACCACGAAACCGGCTCTGGCAGCCCCGTGAAGGACCTTGCTGTCCTGCGCCCGAGACGCGGCTCTCTGCGCTTTGCCTGTCTTCGACATGCATCGACCTTATGCGCGGATCCGAGCGGCGGACTGTCTTTTTCCGCGATCACCGGTAGTTAGACTCGTCAATCGAGTCATGATTGGTTCCCGGGTCATGGTAACGCGCGACGCGAACCCGGCCGGGCCGTCGCAGCAACCCGACCGGGAACCCGAACTCAGGCGGTGACGAGGTCCCGTCGCCGGAACAGCGCGATCGCCGCCCCGGCGAGTGCCGCCGCGATCGCCGTGAGTACGACGATCGCGAGCACCGAGAGGTCCTCCGCCGGGTACTCGCCGATGTGCTCGTACGGCGACGCCTTCACCACCGCCTCTGGCAGGTCCAGCAGCGGCCCGAAGAACCCGAAGAGGAACGCGTAACCGAACACGATCCACGCCAGGAGTACGACTCGAGGGGCGACCGCGTACAGCAGCATCGCGACCCCGAGCGTGACCCACACCGCTGGTGCGTGCGCGACATGTCCGAGCAGCACCTCGCCGAACAGCTCGCCACTCCCGGTGCTTGCCGCGGCGCCGATCGCTTCACCGAGGCCGGCGGCGAACAGCAGCAGGACGACACCGAGTGCCGTAACCGCAGTCCACGCGGCGAGCCAGGCCGACCGGCTCACTGCGGTCGCGAGGATGGGTTCGGCCCTTCCGTCGAACTCCTCGGTTCGTAGCGACTGGACAGCAAGGACCACGTACACGGTCGCGAACATCGCGAACATGAGCCCCATCAGTCCGAGATACCCGGTGAGCAGGTCTTCCTCCCCACCGAAGAGGACCAGCAACTCGGGCGGCGCATCAGCGAATCCGTCGATCATCGCCTGGGTGAAGCCGCCGTAGGCCAGGCCTGCCGCGAACAGCGACAGGCTCCACCCGATGAGACTCGCCCGCTGCAGCCGTAAGGCCAGTGCGAACGGGTTCGACAGCCATCCGGGCGCGTATGCTCCGCCACGGCGGGCCGGCACCAGCCCGGCCGCGAAGTCCCGCCTTGCCGAAAGCAGGTAGCCGAGCCAGGCGAATACCACGAACGCAGCGAACGATAGCGCGAGCGGCCACCACCGGTCGTGGGTGAACGGTGCGACCTGCTGCGACCACCCGATCGGGGTGAGCCAGGACAGCCAGCCGAGCTCGCCGCCCTGCGTCGTGGACATGTCGCCAAGCCCACGCACCAGGAAGCCACCACCGAGTATCGCCCCGGCGATGCCTGACGCAGTGCGGGAGAACTCGGTGAGCTGCACACAGGTCGCCGCGATCCCCGCGAAGGCGATACCGGCAGCACCCACGCTTGCCCCGAACAGGAACGCCCCGCCCGCGTCGCTGCCCATCCCGGTGAGCAGGCCGCCCATCAGGAGCGCCACCAGCGCGTTCATGAGCACCGCCACCGCAAGCGCCGCGGTGAGCGGAGCGTAGCGACCGACAACGCTGGCACGCACCAGTTCGGCACGACCGGACTGCTCCTCCAGCCGGGTATGCCGGGTGACGGTGAGGATGCTCATCAGTGCTGCGCCGATGATGAGGTACATGCCGTAGGTGCCGACCAGGAACCGCTCAAGCGTGATGGCGTCGGCGCCGAACCCTGGCCCCATGAGCAGTGCGCCGGCCGGATTGGAGGAGAACACCGCGATGGCCTGCAGGTCCTCGATGCTCGGGAAGACGATCTTCAGCACGTTCGCGAAGTACGCGAGCATGATGGTCAGGCCGAGCGTCCACCCGAAGAAGCGGATGCGGTCGCGTCGCAGCATGAATCGAAACAGGGTCCCGAATCCGGCGAGCGGCTGGCCGGCACCCTCGATCGGCGGGGCCGGCTGTTGCCGGGTCCCGGTGACTGTGGTGCTCATCGCGCCGCTCCCGCCGTGACTCCCTCGCCTGTGCCGACACCAGCGCCCAGCTCGTCGCCGTAGTGGCGCAGCAGAAGCTGCTCCAGGGTCGGCGGCGTCGCGGTGAGCCCGGTGACGCCCAGGCCAGCCAATTCACGCATGACGAAAGGCATCGCCTCACCGTCGACATCGAACCGTAGTTGCTCGCCGTCCCGGCGCAGCTCGTGCACCCCGGTGATGGCGCCGACGGAGTCCGCCGGACGCTCGGTGAGCACTGCGACACTCGTGCGGGTGAGGTGGCGCAGCTCGCGAAGGCTCCCGCTCTCGACAATCCGGCCCTTCCGGATGATGGAGATGCGGTGGGCAAGCACTTCGACCTGCGCGAGGATGTGGCTCGACAGCAGCACTGTGCGGCCACCCGCGGTGGCTTCGTGGATGCAGGCCTGGAACACGGACTCCATGAGCGGGTCGAGGCCCGCTGTCGGTTCATCGAGCAGCAGCAGTTCGACGTCGCTCGCCAGCGCGGCGATCAGGGCGACCTTCTGCCTGTTTCCCTTCGAGTAGGTGCGGCCCTTCTTGCGCGGATCGAGGTCGAACCGTTCGCACAGTTCGTCGCGCCGGGCCTGGTTTACGCCGCCGCGCAGTCGACCCAGGAGGTCGATGGCTTCTCCCCCGGTGAGGTTCGGCCACAACTCGACATCCCCAGGCACATAGGCGAGCCGGCGGTGCAGGTCGATGGCGGACCCCCACGGGTCAGCGCCGAGCACCCGCGCTTCACCCCCATCCGCCCGAAGCAGGCCGAGGAGGATGCGGATGGTGGTGGACTTGCCTGCCCCGTTCGGGCCGAGGAAGCCGTGCACTTCGCCGGGTTCGACGCGGAGGTCGAGTCCGTCGAGTGCCGTCACTGAACCGAAGTTCTTGCGAAGGTCGGAAATCTGGATTGCGGGCATGCCGGTGCCCGGTGTTGCGTTGGTCATGATTAATCGCTCTTTCGATCGAAACGGTGGGTTGGATGTCGGGTCAGGCGGGTTTGCCTGGGGCTCCCACCGGCGGATCGGACATGTAGAGCAGGTACGTCTCGAGCAGGCTGCGGTCGGTCAGGAAGCCCTCGGCGTAAATCTCGAGCGCGGGCAGTGTGAGCCGGCCGAGGGCGCGCTCCCAGAATTCGTCGCTCTCGATTGCGTCGGCGTCGCCCGCGGTGGCGAGGTCGAGCAGCAGGTTGCCGAGCGATGCGCCAATGAGGAAACGGACACGTGCCTCCTCGTCGCGGCTGGGCACGATGAGCCCGTTCGCCACCCCCTCGGTGACGTACTCGAGGGCGTCGGCGGCCATGTGATCGATGAAGGCTGCCGCGTACTCGCCACCGGTTTGGAGGCTGCGGAGGACGTAGGCGATGAGTGGCCGGTATTCGGCGGACTGGGCCAGTTGCCCGATGAATGCTCCCGGCGCTCCCCCGGGTTCGGCGATGACGGCGCGTTTCGAGTCGCGAATGAGGGCGAAGACGTACTCGTCGCAGGCGCTGCGCAATCCGTCCTTCGACCCGAAGAGTTTCACCACTGATGCCGCACTGACGCCGGCATCCCGGGCGATAGCGCGCAGGTTCGCGTCGAAGCCGTCACGCCCGAACCGGGCGATCGCCGCCTGACGGATCCGCGCCTTCGTGGACAGGTCGTCCTTCGCGTGCAGTGGTGAACGCATGTTCACTATAGTAAACAGTCGGTCACGATGGCACAAGCTTCAGTGTGCCGCGCCTGGCCTCACGAACGCCATCATCGCCTCGACTCTCCTGTCGTGCAGCTGGGCCCGTAGCCAGGTGGATGAATTCCTCGCCGGTCACTGACCGCGGGGTATCAGGCGATCAGCAGACTCCGAGCGCCGCAAGCACGCCGAAAGCAACGCCCCAGAGGATGATTGAGATGACCTGCCACAAGATCACCGCGTTTCTGGACGCCCCGAACGACACCATCGCGGCCGACGTGATCTGGCTCGGATGTTCGCATTAGTAAGGTCGTCGGATGGCCTCCAACCAAAAGATGACTCTTACTCGATGGGAACGCGCCAGCGATTGGCCCCTCACCTGTGCCGCCGTCGCCTTCCTCGGGGTGTACGCGTGGTCAGTGATCGGCAACCTGCAGGCGCCCGACGATGTGGTGGCTGAGGCGATCATGGGCGTCATCTGGGCCCTCTTTGCGATCGACTATCTCGTCAGCCTCGTGCTTGCGAAGCCGCGTGGGCGCTGGTTCGTCACCCACCTGCATGAACTGGCCATCGTGCTACTGCCGATGCTCAGACCGCTCCGGCTGCTGCGCCTGATCGTCCTGGTAGCCGTGTTCCAGCGGGCCGCTGGAAACGCGCTTCGCGGCCGCGTCACGCTGTACATCATTGCCGTGTCCTTGATGCTGATTGTCGTCGCCGGTCTCGGGATACTCGACGTCGAACAGAATGCCGACGGCAGCAATATCACCAATATCGGGGATGCCTTCTGGTGGGCATTCGTCACGATAACAACGGTGGGCTATGGCGACTACTACCCGGTGACGGTCGCCGGGCGGCTGATTGCCGTCGGGCTCATGATCGCCGGAATCGCGCTCCTCGGCAGCGTCACCGCGACGATCGCGTCCTGGTTCCTCGAACAGGTGAAAGTGCGGGACGAGGAGGCCGCATAGGCTCCGTCGCCCCGGGCGGTGCGACGGATCAGGTCGATTCGACCTCGGCCGCGAAGCGCAGCAGGGCGTCCGTGACGTCAACCGGGTTGCTGAGCGCGGCATAGTGCCCACCGGGGATTTCCACTGGTTCGACCCACAGGCGCTCACGAACCTGCCGCCTCATGAACGACACCGGGAAGAAGGCGTCGTCACGGCAGACGATCGCCAGGGTCGGGATTCGCGGATGCCGGGCTCCCGGCCACGGGCGACTCATCCAGTCCCCCTGCTGGTCGCGCTCGTGGTTTCTGGCCTCTCGTGCCAGGTCAGCCGGAACGCCGGTGAAGAACGACACGTCCGGGTCTTCATCGATCGCCTCCCGGTCGTGACCGGTGTTGGCCCACCAGTCCTCGAAGGTCTCCCCCGGCTGCGGGATCATGCCGGCGAGGTACACGAGTCCTTCGGCCTGGAGCGCGTCAGCGGCCAGCGGTGCGGTGAACCCGCCCAGTGAGTGGCCAACGACGATGACATCCTCCAGGATCCCGACCGCGTCGACCACGGCTCGGGCGTACTCCTCGAGCCCCGCACCCGCGTCCTCGATCGGGAGGTCGACCGGCACGGCCAGGTGGCCCGCCTCCTGCAGACCGGTGGCGACTAGGTGCCAGTCCCAGGCACTCGAGCCGCCCCCGTGAATCAGCGCGAACGTGGACATCAGGCTCCTTCGGCTCGTATCCAGTGTCACCCGGATGGAATCGTGTGTCGACCCTTGCGGCTCCCTACCCGGCCTGCCGTCCCATGAGCTTGCTGAGACCCCACGCCACCAGACCTGAGATGACACCGACGATCACTCCGGTGAACAGACTGCTCACCGAGGCGAACGAACGGATGATGATGGCCTGAGCACCAGGGTCGAGGTCGCTGAGGTTGCCACCAAGAGTCGGCGGATTCTCGCCGAAGCTCCAGCCCCAGAGCAGCTGGTGGCCGATGGCCAGGAATACCCCGTAAACAGCTCCGATCGCGAGCAGGGTGAGGAAGGCGTTCGGTACCCGTCTCCACAGCGCGACGACGATCCAGGTCGCCACCGGGACGAAGACGAGTAACGCGTTGACGAAGGTCGCTTCCCGGATCAACCCCAGGTCGTGCATTACGACCCTGGGCACTGCGAGAAGCGCGAGGCCGATGATGGCTATCAGGGGCAGGCCGAGCATATGCCGATTCGAGGTCGTTGAGCTTGGGTGGGAGTCAGTTGAAGTGTTCATACCCACACGCTACGAATCGGAACAGTGCAGACGCATCCGCACCGCTGCTCGATCTCGATACGTTGCGGGGCGACAAGCAGTGTCGCTTCCAGTCGACTACACCGACGAGCCCGGCCACGTACGCTAGTCGGGTGAGTGTTCATCAGGTGACCACAAGACGGCAGCTGCCGGATTGGTTGGTCGATGCAATGCTGGGCGCTGGAGTTGCGATCGTTCTGATGATTGTCATCTCTGCGGATCAGGGTGGACGTCAGGACCCGGATCTCCTCGCCTACCTTTGGGCGGCGGGCTTGGGGGCATTGATGCTCGCCCGCCGGCACTATCCGGTGATCGTCCTGCTTGTCACGGCGCTTGGCCTCTTCGCCTACTACGCTGCGGGATACCCCGCCGTTGGGCTGGCGGTACCGGTCGCTGCCGCGCTTTTCTCGGCCGCTGAGCTGGGGCGCTTGCTCTGGGCGGTGGGCACCGGCGTGGGCGTCACCGTGATCTCGGTGTTCTTCCGGCTGGTTGAAGGGCAGGACATCACGGTCGTGGTCCGGTACGAGCTGGCCGGGCACGTCGTGCTGATGGCGGCCGCCATCGCTTTCGGGGACAGCCTGAGGTCGCGCCGCGCGGCGCAGGCGAGTGCCCATCGAATCGCCGAGCTGACGGTCAGCCAGGCTCGGCAGGACGCGGATGCTCGGGCGCAGGCCGAGCGTCTCGCCACCGCACGAGACCTTCATGACTCAATCGGGCACACCACCTCGGTGATCTCCCTTCACGCCGACGTTGCTCGCGAGGCGATCGGTCGGGAAGACGACACGGCGCGCGAGGCGCTCGCGCTCATCAAAACGACTGCCGGACACACCATGTCAGAGCTTCGAGCAACGGTGGCACTGCTGCGCTCAGCGAAGGAAGAATGGCGGCCGGCCATCAGCCTCAGCGAGCTGGGCTCGATCGTTCAGCCGGCAGTACACGCAGGCATCGCGATTGACGTAGACAACTCGCTCCGCGCCGCGCTCCCATCGCTGGCCGAAATGGCGGTGTACCGCATCATTCAGGAGTCGGTGACGAACATCGTCAAGCACTCGACGGCAACCAACGCCAGTGTCACCATCGCCTGTGCCGATGATCTGATTCGGGTGACGGTGGTCGATGACGGTCCCAGGCCCGGCGTGCCGTCGGGTTCTCGACCGAAACCCGGCTACGGGATCGCCGGCATGCGAGAGCGGGCAGAAATATTGGGCGGGACGCTGACGGCCGATTACGAGACCCAAGGCTTCGCTGTTCGGGCGACGCTTCCGATGCCCAGGGAGGTGCCATGACCAGCGTGCTGATCGTTGATGACCAGGATCTGGTCCGAGCCGGCATCCGCGCGCTTCTGGAGAATGATCCTGACATCACCGTGGTCGGTGAAGCGGCCGATGGTCGTACCGCGGTGGCGCGGACACGCGAGCTCAACCCGGACATCGTGTTGATGGACGTCCGGATGCCGGGGATGAATGGGCTGGACGCGACAGCCGCAATCCGGGCCGACGTCAACCTGAGGCAGTCGAGGGTGGTGGTTCTGACAACATTCGACGACGATGCCGACATCATCGAGGCGATCACCAGCGGGGCCGCGGGCTACCTGCTCAAAGACACGCCGTCGAACGAACTGCGTCAGGCGGTGAAGACTGCGGCGGCGGGTGGAAACCTTTTGTCACCGGCCATTGCCAAGCGGGTGATGGACTATCTGGCTGCTTTCCCGCAGCGTCCGGCACCGGACCCGCGCCTGCACTCGCTTACCGACCGTGAGCATCAAGTGTTGGTGCGGATCGGACACGGTGATACCAATCAGGAGATTGCCCGCGCGCTGACCATCAGTCCCGCGACGGCCCGCACCTATGTGAGTCGGATCCTCACCCGGTTGGGTGCCAGGGACCGGACAGAACTTGCGATCCTGGCCCAACGTTCCGGAATCGTCGACCAGCCGTGACCACACGAGGATGTCGCCGGGCAGTCAACTATGTCGGTGCCCCCTCGTAGTCTTGGCGCTATGGATATTCTGCTCATCCCCGGCTTCTGGCTCGACGGAAACTCCTGGTCCAATGTGGCCGCACCGCTGAGGGAGGCCGGTCACACTGTTCACGCTCTCACCCTGCCCGGTCTCGAATCCCGTGACGCCGACCGCACCGGCATCACCCTGCGCGACCACGTCGACGCGGTGGTCTCGGTGATCGACGCGATTGGTCATCCTGTCGTCCTGGTCGGACACAGCGGGGGCGGTGCCATCGCCCATGCTGCTGCTGACGCACGCCCAGAGGAGGTTGCCCGGGTGATCTATGTCGACTCCGGCCCGCTGGGCAACGGCCAGTGCATCAACGATGAGCTTCCGGTGGAGGGAGACGAGGTTCCGCTGCCGGACTGGTCGGTGTTCGAAGACGCTGATCTCACCGACCTCGACGACGAGTTGCGTGAGATGTTCCGCGGCATCGCCATCCCCGAGCCGGTGCGTGTCGCCAGTGACGCCCAGAAGCTCAGCGACGACCGCCGGTACGACGTTGCGGTCACGGTCATCTGCTGCGAGTTTCCGAGCGAGGTGCTGCGCGGCATGATGGCCGAAGGCCACCCTTACGTCGCCGAACTGGGCACGATCAAGGACCGCGAGCTGGTTGACCTGCCCACTGGTCATTGGCCGCAGTTCACCAAGCCACGCGAACTGGCATCCGCCATCCTGGCCGCGGTCGGCAGCGAGCGTTAGCCCTTCAACGAGATCCACTGCCGCGGCTCTGGGGGTCAGGCAAGGCGCGGATGCTCACCGGCTCCGTAGCCGACGCGGTGACGCGGCTGAGCCGCACCCCGGATCGCGAACCTGTGTTTTCGCTGGGAATGTACCGTCTACCCCCGTTAGGGGGCGGCGTTTGCTAGCGTCGGCGTCACGGTTCCAACGCCGACTGACGACGTTGGATTTTTGCTGTGATCGAAGGAGATCCAATGAAAGAGAATCGAAAGCTGCGCCGGGTGGCCATCGCCACCGGTGTGGGGTTGGTAGTCAGCATCGGCCTACCGGTCGGAATGGGATTGCCAGCTTATGCCGACAACGGGACTGACACCTCAGCGTTGCGAGACGCCGTCAGCGCTGAGAACATCACCGAACACCTGGAAGCGCTGCAGGCCATCGCAGACGCCAACGGCGACAATCGTGCCGCCGGATCGCCCGGCCACGTGGCATCCGCCGAATACGTGGAGGAGCAGCTCCGAGCTGCCGGATACGACCCGGTGCGACAGCCGTTCTCTTATGACCAGTTCATCGAGATCGGGTCCTCCCTCGAACAGGTCTCACCCACGCCCACCGTCTACGTCGACCAGACCGACTTCGACACCATGGACTACTCAGGGTCCGGTGACGTCACAGCTGCAGTGACCGCCGTCGACCTCAACCTGGTCGGCGACCGAGCATCGAGCAGTGGCTGTGAGGCTGCAGACTTCGCTGGATTCACGGCCGGGAACATCGCGCTGATGCAGCGCGGAACCTGCGCCTTCCGGGTGAAGGTCGACAACGCTGCCGCCGCCGGCGCAGTGGGGGCGATCATCTTCAACCAGGGTGACGGCGAGGGTCGCGAAGGCCTCCTGTTCGGCACCCTGTCCACTCCGCAGGCGGTGATTCCCGCCATGGGCGCGACATTCGCCCTCGGTGAGACTCTCGCCGGTATCGCTGGGGTGACCTTGCGGATGCAGGTGGACGCCACGGAGCAGACCATCAACACCTTCAACGTGCTGGCCGACACCGAAGGGCGCGCCGACCGCACTGTCGTCGCCGGTGGACACCTCGACTCCGTGTCGGAGGGCCCAGGCATCAATGACAACGGAACGGGTATCGGTGCCGTACTCGAGACGGCTATCCAGATGGCCGAGTCCGGTGATGAACCAACCAACCGGGTGCGTTTCGCCTTCTGGAGCGGTGAGGAAGACGGGCTGGTCGGTTCCGACTATTACGTCTCCCAGCTGACGAAGAAGGACATCAAGGACCACGCGCTGAACCTGAACTTCGACATGGTCGGATCGCCCAACTTCGTGCGCTTCGTCTATGACGGCGACGGATCGGCATTCGGCACCACGGGGCCGAACGGTTCGGCGAACATCGAAGCAGTATTCCTCGACTACTTCGCATCGCAGGGCCTTGAAACAGAGGCCACGGCATTCGACGGCCGGTCCGACTACTTCGGGTTCATCAACAATGGAATCCCGGCGGGCGGACTGTTCACCGGTGCTGAAGGAGTGAAGACGCCGGAGCAGGCGGCAATCTACGGTGGAACCGCGGGCGAGGCCTATGACCCGTGCTACCACCAGGCCTGCGATGACATCACCAATGTCAACTCCGAGGTGCTGGAGCAGATGGCGGATGCCATCGCCCACGCCACGCAGACGTTCGCCGAGACCTCGTCTGCGGTGAACGGCACGGCCAAGGGTGACGGTGCTGGTTCCGTCACCATGGAGATGAAGGGCAACAGCGCTCTGAGGTAGGGCGCACCTCCCAGGTGCGGGTCCCGGCAGGTGCCGGGACCCGCGCTTCTCCCCGGTCGTGCCTAGGCTGGGACTGTCAGCGACACGAGGAGGCGGGCATGGCCCAGCAGAGTTTTGACGTAGTCGTCATCGGTGCAGGGCCGGTGGGCCAGAATCTCGCAGATCGCGCCAGGCGGGGCGGACTGTCCGTCGCCATCGTCGAAAGCGAGCTGGTCGGCGGTGAGTGCTCATACTGGGCCTGCATCCCCTCCAAGGCCCTGTTGCGCAGCGGTAGCGCCTTTCGCGCCGCGCGCCGTGTCCCCGGTGCGCGCGAGGCGACCACCGGAGTTCTCGACACGGCTGCGGTGTTCGCTCGCCGCAATCGCTTCACCCACGACTGGACCGACGACCACGAGGCCGAGTGGCTCGCGGGAGCCGGAATCGAACTCTTTCGCGGGCAGGGGTGCATCACCGCACCGAAGCGGGTCAGCGTGACGGCGAAGGACGGTTCGGTCACCGAACTGTCCGCCGTGCACGCGGTGGCGGTCACGACGGGAACGACGGCGAGGATCCCGGACGTGCCAGGGCTCTCGGATGCCCGGCCGTGGACCACCAGGGAGGCGGTGAGCGTGCAGAGCCTGCCAGCGAGCCTGGCCATCATCGGAGGCGGTGCCGTCGCCGTCGAGATGGCTACCGCGTTCACCAGCTTCGGCACCCACGTCACGATCATCGCCCGCAGCCGCCTGCTTGGCCGCGCTGAACCGTTCGCCGGCGAGCTGGTGGCCGAAGCGCTGGCCCGCGCCGGCGTGTCGATCCACCTGAACGTGTCCCCCAGCTCGGTAAGTCGAACGGAGGCTGGAATCTCCGTCAACCTCAATGGAGCCACGGTTACCGCCGACGAAGTGCTCGTCGCCGCCGGACGCGCTCCGCACACGTCAGGGCTCGGCCTGGACGCCCTCGGACTGGACAGCGCGGCATTGACGAACGGCTGGCTGAACACCGACGACACGCTGTTGGTGCGCGGCACGGACTGGCTCTACGCCTGCGGCGATGTCAACCACAGGGCCCTGATGACCCATCAGGGCAAATACCAGGCACGGGCGGCGGGCGACTCGATCGCCGCCAGGGCGAACGGGTCGGCCGTCGACGATTCCCCCTGGGGAGTCCACGTCGCCACCGCCGACCATGAGGCTGTTCCGCAAGTCATCTTCAGCGAGCCTGAGGTCGCCCGCGTCGGGCTCACGGCCGCGGCCGCGGAAGAGGCCGGATACGAGATTCGGGTCGTCGACTATGACCTCGGATGGGTCAGTGGTTCCAGCCTGCACGCCGACGACTACCAGGGGCGAGCCCGCATGGTGGTCGATGAGCAGCGTCGAGTGGTGCTCGGGGTCACCTTCGTCGGGCAGGACGTGGCCGAGTTGGTTCACGCGGCAACGATCGCCGTCGTGGGCGAGGTGCCCCTCGACCGGCTCTGGCACGCGGTGCCGGCGTTCCCCACCATGAGTGAGATCTGGCTCCGACTGCTCGAACAGTACGGGCGGTAACTCACTCCACGGGGGCGTCGACTATCCCGATGAAGCGGCTGCCGATCCCGTCGGACTCCCGGCGCCCCACACCAGGCCCCGGAGCCGGCAACTCGCCGATGTCGTGGTGGGAGCAGCTCAGATAGCTGAACGGCGGCCACCACTTCTTCGGCCTGGCCGCCTCAGTGTAACCACATACCGAGCAGGTGAGCTGGACCCACACCGGCCGGCCACCCTGCTTGCGGTTGGTTCGGGACTGCACGAGCCAGGCAGGAGGGCGTTCCTCGAGTTCAACGAGTTCACTCTCGCTCAGGCGTGCCGGAAGTCCATGTTTCCGCGCCATCTCAACGGGGATATCCAGGCGCTGTGCGGCCTCGTGTCTGCTGATCATCACAGACAACGATAAGCGGCCTGCGCAGTCGCCGCGCCGCATCCGGTGCTGCGAGGATAGGAGTATGTCCGGCACTCCTCCCCCACTGGGGCTTCTCCTCGACGTCGATGGACCGATCGCCAGCCCGGAGACGCGCCGGGTACCGCCGGCGATCATCCGCGACCTCGCCGTGCTGGCGGCCGCCGGCATACCGATCGCTTTCATCACCGGCCGCTCGCTGCCCTTCCTGCGCGACCACGTGGTCGCCGCCCTGGTCGAACATGGACTGGACAATGCGACCCGGATGTACGGCGTCTGCGAGAAAGGGGCCGTCTGGTTCCCGATCACCGACCGGGGGCTCGGCACGGTCGAGTCCGACGCATCCGTCGCCATTCCGGATGCCATCGTCGACGCATTGCGAGACCTGGTGCGGCGCGACTTCGACTCCACCATGTTCTTCGACGAGACCAAGCAGGCGATGGTCTCGGTCGAGCAGCGTCCCGAGGTCTCGAACGACGTGTATCGGACCGCCCAGTCGGAGTTCAACCGGGCAACGTTCGCGCTGTGTGCCGAGCACGGCCTCGGCGTGCGGCTGGACGAGGAGGAGAGCCCGGATGCCGACGGCCGGGTTCCGTTCCGGATCGATTCGACCATCATCTCCACCGACATCGAGTCGGTGACGCTCGACAAGGACCGTGCGGCCGAGCGCGCTCTCGACTTCTTCGCCGGTAACGGCCCGTTGCCGCTGCTCTGGCGCTCGGTGGGCGACTCCCGGAGTGACTACCTGATGGCGGACCACCTCCACGCCGTCGGCCACGATGTCGCCCACATCGATGTCAGGCCGGCCGACGGCATGCTGGAGCGCCCGTACCCGGTGATCGCCATGGGCGACCTGATCCACGACGACGCCGGTGCGGCGTTCCTGGACTATTGGATCGACAAGCTCGCCCTGCGCTGAAACTCCTGGCTTCCAGGCGGCTCAGATGGTGAAGTCCTCCAAAGGATGATTCATCGTCAGCGCCTCGACGATCGGCGGTGAGACCAGGGCCGCCCAGTTCCGGTAGATCGTGCTCGAACGGTAGCGATCGGTCGCCTCCAGTGAGGGCCGAAAGGGGACGAAGCTCGCATTGGGCCGTTGCGAGCAGACCCGGATGGACTCCCGGTCCAGCCCCCGGGCGTGAAGTTCGGCCAAAAAGCCGGCCCGGTTGTTCAGCGTGGTGACCAGCCGTATCGGCTGGATTCCCACGACGAAGATGCGGGCACCGGCGGCAGCTCGAGCGCTGATGTTGTCCACGACCGCCGACAGGTGCCGGTGCCAGGAGCGTGCAGGGGTGTACCTGATCGCATCGGTGACGCCGATGAAGAGCACTATGGCGTCGTAGGCCGAGAGCGTGATGTCCCGGATCCGCCAGCCCACGTCGTCGATCCTGAAGTCGGATTCGGCGATGATGTCGACCTTGACCCCGCGTCCAGTCGCGCCGGAAACCAGCCTGGCCAGGTGCCCGGCGATGCCGAGTTCGTGGCTGAGCACCCCAAATCCAACCACTATTCCGCCGCCGGCCACCAGGAGGCGGTCCGGATCGGGGCCGTCGATGTGCACGACGGGGGCGTCCGTTGGCTTGGGCAATCTGCTCGACGCCAGCCCTGCCCTGAGGAGGAACACGGGTGACCACAAGTGATAGACCGGTTCGAGGAGCCTTGAGAACAGGCGTGGCATAGACCGGATTCTACGCTGAGTGGCCCGAACGGTCGCCAAGACCGGAAATCCGAACCTGCACGGGTACGATGGTGCCGAGTCATCCGGCTCCGAAGGAGGGACCACCATGGCCGATAAGTCACCGAAGAAATCGAGCTCCAAGACCGCTGCAAGCAAGTCCTTGAAGGAGAAGCGCGCCGATAAGAAGGACAAGGCGAGCAAGCGCAAGGGCGACTGACCAGGATTCCAGAGGGGGCCGGGCCGATGGCCCGGCCCCCCTGCCGTCCAGCGACTAACCTAAGGGGATGCCCACGAACCCGACGCCATTCCGCGTGGCGATCGTCCCCGGGGTGAACCCGGGCAAGTGGACCAGGGCGTGGGCCGACCGGCGGAGAACCCCGATCGAGGTGACGCCGATCGGCCAGGCTGATCAGCTGGCAGCGCTCACCGAGGGTCGGGCGGATGTCGCGTTCGTCCGTTTGCCGATCGACCGGGCCAACCTCAACGTCATCCGCCTCTATGAGGAAGTCGCGGTCGTCGTGGTACCGCGCGAGCATCCGATCTCCCTCTACGACAGCGTCACCACGGCCGATCTCGCTGGCGAAACCATTCGTCAGGAGCCGGTGGACGCCGCCATCGACCTGGTCGTGGCGGGCGCGGGGATCATGCTGCTCCCCCAATCGATCGCACGACAGCACACTCGCCGCGACCTGGAAGTGCGCCCGGTGACGGATGCACCGGTGACCGAGGTGGCCATCGCCTGGCTGGCCGAGGAGACGACACCGGATGTGGAGGAGTTCGTCGGCATCGTGCGGGGCCGCACTGCGGCCAGTTCACGCGGCGCTTCCGGAGAGCCGCAGGAGGCGGCACCCAGGAAGTCGGCACAGCAGAAGCCAGTACAAACACCCCGACGCGGTCGTTAGGCCTGTGGGGTCGCCGCTGCTGCTGCCCGCGCCGCGGCCGGCAGGGCATCGAGGATGCGTCCGATCGCCGCCTCGTCCATCGCCCCGTTCACGAACCAGGCCTCGAAGACCGACGGTGGCAGGGATACCCCGGCCGCCAGCATCGAGTGGAAGAACGGCGGGTAGCGGAAGGCCTCCTGCTGCTTGACTCCGGCGTAGTCGCGTGGCGCCGCGCTCAGGAACGCGAACGAGAAGAGGTTTCCGGCACGCTGCACGACATGGGAGACGCCCTCGGCGCTGAGCGCGGCAGACGTGGCGGTCGCGAGCTGGTCTGCCACCGCATCCAGCCTCGAATACAACTCTGGGGTGGTCTCGCTGAGCGTGGCAATGCCCGCCGCGACGGCGATCGGATTGCCGCTCAGCGTTCCGGCCTGGTAAACGGGCCCGGCCGGAGCCAGGTGGTCCATCACCGCGGCCGAACCGCCGAGTGCTGCCAGCGGCATGCCGCCGCCGACGACCTTGCCGAAGGTGAACAGATCCGGCTGATAGTAGGCGCCGGCCTTCGACTCCAGTCCCCACCAGCCCGCGCTGCCCACCCGGAAGCCGGTGAGCACTTCGTCCAGGATCACCAGTGCCCCGTGATCGTGGGCGATCTCGCAGAGTTCGGCATTGAATCCAGGATCCGGTGCGAGGACTCCCATGTTGGCGGCGGCCGCCTCGGTGATGATCGCCGCAATGTTGTCGCCGTGTTCGGCGAATGCCGCCCGCACCGCGCCCAGGTCGTTGTATGGGAGCACCAGTGTCTGGGCGGCCACGGCGGCAGGCACGCCCGCGGAGCCCGGCAGGGCCAGCGTGGCGACGCCTGAGCCGGCTTCGGCCAGCAGTCCGTCCGAGTGACCGTGGTAGTGCCCGGCGAACTTGACCAGGAGGTCACGGCCGGTGGCGCCACGGGCGAGACGGATGGCGGTCATGGTCGCCTCAGTGCCTGTCGAGACCAGGCGAACCCGCTCGACGGCCGGAGCCATCCGCTCGCAGATGAGTTCGGCCAGTTCGGTCTCCCCCGGCGTCGACGCGCCGAATGAGAGGCCGGATGCGGCAGCGCCCTGCACGGCGGCGATCACCGACGGGTACGCATGCCCGAGGATGGCCGGGCCCCAGGACGCCACCAGGTCCACGTAACTGTGCCCTTCGACATCGGTGATGTACGGACCGCTGGCGGAGACGAAGAACCGCGGGGTGCCGCCGACCGAGCCGAAGGCCCGCACCGGTGAGTTCACTCCGCCGGGGATTGCCGCCCTCGCCCGATCGAATGCCTCGTTGTTGGTCGTCATACGCTCTCCCCATTGATCTGTCCTGTGGTGCGGGCGAGTTCTGTCGCCCAATAGGTCAGCACGGCGTCGGCGCCGGCGCGCTTGATGCTGAGCACGCTCTCTTCGATGGCTCGTGCCCGGTCGATCCAGCCGTTGGCTGCGGCGGCCTCGATCATCGAGTACTCGCCAGAGACCTGGTAGGCCCAGACCGGAATCTCGCTGGTGGCCGCGGCGTCGGCCAGTACGTCCAGGTAGCTCATGGCCGGCTTGACCATGACGACGTCGGCGCCTTCCTCGATGTCGAGCCGTAGCTCGCGGCTGCCTTCACGGCGGTTCGCCGGGTCGAGCTGGTAGCTGCGGCGGTTGCCGACCAGGCTGGAGTCGACGGCGTCGCGGAACGGACCGTAGAACGCCGACGCGTATTTGGCGGCGTAGCCGAGGATGGCGGTATCCGTGAAGCCCGCAGCGTCAAGCTCGTCGCGTACTGCGGCGACCTGACCGTCCATCATCCCGCTGAGGCCGAGGATCGCCGAACCGCTCGCCGCCTGGGCAATGGCCATTTCGCCGTAGCGCTCCAGAGTGGCGTCGTTGTCGACGCGGCCATCCGGCGCCAGTACACCGCAGTGTCCGTGGTCGGTGAACTCGTCGAGGCAGAGGTCGGTCTGCACCACCAGGCGCTGCCCCACCTCGGCGACCACAGCACGGGTCGCGACGTTGAGGATTCCGTTCTCATCGGTCGCACCAGACCCGATGGCGTCTTTGTGCTCGGGGACGCCGAACAGCATCACTCCCCCGACTCCCGCCTCGGCGGCCTCTGCCACCGCGCGTTTGAGGCTGTCGATGGTGTGCTGTTCGACCCCCGGCATTGAGGCGATCGGCTGCGAGGTGGTGATGCCTTCGCGAACGAACAACGGAAGCACCAGCTCGGCCGGGTGAAGCCGGGTTTCTGTCGTCAGCCGGCGGATGGCCGCGCTCGTCCGCAGGCGCCGCGGGCGGATTCGGGGTGCTGTGGTCATGGGCGTCACCTTAGCTCTCGGGGGTGGAGTGTCTCGGGGCAGGGAGGTCGTGGGTCAGCTGGGCGCACACCGCGTCGATCAGGGCTTCGGCGGTGCTCTCGCGCGCGATGGCGTGAACCGGCAGGCCGGCCGTGCGCGCTCCGGCCCCGGTGCTTTCGCCGATACAGGCGACAATCGTCCTGCTCGGCAGCGGCTGGCCCTGGTCGGCGACCGCCCGGGCGATGCTCGCCGAGGTGAGCAGGACAGCGGCGAACTCGCCGTCGGCCAGCCGGCGGCGGATGCCATCGCTCCAGTCCAGCTTCCTGGTCTCGTAGGCGGCGACCGGCGTGACGATGAGGCCGCGATTCGCCAGCCCTTCAGCCAGTGTCGGTTCGGCGATCGCAGATTGCGGCAGCAGCACGGTTCCGGAAGGCGACGGCCACTCCTCGACCATCGCAGCAGCGGAGAACGACGACGCAGGCATGAAGTCGACGGGGAAACCGGCGGCTGTCATGGCTTCGCGGGTGGCAGGGCCGACGACGGCCACACGGGTTCCTCCCGGTACGGAGGCCCTGTAGCGCACCAGGGCATCGACCGTGGTGGCACTGGTCACGGCAAGCCAGTCGTAGGCCCCGGCAGAAAGCTGGTCGCAGGCAGCGGACAGCGCCCCGGGGTCGGCAGGCTCGTCGAACTCGATGATCGGCGCGATGACCGGCTCGCCACCCCGGTCGGTGACGGCGGCGGCCAGTCGGTCACCGAGGTCTCCGCCGCGCGGGACAAGCACGCGCAGGCCGACCAGCGGATGCTGATTGTGCTCTGGAAGTCGGTCCGCCATCATGTCAGCGGAGCGAACTCCGCGGCCCCCTGATCGAGCAACTCATCGGCGACCCGGGCGCCCAGTTCGGCGGCCAGGGCATCGCGTTCGGCCGGTGATCCTTCGAGCACTCCGGCGTGGGAGCTGGTGAGCGTCTGCCTGCCGTCCGGGCTGAGCACAGTGGCGGTCAGGAGCAGCAGGCTCGTATCGACCACGGCGGTCGCTCCCACCGGGGCGGCGCAGCCTGCCTCGAGCCTGGCGAGCACCGCCCGCTCGGCGCCGGCCGTCAGCCGGGAGCTGGCATGGTCGAGTGTGCGGAGCGCCTCGTCGATGCCGCGCGAGGTCGAATCGCGCACCTCGACGGCCAATGCACCCTGCCCTGGAGCCGTCGGCCATTCGGAGAGCTCGAGGTACTGGCTGACAATCTCCAGTCGCCCCAACCGGCTGAGGCCGGCGGCCGCGAGCACCACGGCGTCCAGGTCGCTTTCGGTCACCCTGCCAACGCGCGTGTCGACGTTGCCCCTGATGTCGATGATCTCGAGGTCACTCCGGGCAGCGAGCAGTTGCGCCGCGCGCCGGGGCGAGCCGGTGCCCACTCTGGCACCGTCGGGGAGGGTGGTGAGGGTCAGGCCGCCCTGCGTGACCAGCACGTCCCTGGCATCCGCCCGCTTCGGAATCGCGCCTATGCGCAGTCCGGGTACCGGTGTTGTCGGCAGGTCCTTGAGCGAGTGCACCACCAGATCGCATTCGTCGATTAGCAGCGCCTCTCGCAGCGCGCTGGCGAAGACACCGGTGCCACCGAGGCTGGCCAGGGATTCACGCGAGATGTCCCCTTCCGTGGTGATCTGTACCAGTTCGACCTCCCGGCCGGAGGCGCGGGCGATCTGGTCAGCGACCACTCCGGTCTGGGCCATGGCCAGGGCGCTCCGCCTGGTGCCGATGCGGATCGGCGCTGTTTCGGTGGTCGTCATGGTGCTAGTCCCGCCAATGCTGGTTTGAATCCGAGTCGAATGTTCTCACAGCATCCGGGGCGGCACACGTCGTACCACGGGCCGAGTTCTGTCATGGCGGGCCGCGCGGCTGCCGGAGTTCCCTCGATTCGCTCCACCACCAGGTCGACGAGTCCGGACACGAACGCGGCGTGCACACCGGGGGTGGGTACGCGTCGTGCCGTCAGTCCCAGCGACTCTGCGGTCTGCAGGGCTTCGGTGTCGAGGTCCCACCTCACTTCGAGGTGGTCGCTGACGAAGCCGAGGGGCACGATGACGACGGCTTTGGTGCCGGCGGATGCCAGTTTCACCAGTTCATCGTTGATGTCCGGTTCCAGCCAGGGCATCGACGGTGGGCCCGAGCGCGACTGGTAGACCAGGGTCCAGCCCTCGGCGCGGTCAGCCATGACCACCCCGGCGACCGCACGATGCTGGGCGGCGTAGGCCCCTCCGGCGCCGAAGTCGCGATCGGCCGGGCCGCTGCGTTCGGCGTCGGCGGTCGGAATGCTGTGGGTGCTGAACAGCACGTGCACCTCCTCCTCGGCGAAGCCTTGCCCCTGGAACGCCGTCAGCGCGGAGTGCACTCCGTCGACGAACGGCGTGACGAAGCCGGGGTGGTCGAAGAACTGCCGAACCTTGTCGATCTGGATGACCCCGTTCAGGCCGGTCTCCTCCAGGGCGATGGCGAAGTCTTCGCGGTATTGCCGGCAGCTGGAGTAGGAGCTGTAGGCGCTCGTCCCGATGGCGATGAGCTTGCGATGACCGGCCGCGTGGGCGGCGGAGACAGCCTCGCGCAGGTACGGCGCCCAGTTGCGGTTGCCCCAGAACACCGGCAGGTCGATACCGCGGTCGGCGAGCTCCGCCTCGATTGCCGCCTTCAGCTGGCGGTTCTGGTCGTTGATCGGGCTGACGCCACCGAAGGCCCGGTAGTGGTGCGCGACCTCCTCGAGCCGCTCCTCAGGGATGCCGCGGCCGCGAGTGACGTTGCGCAGGAAAGGGATGACGTCATCCTGCCCCTCCGGGCCGCCGAACGAGGCCAGCAGGATGGCGTCGTAGTCGGTCGGTTCCGCGACATGCGGTTCACCGGATGCTGCCGCCGCCGTGGCGCCGGGAACGGCGGTCAACGCAATACCTCGACCAACTCCTGCGGGGAGATGCGGCGACCGGTGTAGAACGGGATCTCTTCGCGGACGTGCAGGCGGGCATCCGCCTGGCGCAGGTGCCGCATCAGGTCGACCAGATCGAGCAGGTCGTCAGCCTCGAGCGCCAGCACCCACTCGTAGTCGCCGAGCGCGAATGCGGCGACGGTGTTCGCCAGCACGCCAGGGAACGCGCCACCCATCCTGCCGTGGCGGCCGAGCATCGCCTTGCGCTCCTCCGGGTCCAGCAGGTACCACTCGTATGAGCGCACGAACGGGTAGACGGTGAGCCAGGCGGCAGGCTCCTTATCGCGCATGAAGGCCGGAATGTGGTTGTGCGTGAACTCGGCGTCACGGTGCACCCCCATGGTGTTCCAGGTGGGGGTGAGCGGTGCCAGCATCGCGGTGCGCCGGAGGCGGCGCAGCGCCGACTGGATGCCTTCAGGCGAGAGGCCGTGCAGCCAGAGCATCACATCGGAGTCGGCTTTCAGCCCGGACACGTCGTAGATGCCGCGCACGGTGACGCCGTCCTCGGCCAGTTCAGGGAGGAGGGCTTCGAGCTCGGCGGCGCCGGCTGCCGCGGGAGCCGCCTGGTCGGGGCCGCGCCGGAACACCGTCCAGAGGGTGTACTCGGTCTCACCGGTCGGCGGCGTGGTCACGGCTTCGCCCAGGGGTGACGGCGCGGGAGAAGTCGGTGCGGCGGGGCTGGATGTCATGTCCTCAATCATCCTCTGGTCGGGTTGCTGTTTCTGTCAGGCCACTGGATAGTTCGAGTATCACTGAAAAGTTCCAATATCACTGAGAACTCGGGCAGCCTGGTGGCGCGCCTGCGCGACGACACCCGCCAGTCCGGTTCCGGCCACCGTTTCGCCTATGGCGACGACACCGTCCGGCACCGGTACTGCCTCCGGCGCCGATGTCCATCGCACCTGGGCGAAACCTTCTACGGCGGAGGCGGGGACCGCCACGCCCAGGAGGTCCTGGGCGTCCGCCCTGGCCTGCTCCGCGAGGTCGTCCGGGTCGGCGCTGCCGGCATCGTAGGAGAGCCGGAGCACGTGGCGATGTTCCGGAACGCTGTCGGCCAGCCAGCCCCATTTCGCTGTCGCATGGGTGAGTGCCTTCGCTCCGACGCTGGAGCCGCGTTCCACGAGAAGACCTGTGCCGCGCGGAGCGGAGTCGAGGGCGGGCAGCTCCAGCACCAGGGTCGCCAGCACGATGGGCGTGCCGCCGGTTGCGGCAGCGGAGGTGAAGACCCTGTGCCTGGCGGTGATCCGTTCCCCTGCCTCGGTGGTGACTCCACCCGCATCCAGCGAAGCCACCGTGCAGCCCAGTCGAACTTCGCCGCCGAACGCGGCGACATCGCGGTGCAACTCTGCCGCCAGCCGATGGATGCCGCCGCGCAGCCCGCCGACTGTCGATCCGGCCGGGGCCGCAGCACGCAGGGCGAGAACCGCCTTCGCCAGGGACTCGTTCTGGCGCACGGCCTCCCGCAGGCCGGGAGCGACCCGGTCGATCTCCAGCTGGTCCGGGTGGCGTGAGTGCACTCCGGTGACCACCGGGGCAACCAGGCGCTCAAGAACGCGGCGCCCCATCCGCTTGCGCACGAAAGGGCCGAGGTGCGTCTCGCGGCCTGCGACCGGGCCGGGAATGACGGCATCCAATTGCGCGCGGAATGCACCGGCCAGGCCGACGACGGCCAGCACGTCCGCGGCCATCGGCGTACCGGGGATGCCCAGTAGTCCGGTGCGGGGCAGCGGGAGGGCGGAACCGCCCGCGCGATACAACCAGGCTCCCTCTGGGTTCGGAGACACCAGGTCATCGGCCAGGCCCAGTTCGCGAACCAGGGCGGCGACGGTGTCGCGCCTGGTGGCGAAGCTCTCGGCGCCGGCGTCGAGGTCGATTCCGGCCACGGTGTGGGCGGATGCCTTGCCGCCGACGGTCGTGGCCGAATCGATCAGCATCACCGAGAGCCCCCCGATGGCCAGGTCGCGTGCTGCGGTCAGCCCGGCGATCCCGGCACCGACGACGATGACATCAGGATCAGCCATGCGAATGGACGAGCTCGACAACCCTGGTCAGCACGGCCGGGTCGGTGTCGGGTGGAACCCCGTGGCCGAGATTGACGATGTGGGCCGGTGCGGAGCGGCCGCGTTCGATCACGTCGATCACATGGCGTTCGAGAACCTCCCACGGGGCGGCGAGCAGCGCCGGGTTGATGTTGCCCTGCAGCGGGACCCGGTCACCGAGGCGGTGACTCGCCTCGTCCAGCGGGGTGCGGTAGTCGACCCCCATGGCGTCAGCTCCGACATCGTGCATGGCGTTCAGCAGTTCGCCGGCGCCGACGCCGAAGTGCACCACCGGTGCCTCCAGGTCGCGGATGTGGGACAGGGCCTGCGCGGAGAACGGTGCGACCCGTTCACGGTAGTCTGCGACGCTCAGCGAACCCACCCAGGAGTCGAACAGCTGTGCCGCGCTGGCGCCGGCAATCACCTGCGCCCTGAGGAAGCTGCCGGTGACATCCGCCGCCCAACCCAGCAGCGCGTCCCAGGTTGCCGGATCGGAGTGCATGAGCGCCCGGGCCCTCAGGTGGTCTTTCGACGGCCCGCCTTCGACCAGATAGGCGGCGAGGGTGAACGGGGCACCGGCAAAGCCGATCAGTGGCGTGCTGCCGAGCTCGGCGACGGTGAGCGCCACAGCTTCGCTGATCGGGGCCAGGGCGTCCACGTCGATCGGGCGCAGCGCAGCGACATCCGCGGCCGTGCGGATCGGTGCGGCGAGAACAGGGCCTTTCCCCGGGACGATCTCGACGTCGACGCCGGCGAGTTTTATCGGAACCACGATGTCGCTGAAGAAGATTCCGGCGTCGACGCCGTGGCGCCGCACCGGCTGCAGCGTGATCTCACTGGCCAGCTCAGGGTTCAGGCAGGCGTCCAGCATGGCTGTGCCGACGCGAAGCTCGCGATACTCCGGAAGGGAACGTCCGGCCTGGCGCATGAACCACACCGGCAGCCGCTCCTGGCGCTCACCCCGGTAACTTCGAATAAGCGTGGAGTCGGCGGTACGACCGTCACTGAGCGGATGGGTGGCAGGAAGTCGGGTGGAGACGGTCACCCGTCAAGTCTGCCATCTGCGGGAAGTACCCTAGATAGGTGCTCGTCTGTATCACTGCCAACCACCACCTCTCCAGTTTCGACATCCTGGAGACTTTGGCGGCCCATGATTCCGGCGAAACAGAGGCCAGATTGCGCGAGTCTGTTGGGGTGGACGGTGCTGTGGTGCTGTCAACCTGCAACCGCTTCGAGGCCTACCTCGATATCGCCGACACGGTGCCCGTCGCCACAATCACCGCGACTGTACTCCAAACTCTCAGCAACTCCACAGGCTTATCCACCGGCGCGCTGCGGAACGCGTTCGATATCCTGCAGGGTGCGGATGTGCCCCCTCACCTTTTCGGCGTGTCCGCCGGGTTGAAGTCGGTGGTCATCGGCGAGGACGAGATTGCCGGTCAGGTTCGCCGAGCGCTCGAGCAGGCTCGAGCGGCCGGAGGCGCGTCATCAGGACTCGAGCGGTTGTTCCAGGCGGCCTCCCGCACCTCGAAGACGGTGAAGTCGACGACTGCGGTCGGACGTGCTGACCGCTCGCTGGTGCGACTCGGACTGGAGCTGGCCACCAGTCGAATCGCCGACTGGGCGGAGGCTCGCGTGCTGTTGATCGGCACCGGCCAGTACGCCGCCACCACCGTCGCGGCGCTCAGGGACCGGGGAGCAGCCGACATCACGGTCTACTCCCCCTCCGGTCGCGCCCTCCCATTCGCGGCCAGGCTCTCCCTCACGACGGCGGAGGACCTCACGGCGGCTGCCCGCGATGCCGACCTGGTCATCGCTTGTACCAGCCGGGAACTGCCGGTGCTCACCGGCGCCGAGCTGGCGCCCGGTCGCCACCGCCTCATCATCGACCTCGGACTCCCCCGCAACGTCGCGCCAGAAGTGGCAACCCTGCCAGGCATCGAATTGCTCGACCTGGAGACGATCAGGCTGCACGCCCCGCTGGAGGAACTCAGCGCCACAGAAGACGCGCACGCCGTCGTCGACCACGCGGTGGCGTCATACAGCACGGCGGAAGCTGAACGCAGTACAGCCGCCGCAGTTGTCGCCCTGCGCAAGCAGGTGCTGGACACCCTCGAGAGCGAGCTGGACCGGTCCAGGGCGCGCGGCACCCTGACCAGCCAGAGCGAAGCCGACCTGCGCCACTTCGCCGGCGTGCTGCTGCACGGTCCATCGGCACGGGCCCGCGAGCTCGCGCGTGCTGGGCGCGGCGAGGAATTCGTGCATGGGCTCGGCGCCTTGTTCGGCATCCAACCGGTGGATGTACCCAGGCCCGCAGCGGCCGCCGACGGCCCGGGCGAAGAAGAGCTCCAGGCCTAGCCGGACTGTCGGCTTAGCCGCGGCGCAGCAGGTCGATCCGCGCCTGCAGTTGCTCAACGCTCGCCTGCGGCACAGCCGGGCCGCCCACCCGACGGCGCAGCTCCGCATGGATGATGGCGTGAGGCTCGCCTGTCCGCTTCGCCCTCGCCCCCACCAGGGTGTTCAGCAGGCTCCGCTGCTCCTTGAGGTTGCGGTACAGGGCTGGCGGTTCCTCGATCGGCGTGCCGCGCTCCTCGGCCCGGCGCTTACGGTCCCCGACCCGGCGTGACTGCCTCGCCTGCCTGGCGCGCAGCAGCTCACGCACCTGGTCGGGTTCCAGCAGCCCGGGGATGCCGATGAAGTCGAGTTCTTCGAGGCTGCCCACATCCGCTGCGAACCCGAATTCGCCGCCGTCATACAGCACCCGGTCGAAATTGGCCTCCGACGCCAGCGGTCTGAAGTCGAACAGGTCTGCGTCTGCCGATGCCGACTCCGACCGGTTCGCCTCATCCAGGGTGTCGTCGTCGAGCAGGATCTCCTCGAGCCCGTCGGCGCCCTCACGGTCCAGTGCGTGATCCCGCTCCAGTTCGAGCGCCTGGGCCAGGGAGGTGAGGGCGGGCACACTGGGGAGGAAGATCGAGGCGGTCTCGCCCCGGCGACGGGTGCGCACGAACCGGCCGACCGCCTGGGCGAAGTAGAGCGGCGTGGACGCCGAAGTGGCGTAGACGCCGACGCCGAGCCGGGGGATGTCGACGCCTTCAGACACCATGCGCACCGCGACGATCCAACGGCTGTCGGCCGCCGAGAACTTCGCGATCCCCTCGCTCGCCGCCTTCTCGTCCGACAGCACCAGAGTGGGTTTCTCCCCGGTGATCGACTGCAGGATCGTCGCGTAGGAGCGTGCGGCATAGTGGTCCGTGGCGATCACCAGGCCACCGGCATCAGGGATGCTGTGCCTGACCTCGGTCAACCGGCGATTCGCCGCCCGCAACACCGAGGGGATCCAGTCGCCCTCCGGGTCGAGCGCGGTGCGCCAGGCCTGTGCCGTGATGTCCTTGGTGTCGCCCTGCCCGAGCCTGGCCTCCATCTCGTCACCGGTGCGGGTACGCCAGCGCATTTTCCCGGCATAGGAGAGGAAGATCACCGGGCGAACCACTCCGTCGGCCAGCGCTCGGCCATATCCGTAGGAGTAGTCGGCGCGGGAGGTGCGGATGCCGTGCTCGTCCGGATAGTAGGTGACGAACGGGATGGGCGAGGTGTCTGATCGGAACGGCGTCCCGGTGAGGGACAGTCGGCGGGCGGCAGGCTCGAAGGCCTCGCGGATGGCGTCTCCCCAGCTCAACGCGTCGCCGCCGTGGTGCACTTCATCGAGGATGACCAGCGTGCGTGCGCCGGCGGTCATGGTGCGGTGCAGGCTGGCGCGAGTGGCCACCTGCGCATAGGTGACGGCGACGCCGTGAAAATGGCGTCCGTGCCAGCCGTGCGCGTTCTTGAAGGTGGGATCCAGGCGGATGCCGACGCGATGGGCGGCGTCGGCCCATTGCCGCTTCAGGTGTTCTGTCGGGGCGACCACGGTGATTCGGTTGATCGCTCCGCTGGCCAGGAGTTCGGTGGCGATCCGCAGCGCGAACGTGGTCTTGCCCGCCCCGGGTGTCGCAGCCGCGAGGAAGTCCCTGGGGCTGCTGTCGAGGTAGAGGTCGAGGGCCTCCTGCTGCCACGCCCGCAGTTTGTCGGCCGTCCCCCGCGCCGCACGCTCAGGGAAGGCCGGTGAGAGATGCTCCGCCGCCGAAGTACCGACCTGATGGCCGAAGGATAGGGGAGCGCTCATCTGACAAGACTCTACCGGCACCGGCCGACACCAACAGCAGGATCACCCCGCTGAACGACGGTGGCCACACGGAATTCCGCGGGGCCACCGTCGCTGAATGGACTATGCCTTACGGCTGCCCCTGGTTGCGAAGCCCCAGATCGCCAGCACCAGGATGGCCCCGAGTATTGCGACGATCCAGGTCTGGAATGACCAGAACTCTTCGAGTCCGATGCCGAAGATCGCGGAACCGATCCATCCGCCGATCAGGGCACCGACTACTCCCAGCAGCAGCGTCATCAACCATCCGCCGCCCTGCCGGCCGGGCAGGATGGCCTTCGCGATAGCTCCGGCAATCAAACCCAAAATAATCCAACCGATGATACTCATGGTCTCAACTCCGTACGGTCATGTTTCGCGTTCCGCATTGAAACGCTTGAACAATCGTCGCACTCCCCCATATGGGGGGCAACCTTGTGTCTCGGCGTATCGCGCGCTATGGGTATTTGGTGACTGGAACCGGATCGGGCAGGGTTGGACTATGAGCCTGCACCCGTGGACCCGCTACGTAGCAATCGGTGACTCCTTCACCGAAGGGATCGGTGATCCTGAGCCGAAGAGTCCGGGCGGGAGCCGGGGCTGGGCGGACCGCGCCGCCGAAGTGCTGAGTTCGCAGACCGAGGATTTCGCCTACGCCAACCTCGCCATCCGCGGGCGCTTGCTGCAGCAGATCATCGACGAGCAGGTGGAGCCCGCTCGCGAGTTGCGCCCGGACCTGATCACCATTTCCGCCGGCGGCAACGACATCATCCGCCCCAATACCGATCCGGACGACGTCGCAGACCGGCTTGAAGGCGCCGTCGAGCGACTCCGCTCCGACTCGGCAACAGTGGTGCTCTTCAACGGGCCGGACATCGGCATGACGCCGGTTCTCGGCCGCCTGCGCGGCAAGGTCGCCATCTACAACGAGAACCTGCGCGCGATCGCCCTGCGGCACGATGCGATCGTGGCGGATATGTGGGCGCTCACCGAGTTGCGGGATTCGCGGATGTGGGCCCCCGACCGACTGCACTTCTCCCCCACCGGCCACCACACCGTCGCCAGGATGGTGCTCGCAGCCCTCGCCGTAAAGAATGATCTGGAGCCGTTCGCTCCTGAGCCGCTGCCGCCCATCAACTGGCGCAGGGCCAGGGTCGAAGACATCGGCTGGGCGCGCGAGTACCTGGTCCCCTGGGTGGTCCGCCGAATTCGCCACCAGTCGTCCGGAGACAATGTGACAGCGAAACGGCCGGGCTACTGACCCGGCCGTTCTGCTGCTTGCTGATGCTGCCTAGCGCCCGAACTGCGCGGCTGCCGGGCAATCGAACGGGTCGCTGCCGGCGGCGAGACCCACGCGGTTGAGGTACTGGATGACAATCCCATAGGACTGCGTCAGAGTGGTCTCGGTGAACGGGATGTTGTGTGTCTCGCAGTATTCCTTGGTGATCTCGTTCGCCTTGCGCAGGTGCGGCCTGGGCATATTCGGGAACAGGTGGTGCTCGATCTGGTAGTTGAGGCCACCCATGAAGGTGTCCATGACCCAGTTGCCCTTGATGTTGCGCGAGGTCAGTACCTGGCGACGGAGGAAGTCGACCTTGCTGTCGTGGGGCAGGATCGGCATGCCCTTGTGGTTCGGTGCGAAGGACGCACCCATGTAGACACCGAAGACGGCGAGCTGCACGCCGATGAAGGCAAAGCCCATTCCGACCGGGAGCATCAGGAAGATGACGGCGACGTAGGCGCTGAGCCTGGTGAGGATCATGGAGATCTCCAGCCAGCGACGGTCGACTTTGCCGCGACCGAAGACGGTACGGATGCCGTGTATGTGCAGATTGAAGCCTTCCAGCATGAGGGCGGGGAAGAACAGGTAGCCCTGGCGTTTGAGCGCCCAGGCATAGATACCGGAAGTCTTCGCGGTGTCTTCCTCGCGGAACATGACGAAGTCCGGTTCGATGTCCGGGTCCTTGCCGACGATGTTCGGGTTGGCATGGTGGCGGCTGTGCTTGGTCATCCACCATGAGTAGCTGATGCCGACGAAGAGGTTGGCGAGGGTGCGTCCGGCAGCGTCGTTGAGCTTTCCTGAGGTGAAGATCTGGCGGTGCGCGGCTTCGTGCGCCAGGAAGGCGTACTGGGTGAGGATGATGCCGAGCGCCGCTGCCATCAGCAACTGGAACCAGCTGTCGCCGAGCAGGATGAAGCCGGTGACGACTCCGCCGAGCGCGAGCGTGATGATCGAGAAGACCATGTAGTAGAACCCGGTGCGCCTTTGCAGCAGGCCGGCATCGCGAACGGTGTTGAGAAGGGAGGAGTACTCGGTGGTCGGATTGCCCCGGCGTCCGCCTGGCTTCGTCTTGGTGAACGTGACCACCGGAGCTTGCGTTGTGGATGAGTCAGTCACGAAGCCTCGATTCTGGTGACTTCCCAGTCGTGATTGGTGATGTAAGCGTTCGCTCAAACGGATGTCTTCGACCCTACGGCACCGCACGCAGGACCAGGGAGGATCCGATGGTGTTTTGGGGCTGATTCCCAGCATTTATATGCCATCTGAGGCATACGCCGGAGCGCTACTGGAGGCCGAACGGGTTGCTGAGCCGCCAGAGTGGACCGGGATCCTCGATGCTTCCTTCCAGCGCCAGAGGGACCTCGGCGACCGCTCCGTTGATGGTGAAACGGATGCTGCCCACCGGCGTTCCATCGGCCGCCAGCCCGATCGGATCCACCGTGATCCTGTGCTCGATCGTCGGCGCACCCCACACCAGCGGGGAGTAGCTCTGGGAGGCGACGGCTTCAGCCCTGCCATCCCAATTCGAGTGGTACTCCGCGATCACGTCGCCCTGGCGCACCAGTTCCACTTGCTGGAACCCAGCAGCCACCGTAGCCATGAGGTCGCGCACCTGGGGGAACTGCGCCCGGTGGTTTGCTCCCCCGAGTGCCACACCGACGATCGTGACAGTCGTGTCCCCGACCGGGAAGTCGGCAGAGAACAGCAGGCAGGCGCCTGCGGCATCCAGTGTCCCGGTCTTGATCCCGTCGATGCCGAGATTGCCGAGGAGCTTGTTGGAGTTCTCCACCTGGCCGATGTGAGGCAGCGACACAGACGGGGTCGCGACGATCTGCGCGATTGTTGGGTCACCGATGGCGAGTTTTGCCAGCCCAAGCAGTTCGGTGGCGGTACTGACATTTCGCGGATCCATTCCGGTCGGCTCATAGATCGTCGTCGTCGTGAGGCCGTGGGAGTCGAGCCAGCTGCGCGCGGCATCCAGGAATGCCGCCTCGGAACCGAACGCCCACAGGGCGAGCGACTTCGCATAGTTGTTCGCGGACGGGATCAGCACCACCTGCAGCAGCTCCCGCTGGGTGAGGATGAGGCCCGCCCGCACCGGCTTCACCAACCCGCCGACGGAGTAGTAGTCGTCGTAGTAACGCACATCGTCCCGGTCGAACGTGATCGTCGGCCCGGAAGCATCCTCGGCGAGCGGATGCTTCTCGAGCACCACCAGCGCGGTAATGATCTTGGTGATGCTGGCGATCGCCCTCGGCTGATCCGTGCCGGTGGCCGCCAGAACCCCGGGGAAGCCGACGGCGCCGATCGCGGTCGCCGCGTTGGCAGGCCAGTCCAGCACCGGCTCAGCCAATACCGGAGCATCGTATGAGACGACCTGTGCCTGGCTGGCACCGACAGGCGCGAGCAGGGTCAGCGGGAAGTACGACAGTCCGGTGAGCAGCACCGCGAGGGCACCGAAAACGGTGAACCGGCGGCGCCGGTACTTCTGGGCCGAATTGATGTGCACCCGTTCAGCTTAGTTTCGCCCGGCGAACAGGCCCGGCAATCCCTCAGCCTGCCGTCCGCAGCGCCCAGAGGGCCACAGCGCTGGCGGCGGCGACGTTGAGGGAATCGACCCCGGCCAGCATCGGTATGGTGACCACTGTGTCTGCTGCCACCATCGCGGAATGGCTGAGTCCGTCACCCTCCGCGCCCATCACGATGGCAATCCGTTCTGGCTGGTTCTCGGCGAACTCGGCCAGGTCGACGGCGTTGTCGGCCAGGGCTAGGGCGGCGATGTGGAACCCGGCATCTGTCAGCAGCCCCCTGGCTTCGCCCCACTCCGGGAGCCTGGTCCACGGAACCTGCAACACGGTTCCCATGCTGACCCGCACGCTCCGCCGGTACAGGGGGTCGGCGCAACGCGGCGAGATCAGCACCGCATCGGCGCCCAACCCGGCCGCTGCACGGAAGATCGCTCCGACATTGGTGTGGTCCACGATGTCCTCGAGCACGACCACCCTTCGTGCCTCCCGCAGCAGCTCGTGCACCGGCCGAAGCTCTGGCCGGTGCATGGAGGCCAGCGCACCCCGGTGGAGGCTGAACCCGGTGAGTGAGGTGAGCAGTTCGTCGTCGCCGACGTAGATCGTCGCACCGGTCTGCTCGGCGAATGGCACGACGGTGTCGAGCCATTTCTCCAGCACCAGGAACGATCGCGGCCGGTGACCTGCTCCCAGGGCTCTCTCGATGACCTTCGGTGACTCTGCGATGTAGAGTCCGTTGGCCGGCTCGGACACCCGGCGGAGTGCGACATCCGTCAACCGGGCAAAGTCGGTCAACCCGTCATGCTCCAGGTCGGTGATCCGGACGATCTGCACGCTGCGGCCTCTTTCTGTAGCTGGCACAGCCCTGCGGCCGCACTGCGAAACATATCGGATCCCGGGCGGGTTTACCCTGAAGACGAGACCGACAAGGAGACCCATGGTGCCGCATCCGGATGCGCTGGCCGCCGCAGCGACTGCGCTCGACGGCCGCAGGATCGCCGTCCTGACCGGGGCGGGCATCAGCACAGACTCCGGAATCCCCGGCTACCGCGGCGAAGGGGCCACTCCGCGCTCTCCGATGACCATCTCGCAGTTCCTGGAAGACGAACTGTACCGCAAGCGGTATTGGGCCGGCAGCCAGCTGGGCTGGGCGCGGTTCGGTGGTGCCCGGCCGAACGAGGGGCATCGGATTCTCGCCGATCTGGAGAGGGCCGGCGTCGTCGCCGGTGTGATGACCCAGAACGTCGACAGCCTGCATCAGCGGGCCGGGTCGGCGAAAGTGATCGAACTGCACGGCAGCAGCGACCGGGTGCGCTGCCTCGCCTGTGGCCAGCAGTACTCGCGGGAGGCGGTGGCCGAGATAATCGCCGGTCTCAACCCGTGGCTGACGCAGCCGCACAGCAGCGTGCTCGGCCCCGACGGTGACGTCGAGATCGACAGGCTCGATCGGATGGCGGTTCCGGAATGCGGGGTGTGCGGTGGCATCCTGCGTCCGGATATCGTCTACTTCGGGGAGTTCATCCCGCCGGCGAAGAATCTGCAGTCTCGGGGTTTGATCGCCTCAGCGGATGCGCTGCTCATCGTGGGCTCGTCCCTGGTCGTCAATTCGGGCATCCGCCTGCTCGACCAGGCAGTCCGACGGCAGCAGCCTGTCGTCATCATCAATCGCGGGGATACCAAAGGCGACGCCAGGGCCACGGTTAAGATCGACGCGGGAGCATCATCGACCCTGACTGCCCTGGCCGGGCAATTGATGGACAGATTCGGAGAGGCGGGACGCCAGTGACCTATCTCTACCTGGTGCGCCACGGCGAGACGGACTGGAACCTGGACAGGAGGATCCAGGGGACGACCGACATCCCGCTCAACGACACCGGTCGCGCCCAAGCCTGGGAGACCGGCAAGTTGTTGGCCCGCCGGAAGTGGCACGGCGTCGTCAGCAGTCCCCTCGCCCGGGCCGCTGAGACTGCCAGCATCATTGCCGCAGAACTCGGGCTGCCTGAACCGGAGAGCCTCGAGGCGATAGTGGAGCGCAATTATGGCGAAGCAGAGGGACTCACCGGCGAGGAACTGCACGCCAGGTTCCCGGAGGGCGTGCCGGTAACCGGGAGGGAGAGCAGGGAGGCCGTCGCCGACCGCGTGCTCCCGGCGCTCATCGAGCTCGCCGAGCAGAATCAGGGCAGGTCGATCATCGTGGTGAGCCACGGCGGTGTGATCCGCTCGTTGCTGAAAGAGGTGGGGCCGGACGACGGTCCGCACCACACTGAGGCAATCACGAACGGTTCGGTGCACAGCTTCCGCTACGCGGACGAGGCGCTTGAACTGGTCGCATTCGATGACCCGATCGAGAGCGCATCGGTCAAGGCCGGCGCTGAGGACTTTCCACAGCAGAACCCGATCGAGCGTCAGGAGTCATGACCGTCCCGCTGATGAGGTCGAGCAGTACGCGAGCCGACGCCTCCCAGCTGAACTGCCTGGACTGGGAGACGGAGGCGGCAGAACGCGCCTCCCACTCCCCCGGCGCTTCGAGTGCCGACACCGCGGAGGCCAGCTCGCCCGGGTCGTCTGGACTGAAATAGCCGGCAACGTCACCGCCGATCTCGTGGAAGACCGGGATGTCGCTCACCACGATGGGTGTTCCGACACGCATCGCCTCGACCAGCGGAATGCCGAACCCCTCCTGGCGGGAGGCCGTCACGAGCGCTGTGGCCCCGGAGAGCAGCCGCAGGTACTCACCCTCGCTCACGCCGTCGTGGAACACGATAGAGCCATCCGGCGCAAGTTCGGTCAACCGGTGGCGGTCAGCCGCGGAGATTCCGCTGAGCAGGTGCAGCCGGTACTCGGGCAATCTGTGCATGGCCGAGGCGATCGTATCGACGTTCTTGTACGGCATGAATGACCCCATGTAGACGAGATTCTTGCCCGCGGGAGCCCGGCGCGGTGTCGCCTCCGCGTGGTCGACGGCGCTGCGCACCACCGTGATCTCCCCATCGTAGATGCCAGCGGCCAGCAGTTCCTGGCGCGTCGTGAATGAGCCGGTGACGACAGCATCCGCCCGCCGCAGCAGAAGCTTCACCGGCAGCCAGGACAGATGGTAGGCACGCCAGCCCAGTCGCACAGCCCAGGAGAAGTTCCGCGGCGGCGTTCTGTTCGTGTAATAGATCAGGTCGTGCAGGGTGAGGATCAGCTGGTAGCGACGGCCGGCTGAACCCATCATCTGCATCGGACTGAAGACGACATCTGCGCCAAAGCGGTTGACCACCGTGGAGACCCACGGCTCCCGCAGGCTGGTGGGGGCGCACCCCATGATCCAGGGCAGCTCGGGGAGCAGTTCGAGTTGGCGTTCGTCGCTGATCAGCATGGTCACCGGATGTAATTCGGCGAGGGCGGTCACCAGGCCCGCCGTGTAACGACTGATACCGTCGTGGCGCCCGATCCGGGTGTACCGGCAATCGAAGACGATCTTCATCGGTCTCAGCGTTTCGCGAGGGTGGCGAGGAACTCCTCGATTGCGCGCGCGGCCTCTGCGGGCTTCTCATAGTGGATCAAATGGCCGACATCCGGAAGTACCACCAGCGTCGCATCCCCGATGGCATCGACGATCGGTTCATGTGCTGACACCGGGGTGATGTCGTCGAGTTCGGCCGCCACCAGCAGGGTGGGTACCGAGATAGCGGAGGCGAAGTCGCCGACGTGGTGAGCGATGGACGCCTCGAACGCTTCCACAACGACGTCGCGATCGGAGAAGTCGCTGAAGTAGGTGTGGTGCTCGCGGTGGATCCACTTGCGCAGTGCCTTGTCCCTGGTCTTCACCAGCGACATGCTCATGAACTGCACGATCAGCCAGCTTTTCAGGAGTCGAAGGCCCAGACGCACGGGGAGCATTCCGGCTACCCGGTAGTACAGCACTGTCGCCCGCGTCGCGAGCGGTCGTGGGCCGTTCAAGCCGGAGACCGAGATCGGGTTGACCAGGATGAGCGCCGGCGTGGGCAGGCCCTTGGCCAGGGCTGCCGTTGACGTGATGGTGCCGAATGAGTGACCGAGGATGACGGCCTTGCCGGTGAGCTCGATCGCATCGACGAACGCGGCCAGCCAGGTGGCATAGCCGTCGATGCTGTGGGGGGCCTCGGTCATCGGAGTGGATTCGCCGAAACCGGGAAGATCAGGGCCGATGAAGCGAACGCTCGGAAGCTGCGCGATCACCGGTTCGAGTCCGTGGTGCTCGCCCCGGTAGCCATGGGACACGACCACGGTCGTCTCAGCATCCGCTGCCCCATAGACCCAGTAGCGGGTGGTCGAACCCAGTACTTCCACCTGGTGCTTCTCGATTGGGAGGGTGCTGAGTTGGCCGGCGAAGGGCGATTCTACGTTCATCACTGTCAGTCTAGGCACCGGATGCCTGCGCAGACGCTTGCAGGGCAACCTAGACTCGAACAGTTACCCACGTCCGCGACGATCTCCCTGCCGGAGAGGAGTCAAGTGAGCTTCACCGCACCGATTCAATTGCCCGGGCTGACCCTCGATCCGCAGTGGTATCGCCGATCCGTCTTCTACCAAGTGATGGTCCGCTCGTTCGTGGACAGCAACGGTGACGGCTCCGGAGACCTCCAGGGGCTGATCTCGCGGCTCGACTATCTGCAGTGGCTGGGGGTGGATGCGCTCTGGCTGCCGCCCTTCTTCGTGTCGCCGTTGCGCGACGGCGGATATGACGTGGCCGATTACCGTGCCATCCTTCCCGAGTTCGGAACCGTCGACGAATTTCAGGAGCTCGTCACCAAGGCGCACGAGCGCAATATGCGGGTCATCATCGACCTGCCCTTGAACCACACTTCGGATGCCCATGAATGGTTCCAGGAGTCCCGGGAGCACCCGGAGGGGCCGTACGGCGACTTCTACGTGTGGAGCGACACGGACGAGAAGTACGAGAACGTCCGCATCATCTTCACCGACTATGAGGACTCCAACTGGGCCTTCGACTCTGAGCGCCGGCAGTTCTACTTCCACCGGTTCTTCTCGCATCAGCCGGACCTCAACTACCACAACCCCGCGGTTCACGAGGCGATCTTCGATGTGGTGAGGTTCTGGCTCGACCTGGGCGTGGACGGATTCCGGCTCGACGCCATCCCGTACCTGTACGAGTCTGACGAGGGCAACGGTGAGGGCGAGCCGCCCACCCACGAGTTCATCAAAGCGTTGCGCGCCATGGTCGACCAGAACTACCCGGGTCGCGTCATGATTGCCGAGGCCAACCAGTGGCCCCGCGAGGTGGCGGCGTTCTTCGGCACCGAGCAGGAGCCCGAATGCCACATGGCATTCGACTTCCCGGTCATGCCGAGGATCTTCTACGCCCTCCGCTCTCAGCAGGCCGACGAACTGGTCAAGGTGTTGTCCGAGACGACAGATGTGCCGGACGGAGCCGGCTGGGCGGTATTCCTGCGCAACCACGATGAGCTGACCCTGGAGATGGTCTCAGAGGAGTACCGACAGGCGATGTACGGCTGGTACGCCTACGACCCGCGGATGCGCGTCAACGTGGGCATTCGCCGCCGTCTGGCGCCGCTGCTCGACAATTCCAGGGCAGAGCTGGAACTGGCGCACGCCCTGCTGTTCTCGCTGCCAGGGAGCCCGTTCCTCTACTACGGCGACGAGATCGGCATGGGAGACAACATCTGGCTCCCCGACCGGGATGCCTCCAGGACGCCGATGCAGTGGACTCCAGACCGCAACGCGGGCTTCTCCTCCGCCGATCCCGGCAAGCTCTACCTGCCGATCGTGCAGTCCCTGGTCTACAACTTCGCGCTGACCAATGTCGAGTCGCAACTGGCCCAGTCCCGGTCGCTGCTGCACTGGGTCCGCAACGTCATCCACGTGCGCAAGGCGCATCCGGTGTTCGGGCTCGGTTCGATCACCGTGCTGGAGACCGACAACCCCTCGGTGCTCGCGTTCATCCGGTCGTTCTCCGGCGACCAGCAGAGGTTCGGAGACTCCCCGGAGGACGTGCTGTGCGTCTTCAGCTTCGCCCACAACCCGGTCTCGGTCACCGTCAGCGCCGAGCAGTTCGGGGGATCGTCTCTTTACGACCTGTTCGGCGGTGGGGAGTTCCCTCCGTTCACCGAGGACGGCAGGCTCACGCTGACGCTCGCCACCCAGAGCTTCTACTGGCTGCATGTCGGCACGCCAGGCCATGCCGGTGGTCGGCAATAGAGTTAGGGCGTGAGCAACTCTTGGCATGAAACTCTGGGCGTCTTCGACCTGGAAACTACCGGCATTGATGTAGAGACCAGCAGGATCGTCTCCGCCCACGTCGGCGTGATCGACAGCGACGGCGACCCGGTGGAGACCCGCAGCTGGTTGGCCGACCCCGGAATCGAGATTCCGGAACAGGCCACGGCAGTGCACGGTATTTCCACAGAGCGGGCGCGGGCTGAAGGCCGCCCCGCCGTCGAGGTGGTCTCCGAGGTCATCATCGAGCTGAAACTCCTGGCAGCGCGAGGTGTCCCGATCACCATCTTCAACGCGCCGTACGACCTCACCGTGCTGAACCGGGAAGCGATCCGCAACGGTACCGCGCCACTGCCGACGCCGCTCTCCATCGTCGACCCGCTGGTGCTCGACAAGGCCATGGACCGCTGGCGCAAGGGCAAGCGAACACTGGAGGCGGCCGCTCTCGTCTACGGGGTTATCCTCGACGACGCACACGAAGCGGCAGCAGACGCGGTCGCTGCCGGCCGGGTGGCTCAGGCCATCGCCCGTCGGTACGGCGCCGCACTCGAGGAAGACGCCCTCGACCTCCACCGCATGCAGATCGCCTGGTGCGCTGAGCAATCAGCGAGCTTCCAGGACTATATGCGGCGTACCAAGGACCCGGACTTCACCAAATCGCACTTGTGGCCGGAGCTGTAGGGCACGACTCGCGCCTGACCGGAGTGCCGCGCACGCCTGTGCCTGCGCGGCTCCACGGTTTGGTGCGCGTGCCGGAGCTGAGCAGGAGCGGCACGATGACGCAAAAAAGGCGACCAGTAGTGCTGGTCGCCTCTGCCGACGTTGCCGTCGAAGATTGTTACTTGCTGCCGAAGCCCTTGTAGCGCGTGTTGAACTTCTCGACGCGGCCGGCCGAGTCCATAATGCGCTGCTTGCCGGTGTAGAACGGGTGGGACTCTGACGAGATCTCGACGTCGATCACCGGGTACGAGTTGCCGTCTTCCCATTCGATCGTCTTCGCGCTGCCCACGGTGGAGCGGGTGAGGAACGTCGCGCCGGACGCGAGGTCGCGGAAGACTACGGGTGCGTACTCGGGGTGGATGCCAGACTTCATGGTTGTTCCTTGAATTGGTTATGGGATGTCGACTGGCCAGTGCTTATAAAGAACTCGCCGCAGTCGAAAGCGATCGGCTGTCACTGAACCGACTGCCAACGATACCAGAGTTACGCCGCCCTCGCGGTGAACCGGCCGTCATGCAGCTCGATTTCCACTCCGAGCCCAAATGTGTCGCTCACGTTTTGGGAGGTCAGCACGGTCTCGATCGGTCCGGCCACCTGGACCTCGCCGTCCGCCAGCAGCATCGCATGGCCGAAGCCGCGCGGAATCTCCTCGACGTGGTGCGTCACCATGACCATGGCGGGCGCCTCCCCGGCGGTGGCGTAGCCGCTCAGGAGCTGAAGCAGTTCCTCCCGGGCGCCCAGGTCGAGGCTGCCGGCCGGTTCGTCCAGCAGCAGGAGCTCAGGGTCGGTCAT
The DNA here is from genome assembly GCA_040904805.1 of Homoserinimonas sp. Classification (GTDB taxonomy): domain Bacteria; phylum Actinomycetota; class Actinomycetes; order Actinomycetales; family Microbacteriaceae; genus RYN-87. Next base: position 103,292 of record JBBDSS010000006.1, on the reverse strand, counting down.
GACCGACCGCGCGATCTGCACGCGTTTCTGCTCGCCGTCACTCAGGTCGCCGAACTGCCGATCGGCGAATGTGTCGAGCTTCCACTCCGCCAGCACTCGGCGTGCCCGACGTATATCGACGTCTTCATAGTCCTCGTGCCAGCGTCCGGTCACCGAGTAGGCCGCCGTCAGCACCACGTCGAGCACGGTCTCCGTCCGAGGGATGCGCTTGGCCATCGCGGTCGACGCGAACCCGATTCTGGGTCGCAACTCGAACACGTCGACTGATCCGAGCGAGCCGTCGAGCAGGCGAGCCTCGCCGGAGGTGGGATGGGTCATCGCGGCGGCGACCTGAAGCAGGGTGGTCTTGCCTGCGCCGTTCGGCCCGAGCACGACCCAGCGCTCTTCCGGCTCGACCGTCCAATTGACTGAGGAGAGGATGTGGTTGTTGTTGCGAACGACGGAAACGTCGGAAAGCTGGAGAACGCTGGCCATGCTTTTACCCTAACCCGTGGCATCGCCGACGGAGGCCACCGACCGCCCCGGCCGGTGTCATCAGAGCAATGAGCGATAGATCTGCTGGGTCGCCTGCGAGATCCGGTCCCAGCCGAATTCCCGCTCGGCTCGAGCCCGCCCCTGGGCGCCCATCGCCTTGGCTCTCGCCGGGTCGGCGACGACTTCGGTGAGGGCGGCCGCCAGGTCTCGCACGAAACCGTCGGGGTCGATGGGCAGTCCGGTGCCGTCCTGGGCCTGGACGATCGGGACCAGCCGCCCGGTGACACCGTCTTCGATCACCTCAGGGATTCCGCCTGTCGCGGTGCCGACGACAGGGGCACCACACGCCATGGCTTCCAGGTTGACGATGCCGAGCGGCTCGTAAATGGACGGGCAGACGAAGGTGGTGGCTGCGGTGAGCAGCCCGCGCAACTCCGGCCCGGAGAGGAGCCGTTCGATCCAGACCACGCCGCCTCGCGTCGATTGAAGTTCGGCCACGCCGTTCTGCACCTCACGGAGAATCTCCGGGGTGTCCGGGGAGCCGGCGCACAGCACCAGCTGCACCTCGGGGGGCAGCGCGGCGGCAGCGCGCAGCAGGTAGGGCAGGCCCTTCTGGCGGGTGATCCGGCCGACGAAGACCACGGCTGGGCGGTCAGGGTCGACGCCCAGGCTGCGCACCAGCTCCTCGTCATGGAGCGGCTGCCACCGGTCCAGGTCGATGCCGTTGTGGACGACGTGAACCTTGGCCGGATCGAGGAACGGGTAGCAGCGCAGGATATCCCTGGCCATGCCGTCGCTGACCGCAATAATGCCATCCGCGCTGGTGAACGCTGTCTGTTCGATCCAGCTGGAGATTCGGTAGCCGCCGCCCAGCTGTTCTGCCTTCCACGGGCGCAACGGCTCCAGGCTGTGAGCGGTCACGACGTGCGGGACTCCGTGCAGCAGGGACGCCAGATGACCGGCAAGGTTCGCGTACCAGGTGTGCGAATGAACCAGGTCGGCTTCGGCGGCATCCGCAGCCATCTGAAGGTCCACACCTATGGTGGCGATGGATGGATTCGCCTCAGCCAGCTGGCCTGGCACCCGGTACGCGTCGACCAGGTCGGTTTCGCGATCGGCGCCGAAGCACCTCACCCGCACATCGATGTCCGCTCGCATCGCCCGCACCAGTTCGGTCACGTGGACGCCGGCCCCGCCGTACACCTCAGGCGGGTACTCCCTTGTCAATATGTCGACTCTCACCCTAGTGACGCTAGTACAGACGATATCGGGAGCCTACTGTGGAGGCATGGCCCCGCAGAAAATCTTCGGTATTGTGCTCGCCGGCGGCGAGGGAAAGCGCCTGATGCCGCTCACGGCTGACCGGGCCAAGCCGGCAGTCCCGTTCGCCGGCAACTATCGACTGGTCGATTTCGCCCTGTCGAACCTGATCAATTCCGGCATGAGGCAGATCGTGGTGCTGACGCAGTACAAGTCGCACAGCCTGGACCGTCACGTGTCCCAGACCTGGCGGCTCTCCGGAATTCTGAACTCATACATCGCATCCGTTCCCGCCCAGCAACGACTGGGCAAGCGCTGGTTCGCCGGTTCGGCCGATGCCATCCTGCAAAGCCTCAACCTGCTGCGAGACGAGAAGCCCGACATCGTGGTGGTGGTCGGTGCCGACCACGTCTATCGGATGGATTTCAGCCAGATGATCGACGCCCACATCGAATCGGAGGCGGGAGTCACCGTCGCCGCCATCCGCCAGCCGATCGCGCTGGCCAACCAATTCGGGGTCATCGACGTGCACCCGGACAACCCCACGCGCATCCGGGAGTTCCTGGAGAAGCCGGAGGACCCGGTGGGGCTCACGGATGCCCCTGACCAGGTGCTCGCATCGATGGGCAATTACGTTTTCGACGCCGACGTACTGATGGACGCGGTTCTTCGCGACGGGGAGAAGGCGTCGTCGAACCATGACATGGGCGGCGACATTGTTCCGGAGTTCGTGTCGCGGCAGGATGCCGCGGTCTACGACCTGAACCGCAACGAGCTTCCGGGAGCCACCGACCGGGACCGCTATTACTGGCGGGACGTCGGGACTATCGACTCGTACTTCGACGCCCACCAGGATCTCATCTCCGCCCTACCGGTGTTCAACCTGTACAACCGTGACTGGCCGATCTTCAACCAGCAGGTGAACTCTCCGCCGGCCAAGTTCGTTCGCGACTCTGGGGGGAACATCGGCACCACTATCGACTCCATCGTGTCGCTCGGTTGCCTGCTGTCCGGGGCGCACCTCGAACGCAGCGTGCTCGGCCCATGGGTGAGCGTCGGTTCGGGAGCCCAGGTGGTCGACTCGATCGTGTTCGACGGTGTGCAGATCGGCAGGGACGCGACCGTGCGTCGGGCTATCCTCGATAAGGAAGTCGTTGTCGATGATGGGGCGACCGTGGGAGTCGATCCAGGTGCAGACAGGGACCGCGGCTACACGGTCACCGATTCAGGGATCACCATCGTGGGCAAGGGCATTCGCGTCCGTTAGTCCCTCTTCCCCGGGCTGTCAGCCCAGAGCTTGGATGGTATTGCCCGATGGCCCGCTTCCTCGTTGTGCTCGATGTCGACTCGACCCTGATTGAGAACGAAGTGGTCGAGCTGCTGGCGGAAGAAGCCGGATCGCACGACCTGGTGGCCGAGATCACCTTCCGGGCCATGAACGGGGAGCTCGACTTCGAGCAGAGCCTGCGCGAGCGGGTGGCGACGCTGCGCGGGGTTCCGGTGTCAGCGCTGGAGGCCGTTCGGCAACGCGTGGTCGTCACTGCCGGCGTGCCGGAGATGATCCGTGGGGTGCAGGCGGCAGGGGGCGTCGTCGGTGTCGTCTCCGGCGGATTCCACGAGGTCATCGATCCGGTCGCGGCAGAATTGGGCCTCGACCTGTGGCGGGCCAATCGCCTCGAGGTGGTGGACGGCGAGCTGACCGGAGGGCTGTACGGCCCCATCATCGACGCCGCGGCGAAGGCCAGTGCGCTCCGCGAGTGGTCGGATCAGCACGGCATCCCGCTGCGCCAGACGATTGCCATCGGCGATGGCGCCAATGACCTGGAGATGATGGAGATCACCGGACTGGCCGTCGGGTTCGATGCCAAGGCGCCTGTTCGTGACGAAGCGGATGTCATCCTCGACGTGCGCGACCTGAGCCAGGTGCTGGCGTTGCTCGGGCTCAGCGGCTGAACGGCTGAACGGCCCAGTGCGGCACAGACTCAGGCTCAGTGGCCCATGCCGAGCCCGCCGTCGACCGGGATGACCGCTCCGCTGATGTAGGCGGCGTCGTCACTGGCCAGCCAGCTGATCACCTTGGCGACTTCGGACGGGGTCGCGTAGCGCCCGGCCGGAATCTGCTTCCTGTACTCGGCCTGCGTGGCCTCCGGCAGGTCGGCGGTCATGTCGGTCTCGATGAAGCCGGGGGCGACAACGTTTGCGGTGATTCCGCGAGAACCGAGCTCGCGCGTCACCGAGCGTGCCAGCCCCACCAGACCACTCTTCGAGGCTGAATAGTTCACCTGTCCGGCGCCGCCAAGCAGCCCGACCACGCTGGAGACCAGGATGATACGGCCGTGGCGCGCCCGGATCATCCCCTTGGACGCCCGCTTCACCACTCGGAACGCTCCGCTGAGGTTGGTGTCGATCACCGAGGTGAAGTCCTCGTCGCTCATCCGCATGAGCAGCATGTCCCGGGTGACCCCCGCGTTGGCGACCACCACCTCGACCGGCCCGAATTCGGCCTCGACTGTGGTGAACGCAGCGTCCACCGATTCAGGATCGGTCACGTCGGCCGTCACCGTGAGGCTTCCCTCCGGCCCGGATCCGGAGCGCGCGGTCACCGCCACCCGGTGTCCCTGAGCGATGAATTCCTCCGCGATCGCGTAGCCGATTCCTCGGTTTCCGCCTGTCACAAGCACTGTCCTGGGCGTCGTCATAATGCCCTCAATCCTAGTCTGGGAGGCTGCTTCAACCGGGCACAGCGAATGGTCTTAAGCTGGGTACAGAGTCACATGGCCAAGCAACAGTCGATCACCTCCCTCCCCCGGTCGCCGGAAGATGATCGGCGTGCCCGGATGGTGAAATACAGCATCACGATGGGCATCCGCCTGATTTGTATCATCGTCTGCTTCCTGGTCCCCGGGTACTGGGTGATCATCCCGGCCATCGGCGCGATCGTGCTGCCCTACATCGCCGTGGTGCTGGCCAATGTGTCCACCTCCAGCGGCAACGACGTCTCGCGCCCCGACCGGCTCGCCCTGCCACCGTCCGATGACGACCGGGGGGCACGGTGAGTCTTCGCCTTCCCGGTGAAGCCCCGCTGGAGCCGGTCTGCTCGCGCGCCGGCTGCACCGACGACGCATCCTGGAACGTGAACTGGCGGAACCCCAGGATCCACGGCCCCGAACGGGTCAAGGTCTGGCTCGCCTGCGACGCGCATCGCGAGTACCTGAGCGAATACCTGGCGACCAGGGACTTCCCGGTCCAGGTGACAGCCTTGTCCGTACGGCTCGACCGTCTCCCCGCGCAGGACCTGAGTTGACCGGCTGGCGTTTCGCGCTGACCCCGCGCTGGATGGGCTACCTGGCCCTGGCGGTGGTATTCGCGATCGTCTGTTCACTGCTCGGCATGTGGCAGTTCCAGCGCCGGGCGGAGGCCCGCGCGGCGATAGCCGTGGTCGAGGCCAACTACGACCAGGACCCCCGGGTGGTCGCCGAGGTACTCCCGTCCCTCGAATCGTACGATCCGGACCAGGAGTGGACCCCTGTGCTGCTCGAGGGCAACTATCTGGCGGATGACGAGCTGCTGGCGAGGAACCGGCCCAGGAATGGCCAGCCGGGTTTCGAGGTCCTCACCCCGCTCCTGCTGGCCGACGGATCCGTGTTCGTGGTGAACCGCGGCTGGGTGCCGATCGGTTCGCGTCAGGACAGCCCTGACCTGGTGCCCCAGGCGCCGAGCGGTGAGGTGACCGTGGTCGCGCGGCTGAAGTCCGGAGAGCCTGTACTGCCCGGTCGGAGCGCGCCGGCTGGTACCAACCAGGTCGCCACCATCCAGCTCGACGAGATCGCCGAGAGGCTCGACCTGCCCACCTACACCGGAGCCTATGGGCTGGTGGACTCGGAGAGTCCCGAGCCGGCCGCGGCGCCGATCGCCACGATCAAGCCGGAACCCGACGAGGGCCCGCACCTGTCCTACGCACTGCAGTGGTTCGTCTTCGCGCTGATTGGCTTCGTCGGGCTGGGCTGGGCCCTGCGCGAGGAGTATCGGGTGGTGAATGCCCTCGATCCGGACGAGCAGGAGCGCGCGGCCGACCGGGCCAGGCGCAAAGCGCTCAAGACGCCGACCGATGCCGAAGCAGAAGACGCCATCCTGGACCGGGGTTCTGGGCCGGAACTCCGGGGTTAGCGATACGCGGCGATCGCGCGCTCAATCTCTGCGAGGGAATCCGCATCAGGCTGCTCGATGGCCATGCGTACGGTGCCGCCGTTCACGCCAAGCAATCGATACGCCGCCTTCATCCGCGCCATGTTCCCTTGAATCGAATCGACCGCATCATCGACATCCGACTGGGCTCGCTCCAGCGTGGCCTGGTCGCCGCCGGCAGCGGCCGCCGCCAGTGCGCGGAACGGTTTGGGCAGTACCGACGAAATTCCGGAGACCACACCCTGGGCCCCGTACTTTCCGGCCCGGGCCAAGTCACGATCAGAGCCGGTGTAGAGGAGGAACGATTCCGGAACCACTGAACGGTAGGCGGCAATCTGGGCGAGCGGCTCGTCACTGACTTTGGCTCCGACAACGTTCGGGAGAAGTGCGAGCCTGGCCATCAGTTCGTTGTTGATGAAGTTGCCGCTCACCGCCCGGTACACGTAGGCATACAGGCCCAAGCCGTCGGAGGCCTCGGCGATCGCGCGGTAATACTCGTAAATGGCCGCATCTGTCGCGGCAAGATAGTACGGCGTGATCGCAGCGATCTCCGTCGCTCCGGCTTCTCGCGCCTGGGCGACATAGCGGAGTGCCTCGTATGTGCTGGCGGCGCCGACGTGAACGACGACACGCATGACCGGAGCCAGGATCTCCACACTGTCCCTGGCCAACTCCCCTCGCTCGTCGAAGGAGAGCGAGGGGAACTCTCCTGTCGTGCCAAGGACGAATGCTCCCTCGTTGCCTGAGCGCGCGACGTACTCGAGGATCTCACGTGAACCGGCGCGATCGAGTGATCCGTCGGCTCGGAAGGCAACGGGTACTGCGGTCAGGATGTCTCTTCTGGTCATGTCAGCTTTCTTTGTGATGGTAGGGCGACCCTCAGGCGGGTGTGTCGACCTTGGTGGCGGAATCCTTGCGGCTCTTCGACTTGGTGCGCATGCGCCTGATCAGGGGAACTGCGAGCGAGACGAGTGCGAGTCCGAGCAGCAAGGCAGTGAGGGGGCGGGTCACTATCTCGCCGAAGTCGCCGCCCGCGATGAGAAGGGCCCGGCCGAGCTCCTTCTCCGCAAGTGGTCCCAGAAGCATCCCGAGCACGATCGGGCCTGCCGGGAATCCGGTGCGTTTCAGGACGACCCCGACCACTCCGGCTACCAGCATCATGATCACGGTGGCGATGTTGTTGGTGGTGGCGTAGGTGCCGATGATGCAGAAGATCAGGATCGTCGCCCAGAGGTAATGATTCGGCACGTCGAGTAGCTTCACCATGCCGCGCATGCGCAGCAGGCTCACTCCGAGTGACAGCACAGTGGCGATGAGCATGATGCCGGTGATGCTGACCACCAGGTCGGGGCGACTGGTGAAGAGGCCGGGGCCCGGGCTGATGCCCCAGATCATCATTGAGCCGATCATGACGGCCATCACCGAGTCACCAGGCACTCCGAGCGCCATTGTTGTCGTCAGCGAACCGCCGAGCGTTGCACTGGACGCCGTGTCGGAGGCCGTGACGCCTTCGAGCGACCCCTTGCCGAACTGCTCAGGATTCTTGGAGACTGCCTTGGCCCTGTCCCATCCGATCAGGCCGGCAATGTCGCCACCTGCTGCGGGAACCAGGCCAACGCCGAGTCCGACGGCGCCGGAAACCGCCATCGGCCTGCCCATCTGCTTGAATTCGCTCTTGTTGGGCCACCAGCGACCGAGGCGGGAGATCGGCTTGATCCTGTTCTTCCGCGCCGTGAGGAGCTGGTCGAAGAGCTCCGCGATCCCGAAGAGCCCGATGATCAATGCAATGAAGTTGTAGCCGTCGCGAAGGTCGGTGATGCCCAGGGTGAACCGTTCGTCATTGGTGATCGCGTAGGTGCCTATCGTGCCGATGATCAGGCCGAGTGCTCCGGCGAGCAAGCCCTTGAGTAGCGAGTGCGATGAGATGCTGACCATGACCGTGAGCCCGAAGACCACCAGGGCGAACATCTCTGCCGGGCCGAACAATCGGTTCGCGATGGTAGCCAGCGGAATGGCGAAGGCCGCGAACAACACCAGGCTGGCGAAGATGCCGATTGCCGAACCGATCGCCGATATGGTCAGCGCGAGGCCGGCGCGTCCTTGCTTCGCCATCGGGTAGCCGTCGAACGTGGTCGCGATCGATGCCGGGGTGCCCGGTGTGTTGACCAGGATCGCGGGAACCCGGTCACCGAAATTCGCGGCGACGTAGATCGTGAGCAGGACGGCGAGGCCCTGGACGGGTTCCAGCGTCAGGGTGAAGCCCGCAGCGAGTGCGACAGCCATGGTGGCGGTGATGCCGGGAAACGCGCCCACCAGCAAGCCCAGGACCAGGCCGAGCAGCATCGAGAGCATGACGGCAGGGTCGAGCAGGGACTCGATACCGATGAGGAGGTCGTTCATAGCGCGATCCTGAGCAGTTGGCCGAACACGAGGTAGATGAAGGCTGTGGTGACGATCGCATAGATGATGATCGCCTTCCAGCTGCGGGAGCCGAACAGGTACAGCAATGCCGCGAGGTAGAAGGGGGTCGCGAACACGAAAGCGTTGAACCCGAACACGTAACCGAAGAGGTGAAGCGAGAACGACTTCGCCGACCACACTGCAATGTAGACGATGGTGAGGACGATGGCGATGAGGAGACCGGCTACGCCGCGGCGCTGCACTACTTCGAGGTCGACTCGCGAGTCGGCCGGGCGGGTGAGAACGACGATCAGGCGGGACGTCGATAGCGCAATTCCCAGAAGCGCAAGGATGGTCGGCCAGAAGCGTGCATCGATCTGTCCGGGTGCTGCCTCACGTCGAAGCTCGATTCCCTGCGCGGCGAAGAAGAAGAGCACAGTCGCGACGAGTGCGACAAGCGCTATCGTAACCTCCATCCGTTTCGACGGCCGAGCAACGTACTCGTCGTCAGCAGCCGGAGCGGGAATGCTGTCAGCCTCGGACGAGGCGGCTGCGGTCGAGGAGTCCTCGACCGCAGCTGCCTTCCTGCCGTGGCCCTTGTTGTGAGGGCTCATGGTGACTAGCCCAGCAGTTCCTTGAAGCGGTCGAACTGCTCATTCACGAACGTGGTCCATTCGGCGGAGTCGCGGTAGACGACCAGGTTTCCAGCGTTCTTCTGGAACTCCTGGTACTCATCCGACTCAACGGCCTCCTTGATCGCTGCTTCGAGCGTGGTGTGCACGTCATCCTCGAGGCCGGCCGGAGCGTAGATTCCGCCCCAACCGCCGAATTCCAGCGGGTATCCGGCATCGGCGGCAGTCGGTACACCGGGGAGGTCCGGGTGCTCTTCATCGTGGAAGACGGCAAGGGTGCGAATTGTGCCGTCCTCGTGCCCGGCCTTCGCTTCACCGACGCCCGAGACAACGGCATCAATCTGGCCGCCGGTTACTGCAGCGACCGCGGGAGCGCCGCCCTCGTGAGGAACGTGGGTGAATTCGGCGCCGGAATCCTCTGCCAGCCCCTTCGCGGCGGCCTCCCAGATCGATCCGGTTCCCGAATTGCCCACGGTGATCGGCTCGCTCTTGGCTGCCTGGATCAGGTCCTCGAGCGTCTCGTACTCACTGTCGGCCGCTACCGAGATGGCACCGGGTGCGAGCATGATCTGCCCAAGCAGATCGAAGTTCTCCGGCAGCACCTCAGCGTTCTGCGTCGTGTTCAGCATGGCGATCTCTACTGGTCCGAAACCGATCGTGTAGCCGTCAGCGGGCAACCCGGCCACATACTCCATGGCCGTGACGCCGCCCGCGCCCGGGCGGTTCTCCACAATGATGTCGACCCCCAGTATCGAGGTCAGCTGGTCTGCGAGGGCCCGGGACGACAGGTCTGAGCCGCCGCCGGGATTCGCCTGCACGATCAGCGTGATCGGCTTCTCCGGGTAGTTCGACTCGGTCTCTCCCGCGTCGGTATCGGACTGAACGGTGCACCCGCTCACGGCGAGGGCAATGGTCGCGGCAGCGGCCATGCCGACCAGGATCTTCTTGTGCTTCACAGGCTAACTCCTTTGTTTGCGCCGAGCAGGACACTCAACGTGGTCCAGTAAGAAATCGATTTCACATCGGTCGAATTGCCGTCCCGGGAATCGATTTCTCACGAGACTAGGCAGCGACACCGGATTTGTCAATTGCCGGTGGCGAATCAGACCACCAGGCCAGGATGCACCTCGATGCGGCGGGGAGCCGATTGGCTCCCCTGGATCCGCTCGATGAGCATCCGAGCCGCTGTCCTTCCCATCTCGTATGACGGGACATTGAGGACAGCGACGCTGTGGGTGGGGTCCGCCAGCCAGTTCAGGGGGTCGAACGACGCAAGCGCGATATCGCGAGGCTCGCGTCCATTCTCGCGGAGGGCCCTGACCATTCCGTGGGCCATCGCATTGTTACCAGCGAAGATCGCATCCGGAGGCTCGGGCAGGGCGAGCAGGCGCATCGTCGCGTCATAACCGCCTTGCTCCGAATAGTCGGATTCAATGAAGTAATCGGGATTGAACGCGATGCCGGCCTCAGCCAACGCCAGGCGATAGCCGGTCAGCCGTTCGCTTGCGGTGGTGGTTACGAGCGGCCCGGTTATGGTGGCAACAGTCTGTGCGCGGCCGAGCAGGTACTCGGTGAGTTCCTTGGCTCCTGACGCGTTGTCGAGAGTGACGGAGTCCACGTCCATGTCAACCATCAACCGGTCGACCAGCACCGTCGGCACACCGGCCAGGGTCGCGCCGACGAGGCCGCTCGACTCCGATTGTGCCGGGGCAATGACGACGCCTGCAACATTGTGGTCGACCAGCATGTTGAGGTACTCGAGCTCCTTGGGATACGTCTCGTCGGTGTTGCAGAGCACGAGCAGGTAGTTGCTCTCCCTGGAGATGTCTTCGATACCCCGAACCAGGTCGGTGAAGAATGGGTTTGTGACATCCGGGATGACGACCCCGACAACGTTGTTGGCGCGGGTTCGAAGGCCCCGGGCAAGGCTGTTGTGCCGATAGCCGAGGTCCTCACGTGCCTTGAGTACGCGTTCGACGAGCTCCGGCGCAACCCGGTCATTGGCGTTCAGCACGCGCGAGACTGTCGCAGGCGAGACTCCGGCTGCCCGTGCCACGTCGCTGAGTTTCGCTCGTTGCGTCACGTCAACCCTCCAGCCGGTTCACTCGTCTACCGCAGGTTCCTCGGGACGACTGTCCACATCGTACCGGCGCCACCCCACCGGGGAGGCATCCGCCACTGCCGACAGGCGATTCGCCGCTCCAACCAGCGGATGGAGGCTGGCGGGCGCGCGCCGGATACGACTTCGTGACGATCGACCCTCCAGCACGGTTTCGAGCACGACGGATCCCTCCCCCACCTCATGCGGGCACTCTTTCCGACTCCGGCCCACGCTGCCGAAGCTGCTGGGACCGCCGTCGGGATCGACTGCGCGATCGCAGACGACGCACGCTACTGGCGGCGACGCGGCGATGACACGGCGGCTGCCCTCCAGACCCAGGCTGCCGGTCGGGCGCAGATTCCGCCTTGACTGTGAAATCGATTTCTGGCACGCTGTGCGTACCACATCCGGCGGGCTCGCCCGCTGTCACGATCAAGGAGGATGCGTTGGCCGTGTCACCCAGCTATACATTTCCCACCACTCGAACCGAACAGTCGGTGGCACCGAAGACCGCGTGGCTGATCGCCAGCGGGGACCTCCGAGAATCAGCCAACGCGGCGGGCTGGGCAGTTCAGCATGCGATGGAACAGGAACTGGCCCGCGCTTTCGGAGAACTGGGCTGGACAATCGTGCGCGCGAACGAGATCGATGAGGCACTCGGGCACGGATTCATTCGGAGCCAGCGCATGGGGCTCGATGTCTTTCGCGATATTCCCGCCGACGCACCTCTCATCATCGCGGAGGCGGTGTGGCAGTACAGCCACCACGTGCTCGCCGGACTTCGCAGCCACCGCGGGCCGATTCTCACCGTGGCGAACTTCGCCGGCGACTGGCCAGGACTGGTCGGACTGCTCGGCCTGAACGCGGGGCTGACCAAGATGGGCACCGCCTACTCCACCATCTGGAGCGTCGACTTCACCGACCAATGGTTCAAGGATGGCATCCGCAGCTGGGTTGAGACCGGCAGCATCACGCATGATGACTCGCATGTGCGCCCGCTTCCGCAGCTTCCGGACACCGAGGAATCCAGGCTAGGGCGCGCGCTGGGGCAGGAACTGCTCAGTGACAAGGCGATCATCGGCGTATTCGACGAAGGCTGCATGGGAATGTACAACGCCATCATCGATGACGAGTTGCTGAATCCGGCTGGCATCTATAAGGAGCGACTCTCGCAAAGTGCGCTCTACGCCGAGATGCTCACGGTGGACGATGCCGAGGCGCGTGCCGTCGGGGCCTGGCTCATCGACCGGGGCATGACATTCCGGACCGGAACCGACGAGAAGACGGAGCTGACCGAGGCCCAGTTGATCTGGCAGTACAAGATGTATATCGCGGCGCTGCGCATGGCGGACGACTTCGGGCTCGACGCAGTCGGCATCCAGTACCAGCAAGGACTGAAGGACCTGGTCCCTGCGAGCGACCTCGCCGAAGGCCTGTTGAACGCCACCGACCGCCCGCCGGTGACCAGCCGCGACGGCTCGCGAGTGTTGTGGGCGGGGCGCGCGCTCCCTCACTTCAATGAGGCGGATGAGGGCGTTGCGGTCGATGCGCTGGTGACCGATCGGGTCTGGAGGGCCATGGGGCTGATCCCGGACAATACCCTGCACGATGTACGCTGGGGCGAGCAGTACGGAGAGGATTTCGTCTGGGTCTATGAGATCTCGGGGTCTGTTCCGGCATCCCACCTCGGCGGCTACCAGAACGCCGAAGGCTGGCGCCAGGATCCGGTGTTCTTCCCGGCCGGTGGAAGTACCATCAACGGTGTGTCCCGCCCGGGCGAAATCGTCTGGAGCCGTGTCTACATTGCGGAGGCGAGACTCCATGCCGACATCGGTCGAGCGAGTGTCGTGGAGCTGCCCGCAGAAGAAACAGCACGCCGCAAGCAGGCGACCAATCCGGAGTGGCCGATCGCCCATGTCGTGCTCCACGGCGTGAGCCGTGACCAGTTCATGGCACGGCACAAGGCGAACCATGTCCAGGTCGTCTATGCCTCGGACTCCGCGATTGCTGACAAGGCATTGACCGCGAAGGCTGCGATGCTGGATGCGCTCGGCATCACGGTGCACCTCGTCGGCGACGTGTTGGTATAACAACTCATGGCCGTGGAAGGGCTGGTTGTCGGAGTCGACATTGGTACCTCGAGTACCAAGGGTGTGCTGAGTGATCTTCACGGTCGCATTCTGTGCACTGTCGTCGAAGACCACACGGTGGACCGGCCGACGCCCAGGCAGGTCGAGATGGACGGGAATATCTGGTGGAAAGAGTTCTCCCGGATAGCGAACCAGCTGGTGTCCGTCGCAGAAGCGCCGATCCTGGCAGTTGGCGTCAGCGGCATGGGTCCTTGCGTGCTCCTCACCGATGATTCCGGTGTGCCCACCCGGCCGGCCATCCTCTACGGCGTCGACACCAGGGCGATCGAGCAGATTGATCGGATGACCCGCGAACTGGGCAGCGAGCAGATCCTTGAACGGTGTGGCTCGGCTTTGTCCAGCCAGGCTGTGGGTCCCAAGCTCGCCTGGGTCGCGGAGAATGAGCCGGCGGTATGGGCGAGATCACGGCGCCTGTTCATGCCAGCATCCTGGCTCGCCTGGCAGTTGACCGGCGTGTACGCTCTGGACCACCACTCTGCGAGCCAGTGCACCCCGCTCTACGACACCGCTGCCCGTGAGTGGTTCGAGCCATGGGCAGGAGACATCGTCGGCGGGTTGTCCCTGCCGCAACTGAAATGGCCGGGCGATAACGCCGGAACGGTTTCGGCGACCGCGGCCGCTGCAACGGGACTTCCCGAAGGGATCCCGGTGATCATGGGCACCATCGACGCGTGGTCAGAGGCGGTCAGCGTTGGCGCTCAGAACCCCGGCGATTTGATGCTCATGTATGGAACAACCATGTTCCTAATCAGTACGGCAAGCCATCGCGTTCGTCATCCCAATCTCTGGGGAACTGTCGGGGCCTACCGTGACACCTGGAACATGGCCGGTGGGATGGCGACCTCCGGTGCGATCACGAACTGGTTGCGCGACCTGTTCGGAGGTGAGGAGTTCGCCACTCTGGTCGCAGAAGCAGAAAGCTCCCCCGCCGGCAGTCGCGGCCTCCTGATGCTCCCGTACTTCGCTGGTGAACGAACACCAATTGCCGATCCAGACGCGAGAGGGATCATAGCCGGCCTTACCGTTGAACATCGTCGTGGCGACCTGTACCGGGCTGCACTCGAGGCCACGGCGTTCGGAATCCGACACAATATCGAGCAACTGCGTGACGCGGGAGCGGTCATCGATCGTATCGTGGCTGTGGGCGGAGGGACGAAGTCCAGCCTCTGGCCTCAGATCGTCTCCGACGTGACAGGCCTGGTGCAGCATGTGCCACAGGTCACCATCGGGGCGAGCTTCGGGGCAGCCTACCTCGCTGCAGGCCTGGTCAGTTCCCCGGAGATCAGCGCCTGGAACCCGATTGTCGCCGAGGTGACCCCGAACCCGAACGTGGCCGCGATCTACGACCAGTTGTACGCCGACTACCTGGCGCTCTACCCACAGACGACCGATATTGTGCATCGTCTCGCCGCATTGCAGGTGCGTTCGGCCCGGGCCGGGCCCATCAGCTCGGTTGAACCTTGACGAACAGAAACGGCGGCGTCACACGAGGGTGACACCGCCGCCTCAACCAGGTCAGGTATGTCCTCAGTGGCAGTACACGTCCACGAAGTATGTTGCGTCGCCGGCATTGTGGTTCTTGACCGCGACCGAGACGGTCACCGTCCCGCCGGTCGGGAGGCTGACACGGCCCGTCGGGGCCACCACCCGGTCAATCGTGCAATTCGCCTGATCGCCGACCTGGATCAGGTGGGTCCCGTGTTCAGCAGCCTCAACATGCGCCTCATGGAACGCGAGGATAGCCGGGTTGTACTCGGAATACTTTTTGTTGGTTGCCCCATTGGTGTCCGTCCAGGTTGCGAGCATCCCATCAAGCGGCTGGTTGTAGCCGTGCTTCCAGAACCGCGTGTCGATTTCAACAATCCTGCTGTCGTTCACCTTGAAGTTGTCGGTCTTGCTGAAGCGCGGCACGAAACAGCTCTTGTTTCCGGGTGCGTCGCAGTCAAGGAGCGAGGTCGGGCTGACCCACACCTTATACACCCCGCCGTTGTTCGGCGTGTCGGCGTACGGGAACAGTTGCACTGTTGCGCCGCCATCTTCCCCATCCGCGCCGGTGACGTGGGCACAGGCTCCGGATGGAAGCACATTCGCGATAACGCCCGATGCATCGACGGTGAACTGTCGGCAGTCGACCGAATCACTCGACAGCAACGACCTTCCAGAAGGGTCTGTGACCTGGAATGAGTACGTGTCGGCGGGAAGCCCAGCGGCACCGTCAGGGGCGTTGATGCCGGGGCCGCCATTGAGGTAGACATCTTGTTTGTCCTGGTAGATGTTCAGGTTTACCGGTACGCCGGAACTATCGGTCGTGAATATAGCCCCGGAGAGGGGCGCGGCGCTGGCGGATAGTGCCGGCATCATCATCAGAGAGGCGGTCGCTACGGCCGTCACTAGGGCAAGCTTTTTTAACATGTGTGGCTCCGATCGGGGACTCGGGCCGGGCGTGTCTTCTGTCAAAGCGGCAAGGAGGCGTATCTCGGCTCTGGGGGTGAGAGTAGGTCGCATCTCCCGGTTGCGCTAGCCCCCCGCCCCTATCGCGGTGCGGCTAGGCCAGGCTGACCAGCTCCGCGTAGTCCTTGCTCCAGAAGTCTTCGACGCCGTCGGGCAGGATGAGCACCCGCTCCGGGTTCAGCGCCTCGACAGCTCCCTCGTCGTGGCTGACCAGCACCACCGCGCCGGAGTAGTTCGCCAGAGCATCGAGGATCTCGACCCGGCTTGCCGGGTCGAGGTTGTTGGTCGGTTCGTCGAGCAGCAGCACGTTCGCTCCGGACACGACGATCATCGCCAGTGCCAGGCGGGTTTTCTCTCCGCCGGAGAGCACCCCGGCCAGCTTGTGCGAGTCATCCCCCGTGAAGAGGAAGGAGCCGAGCACCCGCCTGGCCTCGGTCTCGGTGATGCTGGGAGACGACGAAACCATGTTCTGCAGCACTGTGCGCTTCACATCGATCGTCTCGTGCTCTTGCGCGTAGTAGCCGATCCGCAGGCCGTGACCCGGCTCCAGCTGCCCGGTGTCTGGTTCGTCCACCCCGGCGAGCATGCGCAGGAGGGTCGTCTTTCCTGCGCCGTTGAATCCGAGCACCACGACCTTGGAGCCGCGGTCAATGGCCAGGTCGACCGCCGTGAATATCTCCAGTGACCCATAGCTCTTGCTGAGGTTGGAGGCCATCAGCGGGGTCCGCCCGCAGGGGGCAGGCTCCGGGAAACGCAGCTTGGCGACGCGATCCGAGGTCCTGACATCGTCGAGGCCGGAGAGCATCTTCTCGGCGCGGCGCACCATCTGGTGGGCTGCGGCGGCCTTCGACGCCTTCGCACCGAACTTGGCGGCCTGGACCTGAAGCACAGATGCCTTCTTCTCGACGTTGGCACGTTCCTTCTTGCGGCGTTCCTCGTCGGCCTCGCGCTGGCGAAGGTAGTGCTTCCAGCCCATGTTGTAGATGTCGATCATCTGCCGATTGGCGTCGAGGTAGAAAACCCGGTTGACGGTCTCCTCGACCAACTCGATATCGTGGCTGATCACGATCAGGCCGCCGGCGAAGTTCTTCAGGTATTCGCGTAGCCAGACCACGGAGTCCGCGTCGAGGTGGTTGGTCGGCTCGTCCAGGAGCATCGTGTCGGCACCGGAGAACAGGATGCGGGCCAGCTCGATCCGGCGACGCTGCCCGCCGGACAGGGTGGACAGCTCCTGGTCGAGGATGCGATCGGGCAGGCTGAGGTTGCTGGCGATCGATGCGGCCTCCGCTTCTGCGGCGTAGCCTCCGAGGGACAGGAACCGGTCGGAGAGGCTGCTGTACTTCTTCATGGCCGCTTCACTGACCGAGGCATCCGGGCTGCCCATCTGCTCGGTGGCTGTCTGCATGCCGAGCATGATCTGCCCGAGGCCACGGGCATCGAGGATGCGAGTGCGGGCCAGATCGGTCGGGTTGCCTGAGCGTGGGTCCTGGGGAAGGTAGCCGATGTCGCCGGTTCGGTCGATGGTGCCGGCCGTCGGAATGGTCTCGCCAGACAGCGTCTTGGTAAGGGTGGTCTTGCCGGCCCCGTTGCGCCCGACCAATCCGATCTTGTCGCCGCGGTCGACCCGGAAAGTCACGCCCTCCATCAGGGTGCGCGCCCCTACTCGGATCTCGAGATCATGCACGCTGAGCACAGGTGTAGTCCATTTCATAAGCCGTCACGCTGACGGCGGGGGTTGGGGGGAATTGTCCAGCATATTTCGAATAGTCCAGTGCGGCGCCGCTGAGGAGGTCAGATATGTCACGTTTCAGCTTGTCCCTCGGCGAACCGACCATTGCAGATCGAGTACTCGGTCGAGGACTCGGCATCGACATCCTCCTGATCCTCGCCGGCGTAGCGCTCACCTCGGTCGCGGCGCAGGCTGCGACGCCGGCCTGGCCAATCCAGTTGACCGGCCAAAGTTTGGCTGTTCTGCTGGTGGGAATGACCCTCGGGCTTCTGCGCGGTGCGCTTTCGATGGCGTTGTACGTTCTCGCCGGCACGCTCGGCCTGCCGATCTTCAGCAACAGCACGTCCGGACCGGACACCATTACGGGGCCGGCTGGTGGGTACGTCATCGGGTTCATCGTCGCTGCTGCGTTCGTGGGATGGGTGGCCGAGCGCGGACTCGATCGCACCTTCCTGCGCGCGGTCGCCTCTGCTGCCGGTGGAACCGTGATCATCCTCCTGATCGGCGTGCCGAGACTCGCAGTTGTCAGCCAACTGTCGCTCAGCGAGGTGCTGGTGGTCGGCGTCGTCCCGGTGGCGGCCGGAGGCGTCGTCAAGCTGGTGGTCGCAGCGGTAATCACCACAGCGGCCTGGTCGGCACTGAATCGAATGGAGCGTCGTGACGCCGATCGCTGGAGCGGCGTGGCCTGAGCCGAACTGCGAGAGGCGTCGCCCTGATCACATGGCGAAACCGAGCGCCCGCATCATGTCGCGCCCGTCATCGGTGATCTTGTCAGGACCCCACGGGGGCATCCACACCCAATTGATGCGGAACTGTTCGACGATGCCGTCGAGGTTCTGGGCGACCTCCTCCTCGATGACATCGGTCAGCGGGCAGCCGGCGGAGGTCAGCGTCATGCTGATGATGAGAGCGTTGTTCTCTTCATCCCAGGTGAGGTCGTAGATCAGGCCGAGGTCGACAATATTGACCCCGAGTTCCGGGTCCATCACGTCTTTCAACGCCTCTTCGACTTTGTCGAAAAGGGCTGGCTCTAGTGCAACTGCCATAACGCTAGCCTACGTTCGTCTTCGCCAGAAAGCGATCGTAACCCTCATCTTCCAACCGGTCTGCCAGTTCCGCGCCGCCTTCTTCGGCAACTTTGCCGTCGACGAACACGTGCACGAAGTCGGGCTTGATGTAGCGGAGGATGCGAGTGTAATGGGTGATCAGGAGCAGCCCGAGGCCGGTCGCTTCCTTCGCACGGTTGACGCCTTCGGCGACGACCTTGAGGGCATCGACGTCCAATCCGGAGTCGGTCTCATCGAGGATGGCGAACTTCGGCTGCAGCAGTTCCAGCTGCAGGATCTCGTGGCGCTTCTTCTCGCCACCGGAGAAACCCTCGTTGACGTTGCGCTCCGAGAACGCGGAGTCAATCCGCAGGTTCTTCATCGCCTCACGGATGTCTTTGACCCAGTGGCGGATAGCCGGCGCCTCGCCGTCGATCGCCGTCTTGGCGGTGCGGAGGAAGTTGGTGACCGTGACGCCGGGGATCTCCACCGGGTACTGCATGGCGAGGAAAAGTCCGGCGCGGGCGCGCTGGTCGACGCTCATCGCGAGCAGGTCGACGTCGTCCAGGTGCACCGACCCGGACTCGACGTGGTATTTCGGATGCCCGGCAACTGTGTAGGCGAGGGTGGACTTGCCTGAGCCGTTGGGGCCCATGATGGCGTGGATCTCGCCCTCGTTGACGGTCAGGTCGACGCCGTTCAGGATCTGCTTGATCCCCTGGTCGGTTTCGACGCTGACGTGGAGGTCCTTGATGGTCAGTACTGACATGAAAAGTTCGCTTTCTACGGTGTGAAGATGTCGGTGGGGTCGATGTACACATCGCCGTCCACAATGGAGACGGAGTACACCGGCACGGGTTCGTACGCTGGCAGGGTGAGCGCTTTGCCTGACTTCAATGAGAATTTAGAGCCGTGAGCCCAGCACTCGAGGGTGTCGTCCTCGACGAAGCCTTCGGACAATGAGATGTCGCCGTGGGTGCAGGTGTCGCCGATGGCGTGGATGTCGCCGGCAGAATCCTTGACCAGAGCAATCGGCTTGTCGTCGATGACGACCCGCACGGCTGCGCCGACCTCGAGGTCTGCTGCCGGACAGATCCTGATTCCGGCCATCAGGCAACCGCCAGTTCTGCCTCGATGGCCTCTTCCAGCCGCTGCTCGAGGTCCGGAACGCCGATCTTCTGCACGATTTCCGAGAGGAATCCACGCACGACCAGGCGGCGCGCCTCGTCTTCTGGAATGCCCCTGGCCTGCAGGTAGAACAGCTGTTCGTCGTCGAAACGACCGCTGGTGGTGGCGTGCCCTGCTCCGAGGATGTCGCCGGTCTCGATCTCGAGGTTCGGCACCGAATCGGCGCGGGCACCGTCGCTCAGCAGAAGGTTGCGGTTCTGCTCATAGCTGTCGGTCCCGGAACCCTTCTGGCCGATCAGGACGTCGCCGACCCACACAGTGTGGGCGCCGTCGCCGTGGAGGGCGCCCTTGTAGCTGACCCGGGAACGAGTCTGCGGGGCGTCGTGGTTCACGAACACCTGGTGCTCGATGAACTGGCCCGCGTCGGCGAAATAGAGGCCGAACAGTTCGACGTCGGCTCCCGCCCCGACCAGCTGGGTGGACGGGTTCACCCTGACCAGTGCGCCGCCGAGGGTGATTACGACGTGCTTGAGACGTGCGCCGTTGCCGAGCGAGGCGAAGTGGCTGGCGAGGTGCACGGCATCCGTGTCCCACAGCTGCACGCTGACGACGGTGAGGTCCGCGTGGTCTTCCACGACGATCTCGAGGTTCTCGGTGAGCATGGCATCGCCGGTGTTCTCCAGCACGACCAGGCCGCGGCTGTTCGGCTTGGCGACGATCACGGTGTGGGCGCCGCGGGCAACTGTGCCGAGACTGCTTCGCTTCACGGTGGCTTCGGCGAGTTCGTCGCCGGAGATGGTGATTGCCAGCGCCTTCTCGAAGCTGGTCCAGGCGTTGGCGGATGCCCGTTCTTCCGGTGCGCCTGCCCGCCCGATCCTGCTGTCGGCGCGATCCACCCACTCGATGCTCGCTCCGGCGGTCGCCCGGCTGTCCGGTTCGACGGGCGAGCCATCGAGGGTGTCATCCAGAAGCGGGCGCACCTTGGCCAGCGGGGTGTACTTCCACTGGATCTCCAGACCGGTGACCGGTTCGAATTCGGTCACGGAGTATGCGCTGAACCGCTCGGCGCGGCTTTGAACCGGCACCAGGCCCTCGCCGCCTGCGCTGTTCTGTTTCGAACTGAGCCGCGAGTGGTTCATCTGCGGGTCCTGGTGCGACTTGGGTCCCTTGGAAGAGTGTGTCGGCGTAATGGATACAGACATTTAACCGACGGATCCTTCCATGCTCATTTCGATGAGCTTGTTCAGTTCGAGCGCGTATTCCATGGGCAGTTCGCGGGCGATCGGTTCGATGAACCCGCGCACGATCATGGCCATGGCTTCTTCTTCGGTCATGCCGCGGGACATCAGGTAGAACAGTTGCTCTTCGCTGACGCGGGAAACGCTGGCCTCGTGGCCCATCTGCACGTTGTCTTCGCGGATGTCAGTGGTGGGGTAGGTGTCCGAGCGCGACATCGTGTCAACCAGGAGTGCATCACAGACCACGCTGTTGGCAGAGTGGTGTGCCCCCGCCGCGATCCTGACCTCGCCCCGGTAGCCACTGCGACCACCGCCTCTGGCGATGGATTTCGAGAGGATTGATGACTGTGTGTATGGAGCCATGTGCACCATTTTGGCTCCGGCGTCCTGGTGCTGTCCGGGGCCGGCGAAGGCCACGGAGAGGGTCTCGCCCTTGGCGTGCTCCCCCACCAGGTAGATCGACGGATACTTCATGGTGACCTTGGAACCGATGTTTCCGTCGACCCATTCCATGGTGGCGCCCTCGTGCGCGATCGCACGCTTGGTCACCAGGTTATAGACGTTGTTCGACCAGTTTTGGATGGTCGTGTAGCGGACGCGGGCGTCCTTCTTCACGATGATCTCGACCACGGCGGAGTGCAGCGAGTCCGAGTTGTAGATCGGTGCGGTGCAGCCCTCGATGTAGTGGATGTAGCTGCCCTCGTCGGCGATGATGAGCGTCCGCTCGAACTGGCCCATGTTCTCGGTGTTGATCCGGAAGTAGGCCTGCAGCGGGATTTCGACGTGCACCCCAGGCGGGACGTAGACGAACGAGCCGCCGGACCAGGACGCGGTGTTGAGCGCGGCGAACTTGTTGTCGCCGGCCGGGATCACCGTGCCGAAGTACTCTTCGAACAGCTCGGGGTGCTCGCGAAGCGCGGTGTCGGTGTCGGTGAAAATCACGCCCTGGGCTTCCAGGTCTTCACGGATCTGGTGGTAGACCACCTCGGACTCGTACTGAGCAGTGACGCCGGCGACGAGCCTCGAACGCTCCGCCTCGGGGATGCCGAGCCTCTCGTAGGTGTTCTTGATGTCTTCCGGGAGGTCTTCCCAGGTCTGGGCCTGGCGTTCCGTAGACCGAACGAAGTATTTGATGTTGTCGAAGTCGATCCCGGACAGGTCTGCGCCCCACGCCGGCATCGGCTTCTTGTAGAACATCGAGAGGCCCTTGAGCCTGTTCTTCAGCATCCACTCGGGTTCATCCTTGAGCGCGGAGATCTCCGCGACGACTTCGGGTGAGATCCCTCGTTTTGCCGTGGCTCCGGCCACGTCCGAGTCGGACCAGCCGAACTCGTAAATGCCGAGGCTCGAAAGCTCCGGTCGGTTGATCAGTACTTCTGCCATGGGTTCCATCACTCCTCTACTGGCCGCAACTAACGCGGAACGGAGATCATTCCCTCCTGCGACCAGCATTGTCGTTTACACGCCGGAACACCGGGTCTGAGTATCGATTGTTCGAAGCGGTTCGGCGAATTCTCCATCGCCACCTGCCTAGAATGATCGAGACGCGGGAGAGAACTCCGGCATCTTCGATGACGCCCCGGTGTCGGCTGTGCTCTGCGAACAGTTCGATTCTACAGCGTTGCCTGGGAGAAATGGGGGAATGCATGCCAGCGAGCGGCCAGTCGTTACCGGTTCGTAGGCCATCCCATGTTCCCGGGGCCCTGTTGCCGGTCGTCAGGGATGCTCGAATCCGGGTTGCCGCCTGGGTGTCGTTCGTCTGCGAGGTCACGATCATCGGAACGGGTGGGGCCGTGCGGCTCACCGGCTCCGGGCTGGGCTGCCCGACCTGGCCCACCTGCACGCCGGACTCGCTGATCCCGACCGCCGAGATGGGAATCCACGGTGCCATCGAGTTCGGCAACCGAATGATGTCCGGTGTGGTGGGCATCGCCGCCCTCGTCCTCCTGCTGCTGCTCTGGCGCTTGCGCAGGGACCGGAGGGACCTGTTGACCCTCGCCACCATCGTTCTCGGCGGCGTTGTCGCGCAGGCCGTGGTCGGAGGCGTGTCGGTATGGACCGGCCTGAACCCGTTCATCGTCGGCTTCCACTACATCGCCTCCCTGGTGCTGGTCTGCGTGACGGCAGCGTTCCTCGTGTTGATGAGCGAGAACACGGGTGTGCGCGTTCGCCGGGTTCCTGCCTGGTTCGCCGCACTCACGCACGGAACCAGCGCCGCGGTCGCCCTCACTATCGCATTCGGCGTGCTGACCACGGCATCCGGCCCGCATTCTGGCGATGTCACTGCCGGGCGCAGCGGCTTCGACGTCGAGTTGTTCGAGCACTTGCACGCCTGGCCGGCCTATCTGACGCTCATCCTGACTCTCTCCCTGGCCGCGACGGCGCGGAGGGCGGGAGCATCCGCCGCCCCCATCGTCACCCTGCTCGCGGTGGAGCTGGTGCAGATCGCCGTCGGCCTCTACCAGGCGCGGAACGGTCTTCCCGAGCTTGCCGTCGGCGCCCATATGGTGCTCGCCGCTCTGCTCGCAGCCGCCATGACCGTCGTCATCCTCCGGCTCAAGGTTCCCGTCTCCCCCGCTGAGTCGCTGGAAACTGCCGCCCACGAGTAGCCCGCAGTCAGGCGAGCGCGGTGATTCAGCGTTAGAAGGGCAGCAGGGGGTCCACACCGACGGCGACGAACAGCAGCGTCAGGTAGGTGATCGAGCTCTGGAAGACGCGCATCGGCTTGACCTCACCGCGGCGGATGGCCTTCGCATACAGCAGGTGGGACTCGTAGATGAACCAGCCGCCGGATGCCACTGCCACCACCGTGTAGACCAGGCCCATCCCCGCTACCGGCACCAGCAGCAACGAGCAGGCGACAGTAGCCCAGGCGTAGAGGATGACCTGCAGCCCCACCTGGGTACGGCTCCGGACGACAGCGAGCATTGGCACGTTCACCGAGGCGTAATCTGCGCGGTACTTCATCGACAGCGGCCAGTAATGCGGAGGCGTCCACAGGAAGACGACGGCGAAAAGGATGAGCGGCGTCCAGGTGATCGACTCGGTGACCGCGGTCCAGCCGATCAGCACCGGGAAACAGCCGGCGATCCCTCCCCAGATGATGTTCTGTGAGGTACGGCGCTTCAGGATGAGCGAGTAGACGACGACATAGAAGAAGATTGCGACAGCGGAGAGCGTCGCTGCCAACCAGTTGGCGGCAACCCACAGGACGGCGACGGATGCCACGGCCAGCACCCAGGAGAACACCAGGGCCTCTCGCGGGGTGATCGCCCCGGTCACCAGCGGACGGCCGCTGGTTCGTTTCATGACGCGGTCGATGTCGCGGTCGATGTAACAGTTGAAGGCGCCGGCGGCTCCCGCGCTCATCGACCCGCCGACCAGTGTCCAGAAAACCAGCCAGAGGTTCGGAATGCCGTCGGCGGCAAGGATCATGACGGGAGCCGTCGTCACCAGCAACAACTCGATCACCCGGGGCTTGGTGAGTGCGAAGAATGCCTTGACTCGGTCCAATCCGTGCGCCCGGCCGGTCTGGACCTGGATGTCTACGGCTACGTTCATTGCTCCTCTTACCCGGGTCTGCTCTGTTAGAAAGTCTAGGACACCCGACGCGAGGTGCCGGGCAGCCCGGGCGACAGAGGAGAAGCGTCCGGCATAGCTGTTCTCTATACTGGGGGGAGCTTGCCAGCCGCAGGCCAGCGAGTCCATATCTCTTAGATCCGTGACTCAGCCGCGGCAGTGCCGATGACGTCCACGGCGAGTGTCTATTCCGCGTTCAGCCGGGACAACATTGTCTCGAACATACGGCGTAGCGGCTCAGGTTCGCTCCGACCGAAGCAGAAGGGTCAGAATCACGTGGCACAATTCCAATGGGACTCCATCGATCAGCAGGCGGTCGACACTGCCAGGATCCTTGCGGCGGATGCCGTCGAGAAGGTCGGGAACGGGCATCCGGGCACCGCGATGTCGCTGGCCCCGGCCGCCTACCTCCTCTTCCAGAAGGTCATGCGACGCGATCCGCGCGACAACGAGTGGATCGGACGCGACCGGTTCATCCTGTCGGCCGGCCACAGTTCCCTGACTCAGTACGTGCAGCTCTACCTCGGTGGCTACGGCCTCGAGCTCGACGACCTGAAGGCACTGCGCACCTGGGGGTCGAAGACTCCGGGCCACCCCGAGTACGGCCACACCGACGGTGTCGAGATCACCACGGGTCCGCTCGGCCAGGGGCTGTCCTCTGCCGTGGGCTTCGCGTACGCTGCTCGTTTCGAACGCGGCCTGTTCGATCCAGATGCTGCCCCGGGCCAGAGCCCGTTCGACCACTACATCTACAGCATCTGCAGCGACGGCGACCTGCAGGAGGGCGTGACCAGCGAAGCATCATCGCTCGCCGGGCACCAGGAGCTCGGAAACCTGATCGCCATCTACGACAGCAATCAGATCTCGATCGAGGACGACACCGATATTGCCTTCACCGAGGATGTCAGGGCCCGCTACGAGGCCTACCACTGGCATGTTCAGGTCGTCGACTGGAAGAAAACCGGCCAGTACGAGGAAGACATCGAGGAACTGCACGCCGCCATCGAAGCAGCGAAGGCTGAGACCACCAAGCCGTCGATGATCATCCTTCGCACCATCATCGGATGGCCGTCGCCAGGCAAGATGAACACCGGCAAGATCCACGGTTCAGCCCTCGGCGGCGACGAACTGGCCGCAGTCAAGAGCGTACTGGGGTTCGACCCGGAGAAGACCTTCGAGGTGTCCGACGAGGTCCTGGAGCACACCAGGAAGGCGATCGATCGCGGCGCCGAGGCCCACGCGGCCTGGGACACCGAGTTCGAGGTCTGGGCGAAGGCCAACCCCGAGCGCAAGCTGCTGCTCGACCGGGTGCTCTCCGGCGAGCTGCCTGACGGCGTCGAGGACGCCCTCCCCCGGTTCGAGGCCGGCAAGGACGTCTCGACCCGTGCGGCGTCCGGCAAGGTGCTTGGAGCTCTCGGTGCGGTGATACCTGAGCTCTGGGGTGGCTCGGCCGACCTGGCGGAGTCCAACCTGACTACCATCGCGGGCGCCGAATCTTTCGTGCCGGCCGAACGTTCCACTGACGCGTGGAAGGGCAACAAGTACGGTCGCGTCCTGCACTTCGGCATCCGTGAGCATGCCATGGCGGCGATCCTCAACGGGATCGTGCTGCACGGTAACACCCGGCCGTTCGGCGGAACGTTCCTGATCTTCAGCGACTACATGCGCCCGGCCATCCGACTGGCCGCATTGATGCAGGTGCCGTCGATCTTCGTCTGGACCCACGACTCCGTCGCACTCGGTGAGGACGGACCCACCCACCAGCCGATCGAGCAACTGGCGAGCCTCCGCGCCATCCCCGGGCTCTCCATGGTCCGCCCCGGCGATGCCAACGAGGTGGCGTGGGCGTGGAAGACCATCCTGGAGCGACGCGGCGGCCCGACCGGCCTCGCGCTCACCAGGCAGAACATCCCCGTCTTCGAGCGCGGCGACGACGCAGCCAGCGGCGAGACCCTGGCATCCGCGAAGCACGTCGCCCACGGCGCCTACGTGCTGGCGGAAGCACCTGGCGGCACCCCGGATGTCATCTTCATCGCCACCGGCTCCGAAGTGCAGGTGGCCATCGAGGCCCGCGAACTGCTGAAAGCGGATGGCGTGAACGCCAGGGTCGTGTCGGCACCGAGCCTGGAGTGGTTCGAGGAGCAGAGCGCCTTGTACCGTGAATCCGTTCTTCCGGCAGCCGTCCGGGCGCGGGTATCCATCGAGGCCGGTGTCGACCTGAGCTGGAGGCGCTACGTCGGTGATGCCGGACGCTCAGTCTCGATCGAGCACTTCGGCGCATCCGCGGACTACAAGACACTGTTCCGTGAATTCGGGATCACCGCGGAGCATGCTGTCAGTGCGGCCAAGGAGTCGTTGGCAGCCCTCTGACCGTCGCATCCGGCACCAGAACCGAGAACGCAGTACTCAACAGGACAAGGAAACCCCATGAACACCACTAGTCCACTCGCCGCCCTCTCGGCCGCGGGAGTAAGCATCTGGCTCGACGACCTCTCCCGCGATCGCATCACCTCCGGTGCGCTGCACGGCCTCATCGACGATCGCCACGTGGTCGGCGTGACCACCAACCCGACAATCTTCGCTGGCGCCCTGGCCAAGGGCGACGCCTACGACGCCCAGGTGGCCGAATTGGCGACTGCCGGAAAGACCGTCAGCGAGGCGGTCTTCGAGATCACCACGCACGACGTGGCGACCGGATGCGACATCCTCCGCCCCGTCTACGACGCGACCGGCGGCGTCGACGGCCGAGTATCCATCGAGGTCGAGCCGAGTCTCGCCCACGACGCCCAGGGGACCATCGCCGAAGGCCTCGAACTCTGGAGCAAGGTCGAACGCCCGAACGTCATGATCAAGGTTCCGGCGACCGTCGAGGGGCTGGAAGCGATCTCCGTCCTCACTGCGGAGGGGGTGAGCGTCAACGTGACCCTGATCTTCAGCCTCGAGCGTTACCGCGAGGTCATCAACGCGTACCTGAGCGGCCTGGAGCGGGCCAAGGCCGCAGGCAAGGACCTGAGCACCATCCAGTCGGTCGCGTCGTTCTTCGTGTCGCGTGTCGACACTGAGGTGGATAAGCGTCTCGACGAGATCGGAACGGATGAGGCCCGCGCCCTGAAGTCGCAGGCCGGCGTGGCCAACGCCCGCCTGGCCTATCAGGTGTTCGAGCAGTCGTTCGCATCGGAGCGCGCCAAGCTGCTGCTGGCAGCCGGGGCCAACCTGCAGCGCCCGCTGTGGGCGTCCACCGGTGTCAAGGACCCGAACGTCCCCGACACCACCTACGTCGTTGAGTTGGTGGCCCCGGGTGTCGTCAACACGATGCCGGAGAAAACCATGGAGGCGACGTTCGACCACGGCGAGATCCGCGGCGACACCATCACCGGCGCCTACGCCGCGGCCAACCAGTTGCTGGACGCCCTGGCAGCCGCCGGAATCTCGTACGAAGACGTCACGGCCGTGCTTGAGAAGGAGGGCGTCGAGAAGTTCGTCGTCTCCTGGAACGAGTTACTCGACACGGTGAGTGCGGCCCTGGAGGCGGCCAGGTCGGGAACGGCACGATGAGCTTCGACATCGCGGTGAGCGGGGCGGCTGCGGAAGCAGTCTCCCGCGTGGTGCCCCAGCTGGTCAGCGACCTCGTCGCATCGCGTATCACCGGTCAGGACTCCAGCCTGTGGGGCGAGGCCGCCGAGGAGGAAGCCGCGAAGCGCCTCGGCTGGACGGAGGCCGTCGTCGTCTCAGAGGGCCTGGTCGATGACATCCTGGCGCTCCGCGATGAACTGCGCGACGCCGGGGTCGACCACGTAGTGCTCGCCGGTATGGGCGGCTCATCACTCGCACCCGAGGTCATCACCAGAACGGCCGGCGTACCCCTGACCGTCCTCGACTCCACCCACCCAGGGCAGGTCGCCACTGCCCTGGCCGATCGGCTCGAGAGCAGCGTGCTCGTGGTGTCCTCGAAGTCGGGGTCCACCGTGGAGACCGACAGCCAGAAGCGCGTTTACGAGCGTGCCTTCCTCGATGCCGGGATCGACCCGATCACCCGCATCGTCATCGTCACCGACCCCGGCTCGCCGTTGGATGCCTCCGCCCGCGCCGACGGCTACCGCGTCTTCAACGCCGACCCGAACGTCGGCGGCCGGTACTCCGCACTGACCGCATTCGGGCTGGTTCCATCCGGACTGGCCGGTGTCGACATCGCCGGGCTTCTGGATGAGGCGTCCTCGGTGAGCGGTCGGCTCGCTGTCGACCGGGCGGACAACCCGGCCCTGGTTCTGGGCGCAGCTATCGCGGGAACCCGCCCGCTCAAGGACAAACTCGGAATCGTCGCTGCCGGAACCTACATTGTCGGCTTCGCCGACTGGGCCGAGCAGCTGATCGCCGAGTCGACAGGCAAGAATGGCACCGGCCTGCTCCCTGTGGTGCTCGATGGGGACTCCCCCGAGCTCGCCCTGGACCTGGCCGACCTGCAGGTGGTCAGGCTGGTCGAGAGTGCGCGCGAAACCCACGAAGTAGCCGAGGGCGAGATCGAGATCAGCGGGACGCTGGGCGCCCAGCTGCTGGTCTGGGAGTACGCGACCGCCATTGCCGGGCGCCTGCTCGGCATCAACCCGTTCGACCAGCCGGACGTTGAGTCGGCGAAGACCGCGACCCGCGGGTTGCTGGACGCCCGGCCGGAGCCGGACGCCCCGGCCTTCGAGGTCGACGGCATCGAGGTTCGCGGTTCGGCGTCCATTGTCTCCGGCGCCACGACACTGGCGCAGGTGATCGACAACCTGGCGGCGCAGGTGGGCGACGACGGCTACCTGTCGATCCAGGCTTACCTGGACCGCCACGAGGATCGGGAGCTGTCCGCCCTGCGCGATGCGTTCGCCAGCCGCCTCGGACGCCCGGTCACCTTCGGCTGGGGTCCCCGGTTCCTTCACTCGACCGGCCAGTTCCACAAGGGCGGCCCGAAAGTGGGTGCCTTCCTGCAGCTTCGCAGCCGAACGGATGCCGACCTCGAGATCCCGGAACGCCCGTTCACCTTCGGACAGCTCATCCAGGCCCAGGCCGCCGGTGACGCGAGCGTGCTCGAGGAGCTCGGCCGCCCGGTGCTGAGCCTGACCCTGGCGAATCCGTCGGCCGGCGAAGCCGTCATCCGCGCTGCGCTCGGCTGAACGCCGCGCACCCAACTTCGCTTGTCGTATCAGAGGAGACGAATGTCGCCGGTTGAAATCACGCCGGAGTTCAACCCGCTCAGGTTGCCCTCCGACCGCCGTCTGAATCGCATCGCCGGGCCCAGCGGCCTGATTATTTTCGGAGTGACGGGCGACCTGTCGCGCAAGAAGCTGATGCCAGCGGTATACGACCTGGCCAACCGGGGACTGCTCCCCCCTGGCTTCGCCCTGGTCGGCTTTGCGCGCCGGGATTGGGAAGACCAGGACTTCGAGCGGGTGGTGCACGATGCCGTCAAGGAATACTCGCGTACCCCGTTCGACGAGGACGTCTGGGCCCAGCTGGCCCAGGGCATCCGCTTCGTCTCCGGTGAATTCGACGACGAGGTCGCCTTCGAAACCCTGGGCAAGACCATCGCCGAGTTGGATGCGCACCGGGGCACCATGGGCAACCATGCCTTCTACTTGTCCATTCCGCCCAAATCGTTCCCGCTCGTCACCGAGCAGTTGCGGCGGTCGGGGCTGGCGGAGCAGAAAGAAGGACACTGGCGCCGGGTTGTGATCGAGAAGCCGTTCGGAAGCGACCTGACAACCGCACGGGAACTGAACGCGGTTGTCGAGTCGGTGTTCCCGCCGGACTCGGTATTCCGGATCGACCATTACCTCGGCAAGGAGACGGTCCAGAACATCCTCGCCCTCCGCTTCGCCAATCAACTCTATGAACCGATCTGGAACGCCAACTACGTCGATCACGTGCAGATCACCATGGCCGAGGACATCGGTGTCGGCGGACGGGCCGGGTACTACGACGGCATCGGTGCGGCGCGCGACGTCATCCAGAACCACCTCCTGCAACTGCTCGCCCTGACAGCCATGGAGGAGCCGGTGTCGTTCGACGCCGGCGACCTCCGCGCCGAGAAGGAGAAAGTGCTCTCGGCGGTCATCCTGCCGAGCGACCTGCGCACCGCGACCGCACGCGGACAGTACGGCGGTGGCTGGCAGGGGGCAGAGAAGGTAGTCGGCTTCCTTGACGAGGACGGCATGAACCCGCAGTCGACGACCGAGACCTATGCGGCAATCCGGTTGAACATCGGCACCCGCCGCTGGGCGGGGGTCCCGTTCTACCTGCGGGCGGGCAAACGCCTCGGCCGACGGGTCACCGAGATCGCGGTTGTGTTCAAACGGGCACCCCAGTACCTCTTCGCGGACAGCCAGACCTCGGCACTCGGGCAGAACGCCCTCGTCATCCGGGTGCAGCCTGACGAAGGGGTGACCATCCGCTTCGGCTCGAAGGTCCCGGGTGCCGGCATGCAGGTTCGCGATGTGACGATGGACTTCGGCTACGGGCATGCATTCACCGAGGCCAGCCCGGAGGCCTACGAGCGCCTCATCCTCGACGTGCTGCTCGGCGACCCGCCGCTGTTCCCCCGCCACCAGGAAGTGGAGCTCAGCTGGAAGATACTCGACCCGATCGAGAAGTTCTGGGAGACTCAGGGTCCGCCGGAGCAGTACCGCCCGGGAACCTGGGGGCCGGCATCCGCTGACGACCTGCTGGCCAGGGACGGCCGCGCCTGGAGGCGACCATGATCGTAGACCTGCCCGACACGACAGCCAGCAGGATATCCAAGGCCCTCGTCACCATCCGTGAAGAGGGCGGGGCGGTGGCGCTCGGACGAGTGCTGACCCTGGTCATCTCCACCACCCCAGGCCGCGAGGAAGAAGCCATCGAGGCGGCGAACGACGCCTCCCGCGAGCACCCGATGCGCGTGATCGTCCTCTCGAAGTCGCCGGAGACCGACTCGGCCCCCCAACTGCGCCTCGACGCCCAGATCCGGGTCGGTGGGGACGCCGGGGCCAGTGAGGTCATCCTGCTGCGCGTGCACGGCGCTTACGGGATCGACGACGAGGGACTCGTCATGGGTCTGCTGCTGCCTGACGCACCAGTGGTGGCCTGGTGGCCAGGGAGCGCCCCCGACAAGGTGGCTGAGTCGACGCTGGGACGGATCACCCAGTGCCGGATCACCGACTCGGCCGCGCAGGACGACCCAGGAGCCTTCCTCCAGGGGCTCTCGCGCAATTACTCCCCCGGCGACACCGACTTCGCCTGGACGCGACTGACCCTGTGGCGTGCGCAGTTGGCCGCGGTACTCGACCAGCCGCCGTACGAGACGATCACCGGCGTGCAAGTGCGCGGGTCCTCCGATTCCCCGTCCACGCTGCTGCTCGCCGCCTGGCTGCAACTACAGCTGCAGGTGCCGGTGGAGTACGAGCTCACCCTGCCGGATGCTGCGCCCTCCGGCATCCACGGGGTGACGCTGTTCCGCGCGTCCGGCCCCATTCGCCTGGAGCGGCCGCATTCCACCATTGCAACACTCACCCAGCCGAACCAGCCGGTGCACGACATCTCGCTGCCGAGGCGCAACCTCCGCGACTGCCTGGCGGAAGAACTGCGCAGACTCGACCCTGACGACTTGTTCGGTGAGGTGGTGACATTAGGCTTGCGGCAATTGGGAGAGCCGACGATTGTTCGGCCAGTCCAGGATGCGGAGTGATCATGAGTAAGCGAGTACTGGTTCATCAAGACTCTGGTGAGGTGATGAAAGTCGTCGGCGGACGCGTGATCCGCACCGCTCTGCGTACCCTGGCCAGGCAGGATTCGATGAACATCGTTCTGACCGGCGGCAGCGTAGGAATCGGCATCCTCCACGCCATCAGCGCCGCGGACAACCGCGCTGACGTCGACTGGAGCCGCGTGCACTTCTGGTGGGGCGACGAACGCTGGGTGCCGGCCGGGCACGTGGACCGGAACGACCAGCAGGCACGTGATGCCCTGCTTGGAGGCCTCGCGCTTGACGCAGGAAACCTTCACCCGTTCCCGGCGTCAGACGATGGGCTGGACCTGGACGCCGCTGCCGAGCGCTATGCGGCCGAACTGGCTGCCGCGGGCGGGGACTCCCGGTTGCCGCACTTCGACATCCTTCTGCTCGGCGTCGGCCCGGATGGGCATATCGCCTCGCTGTTCCCCGACCGCCCTGACCTGGTGGATGCTCCAGGCACCGTCGTCCCGGTGCGCAACTCCCCCAAGCCGCCGCCTGAGCGGCTGAGCCTGACCCTGGGCGCCATCAACAGCGCTGAGCGGATCTGGATCGCCCTGGCCGGAGCAGACAAGGCCTCGGCACTGGGCCTGGCCCTGGCTGGCGCTGGCCGTTATCAGGTGCCGGTCGGGGCAGTCGAGGGTCGACGCAAGACGGTGTTCTTCGTCGACCAGCAGGCCGCCGCCGAAGTGCCGGGCGAACTCATCGCCAGCGGGTACTGATCGCCAGCGAGTACTGATCGCCAGCGAACACTGACGCAACGTCGCAGTGGTCAGGACGTCGCGGTCTGGCCGCGGCGTGCCCGAAGCTGCTGCAGTGCCTCGTCGAGGAGGGCGACTGCCTCCTCTTCGCTCCGACGCTCCTTCACGTAGGCCAGGTGGGTCTTGTACGGCTCGAGCTTGGCGATCAGCGGTGGGTTCGCCTTGTCGCGGCCGGCGGGGGTTCCGCAGTTCGGGCAGTCGATCTGCGCCGGGATCTCGTCTGGGTCGATTGTCGCCAGGAAGAACGGGCTCAGTTCGTGGCCGTTGCCGCACCAGTAATGAACCTGAATGCGCTCGGCCTGGAAGCCACGGTCCTGTTCCCCCATGGGACCGGCACCGACGCGGGAACCACGAATTGCACTACCACCAGCAGCCACGATAACTCCTAACCGACCGAATCGAACTTGGTGATGAGGCCGAGCACGATGATGCAGGAAATCCACACCAGGCCCAAGACCACCGTGAAACGATTGAGATTGCGCTCCGCGACACCTGAAGAACCCAGGTTCGAGGTGACTCCGCCGCCGAACATATCGGAGAGCCCGCCACCGCGGCCGCGGTGCAAGAGGATGAGGAGGGTCAGCAGGAGACTCGTAATACCGAGCAGCACCTGCAAGACGACCTGGAGAATTTCCACAAAAAACCTTTCCTGAACCACAAACAGCCGTTGCCCAGTATAACCGCGGTGCGGATGGTCGCCGCCCCGCGTGATGGATGCTACGTTCCGACGTGACTCCGGAAGCGCGAAATGCTGGAGAACTCGGCAATGTCGAGACTGGCACCGCCCACCAGTGCCCCGTCGATGTTGGGCTGCCGCATGAATCCGGCAATGTTGGCTGCCTTCACCGAACCCCCATAGAGGATCCTGGTGGCTGCGGCGGTGTCCTCCCCAAGGGACTCGCTGATGACGGCGCGCAACGCGGATGCCACCTGCTCGGCCTGCTCAGGTGTCGCCGCCTGGCCAGAGCCGATTGCCCAGACAGGTTCGTACGCCACTACGACGTCCGCCCCGGGCTTCAACTCGGACAGCGCGATCCTCAGCTGGGCGACCGGCACTGCTCTCGGGCCGTGCTCCTCCAGGTCTTCAGCCGATTCCCCCACGCAGATGACCGGGGTCAGCCCGGCGGAGACCGCCGCGACCACCTTGGCGGCCACCTGCTCGTCGGACTCGTTGTGCAGCGTGCGGCGCTCGGAATGCCCGATGATCACATACTCGCACTCGAGGGACTTCAGGAAAGCGGCCGGGATCTCGCCGGTATAGGCGCCTGAGGCGTGGGCCGAGACATCCTGTCCACCGAACTTGATCGGCAGCCGGTCGGCGGATACCAGCGTCTGCACCGAACGGAGGTCGGTGAACGGCGGGAAGACGGCAACCTCAACCTGGCCGAAGTCGTGGCGGGCGTCCTTGAGGCTCCAGGCGAGCTTCTGCACGAACGCGATCGACTGCAGGTGGTCGAGGTTCATCTTCCAGTTGCCGGCGATGAGGGGCACTCGGCCGTTCGCTCCCGCGGTCATGCTTCCCACCCGAGTACCTCCAGTCCGGGAAGGCGCTTGCCTTCGAGGAACTCGAGGCTGGCACCTCCACCCGTCGATATGTGGCCGAACTGGCCGTCAGTGAAACCGAGCGAGCGCACGGCGGCTGCCGAGTCTCCGCCACCGACCACCGACAATCCGTCGACCTCGGTGAGGGCTGCGGCGACCGCCTTGGTCCCGGCAGCGAAAGCGTCGAACTCGAAAACGCCCATCGGCCCGTTCCAGAACACGGTGGCGGATGACCGGATCACCTCGGCGAACCGGGCTGACGTCTCCGGACCGATGTCGAGCCCAATGCCGGCTTCGCGCCAGGGAGTCGACTCGAACGAGTCGGCGGCAGTGACCGTATGCTCGGCATCCGCCCCGAACTTCGAGGCGACCACCACATCACTCGGGACTTCGATGGAGACACCGAGGCGTTCTGCCTCGGCGAGGTATCCGCGAACGGTCTCGATCTGGTCCTTCTCCAGCAGGCTCGCGCCCACTCGGTGTCCCCGAGCG
Source organism: Homoserinimonas sp. (assembly GCA_040904805.1). Lineage (GTDB taxonomy): Bacteria > Actinomycetota > Actinomycetes > Actinomycetales > Microbacteriaceae > RYN-87. Next base: position 68,383 of record JBBDSS010000006.1, on the reverse strand, counting down.
GCCAGGAAGGTGAACATCATCCCGCCGCCGATCAGCAGGGTGTCAACCCTGGGCAGCAGGTGGCCGATCACGCCGAGCTTGTCCGATACCTTCGAACCTCCGAGCACCACCGTGTACGGTTTCGCCGGGCGTTCGGTGAGACGGTCGAGGACGTCGAGCTCGGTAGCGATGAGGGAACCGGCAGCACTCGGCAGAAGTTCGGCAAGCTCGAAGACGCTGGCCTGCTTGCGGTGGACCACCCCGAAGCCGTCAGAGACGAACAGGTCGCCTAGGCCGGCCAGTTCCCGGGCGAACGCAGTGCGTTCCGCGTCATCGCCCGCCGTCTCCCCTGGGTTGAACCGCAGGTTCTCCAACACGGCGACCTGGCCATTCTCCAGCGCGCTGACAGCGGACGCCGCCGATGCGCCGACGGTGTCGCTGGCGAAGCTCACTCGTTGCTCCAGAAGTTCACCCAGCCGGCCGGCGGCGGCGGCGAGGCTGTACTTTGCATCCGGGGAGCCGGAAGGCCGCCCCAGGTGCGAGATCACTACGACCTTCGCCCCGGCATCCTTCAACGTCGTGATGGTGGGAACAGACGCCCGGATGCGGCCATCGTCCGTGATCTGGCCGTCGCTCATCGGGACGTTGAGATCGCAGCGGACGATGACCGTCTTACCGGTCAGCGGGCCGAGGGAGTCGATCGTGCGCAGTGCCATCTGTTAGAGGCGTTCGCCGACGTACTCGGTCAGGTCGACCAGGCGGTTCGAGTAGCCCCATTCGTTGTCGTACCAGGAGGACAGCTTGACCTGGTCACCGATCACGCGCAGCAGGCCCGCGTCGAAGATCGAGGAGTGCGGGTCGCTCACGATGTCACTGGAGACGATCTCGTCTTCGGTGTACTTCAGGATGCCCTTCAGCGGTCCCTCAGCGGCTTCGCGGTACACGGCCTTGATCTCGTCGGCCGAGGCCGAGCGGGTGGCGGTGACGGTGAGGTCGGTGATGGAACCGGTGGGAACGGGGACCCGCAGTGCGAAGCCGTCCAGCTTGCCGACGAGTTCCGGCATCACCAGGCCGATGGCCTTTGCTGCACCCGTCGAGGTGGGAACGATGTTGATCGCCGCCGCCCGCGCCCGTCGGAGGTCCGTGTGGGGACCGTCCTGCAGGTTCTGGTCAGCCGTGTAGGCGTGGATCGTGGTCATCAAACCACGTTCGATCCCGAAGTTGTCGTTGAACACCTTGGCCAGCGGGGCCAGGCAGTTCGTGGTGCAGGACGCGTTCGAGATGATGTGGTGGCTTGCCGGGTCGTAGGACTCGTGGTTGACGCCCATGACGAAGGTCGCATCCTCACCCGAAGCCGGAGCGGAGATCAGCACCTTCTTCGCACCGGCATCGATGTGCTTGCGAGCATCCGCCGCCTTGGTGAAGAAGCCAGTCGACTCGATGACAATGTCGACGCCGAGGTCGCCCCAGGGGAGATTTGCCGGGTCGCGGTCTTCGAGGACCCTGATCGCCTTGCCGTTGACGATGATCTGATCGCCCTCGAGCTCGACATCGGCATCCAGGCGTCCGTTGATCGAGTCGTACTTCAGCAGGTGAGCCAGGGTCTTGTTGTCGGTGAGGTCGTTGACCGCGACGATCTCAAGGTCACTGCCCTTGGCCAGCGCGGCCCGGAAGTAGTTGCGGCCGATGCGGCCGAATCCGTTGATGCCGATCTTGACGCTCATGGAAACTCCTTGAACTCGTGCGCCTGAAGCGCGACTCTAAAGGGACAGGGCGGCGTTGACCACCTATGACAATAACAGCAGCCCGGACGTCTTCTCACGTGCGGTGGTGAACCGCTCCTGCACGTTCGCCCAGTTCGCGATGTTCCAGAATGCCTTGACGTAGTCTGCCCGGACGTTGTGGTAGTCGAGGTAGTACGCGTGCTCCCAGACATCGAGCATCAGTAGCGGGACGGTGCCGGCGGCGAAGTTCGCCTGCTGGTCGAAGAACTGCTGGATGATAATCCGCTGCCCGATGGAATCCCAGGCGAGCACTGCCCAGCCGGAGCCCTGCACGCCCAGCGCGGTGGCGGTGAAGTGGGCCTGGAACTTGTCGAATGAGCCGAAGTGCTCGTCGATGGCGGCGGCCAGCTCGCCGGTGGGCTTGTCGCCGCCGTCCGGAGACATGTTCGTCCAGAAGATCGAGTGGTTGACGTGGCCGCCGAGGTTGAAGGCGAGGTCCTTCTCGAGCTTGTTCACGTTCGCCAGATTCCCGTTGTCGCGGGCTTCGGCGAGACCGGCCAGCGCGGTGTTTGCGCCGGTGACATAGGCCTGGTGGTGCTTGCTGTGATGCAGCTCCATGATGGTGCCGCTGATGCTCGGTTCGAGGGCCGAGTAGTCGTACTGCAATTCGGGAAGGATGTAGTCAGTCATGTGCGTTCTCCTTGCTTGAGTGACCCCGGCGCGATCCAGAGTGCGCGCGTGACGGGGATGACTCCAGTCTATGCATCCTCAAAGTCGGGTGGCAGGTTCGCGTCGGTTCCCGGGATGCCCAGGTCTTCTGCGCGTTTATCCGCCATGGCCAGGAGGCGGCGGATGCGGCCGGCGACGGCATCCTTGGTCATCGGCGGTTCTGAGTGGTGTCCGAGCTCGTCCAGGCTGGCATCGCGGAAGCGCAGGCGCAGTTCCCCCGCATACCGCAGGTGATCGGGCATCTGACCGTCGAGAATTTCCAGGGCACGCTCGACCCTGGCGCAGGCGGCCACGGCGGCCTGCGCCGAGCGCCGCAGGTTGGCGTCGTCGAAGTTGACCAGGCGATTGGCCGTCGCCCGCACCTCGCGCCGCTGCCTGAGCTCTTCCCAGCTGAGTACTGTGGAATGTGCGCCCATGTGGACGAGCATCGCACTGATAGCCTCACCATCCCGGATGACGACCCGGTGCACTCCGCGCACTTCCCGAGCCTTCGTGGGTACCTTCAGGCGTCCGGCGGCACCCACCAGGGCCATTGCCGCCTCATTGCCCGGGCAGGCCACCTCAAGCGCCGCTGAACGCCCCGGATCGGTCAGCGTGCCCTGCGCGAGGAATGCGCCGCGCCAGACAGCGGCTAGTTCCTCCCGGGTTCCGGTGGTCAGGCGGTTCGGCAGGCCGCGGATGGGCCGGCGGCGGGCGTCCAGGAGGCCGGTTTGCCTGGCCAGGGTCTCTCCCCCTTCGACCACGCGCACCAGGTAGTGGTTGGACTTGCGGATGCCGGAAGCGGAGATCATCGAGATTTCGCTGCGCACGCCGTAGAGCTCGGCCAGGTCTTTGCGCACACGGCGGGCGAGATGCGTGCTGTCCAGTTCGGACTCGACGGCGATTCGACCCGAGATGAGGTGCAGTCCTCCTGAGAAACGCAGGATAGTGGCCAGTTCGGCTGCCCTGACAGTCGTCTTGCTCACTTCGACGCGAGCAAGTTCGTCTTTGACGTCAGTGGTGAGAGCCAAGAGAGGCCCCTTTCTTAGTGCTGTTGGTTGTTCGCGCGGTGCCAGGAGGCCGGCTGCGGCGTCGGGGAATGTTACTCCCGCCCCAGATCCCGGTGCCGTACGTTCACAGCAACCCCGGGCAGTGATCTTAGCCTTTTCGCTATCTCTTCGGCGACCGCGATGGAACGGTGCTTGCCGCCGGTGCAGCCGACAGCGAGGGTCACATGACGCTTGTTCTCCCGCTGGTACCCGGCGAGGACAGGTTCCAGGGACTTCGTGTACCCGTCGATGAACGCCGCGGCACCCTCCTGGGCGAGCACGTAGTCGCTGACCACCTGGTCTTGTCCGTTGAACGGCCTCAGTTCCGGATTCCAGAATGGATTGGGCAGGAATCTCATGTCGGCGACCAGGTCTGCGTCGGCCGGAAGCCCGTACTTGAAGCCGAAGCTCAGCACCGTGACCTGCACTCCAGGAGTGTCGTCATCGGCGAAGGTGTCGGCGATGCTGGTCGCCAGCTGGTGGATGTTGAGGTCCGAGGTGTCGATGATGATGTCACTGGACTCCCGCAACTCCCGCGTCATGGCGCGTTCGGCGCCTATGCCGTCCAGGAGAGTTCCGTCACCCTGCAGGGGATGCGGGCGCCGAACCTGCTCGAAGCGGCGTACCAGGGCGGCGTCGGTCGCCTCGAGGAAGATCACCCGCACCGCGGTTCCGCCGCGAAGCGAATCGATGATCTCCTGAAGGTCGGCGAACAGTTTGCCACCGCGCACATCGACGATGGCGGCGATCTTGGGCAGGTTGCTGCCAGCCCTGCCGGCGAGTTCGATGAGCGGGCGCAACATCTGGGGCGGCAGGTTGTCGACGACGTACCAGCCCAGGTCTTCGAGGGCATTGCCCACCGTCGACCGGCCGGCACCGGACATGCCTGTGACGATCAGCACTTCCTGCTGGACGGTGCCATCGGTCATCGCCTGTTTGCCTCAAATCCGTCTGTGTCGCCGTTCGTCAAGCCTACCGATTCCCCGCGGGTGGTGCGGCGCACGCCCAGGCGGGCGGTTCAGCTGCGAAGGGTTCGATGGATGGTCGTCGCCATCACCTGGCCAATCCCCTTCACCTCGGCAATCTCCTCGGGCGAGGCGGCGCGCAGTCGGGTGACGGAGCCGAAGTGCCGAAGCAACTCGCGGACCCGGCTGGGACCGACGCCCGGCACATCGGCGAGAACGCTGGTCACGTCCTTCTTGCGGCGCTGGCGCTGGTAGGAGATGGCGAAGCGGTGTGCCTCGTCGCGGATGCGCTGGATCAGGAACATGGCATCGCTGTTGCGTGGAAGGATGACCGGATAGTCGGAATCGGGCAGCCACACTTCTTCGAGTCGCTTGGCGATGCCGCAGAGCTGGATACCGGTCACCCCGGCATCCTGAAGCGCGCGGGCGGCCGCCAGCACCTGGGGTTGCCCACCGTCGACGATGAGCAGGTTGGGCCGATAAGCGAACTTGCGCTTGGCCAGTTCGGCTTCCGGGAGGTCGTCGGCCCCCTGGACGGGTTCAGGGAGCGGGTCGCTGGAAGGGTCGTCGATCCGCGCCAGCCGCCGGGACAGCGTCTGGTAGATCGAATCGGTGTCATCGACTGATGCCGGGATGCTGAACCGACGGTACTGGTCTTTCCGGGGCAGCCCGTCTTCGAAGACCACCATCGACGCCACGATGTTGGTGCCGGACAGGTGCGACACATCGAAGCACTCCATCCTCAGTGGTGCCTCGTTCATGCCCAGGGCATCCTGGATGTCCGCCAGCGCCTGGGAGCGTGCGGTGAAGTCGCTGCTGCGCCTGGTCTTGTACAGCATGAGCGCGTTCCTCGCGTTGGTGTCCACTGTCTGGGCCAGGGCGGCCACATCGCCGCGCTGGGCCACGCGCAGCGAGATGCGTCCGGAGTTTCCGGTGCGTTCCCAGGTCACTGAGGCGAGCCAGTGTTCGAGTTCGGCGGCATCCTCTGGCATGGCCGGCACGATCACCCGACGGGAGGGCACCTCGTCGCCTTCGTAGGCCTTGCGCAGCACCGACTCCACCAACTCGTCGAGCTCCACGTCGAGCTCTTTGTCGACCACCCAGCTCCGCACTCCGCGGATGCGTCCGCCGCGAACCTTGAACAGCTGAACGGCCGCCGCCAGTTCGTCGTGCGCGATTCCGAAGACATCGGCGTCGACGTTGTCGGCCAGCACGATGGTGTTCTTCGACAGCACGGTTTCCAGAGCCGCGAGCTGGTCCCTGAAGCGCGCGGCATTCTCGTAGTCCTGGCTCTCGGCTGCCTGCTTCATCCGTCGGTTCAGGTCAGCCAGGTAACGGGTGTCCTGCCCGGCCATGAACGAGGCGAAGTCGAGTGCGATCGACTTGTGGTCCTCCTTGGTGATGCGTCCGACGCAGGGGGCAGCGCATTTGCCGATGTCGCCCAGGAGGCACGGCCGGCCGGTCTGCTCCGCGCGCTTGTAGGTCGCAACTGAGCAACTGCGCATCGGGAAGGCCTTGAGCATGAGGTCCACCGTCTCGCGGATCGCCCAGACCTTCGTGTACGGGCCGAAGTAGCGCGCGCCCGGGATGTTCTTGTTGCGGGTGATCAGCACGCGGGGGACGTCGTCGCCGAGGGTGATCGCCAGGTACGGATAGGTCTTGTCGTCCTTGAACTGCACGTTGAACGGCGGGTCGAACTCCTTGATCCAGGTGAATTCGAGTTGCAGCGCCTCGAACTCGGTTCCGACGACGGTCCACTCCACCGAATTGGCGCTGGTGACCATGCGCCTGGTGCGCTCATGGAGGTTCTGGAGCGGGGCGAAATAGTTGCTCAGCCGCGCCCGCAGGTTTTTGGCCTTGCCGACGTACAGCACCCGGCGGTTGGCGTCCCGAAAGCGATACACGCCTGCCTGGGTGGGTATCTCGCTCGCCTTCGGGCGATAACTGACGGTGTCGGCCATCGGTGGCTACTTGGCGGCCAGGGTTTCTTTGAGGAAGGTGCCGGTGTGGCTCTTCTTGTTGCGGGAAACCTGCTCCGGAGTTCCGGTCGCGACGATGTCGCCGCCGCCTGCGCCGCCTTCCGGACCCAGGTCGATGACCCAGTCGGCCGACTTGATGACATCGAGATTGTGTTCGATGACGATCACCGTGTTGCCTTTGTCGACCAGCCCATTCAGCACCAGCAGCAGCTTTCGCACGTCTTCGAAGTGCAGGCCGGTGGTTGGCTCGTCGAGCACGTAGATGCTGCGGCCGTTCGACCGCTTCTGCAACTCGGTGGCGAGTTTCACCCTCTGGGCCTCGCCGCCTGACAGGGTCGTGGCGCTCTGCCCCAGACGCACATAGCCGAGACCGACGTCGACCAGGGTTTGCAGGTAGCGGTGAATGGCGCTGATCGCCTGGAAGAACTCGGCAGCTTCGGTGATCGACATGTCGAGTACTTCGGCGATGCTCTTCCCCTTGTAGTGCACGGCGAGCGTCTCCCGGTTGTACCGCGCTCCCCCGCAGACCTCGCAGGTGACATAGACATCCGGCAGGAAGTTCATCTCGATCTTGATGGTGCCGTCGCCCGAGCAATTCTCGCAGCGGCCGCCCTTGACGTTGAAGCTGAACCTGCCAGGCAGGTAGCCGCGGGACTTGGCCTCAATGGTTTCTGCGAACAGGTTCCGGATGCGGTCGAAAACACCGGTATAGGTTGCCGGGTTGGAGCGCGGTGTACGGCCGATGGGCGCCTGGTCGACGTGCACCACTTTGTCCAGCTGGTCGAGTCCGGTCACCCGGGTATGCTTCCCAGGCACCTGGCGGGCTCCATTGAGCTCGTTCGCGAGCACCTTGTACAGCACGTCGTTGATCAGGGACGACTTACCGGAGCCGCTGACCCCGGTCACCGCGGTCAGCGTGCCGAGCGGGAAGCTCGCGGTCACATTCCTCAGGTTGTTCGCCCGAGCGCCCTGCACCGTGATCTGGCGTTCCTTGCTCACCGGCCGTCGGGATTCGGGCGTCGCGATGGAGAGCCGGCCGGAAAGGTAGTCACCGGTGATCGACGCGGTGTTGGCCAGCATGTCCTCGTACGACCCGGAATGCACCACCCGGCCGCCGTGTTCGCCCGCTCCGGGGCCGATGTCGACGACCCAGTCGGCCGTGCGGATAGTGTCTTCGTCGTGCTCGACTACGATGAGCGTGTTGCCGAGGCCCTTGAGCTTGACCAGTGTGTCGATCAGCCTGCGGTTGTCGCGCTGGTGGAGGCCGATGCTCGGCTCGTCGAGCACGTAGAGCACCCCGGTGAGCCCTGAGCCGATCTGTGTCGCCAGGCGGATGCGTTGCGCCTCCCCGCCGGACAACGTCCCGGCCGATCGCGCCAGGTTGAGATAGTTCAGCCCGACTTCGAGCAGGAACTCGAGTCTGGCCCTGATCTCGCGGAGCACCGCCGCCGCGATCTGCGCCTCGCGGTCGGTCAGGGTGAGCTCATCCATGAAGGCGAAGGCGTCGCTCAGGCTCAGCTCGCAGGCATCCGCAATGCTCTGCCCGTTGACAGTGACGGCGAGTACTTCAGGCTTCAGCCGCTTCCCGTCGCAGACCGGGCACGGGGTCTCTCGCAGGTAACTGGCGTAACGCTGGCGGGCAGAGTCGGTCTCGGCCTCGAGGAATTTGCGTTCGATGTACGGGATGACGCCTTCGAAGCCGGTCGAGTACTTCATCTCGCGGCCGTAGCGGTTCTTCCATTTGACCGTCACCTGGAAGTTGTTGCCCCGGAGGATCGACTGCTGGACCTCGTCGCTGAGGTCGCCCCATGGGGAAGTCAGGGAGAAAGAGAGGTCGCGGGCGAGACCTTCGAGTAACCGCTGGAAGTAGTTGTACAGGCCCTTTCCTGATTGTGCCCACGGCAGGATCACTCCCTCGGCGAGCGACAATTCCGGATCGCCGAGCAGGAGGTCTGAGTCGACTGACATCCGGGTGCCGAGCCCGGAGCATTCCGGGCAGGCGCCGAACGGGGCGTTGAACGAGAACGTCCTGGGCTCGATCTCGGTCAGCTGTACCGGATGCCCGTTCGGGCAGGACAGCTTCTCGGAGAAGTTGCGCCAGGCGCCGTCGCCGTCCTGGTCGATGAAGTTGATCGCCACCAGTCCGTCGGTCAGCGACAACGCTGTCTCCAGGGAATCGGTGAGCCGGGTCAGCACGTCATCGGCCGCGACCAGCCGGTCGACGATCACCGAGATGTCGTGCTTGACCTGCTTCTTCAGCTTGGGCGGGTCGCTCAATTGGACCTGGGCGCCGTCAACGATTGCGCGGGAGTAGCCGCTGGCGGCCAACTCCTTGAAGAGGTCGACGAACTCGCCCTTCTTCTGCGAAACGACCGGGCTGGCGATCTGGTAGCGGGTGCCGGCCTCCAGGGTCATCAGCTGGTCGGCGATCTGCTGAACGGTCTGGCGGGAGATCCTTTCGCCGCAGTCGGCACAATGCGGCACGCCGACCCGCGCCCACAGCAGGCGCATGTAGTCGTAGATCTCGGTGATCGTTCCCACCGTCGACCGAGGGTTGCGGTTGGTGGACTTCTGGTCGATCGAGACGGCCGGGCTCAACCCCTCGATGAAGTCGACGTCTGGTCGGTCGACCTGGCCGAGGAATTGCCTGGCGTAGGCGGAAAGCGACTCGACGTAGCGCCTCTGCCCCTCAGCGAAGATGGTGTCGAAGGCGAGAGACGATTTTCCTGAGCCGGATAGCCCGGTGAACACCACCAGGGAATCACGCGGAATCTCAAGGTCGACGTTGCGGAGGTTGTGAACTCTCGCGCCGCGTACGCTCAATCGCGCGTCGGCGTCTACGGGGGAAATGGTCACTGGATTCAGTCTACGTTCTCTTCGAATGGCGGTTGCCGGGAGCAGCGCTCGAACACATGTTCTATCCTAGCGACTCGTCCACCACAATCCGACTGTCTCATCAAACACCATCGGAAGACGCGTTCTTCCAGCTGAAGTGAGTTCGGATACTACCTGCGAGCGTGTCGGGTTCCTCAACAGCCGCAAAGTGTCCACCATGCTGTGCCACCTCCAAGCGTAGTAATCCCGCATGGATGACGTGATCGAGTTTGGGGACCAGTAGAGCGTGAGAACCGTGAGCAGGAAATCGGTCCCCAGGCGCCGATCAACGCGCCGGCCGGCGATTGCCAGCTAACTGGTGGCTGCTCAAATATGACCGGCCGCTTCCATCTGCCGAAGCTCCTTCTTGAGGTCCGACACCTCGTCGCGCAGCCGAGCGGCCAGCTCGAACTTGAGCTCACCGGCCGCAGACAGCATTTGGTCATTGAGATCGCGGATGATCGCCTCAAGGTCGTTCGCACCGCTGGCCGCGAGCCCCTCGCGCCGCAGGTTCGGCGTCGGTGAGCGTCCCTTTCCGTCGCGCTTCGCGAGCAACTCCTGGGTGTCCGCTCCCTCGCGGGCGAGCACATCGGTGATGTCGGCGATCTTCTTGCGGAGCGGTGTCGGGTCGATGCCGTTGGCGACGTTGTAGGCGACCTGCTTCTCGCGCCGGCGGTTGGTCTCGTCGATGGCGATCTTCATGGAGTCGGTCAGCACGTCGGCGTACATGTGCACGGCCCCGGAGACGTTGCGCGCCGCACGGCCGATCGTCTGGATGAGTGAGGTGGACGAGCGGAGGAAGCCTTCCTTGTCGGCGTCGAGAATGGCGACGAGCGACACTTCTGGGAGGTCTAGCCCTTCGCGCAGCAGGTTGATGCCGACCAGTACGTCATAGACGCCCTGACGTAGTTCGGTCAGCAGTTCGACGCGTCGCAGGGTGTCGACATCCGAGTGCAGGTAGCGGACCCGCACGCCCGCCTCGCCCAGGAATTCGGTGAGCTCTTCGGCCATCTTCTTGGTCAGCGTGGTGACGAGCACTCGTTCGTCGCGCTCGGTGCGTGAGCGGATCTCCTCCAGCAGGTCATCGATCTGACCCTTGCTGGGCTTCACCACGATCTGCGGGTCGACCAGGCCGGTCGGCCGGATGATCTGCTCCACCACGCTGTCGGTGATGCCGAGTTCGTAGCGGCCGGGGGTAGCCGAGAGATAGACCTTCTGCCCGACCCGGTCGAGGAACTCGGAGAACTTGAGGGGCCGGTTGTCGAGGGCGCTCGGCAGGCGGAAGCCGTGCTCGACCAGCGTGCGCTTGCGGGAGGCGTCGCCCTCGTACATGGCACCGATCTGGGGAACCGTCACATGGGACTCGTCGATGACCACGAGGAAGTCCTCAGGGAAGTAGTCGATCAGGCAGTGCGGGGCCTCCCCCGGCTGTCGGCCGTCGATGTGCCGTGAGTAGTTCTCGATCCCGCTGCAGAAACCGATCTGCTCCATCATCTCCAGGTCGAAGGTGGTGCGCATCCGCAGCCTTTGGGCTTCCAGGAGCTTCCCGTCGCGTTCCAGCTGTTCCAGCCGTTCGGCCAGCTCCTCCTTGATCGTTCCGATGGCGCGATGCATCGACTCCGGGCTGGCGACGTAGTGGGAGCCGGGGAACACCGAGACGGCGTCCAGCTTGTTCACGATGTCGCCGGTGAGCGGGTGCAGGCTGTACAGGGCCTCGACTTCGTCCCCGAACATCTCGATGCGAATCGCGAGTTCTTCGTACATCGGGATGATCTCGATGGTGTCCCCCCGCACCCGGAAGTTTCCCCGGGAGAAGTCGACATCGTTGCGCTGGTACTGCATCGAAACGAATTTGCGGATGAGTGCTTCCCGGTTGATGCGCATGCCGACCTGCAGGGCCATCATCGCGTCGAGGTACTGCTCAGAACTGCCGAGTCCGTAGATGCACGACACGGTGGAGACCACGATGACGTCGCGGCGGCTGAGGAGGGCATTCGTCGTCGAGTGCCGCAGGCGCTCGACTTCGGCGTTGATCGAGCTGTCCTTCTCGATGAAGGTGTCGGTCTGGGGTACGTACGCCTCCGGCTGGTAGTAGTCGTAGTACGAAACGAAGTATTCGACTGCGTTGTTCGGCAGGAGGCTGCGGAACTCGTTCGCCAGCTGTGCGGCGAGTGTCTTGTTGTGGGCCATCACGAGTGTCGGCCGCTGCACCTGCTCGATGAGCCAGGCTGTCGTCGCCGACTTGCCGGTTCCGGTGGCGCCGAGCAGCACGACATCCGTCTCCCCCGCATTGATCCTGGAGGCGAGTTCGGCGATCGCTGCCGGCTGGTCACCCGACGGTATGTACTCGCTGATGACCTCGAACGGGCGTACGGCTCTGGTCGGCTGCATTACTTCAGTTTAGGCAGCACCCCTGACAACCCGCCGCAGACAGCGAGCGGCCGGCCCAGCGCTACCCGGCGAGGACGGCACTCCTGGCGCGCTCGTAGAGCGCATCAGCTTGGGCCAGCGTGTGCTCAAGCGTTCCATCGCTGTCGATGACGACGTCGGCGATCGCCAGCCGGTCGGTGTCGGTCGCCTGGGAGTTCAGCCGGTGCACGGCCTCGTCGCGGCTCAAGCCGCGAAGGGTGATCAAGCGCTGGATCCTCGTCTCGGCTTCCGCGTGCACGACGACGATGAGGTCGAAGGAGTACTGGCTGTCGACGGAAGCCTCGAGCAGCAGGGGGACGTCGTACACGACGATGGCATCCGGGTCTGCCTGCTCGGCCTCGGCGATCAGCCGGCTGGTGCGCTCCCGCACCAGTGGATGGGTGATGGCGTTCAGCCGGGAGAGGCGGTCGCTGTCACCGAACACCACGGAGCCGAGGGCCGCCCGGTCGAGCGAGCCGTCTGCCGCGATGACCGGCAGGCCGAACTCCTCAGCGATGGCGGTCAGGCCGGGGGTTCCCGGCTCCACCACCTGCCGCGCCAGAAGATCCGCATCGATGCGGATGGCGCCGTGCTCTGCCAGCCTGCTGGCGACGACCGACTTCCCGGAGGCGATACCGCCCGTCAGACCGATGAGATACACCTGTCCATGCTATTGCCCAGCTGGCCGGCATAACGCGGAAACGGCCGAACCCGAAGGTCCGGCCGCTTCCGTTATAGCGGTATTGAGCAGCAGTGACTACTCGTTGCCACCAGACAGCTTCTCGCGCAGTGCGGCAAGTGCCTCGTCGTCGGCAAGGGTGCCGGCACCTGCTGCGTCGCCGGAGAACGAGGTACCGGCGGCCGGAACATCCTCGATAACCTGCGTCGCCGCTGCGGCAACCTGCTTCTTGTGTGCTTCCCAGCGACCCTGGGCGGCAGAGTAGTCCTGCTCCCACTTCTCGCGCTGGGTCTCGAAGCCTTCGCGCCACTCGTTCGTCTCGGGGTCGAAGCCCTCCGGGTACTTGTAGTTGCCCTGCTCGTCGTACTCGGTGAGCATGCCGTACAGCGCCGGGTCGAACTCGGTGCCCTCGGGGTCGACACCCTCATTGGCCTGCTTGAGGCTCAGCGAGATGCGGCGACGCTCGAGGTCGATGTCGATGACCTTGACGAAGACCTCATCGCCGACCGAAACAACCTGCTCGGCCAGCTCGACGTGCTTGCCCGACAGCTCGGAGATGTGCACGAGGCCCTCGATGCCCTCTGCGACGCGTACGAACGCACCGAAGGGAACCAGCTTCGTGACCTTGCCCGGAGCAACCTGGCCGATGGCGTGGGTGCGGGCAAAGACCTGCCACGGGTCTTCCTGCGTCGCCTTGAGCGACAGGGAGACGCGTTCGCGCTCGAGGTCGACTTCGAGGATCTCGACGGTGACCTCCTGGCCAACCTCGACAACCTCTGAGGCGTGCTCGATGTGCTTCCAGCTGAGCTCGGAGACGTGAACGAGCCCGTCCACTCCACCGAGGTCGACGAACGCACCGAAGTTGACGATCGACGAGACGATGCCCTTGCGGACCTGGCCTTTGGCCAGGTTGTTCAGGAACGTGGTGCGGCTCTCGGACTGAGTCTGCTCAAGAAGGGCCCGGCGTGACAGGACGACATTGTTGCGGTTCTTGTCGAGCTCGAGGATCTTGGCTTCGATCTCCTGGCCCAGGTACGGGGTCAGGTCGCGAACGCGGCGAAGCTCGATGAGCGATGCCGGCAGGAAGCCTCGGAGGCCGATGTCGACGATGAGGCCGCCCTTGACGACCTCGATGACCGTACCGGTGACAACACCATCGTCGGTCTTGATCTTCTCGACATCACCCCAGGCGCGCTCGTACTGTGCGCGCTTCTTGGACAGGATCAGGCGGCCTTCTTTGTCTTCCTTCTGGAGGACGAGGGCTTCGACGGAATCGCCGACCTGTACCACCTCGGTTGGGTCGACGTCGTGCTTGATGGAGAGCTCGCGGGAGGGGATGACGCCCTCAGTCTTGTAGCCGACGTCGAGGAGCACCTCGTCCCGGTCGATCTTGACGACGGTGCCTTCGATCAGGTCTCCGTCATTGAAAAACTTGAGGGTCTTTTCGACCGCGGCCAGAAAGTCTTCAGCAGATCCGATGTCGTTGATGGCGACCTGCTTGGGTGCCTTGGTCGTTACGGTTGTCATGTAGTTGTTGCTCCAGGATGGACATAAATCGGGCCATGGACGGGTTCGTGCTGGTTGTTTGTTCCCCGGCTTCACAGAGTCGTTGGGGATGTCTCGCCATGGCAGGCGGATGGATCTTCGCAGAATGCGACTCTCAAGCTTAGCTCACCGGCGCAAACAACGGCAAATGCCCCTCCGAGGAGGGTGCCGGCCGGCTGCCGGGCGACCAAAGACGCTCCAGTCACGGACCGCCTGTCCGAGCTCGCGACTGGTCTCCAGGCCCTATTTCAGCAACGCGGCGCGGAGGGTATCGAGCCCGACACCACCGAGACCCAGTGCTTCGCGGTGGAACTCCTTGATGTCGAACGACTTCTTATCCCTGGACTTGCGTTCGTCACGAAGCTGCTCCCAGATGCGCTGCCCCACCTTGTAGGCCGGTGCCTGACCGGGCCAGCCGAAGTACCGGTTGACCTCGAACAGCGTCGTCGCCGCGGACTCTGGATAGTGCGAGCGGAAGAAGGAGAGCGCGTAGTCGAAGTCCCAGCTGCCCGTGCCGTCGAGGCGTCTCTTGCCCAGGTGCACGCCGAGGTCGAGTACGACGCGCGCTGCCCGCATCCGCTGGGCTCCGAGCATGCCGAGGCGGTCACCCGGGTCCTGGAGGTAACCGAGTTCCTGCATCAGCCGCTCCGCGTAGAGCGCCCAGCCTTCTGCGTGGCCTGAGGTGCCGGCCAGTTGCCTGCGCCAGGTATTCAACCGGGAGCGGTTCACGACAGCCTGACCAATCTGGAGATGATGCCCGGGCACGCCCTCGTGGTACACCGTCGTGGTCTCCCGCCAGGTCGAGAACTCCGTCTGGCCGACCGGAACCGACCACCACATGCGACCGGGGCGGGTGAAGTCGTCCGACGGCCCGGTGTAGTAGATGCCGCCATCCTGGGTCGGTGCGATCCTGCACTCCAGGCGCTTGATCTCATCCGGAATGTCGAACTGAGTGCGAGACAGCTCCTCTACGGCGTTGTCGCTGAGCACCTGCATCCAGCGCTGGAGGGCGTCCGTGCCATGCAGCTTGCGTGCGGGGTCGGCGTCGAGGAGCTCGATCGCCTCTTCGATCGAGGCACCCGGCCTGATCTCGTGGGCGATGGCGACCATCTCCGCCGTCATGCGGGCGAGTTCGTCGATCCCCCACTCGTAAGTCTCGTCGAGATCGATCGTGGCACCGAGGAAGGCGCGGGAGTGCAGCGCGTAGAGCTCGCGGCCGACGGCATCCGTCTCGGTGGCCGCCGGTCGCAGCTCCGTTGCCAGGAACTCGGTCAGCCGCTGGTAGGCCTGCGCTGATGCCGCTGCACCACTGGCCAGCTGACGTGCCAGCGAAGCCGGGACGGCGTCTCCGGCGGATGCAGCGAGGGCGGAGAAGAAGCCGTCGGGTTGAGCGGTTCGCGCCGTCTGCTCGACGACCGCCAGCACCTGGCGGCGCGCAGGAACCACTCCTTCGGCGATACCGCGGCGTAGGGTCTCGATGTACTGGTCGATGGCCGTCGGCACGGCCGACAGCCGGCCGGAGATGTTTGTCCAGTCCTCGACAGTCTCGGTCGGCATCAGGTCGAAGACTTCACGGATCTCCTGGGCGGGAGAGGCGAGCACGTTCAGATCGCGCAGGTGCAGCTTGGCCGCATAGAACTCGTTGGCCAGCTTCAGGTCGGAGGACAGGTCGGTTTGGGTGACCTCGTCGATGCTGTCGACGGCGGTCGCGGCCTTCAGCTTGCGCAGAACCTTCTTGCGGGCATCCGCGAACGCCTGGTGGCCGGAGGGCGAATAATCGCCGAACTCGTCGAGGCGCCCCGGCACTCCGATGTAGGTAGCAATTGCCGGGTCGAGTTCGGTCAAGGTGAGGACCCAGCCCTCAGCGATGGCATCGATCCTGGTCGGTGTCCTCGGCTCTGTCATGCCGCCAGCCTATTAGCTATGGGGATTGCCGCGCCTAATGCGCTGCGGCATCCCAGTTCGCCCCGGTTCCGACCTGCACGTCGAGTGGCACGTTCAGCTCAGCGGCGGAGCCCATCTGCGTGGTCACGATCTCGGTCAGGGCACCCAGTTCGCCGGGCGCGACCTCGAAGACCAACTCGTCGTGAACCTGGAGCAGCATCCGGCTGTTCATCCCCCGGGTCGTGAGCTGCCCGGCTATACCGAGCATGGCCAGTTTCATGATGTCCGCCGCCGAACCCTGGATGGGCGCGTTCAGGGCAGCCCGTTCCGCGTTCTCACGCAGCACCCGGTTCGAGGAGTTGAGGTCCCCGAACGGTCGCCGGCGACCGAAGATAGTCTCGGTGTACCCGTCCTCCTTTGCCTGGACGACCACGCCTCGCAGGTAGTCGCGCACAGCTCCGAAACGCTCGAAGTAGTCGGTCATCAGCTGCTTGGCCTCGGCCGTGTCGATGCGCAGCTGCTTGGAGAGCCCGAACGCGCTCAATCCGTAGGCGAGCCCGTATGACATGGCCTTCACCTTGGTACGCATGGTCGGGGTGACGTCGGCCGGTTCGACATGGAAGATGCGCGAGCCGACGAACCGGTGCAGGTCTTCCCCGGTATTGAACGCCTCGATGAGCCCGGCGTCACCGGACAGGTGCGCCATGATGCGCATCTCGATCTGGGAGTAGTCGGCCGTGAGCAGCGTCTCGAAGTCGCCGCCATGCTCGAAGGCCGAGCGGATCTCCCGGCCGATCTCGGCCTTGATCGGGATGTTCTGCAGGTTCGGGTCGTTCGACGAGATGCGACCGGTGCTGGTCCCGGTCTGGTCGTAGGTGGTGTGGATGCGGGCATCCGCCGCCACGCTCTTCTCCAGCGTTTCGATGATCTGCCTGAGCTTGGTCGCGTCGCGGTGCTGGAGGAGCAGTCCGAGGAACGGATGCGGCGCCTTCTCCTGCAAGTCGGTGAGCGAGGCGGCATCCGTCGAGTAGCCGGTCTTGTTGGCGCGGGTCTTCGGCATGCCGAGCTCGTCGAACAGCACCTGCTGCAGCTGCTTCGGCGAGCCGAGGTTCACCTCGTGGCCGATCTCAGCGTATGCGCGGGAAGCGAGGCCGGCGGCGGTCTCGGTGAGCCGACTGCTCAGGTCGGTGAGCACAGTCGTGTTCGCGGTGATGCCGGTGAGCTCCATATCGGCGAGCACGCGGACAATGGGGAGCTCGATGTCGTCGAGGACCTTGCGCGACCCTGCATCGAGGCGCTCGGCCAGCTGCCCGGCGAGGCGGACCACGTACCACGCCTCGGTTGCCGGACTGAGAGCCTCCACCTCGGGAACCAGTTGATTCGGGTTGGCGATGGCAACGGTCTCGCCGAGGTGGCTGTACACCTGGCCGGCCAGGTCTTCCGCCTGGCCGCCCGGCTTCAGCAGCCAGGCGGCCAGGCTGGTGTCGAAGGCGATGCCGCCGAGTGGAAGCCCGACCTGCAGTAACGTCTTGACCTGCTTCTTGGAGTCGATCAGGTACTTCGGCGAGTCGCCGGCGAGCCATCCCTCAAGCGCCTCGTAGTCCGGGCGACCGGCCGCCCACGGCACGTAAACCGCATCACTCTCCGACGCTATGCCGAATCCGGTGATGCCATCCGGTCCGACCTCGACCTGGAGCCCGAGCGGCTGGCTGCCGTCCCTGGAGGCTCGCGTCAGCCATTGCCCGAGCTCCTCATCGACGAGCGTCCGGATGACCGGTGCTGTCTCCTCAGCCGTCGTCTCCACGATCGGGGCAGGCACTCCGATAGCATCCGTCACCCCCTCAGCCGCGGCGATCTTCAGAACGCGTTCGAGAAGGGTCTTGAACTGCAACCTGTCGAACACCGTTCGCACCGCTGTCGGGTTGATCGGCCGCCGCTCCAGGTCTGCCGGGCCGAGCGGCAGCTCGACATCCGTCACCAGACGGTTCAGCTTGCGGTTGCGGATGGCGTTGTCCTTCTGCTCCCGCAGCTTCGCCCCCACCACGCCGGTGATCTCGTCGGCGTGAGCAAGAATCTCGTCCAGGCTTCCGTACTGCTTGAGCCACTTGACCGCGGTCTTCTCGCCGACCTTGTCGACGCCGATCAGGTTGTCGCTGGTCTCGCCGACGAGGGCGGCGACATCCGGGTATTGCTCGGGGCGGATGCCGTAACGCTCCATCACGGCAGCCGCGTCGTAACGCTTGAGCTCTGAGACGCCGCGAGCGTTCGGGTACAGCAGTGTGACGTCGTCGTTGACCAGCTGGATGCTGTCGCGGTCGCCGCTGACCACGAGCACCTTGTAGCCGTCCTGGGCTCCGCGCATGGCCAGGGTGGCCAGGATGTCATCCGCCTCGTAATCCTCTTTCGTGATGGTGGGGATGTTCATGGCGGCCAGAGCCTCTTCGAGCAGTGGGACCTGGCCAATGAACTCCGGCGGGGTGTCGCCCCTGGTGCCCTTGTACTCCGGGTACTCCCGGGTGCGGAACGAGAAGCGGGAGATGTCGAAGGCGACGGCGAGGTGGGTCGGCTTCTCTTTCTGCAACAGCAGGATCAGCATCGAGATGAACCCGTGGATGGCGTTGGTGTGCTGGCCTTCCCGGTTGACAAAACTGTCCACCGGGAGGGCGTAGAACGCCCGGAACGCCAGCGAATGGCCATCGATAATCAGGAGGGTAGGCTTTTCGTTGTCCGACACCCAGCCAGCCTACCGGCGGCCGGTGACAGCTCGATCGAAAGAACCCGATGACGAAGCTTCCCGACCATATTGCACCGGAACTGGCCGAGATTCTGCGGACCACCGGCGGCGGGGAACTCAGTCGGAAGATGGGAATCGAGTTCCTCGAGCTGTCCGCCGAACACTCGGTGGCGCGGATGCCGGTTGACGGCAACCGCCAGGTGGTCGGCCTGCTGCACGGTGGTGCACACCTGGTGCTCGGTGAATCCCTGGGATCGATCTCGTCGGCGATCCATGCCGGTCCCGGGCGGGTCGCACTCGGTATCGAGATCAGCGCCAGCCACAGCCGGGAAGCCAGGGATGGTTACGTCGTGGCCACCTGCGACGCCATCAGCCTGGGCCGCACCCTCGCCACCCACGAGATCATCGTGCGCGACGAGGACGGCACCCGGCTGTCAACAGTGCGGATGACGAACATCCTGAAAGACGGCAGCCCCGCTCGCTGACCTTGGTCTGTTGCCTGCTACTTGTTGGCGAACTGCTCGATGATCGTCTTGGCGACGTCCTGCATGGTCAGCCGGCGATCCATGGAGGCCTTCTGGATCCAGCGGAATGCTTCGGGCTCGGTGAGCCCCATCTTGTCGTTGAGCAGTCCCTTGGCACGGTCGACCAGCTTGCGCGTCTCGAAGCGCTCGGCCAGGTCCGTCACTTCAGACTCGAGCGCGATGATCTGCGCGTAGCGGGCCAGCGCGATCTCGATCGCCGGCAGCAGGTCGTTCGGCGTGAACGGTTTGACCACGTAGGCGAGCGCCCCAGCCTCGGTAGCCCGCTCGACCAGTTCCTTCTGGCTGAACGCCGTCAACAGCACGACGGGGGCGATGTGGTTCTTGCTCAGCCGTTCTGCCGCTGAAATCCCGTCGAGGAGCGGCATCTTGACATCCATGATGACGAGGTCCGGTCGCAGTTCGGTGGCCATCGCGACGGCTGCCTCCCCGTCGCCGGCCTCGCCGACGACTTCGAATCCGTTGTCGCGCAGTGTCTCAACGATGTCGAGTCGGATGAGCGACTCGTCTTCGGCTACAACTACTCGACGTGGTGCTTGTGGTGCGTCCTGGTCTGTCACGTCCTCAAGCCTACGGTATTCTGAACACCGTTACTGTGCGCCGGTGTGGCGGAATGGCAGACGCGGAGCACTCAAAATGCTTTGCTCGAAAGGGCGTGTGGGTTCAAGTCCCACCACCGGCACGGTTTAGAGATTTGCTCACGTAAGCTTCGAGCAACCGATATGCTTTGCAAGTCATCACGCCTGGGCGGCATGTCTACGGCGCCCCTGTCCGAGGTTCGGACGGCAGGGCCCTAATTACGTGAGCTGCTCGCGCAGTCTGGCACATGTTCGGGTCCGCAACCGTGCGCGATGGATTCAGATCACCGGGCTGCATCCCAGGTAGGTCTCTCCATGTCGTCCGATAACGTCCCTTCACTCGTCGGAGCGACGCTGACACGAGTCGGTGTTGCAGGCTGGGCAGGGTGGAGCCTTCTGGTCATCACGATGCTCGCCAGCACTTTGACGGCTTCGCTGCAGCGGCGGTCCGGTGTTTGCGGTGCCGAGGGGTTGGACAACCCGCGCGCGTGGGTGTTTCGCCTCGTTCCTCTGGGGCAGACATGCGCAGGGGAAGCGGCAGTTGGTGAAGTCATCCTTCACGGCGCACTGACGGCCGCTGCAACGCTCGCAGCAATGACAGGCATCTCGGCGGTACTGGTCCTACTCGTGCGACGCCTGTCAACAGGCCTGCCCCGCGTCGATGGATGGCTCTTGTATGGCGTGGCTGTGGGGATCGTTCTTGCGGTCATCGCATGGGTGTCGCGTGCCGCGAGTGGGATCCCGTATTCGGAGCTCGAGGGCGTGTCTTTGAGCATGACGTTCACCGTTAGTGTGGCATTTGGCGCGGGGCTCCTAGGAACTGCCCTTGCCGTAATTGCCAATTCCCGGAGCTCCCCAGGGTCGGCACCCTGATTCGCCAACGCGCTTGAACCAGCCCGCGGTGCTCCTTCGCGGTCGGACCGGGGTTGCGGCCGCTGTCAATCGGCTTTGCGACATCCAGTTCCGAAGACAGCTCCACCGGCACAGACTGATTCACAACGCACCGAACCATTGCGTGGAATCGTTCAGAGAATGGGGCCGGCGTTCAGATTCATCTACCTGCCGGCAGGCACTGACAACTCGCTTCCCAGCCCTTGAGCGCTACACAGCTTCTAGGGCAATGCTATGTGAGGTACTGCTATTGGTACGCGTGCACGTCCAGTTACCCCTAACACACTCTTGACACCTGCTGCCGGCTTTGCCACAATTGGCGAATCGATTCGCCAACGGAGGCGGTCGCGTCTTGAGAGGAAGTCATGCACACATCTCGAGGGCGCTGGAGCTTCGCGCTCATGGCAGCGTCGGTACTAGTAGTTTCTGCTTGCAGTGGGGGCAGCCCCGGGGCTGATGGGGACGCGAGCGGTGAGATCACCGTCTGGGCTCACCAGGGCCAGCCCTCCGAGGTGGCCGCGCTGGAGGAGGCCGTCAACAGCTTCAACGCCTCCCAGCCGGACATCAAGGCGACCCTTCAGCTGGTCCCCGAGGCCGATTACACCAAGACGGTCACCACCACCTCCCCCGCCCAGCTTCCCGACGTCCTGGAATTCGACGGACCGATGATGGCCTCGCTCGTCTATGCCGGAAAGCTCGCGCCGATCGGCGACCTCATCTCCTCGGACACGCGGGGCAACCAGACCGCCTCGGTCTTGGCCCAGAACACCTACCCGGGCGACGGGAACCTCTACGGGATCTCCCAGTTCGACTCGTCACTGGGGATCTACGGCAACAGGACGCTGCTCGATGCTGCCGGGGTGACCTACCCCGAGGGAATCGACGACGCCTGGACGGTCGACGAATTCGAGGCTGCCCTGGAGGCCCTGGCCGCACAAGACGCCGACAGTCAGGTGCTGGACATCAAGGAAAACTACGGTGCGGAATGGCCGACCTACGGCTTCCTGCCCGTCGCTTGGTCCACCGGCGAACACATCCTTGAGGACGGCGCCGCCGACGGTCACCTGAACAGCGAACCCGTCGTCGCAGCCGTCGAGAGGTTCGCCGGGTGGCGGCAGTACATCGACCCCAACACCGACGACGCAGCCTTCACCGACGAGCGGGTCGCGCTCAGCTGGGTGGGCCACTGGGTCTACAACCCGTACGCCGAGGCCCTCGGCGACGCACTGGTCGTTCTCCCTCTGCCGGACTTCGGAGCGGGACCAAAGAGCGGGCAGGGATCGTGGGGTTGGGGTGTGAACCCTGAAAGCACTAACGGTGCGGCAGCGGGTGCCTTCCTGGACTACCTCGCCACCGACGAGGCGGTCACCGCGATGACCAACGCCAACGCGGCCCCTCCCGGGACGACGACGGTCATGGCAAGTAGCGAGTTGTACGGCGATGAGGGGCCGCTGGCGCTGTTCTCCGAGCAGCTGCGCAGCACCTGCAGTGATGAGGCGCTCGAGGTCGGGTGCGTTGCGGTGCCGCGCCCGATCACTCCGGCTTACCCGGTGATCAGCCAGCAGTTCTCTCAGGCGTTCTTCGGTGCCTACGAGGGCGGTAACGCCCAAGATCTCTTCGACAAGGCTGCACGTGCCATCGATCTCGACTACCAGGACAACGACGGCTACGGGACCGACTGACCATCCGCGGGTGGGGTCGCCCATGGCGACCCCACCCGTGCCGCCGTCACCCTGGAAGGAAGAATCATGAGCGCACCTACGCTGCGGAGCTCCGGCCCCGTCGCCGGGTCCGAACCGCCGACGGCCAAGCGCGGCACGGCGCTCGGCCTGCGCCGCGACACCCGCGCCGGCTGGTTGATGATCGCCCCGGCAGCCGTCGGGCTGATCCTCTTCGTCGTCGTCCCGTTCGTGCTGGCGGGCTGGCTTTCGCTGCACAACGTGCGCCTCGACTCACCCAACCCCCCAAGCTGGTTCGGGCTCGAGCAGTACCGGCGCGTGCTCCTGGACCCCGACTTCAGTGGTGAGTTCTATCGGGCGCTGGCCAACAACCTGACCTTCACCGTCGTCGTCGTACCGCTGCAGACCGCGCTGGCCCTGGCCCTCGCACTCCTGCTCAACCGCGCACTGCGCGGGATGACGATCTTCCGGGCGTTCTTCTTCGTGCCCGTGGTGTTTCCCATGGCCTTGGTTGCAGTGGTGTGGAAGGTCATCTACTCTCGCAGCGACCTGGGCATGCTGAACGCCGTCATTGACGCGATCAGCTTCGGCCAGATCGGCGCTCACGACTGGCTGGGCGACCCGCGCACCGCGCTCCTGTCCATTATTGTCATGTCCGTCTGGCAGGGAGTTGGCCTGCAGATGGTGATCATCCTGGCTGGGCTGCAGGGACTCGACCCGAACCTTTATGAAGCCGCAGCGCTGGACCGGGCTGGGCCCTGGCGGCAATTCGTGAACGTCACGCTGCCTGGCCTGCGCAACACTCTGGTCTTCGTGATCATGACCACCACAATCTTGGCGTTCCGCCTGTTCGATCAGGTCTACATCATGACTCAGGGAGGCCCGCAGCAATCGACCACAACGGTCATGTACCAGGCGGTGACCACGGCGTTCGGCGCCAACAACGTCGGGCGGGCCGCGGCGATCACTGTCCTCTTCTTCGTTCTCGTCCTGGTGGCCACCATGCTCCAGCGTCGACTCCTGCGCGAGGAGCGTGCGGTCTCATGAGCGTCCCAACAACGACCTCGCCGGTTCGAGGCATGAGCGCGAACCGACCGCCTTCACGTCACAAGCGGCAGTTCCGCGGAGCCATCCAGAAAACCGGAGCGTACCTCCTGCTCACGGTGGTCGCGCTCATCTTCGTCGCACCCATCGGGTACATGCTCATCGGCAGCTTCAAGCCCACCGAACAGGTCCTCGGTGGTCTCGGCGGGTTCGTGCCGCGCGACCTCACGCTCGACAATTACATCGGCATGTTCGCGCGTTTCACCAGTGACGCCACCGGTCAATTCAGCGACTTCTACAGCACCTCCCTGATTGTGTCGATCGTCGTCGTCACGGGCGGGCTGCTGGTGAACTCGATGGCCGCCTACTCTCTCGCCCGACTGCGGTGGCGCGGACGGGACAACGTGCTGCTGATGGTCGTCGCACTGGTGATCCTGCCATTCGAGGCAATCGCCGTACCGCTGTTCTACCTGCTCAACGACCACCGCAACACCTACTACGTGCAGTTCATGCCGTTCATTGCCAGCGCCTTCTCGATCTACCTCTTCTACTCATTCTTCGTCGGCCTTCCCAAGGAGATGGAGGAGGCCGCACGTATCGACGGAGCGGGACCATGGCGCACGTTCTTCCTCATCATCGTGCCGGTGTCCAAGCCGGTCTTCGCCACTGTCACCATCTTGTCCTTCCTCACGTCATGGGGCTCCTTCCTGTGGCCGGTGATGATGGTCGATCAGCCACAGCGGCGCCCTCTGCCCCTGCAGATCGCTGTCTTCCAAGGACAGCCACCCACCGACTGGGGCGAGATCTTCGCCTTCGGCGTGCTCATGGTGCTTCCCGTGCTCATCGTTTTCCTTCTGTTCCAGCGCTGGTTCGTCCAAAGCTTCGCCTCCTCCGGAATGAAGGGCTGACGTGTCACTTGAGCTGACCGACAGTTGGATTTGGGACTTCTGGTTCGCCGTCGACGGCGACGACGTCCACGTCTTCTACCTTCAGGCTCCACGCTCGTTGGGCGATCCGGATTTGCGGCACCATCGAGCAACAATCGGACATGCGGTCTCGCGCGACCTGCGCAGCTGGACCCTCCTCCCGGACGCCCTACATCCGGGTCAGTCGGGAGCTTTCGACGACCTGGCGACGTGGACCGGCAGCGTGCTGAAGGACGGCGACGGGTGGCACATGTTCTACACGGGAGTGTCGCGCGCCGAGGAGGGCCGAATCCAGCGCGTGGGTCGCGCGAGCTCGAAGGACCTCGTGACCTGGGTCAAGCACGGCCAGGTGCTCGAGGCAGACCCGCGGTGGTACGAGACCCTGGCCGATGGGCCACGCGAGGAAGCCTGGCGGGATCCATGGGTGTGGTGGGATGGATCCTCTGGTCGTTTCCACATGCTGCTTACCGCCCGCGCAAACCACGGACCGGTAGACGGTCGGGGTGTCATCGGTCATGCCTCGTCGCCTGACCTCGACCGGTGGGAGGCTGGTCCTCCCGTGTCCGAGCCGGGCGAGTTCTATCACCTCGAAGTGCCTCAGCTGGTATACCTCGGCGGCACCTGGCGCATTCTGTTTTGCGCGACTGACGCGGAGCACAGCGCGCGGAGGCTGGCCCGACCTGGCGTGGTCCCCGAGGGCGGGACGCACTACCTCGTCGCGGAGCAACCCCTCGGACCGTACGCGCTCGAGCGCGACGACTTCCTACTCGGCGACGAGCGCACGCGACACTACGCCGGTCGGCTCCTGGAGTACAAGGGCACCTGGCACTTTTTTGCCTGGGAGAACGAGGACGACGCCGGGCGTTTCGGCGGCCGATTGAGCGACCCCATGCCGGTGCGGCTGGACGACGGGGTGCTGCAGGTTGACGCTCGTCACCGGCCTCAGGGGCCGATACTGTAGGTACCCGGCGCCCGCCGGAAAGACCCAACCTGAACAGGGCCACGTGACTACACGACCGCGCATCAAGGACGTCGCAGCACTCGCCGGTGTTGCGCCCTCGACAGTGTCTGCCGTGCTCAACGACAGCAACAGCCCGCGTGCGGGCATGGCGACCCGCCAGCGTGTCCTCGACGCCGCAGCCAGCCTGGGCTACGTGCCCAACGAGATCGCTCGCGGACTACGCACTCGACGCTCGATGACCGTCGCACTGATCAGCGACGTGATCGCGACGACTCCGTATGCCGGGCAGCTCATCCAAGGCGCCCAGGATGCCGCCTGGCGCGCCGGGTACCTGCTTCTGCTCGTGAACACTAATGGGGACGGAGAGCTGGAGGAGCGCGCCATCGCCGCGTTGCGCCAGCAGCAGGTCGGTGGGGCCCTCTACGCGACGATGTATCACCGGGTGGTCCCCGTGCCGCCGGGGCTGGCTGGCCTCCCGTTGGTCTTCCTTGACGCGCGACCTGAGGACGGCAGCGTCCCGAACGTGGTGCCCGACGAGGAGGCTGGCGCGCGGACGGCAGTGCACGAGCTAGCCCGGCACGGACACCAGCGCATCGCGTTCGCTCTGGACGAGCGTGAGGGCCCCGCCGCCACCGGACGCCTCGCCGGGTACCACTCGGCGCTGCGTGATCACGGTCTTCGCGACGACCCGACGTTCGTGATCAGAGCTCGCTCCGACTCCTCCGGTGGCCGCGAGGCTGCCCGCCAACTCCTCGCCCTGCCGGAGCGACCGACAGCGATCTTCGCCTTCAACGACCAGATGGCGATAGGCGTTTACCACGCTGCGGCCGAACGCGGCTTGCGCATCCCGCAGGATCTGTCGGTGGTGGGCTTCGACGACCTGTATGTGATCGGCCGGGAGATGCTTCCTGGGCTCACGACGGTCGCCCTACCGCACTACGCGATGGGCGAGGTGGCTGCCGAGATTCTGCTCGGAGCCGTCGAGGGCGACGCCGAAGCAGGCTCCGCCGTCCGCCTTGTGGACTGCCCCCTGGTCGAGCGGGGTTCGGTGGGACCTGTTCCGGTTGCGGTCCATCGCGGCGAACGCTGAGGGGCCCCCACCACGGGAGCCGAGCGCGATCGGTGGGTCGGGGCCTGGGGCGGCGTGATCTGCGGAAATACAGCGACCACGCGTTCCACCGCAGCCGGCAACCTTTGAGGAGCGCTCCTACAATCATCACCCTCTCCCCATTGAGCTACGGGGCGGATGTTGCGCTCCAACGCCTCACCGAGGACGCGCGCTCCCTGCGGGAAAGCTGCGGGGTTCGGTCCCGAAAAGTTGAGGCGGATGAATGGTCCGGCCGGCTCGGCTGGGTACCATTCGTTGCCCGGCGCGATAACGACCCCGGACTGTTCGCAGTCCCGAAGCAGCCGGTCGAGATCGGTGCCGTCGGGCAGCCTGGCCCAGAGGTTGAGTCCTCCCGTGGGTACCTGGTCGACATGGGCCAGGGGCGCGTGCTGCTGCAAGCTGCTGACCAGCAGGTCACGCCGTTCTCGCAGTTGGTGCCGGATCGCTCGCAGGTGTGTCTGCCAGGCTGGCTGAGTGACCACGTCGAGCGCGGCCGTCTGCAGGAGACCGCTCACGTACATTGATTCGGCGCCACGGTCGGCCAGGATCCGCGCCCGCGCCGGGCCCCTGGCGATCAGGGCGGCCACGCGGATGGCCGGGGAGACGCTCTTGGTCAGCGAGCGCAGGTAGACGACATGGCCGGAGGCATCGCTGGCGGCGACTGGCTGCGGCTGCGTGGTGATGCCGAAGTCGTGTGCCCAGTCGTCCTCCACAAGGAAGGCACCACGGGCGCGCACAATGTCGAGAACCTGCCGGGCTCGGTCGATCGACCACTGCGCACCGGTGGGATTGGCGTAGTTCGGTTGTGCGTAGAAAGCACGTGCCCCTGACTCATCGAAAGCACGCTCGAGTTCTTCGGGGTCTGGCCCGTCGGACCCACTGGGCACTGGCACGACTCGCAGCCCGGCCGAGGCGGCGGCCTGGATCGCACCCCAATAGCTCGGAGACTCCATCAGAATGGGCTGCCCGGTACCCACGAGTGCCCGGAACACCGAGCTGAGTCCGCTCTGGCTGCCGGGCAGCACGATCACGTCGCTCGGCGTTGGCGGAGTGATCCCGGCGGATGTCGACGCCAGCAGCTCCTGGGCGAACCAGGACTGAAGCTCTGGTAGCCCGCCGACGGGCGGTCGTGAGAGAGCGGCATTGCCGCGGGCAGCGCGGGTGATGGCCGAACGCACCAGCCGCTCGGGGAGCAGATCGCGGTCCGGGTAGCCGGAGTGGAATGCGATGACATCGTTCGAGGTGCTGCGCATGGCAGTGGAGATCGCCACCGGCTGCGTTTGCGGGGACCGGAGTGCCGCGGTCTGCCATCCGTAGTCGGTCGACTTCACGGTGTGCACAGCGCGCACGAAAGTTCCCACCCCCGGGCGGCTCTCGACCAGTCCCTGCCGTGCCAGCGCGTTGATCACCTTCTGGACGGTGACCGGGCTCACCTGGTACTCGGCAACCAGAGCCCGGGACGACGGAAGCCGCGCCTCGGGAGGGGCATCGGCGATCCAGCCACGCAGGTACTGCGAGATCCGCGAACTGCTATCCTGATTCATGACAGCCAATAGTAGCGCTACTGTTACCCTTTCCACACCGCTACCAGCCCGCGCCGCTGCCGGCCTGTGGTGGGGACTGCTCGGCGTGGCCGCGTTCTCCTTCACCGTGCCGTTCACCCGGGTAGCGGTTGAAGGCCTCTCCCCGCTCTTCGTCGGCTCCGGACGCGCTGTGGTGGCCGCAATACTCGCCGGGCTGGCGCTGGCGCTGGCGCGGCAGCGGATTCCGGCACCGAAACAGTTGCTGCGTCTCGCAATCGTGGCGGCCGGCGTGGTCGCCGGATTCCCGTTACTCACCTCGTTTGCCCTGACCACGGCCCCGGCCAGCCACGGCGCCGTGGTCATTGCCCTGCTTCCGGCGGCGACTGCCGTGATGGCCGTGCTCCGCGGGCGTGAGCGGCCTCCCCTGGTCTTCTGGGTCATGTCGGGGATTGGTGCTGTGGCGGCTGTCGCCTTCGGGTTCATCCAATCTGGCGGATTCGGCGCGTTGCACTGGGCAGACCTGTTGCTCCTCGGCGCCGTCGTGGCCGCCGCCATCGGTTATGCCGAAGGCGGCCTGCTCGCCCGTGAACTGGGAGCATGGCAGACCGTGTCCTGGGCGTTGGTCCTGGCGCTGCCGGTGATGCTCGCACTGGCCGCCCTTTCGGTCACCCAGCAGCCGCCGCAGGGCACGCCGGCCCAGTGGGCGGCGTTCGCCTACCTCGGCGTAGTCAGCATGTTCCTCGGTTTCTTCGCCTGGTACCGCGGCCTGGCGATCGGCCCGATGACGCGCGTCAGCCAGGTGCAGCTCGCCCAACCGGTGCTGACCATCCTCTGGGCAGCACTCATGCTCGGCGAATCGTTGACCTGGAGCACTATCTGCGGTGGCCTGGTGATCATCCTCTGTGCCGGAGTCGCTGTCCGGGCGCGCCTCGGAACGGCGGCACGGTGGTCCAGCAGGAGCGGCTAGACCGACGCCTCCACCGTGGCGCGAACGCGCGCTCGAAGACGTCGCCGAAGTATCCGGCCTCCACGCCGGCCAGGTGCTTCACCAGGCCCAGCAGGGAGCACGTCCTTGTCACTGATGTCTGCCATCAGAACATCCTCGCAGTACGACATCCGGCGGCCTAGGGTCGAAAGCCCAGCGATGAATTGTCAGGGGAAAATGGTGGAGCGGCAGGGTACTCAGAAGCGTACGGTAGCGATAGCCGTCGTCGCACTGGTCGTCGCCGTCGGGTTCGGCGCCGTCAACGCGATCGGTTACCGCGGCGACCCGCTGGCAGCGGATGCCGGCTGGCTGGCCCTCCTGCGGGCCGGGGAGCTGACCTGGTGGCACGCCCCCTCCCAGTTGCTCGACTACATCGGCGCCGGGGTCCCCGCCCTCCTGATGGCATCCATCATCGCCGGAGCGTTGTTGCTTTGGCGTCGCCCCTGGGGCGCCCTGTACTTCGTGGCAGCGGCGGTGCTCAGCACCGCCGTCGTGGAAATCATCAAGAACACTGTCGGCCGGCTGCGGCCGCAGGATGCGCTCGTCGAGGCCGGATTCGGCAGCTATCCGTCCGGGCACAGTGCCAGGGCAGCCACCTTCGCGGTGGTGCTCGGCATCCTGGTTCCCCGGCTGTGGGTCTGGATGCTCGGGGCGGCGTACACGCTCGCGATGATGTTCAGCCGCACCCATCTGGGCGTGCATTGGCTCAGCGACACGATCGGCGGCGCGTTGACCGGCGCGGCCGTGCCGCTCCTCTGCTTCGCCCTGGTTGCCAGGCAGCTGGAGGCCGAGGGCGCGCGACGGCACCCTCCGCCGTGGCGGCGCGCGGCGTAGCGAAAAAACCTAGGAGGCCGGCTTTGCCCAGACCGGGGCTGCGGCGTTGCGTGCGTCGCCGACGTGGTGGACGCGTAGGTCGTTGGTCGAGCCGGAGATCCCGGGAGGAGAGCCGGAGATCACCACGACCTTGTCGCCGATCTCGGCGAGGCCATCGCGCAACAGCACATCCTCGACCTGCTCGTACATGGCATCGGTGTGGGTGACCCGGTCCACCAGGTAGCCCTGGACACCCCAGCTCAGGGACATCCGGCGCAGGGTCCCGATCCTCGGTGTGAACCCGAGAATCGGGATGCCGTTGCGTAGCCGGGTCATCCGCCTGACCGAATCGCCTGACTCGCTGAACACGCAGAGGAACTTCGCCTCCACGAACTCCGCGACCTCGGCGGCGGCAGCAGTGACCGCTCCGCCCTGGGTGCGCGGGGTGGTGCCCAGCGGCGGAATCCGCTCCATGCCGTGCACTTCGGTGGATTCGATGATCCGCGCCATGGTCTGAACCGTGACAACGGGATACTTCCCGACGCTGGTCTCGCCGCTGAGCATGACGGCATCCGCGCCATCGAGCACCGCGTTGGCGACGTCGGAGGTCTCAGCGCGGGTCGGGATCGGGTTCTCGATCATCGATTCGAGCATTTGGGTGGCCACGATGACTGGCTTGGCCATCCGGCGACAGAGCTCGATTGCATGCTTCTGCACGATCGGCACGGCTTCCAGGGGCAACTCGACTCCGAGATCGCCACGGGCGACCATGATGCTGTCGAACGCGTCGATGATTCCTTCGAGGTTGTCGACTGCCTGGGGCTTCTCGATCTTCGCGATGACCGGAACTTTGACATCCTCTTCTGCCATGATCTCGTGCACGCGAGCGATGTCTTCGGCATTCCGTACGAACGACAGCGCGATCAGGTCGGCCCCGAGGCGCAGCGCCCAGCGCAGGTCTTCCTCGTCCTTCTCGGAGAGCGCGGGCACATTGACTGCGACACCGGGCAGGTTGATGCCCTTGTTGTTGGACACAGCCCCGGCGACGACGACCCTGGTGGTCACCACGGTGCCATCGCTTTCCAGCACCTCGAGCTTCACGCGTCCGTCGTCGATGAGCAGCGGGTCGCCCGCCTTCACGTCTGCAGGCAGCCCCTTGTAGGTGGTGCTGCTGATCTCCCTGGTACCGACGATGTCGTCGGTGGTGATTTTGAAAATGTCACCGACTGCCAGGTCGTGCGGGCCATCGGCGAACTTGCCGAGGCGGATCTTCGGCCCCTGGAGGTCGACCAGGACGGCGACCGCCGCGCCCAGGTCGTCACTGGCCTTGCGCACGTTCCGGTAGACCTCTTCGTGCACGGCGTAGGTGCCGTGGCTGAGGTTCATTCTGGCGACATTCACCCCGGCATCGATGATCGCCCGGATGTTCTCATAACTGGAAGTGGCCGGCCCAAGGGTGGCAACGATTTTTGCGCGTCTCATAACAAGCTTTCTTTTTGTGAGGTCAGAGACCAGATTAGAGGGAGATGGCCTTGTCCGTCGGTTTCACTGGAGAAGGCAGCTCGGTCTCCCCCTGCAGGAACCGGTCGACGGATGCCGCGGCAGACCGTCCCTCGGCGATGGCCCAGACGATCAGAGACTGCCCTCGCCCGGCATCCCCGGCAACGAAGACGCCGGATTCGCTGGTCTGATAGTGGGCATCGCGTCGCACGTTCCCGCCCTCGAAAGGGACCTGCAGCTGCCCTTCCAGCGAGTCGCCCTCGGTCCCGGTGAAGCCGAGGGCCAGCAGCACCAGATCAGCCGGGATCTCGCGCTCGGTGCCGGCCTTCGGCACACGGCGGCCGTCCAGGTACTCGGTCTCGGCGACCCGGATCGCGCGCAGCTCCCCCACGTCGTTGGATAGGAACTCGACGGTGGTGGCGAGATAAACCCGCTCGCCTCCCTCTTCATGGGCGCTCGAGACCTCGAACAGGGTGGGGCTCATCGGCCACGGCTGGTGCTCGGCACGCTCCGACGGTGGCTGTACTCCGATAGCCAGGTTGGTGACAGACAGGGCCTTCTGGCGATGTGCGGTTCCGATGCAGTCGGCTCCGGTGTCACCGCCGCCGAGCACGACCACGTGCTTGCCTTCCGCGCTGATCTGGTTGTCCACCCGGTCGCCGGCACCAACTCGGTTTTGCTGGACCAGGTACTCCATGGCGAAATGCACTCCAGGCAGGTCCCGACCCGGGATGGGCAGGTCTCGCGGCGCCAGCGCTCCGGTCGCCACGACCACCGCGTCGTACCTGGCACGCAGATCGGTCCAGGAGATGTCGACGCCGATGTTCACGCCTGCCCGGAACCGGGTCCCCTCGGCCTGCATCTGCTTGAGCCGCAGTTCCAGGTGCTTCTTCTCCATCTTGAAGTCGGGGATGCCGTACCTCAGCAACCCCCCGATGCGGTCGTCCCGCTCGAATACGGCGACGGTGTGGCCGGCGCGCGTGAGCTGCTGCGCCGCGGCCAAGCCGGCCGGGCCGGAGCCGACGACGGCGACCGTCCGGCCGGTGAGGCGCCCGGGCGGATGCGGCTCCACCCACTCGTTGGCGAAGGCCTGATCGATGATCGACACTTCGACCTGCTTGATGGTCACCGGCGGCTGGTTGATGCCGAGAACGCAGGAGCTTTCGCACGGAGCCGGGCAGAGCCTGCCAGTGAACTCGGGGAAGTTGTTGGTGGCGTGCAACCGTTCGATCGCCTGGCGCCCCTCCCCGCGGTGCATCAAGTCGTTCCACTCCGGGATCAGATTGCCCAGCGGGCAGCCCTGGTGGCAGAACGGGATGCCGCAGTCCATGCACCGGCCGGCCTGGCGGCGCAGCGTGGCGGCGTCACCCTGCTCGTTGACCTCTTTCCAGTCCATCAGGCGCACCGAGACCGGTCGCCGCTCCGGGAGCTCTCGCTCGCGGGTCTTCAGGAATCCACGTGGGTCAGCCACCGGTCACCTCCATGATGCGGTCCCAGACGACGTCGCCGTCAGGGTCGAGTCCTTCTTCGATCGCCGCCTGCCTGGTCGCGATCACCGCGGCGTAGTCCCTCGGCAGCACCTTGACGAAGCTGGCCAATGCGGCCTCGCCGGCCGCCAGCATCCGCTCGGCAAGGGCCGAACCGGTTTCTGCCAAGTGCCTGGTCAGGAGGTCGGTGACGATTTCCCGGTCCGCACTCCCCAGCGGGTGGAGCTTCAGCTCTCCGCTGGCCAGCGACTCCCGGTTGACACTCTCACTGCGGAGGTCGTACACGTATGCGGTTCCTCCGGACATGCCGGCACCCAGGTTGCGCCCGGTGGTACCGAGGATCACGGCGAGCCCGCCAGTCATGTACTCCAGAGCGTGATCGCCTACGCCTTCGACGACGGCGGTGGCACCGGAGTTGCGCACCAGGAAGCGTTCGCCGACCCGACCACGGATGAACATGCTGCCCTGGGTCGCGCCGTAACCGATCACGTTGCCTGCGATGACGTTCTGCTCGGCGGGGAAAACGCTTCGCCTGTCCGGTCGCACCACGATCTGGCCACCGGAGAGGCCCTTGCCGACGTAGTCATTGCTCTCCCCCTCCAGCCTGATGGTGATGCCTGGGGGCAGGAAGGCACCGAGGGACTGGCCGGCCGAACCGGTCAGGTTCACCTCGATGGTGCCGGTGGGAAGGCCGTGCTCACCGTGGCGGAGGGTCACCTCGTGACCGAGCATGGTGCCCACCGCGCGGTCGGTGTTGCGAACCGGCAACGTGATCGAGACCGCCCCGCCGGAGTGCAGCGCTTCGGATGCCTGGGTGATGAGCTCGACGTCGAAGTGGCTCTCCAGGTCGTGGTCCTGCCCGATGCGGTTCGCGCGCGGCGCGTCGGCGGGGAACACCGGTCCTTCCAGAATCGGGCTGAGGTCGAGCCCGCCGGCCTTCCAGTGCTCGATGGCGTGGTCGACCTCAAGGAGCTCCTTGTGGCCGATCGCCTCCTCGATCGAGCGGAAGCCCAGTTCGGCGAGGTACTCGCGAACCTCCTGCGCCAGGAACTCGAAGAAGTTGACGACGAACTCCGGTTTTCCCGTGAAGCGAGACCGCAGTTCGGGGTTCTGCGTCGCCACACCGACCGGGCAGGTGTCCAGATGGCACACCCGCATCAGGATGCACCCGGAGACGACCAGCGGGGCCGTGGCGAACCCGAACTCTTCCGCGCCCAGGAGCGCGGCGACGATCACGTCGCGCCCGGTCTTGAGTTGCCCGTCGACCTGCACGACCACCCGGTCACGCATTCCATTGAGCATCAGGGTCTGCTGCGTCTCGGCCAGCCCCAGCTCCCATGGAGTTCCCGCGTGCTTCAGCGAGTTGACCGGGCTCGCGCCGGTCCCCCCGTCGTGGCCGGAGACCAACACCACGTCCGCCAGTGCCTTGGCCACACCGGCAGCCACGGCGCCGATTCCGGACTGGCTGACCAGCTTGACATGCACCCTGGCGACAGGGTTCGCGCGCTTGAGGTCGAAGATCAACTGTTTCAGGTCTTCGATGGAGTAGATGTCGTGATGTGGCGGCGGCGAGATCAGCCCCACTCCTGCGGTGCCGTGGCGGGTCCTGGCGATCCACGGGTAGACCTTGCCGGCCGGCAACTGGCCGCCTTCGCCCGGCTTCGCGCCCTGCGCCATCTTGATCTGAATGTCGGTGGCGTGCGTGAGATAGAGGCTGGTGACGCCGAACCGGCCGGATGCCACCTGTTTGATGGCGCTGCGACGCACCGGGTCGAGGAGGCGGGCCACGTCTTCGCCGCCCTCCCCCGTGTTGCTGCGCGCGCCGAGCTGGTTCATCGCGATGGCGAGGGTTTCGTGGGCCTCCTCGCTGATCGAGCCGTAGCTCATGGCGCCGGTGCTGAACCGCTTCACCACCGAGGAGACCGACTCCACCTCGTCGATGGGCACCGGCCTGCGGGCATGCGTCTTCAGCTTCAACAGCCCACGCAGGGTCATCAGGTTCTCGGCCTGGTCGTCGACCAGCTTGGTGTAGTCGCGGAAGATGTCGTAGCGGCGACTCCTGGTCGCGTGCTGCAGGCGGAATACCGTCTCCGGGTTGAAGAGATGAGGGGGCCCGTCCCGGCGCCACTGGTATTCGCCGCCGACGGCGAGGCGCTCGTGCGCTCGCTGGCCGTCGTGCGGATACGCCTCCTGGTGCCTGGCCAGGTTCTCGGCGGCCACCACGTCCAGGCCGATGCCATCGAGCCTGCTGATCGTGCCGGTGAAGTACCGGGCGATGAAATCCCGGGACAGCCCGACAGCCTCGAACGCCTGGGCGCTCGAATAGGACCCGACGACGGAGATTCCCATCTTGGACATGATCTTCAGCACGCCCTTGCCGAGGGCCTTGATGAGGTTGCGGACCGCCTCCTCCGGAGTGATTCCGGTGATCATCCCGCGCCGTACCAGGTCTTCCGCCGTCTCCATGGCCAGATAGGGGTTGATCGCGGTGGCGCCGAAGCCGACCAGCAGGGCGACATGGTGCACTTCGCGCACGTCCCCGGCTTCGACGATGATGCCGACCTTGAGACGGTTCTGGTTACGGATCAGGTGGTGGTGCACTGCGGCGAGCATGAGCAGCGACGGGATCGGTGCGAGGTCGCGCGTGGAATCGCGGTCGGACAACACGATGTACCTGGCGCCCTCACGGATGGCGTCGTCCACCTCGGCGCACATCGCATCCAGGCGCGCTTCCATCGCCTGTGGGCCCTCGTCGACCCGGTAGAGGCCTTTGACCGTCGTGGTGGTGCGGCTGCCGGGAGACGCGTCGATGTGCTGGATCTTCGCCAGCTCATCATTGTCGATCACCGGGAAATCGAGCACGATCTGGTAGGCGTGGGCCGGCGTCGCGGCCAGGAGGTTGCGCTCGGGGCCGAGGTTCAGCGTCATCGACGTGACCACCTCTTCCCGGATGGAGTCGAGCGGCGGGTTGGTGACCTGGGCGAACTGCTGGGTGAAGTAGTCGAACAGCAGGCGTGGCC
The DNA here is from genome assembly GCA_040904805.1 of Homoserinimonas sp. GTDB lineage: Bacteria > Actinomycetota > Actinomycetes > Actinomycetales > Microbacteriaceae > RYN-87. The sequence continues at coordinate 32,797 of JBBDSS010000006.1, read as the reverse complement.
GGTCGGCCAGCACGGCGATGGGCGTGTCGGAGCCCATGGCTCCGAGCGGTTCCGCGCCGTGTTGCGCCATCGGGGCCACCAGGATGCGCACTTCCTCCTCGGTGTAGCCGAAGGTGCGCTGCCGCCTGGTCACCGACGCCGGGGTGTGTACGATGTGCTCGCGCTCTGGGAGGTCCTTGAGATTGATCCGGCCGATCTTGAGCCACTCGCCCCACGGCTCGGCGGAGGCGAGCTCAGACTTGACCTCGTCGTCCTCGACCAGGCGGCCTGCCTCGGTGTCGACCAGGAACATCCGCCCGGGGCGCAGACGCCCCTTGCGCACCACGCGGCCCGGGTCGATGTCGAGTACGCCGATCTCGCTGGCGAGCACCACCAGGCCATCATCGGTGACGAGGTACCTGCCTGGGCGCAGCCCGTTCCGGTCGAGAGTGGCTCCGACCAGGGTGCCGTCGGTGAACACCAGGGCGGCAGGGCCGTCCCACGGTTCCATCAACATGGAGTGGTACTCGTAGAAGTCCCGTCTGGCCGGCTGGATGTCGGCACGGTTCTCGTACGCCTCCGGCACCATCATCATGATCGCGTGCGGCAGGGACCTGCCGGTCAGGCTGAGGAGTTCGACGACCTCGTCGAACGACGCCGAGTCGCTGGCACCCGGTGTGAGGATCGGCAGGATCGGCCCCAGATCGCCGAGCAGCTCAGACTCGAGCTGCGTCTGGCGGGCCCGCATCCAGTTGCGGTTGCCCTGGACCGTGTTGATCTCGCCGTTGTGGGCGATCATCCGGAATGGCTGGGCCAGCGGCCAGGACGGGAAGGTGTTGGTGGAGTAGCGAGAATGCACCAGGGCGAGCCTGGACGCGAATCGCTCATCGCTGAGGTCCGGGTAGAACGGTTCGAGCTGGAGCGTCGTCACCATCCCCTTGTAGACCAGGGTGCGGCAGCTCAGGGAGGGGAAGTAGACGGTCAGTTCCCGCTCGGCACGCTTCCGCAGCCGGAATGCCTGGCGGTCGAGGGCGATACCGGCCAGCGGCGCAGCGGACGAGTCGGTGCGGGTGCTGCTGAGGAAGAGCTGTTCGAAGGCGGGCATGGCCGCCCGGGAGAGGTTGCCCAGTTGGTCCGGTCGCACCGGCACGGAGCGCCATCCCACTACCGTCAGTCCCTCGGCGTGCGCCAGCTGGGCGATGGCCTGCTTGATGCCCGCTCGTTCGTCGTCCTCCACAGGCAGGTATGCGATGCCCACAACATAGCTGCCGACAACCGGGAGCTCGAAGTCCACGACCGCGCGCAGGAATGCGTCCGGAATCTGGGTGATGATGCCGGCACCGTCTCCGGTACCGGCATCCGACCCGATCGCCCCTCGGTGCTCGAGGTTGCGCAGCGCCTCCAGGGCGGTGGCGATGATGTCGTGGCCGGCGGAACCGCGGAGCGTGGCGACCATGGCCAGCCCGCAGGCGTCGTGCTCCAGCGCCGGATCGTAGAGTCCACTGGCGCCAGGAGTCGCGCTGAAGCGCTGGAGTGCCCGAGAGCGGTCAGCGGGCACCGACGACTGGTCGGCAGTACCGGGGATTTCCGGATTGAAGAACATACAGAACCGTCCTCACAGGAGAAGTACCTTGCGTGTGGGACAACAGCGGCCCAGAAGAGCAGTCACACGGCAGGAGGGCGAGGGGTCTGCCCGAAAACCTAAGACTTGGCGCTGGAGCTGCTTGTGGCTGTCCTTGCTGCGCCGTTGGTTACAGGAGCAGCGGGTTCGGATTGAGTGGCGTCGTCATCGTCGTCATCTTCGCTGTCTGTGTAGGTGTCGTCAGAGTGTACAACAGCATCCGGTACCCACTCGCGACCGGGCCGGTAGACGCTCGGCTCCGCGCCCGGGTGACGGCGAGCCTGCACCAGCAGGATGATAAGTCCGACAAGGATGGCGGCCAACGCTGCCCAGACGTTCGTCCGCACGCCGAGGAACACCTCGCTGGGGTCGATCCGGATCGTCTCCCAGACCGTGCGTCCGACGCCGTACCAGATGAGGTAAACCGCGAACAAGCGACCCCATTGCAGGCGGTGGGTGCCGGGGGTCAAGGCCGGGACAGAGTATCCGGCGATGTCCTTGCGGCCCAGGCGGTACTTGCGTTCGATGTAGAGCAGGAAGATGACGCCGAGAACATTCCAGATAACCTCGTACAGGAATGTCGGGTGGAACAGCGTGCCTGCCGGGAGCCCCGCGGGGAAAGCCGGGTTGGTGGCTTCGATCTCGAGGCCCCAGGGCAGATCGGTCGGCAGTCCGAACAGCTCGTGGTTGAACCAGTTGCCGAATCGGCCGAATGCCTGGGCCAGCAGGATGCCCGGTGCCAACGCATCCGCGAAGCTCCAGAACCGGACTCCGGTAACCCGGCAGCCGATGTAGGCACCGACCGCGCCACCGAGGAGCGCACCGAAGATGGCGATCCCGCCTTCCCAGATGTACAGCGTGCGCAGCAGGTCTGCCCCGGGAAAGAAGTAGTCGTCCGGGTGGGTGAGCACATGGAAGATGCGGGCGCCGATGATTCCCGCCGGCACGGCGAACAGGGAGATGTCCAGAATCACCCACGGCTCGCCACCACGACGGACCAGGCGACGGTTCGTCATGACGGCGGCGACGAAGATGCCGATCAGGATGCACACAGCGTATGCGCGGATCTCGAGGTTGAATGTGGCCCAATCGGCGCCGAGGTCGCGGAGCCAGGCACCGACGTTGAACGACTGCCAGTCGTAGTTGGGGCTGGGAATGCTCAGGGGCAACAAGGAGCTGGTCGCCTTTCATTGTCTGTCGATCGGGTGGTTCCGGCCGGGCGCTGGGCCGTCCGGTTCACTGAGAACTGCGTGAACAGCCTAGTTGGTCGCGTGCCGGGAGTCAGTCACTCGTGCCGAGCGCCAGGTCTGCGGCCGTGCGCGCGACAGCGGGCACTCCCCCGTCGGCCAGCGCTTTCACCAGGGCGGAACCGACGATCGCGCCATCCGCGTACTCCAGTACCTCACGCACCTGTGCCGCACTCGAGATGCCGAGTCCGACGCAGATGCTGGAAGCTCCGGCATCGCGCAGCCTGGCCACCAGGGAACGCGCCGCGCCGTCGACATCGGTCCGCGCGCCAGTGATCCCCATCGTCGAGACCGCGTACACGAAGCCCCGGCTGCTCTGCACGGCCTGGCGCAGTCTCGTCTCCGACGATGATGGTGCCGCCAGGAAGATGCGGTCGAGGTCGGCGCGCTCAGATGCGGCAAGCCAGGGGGCCGCCTCGTCCGGGATCAGGTCCGGCGTGATGAGGCCGGCGCCGCCCGCGGTGGCCAGGTCGTCGGCGAAGCGGTCGACCCCATACTGCAGCACAGGATTCCAATAGGTCATCAACACCACCGGAATACTCACGCGGGAGGTGATCTCGGCGACGGCGTCGAAGGCCTGCCCGAGCTTGAAACCCTCGGTCAATGCGGTCAGGGTGGCAGCCTGGATGACCGGGCCGTCCATCACCGGATCGGAGTACGGCACTCCGAGCTCGATGACATCGACACCGTTCTCGGCCAGGGCGACCGCGGCCTCGATGCTGGTGGACAGGTCGGGGAATCCGACGGGCAGGTAGCCGACCAGCGAGCCTCCGGATACGCGGGAGCGCTCGGCGATCACGCGCTCGACAGGGCTTGATGGAACGGCGCTCATGCGCCGGCATCCAGGATGTCGAAATATACTCCGGCGGTCTCCATGTCTTTGTCCCCACGTCCGCTCAGGTTGACCAGGATGATCGAGTCCGGGCCGAGCTCCCGACCGAGCGACAGTGCGCCGGCCAGGGCATGCGCAGACTCGATGGCGGGGATGATCCCCTCGGTGCGGGAGAGCAGCCGGAGAGCGTTCATCGCCTCGTCGTCGGTGATCGGAAGGTACCTGGCACGGCCGATGTCGGCGAGCCAGGAGTGCTCCGGACCGACCCCCGGGTAATCCAGACCTGCGGAGATCGAGTGGGACTCGACGGTTTGGCCATCCTCGTCCTGGAGAAGGTAGCTGCGGGCACCGTGGAGTACGCCGGGGCGCCCCTTGGTGATTGTCGCGGCGTGCTTCGGCGTCTCCGCTCCATCGCCTGCGGCCTCGAAACCGTACAGGGCGACCGCCGGATCGTCGAGGAAAGCGTGGAAGATGCCCATGGCGTTGGAACCGCCGCCGACGCAGGCGGCGACGGCATCCGGAAGTCGGCCGGTGAGCTCCTGCACCTGGCTGCGGGCCTCCTCACCGATCACCTTGTGGAAGTCGCGGACCATCACCGGGAACGGATGCGGGCCGGCCACGGTTCCCATCAGGTAGTGGGTGCTCTCGACGTTGGCCACCCAGTCGCGCAGCGCCTCGTTGATGGCGTCCTTCAAGGTGCGGGAACCGGCGGTGACCGGGATGACCTCCGAGCCGAGCAGTCGCATCCGTGCGACGTTCAGCGCCTGGCGTTCGGTGTCGACCTCGCCCATGTAGACGACGCATTCCATACCGAACAGTGCGGCGGCCGTGGCGGTGGCCACCCCGTGCTGGCCGGCGCCGGTCTCGGCGATCAGCCGCTTCTTGCCGAGCCGCCTGGCGAGCAGGGCCTGACCGAGCACATTGTTGATCTTGTGGGAGCCGGTGTGGTTGAGGTCCTCACGCTTGAGGAGGATGCGGGCGCCTCCGGCGTGCTCGGCGAACCTGGGAGCCTCGGTGATGAGCGACGGCCGTCCGGTGTAGTTCGCGTGCAGATCGGCCAGCTCCTGCTGGAACGCCGGGTCGACCTTCGCCGCCTGGTAGGCGGCATCCAGCTCATCGAGTGCGGCGATCAGCGACTCAGGGACGAAGCGCCCACCATACTCGCCGAAGTACGGCCCGATCTCGTCGCGGAGCGCCATCAGACGGCCAGGAATTCTTCGAGGGTGGTCACCGGGTCGCCGCCGATCACCAGGGCTTCGCCTACCAGCACGACGTCTGCTCCGGCCTGCCGATAGTGAGCCACATCGGCGACCGACTGGACGGCGGACTCTGCCACGCGGATCACGCCGGACGGGATACTGTCGGCCAGCGCACCGAACAGGTTCTGGTCGAGCTCGAATGTCCGGAGGTCGCGGGCGTTGACCCCGACCAGTTCGGCGCCGATGTCGAGGGCTCGGCTCACCTCATCGGCATTGTGTGCCTCGACCAGCGCCGTCATGCCGAGCTGGGTGACCAGGGTGAACAATTCCTGCAGCATCGGCTGATCGAGTGCGGCGACGATGAGCAGCACAATGTCCGCGCCCGCGGCGCGTGCCTCGAACACCTGGTATGGCTCGGCGATGAAATCCTTGCGAAGGACCGGCACGCTCACGGACGCGCGAACGGCCTCCAGATCGGCCAGTGATCCGCCGAACCGTCGCTGTTCGGTGAGCACGCTGATCGCGCTCGCGCCGCCGAGCTCATAGGACACGGCAAGCGCGGCCGGGTCCGGGATGTCGGCGAGTGCTCCGCGGGACGGACTGGCCCGTTTGACCTCCGCGATGATCTTCACCCGATCTGTCGGGGCCAGTGCCGCGATGGCGTCAATGGCTGGCGCGTGCTTCAGCGCTGCGGCTTCAGTCTCAGCCAGGCTCCGCAGCGACTTCCGTGCTGCGGCGTCCGCGAGAGCGCCATCGACGAGTTGGGTCAGCAGGGATGACGCGAGAACAGGTTCAGTAGGCACGGACATGCGTCAGTGGTCGTCGGACATGGTGCGGGAGCCGCCGACTCCATAGCCTGCCCTGACCATCAGCCAGCCGACGATGCCCCCGACGACGACCAGGCCGGCAGAACCCCAGACGACTGCCGGAAGGTCGAGCCAGAACCCCAGCGTGCCGATTGCGAACGCAATCAGCATGATGATGACCGCAGTCCACGCTGCGGGTGAGTGGCCGTGTCCGGGTTCTGACGTATCTTCGCTCATGCTGCTCCTTAGCGGGGGTGAATTCTCAAAAAGTCTATCGCGACGTGGGATCGGAGCCGTCGCTCAGCGAGTCCCAGTCGGAAATCGCCGACCGTGGCTTATCCGCGTCGTCCAATCGCACGCCCTGGAAGCGGCTGGTTGCGCTGGGCCAGCGGCGGGAGGTCATGACGATGGCGATGCCGGTCAGGATCATCAACACGCTGACCACCACAGTGACCGCCGGCCACGGAGTTGCGGCCGCGCTGTGGACCAGGGTCTCCACCGACTCCCCACCGGAAATCCCGGTCGTTTCGGTGACCAGGGGGGCGGAGGCCGCGTCCGGGTGTGCCAGAGCACTCAGCGCCGACCATCCGACGCACACACCGATCGCGGCCTGGAGCAGCCCGAGGACGATCCGGAACACCGGCCCGGCGATGGCGAGAGCGGCGACCAGCGCCAGACCGGCGAGCCCCAGGGCGGCCAGGGCGGGAGCCGCGACGTCACCGGCTACCGGAACAACCTGCCGGGGGGCGTTACCGGTGCCGAGTTCGACGATGAACCAGGTCATCGTCCAGGACAGGAGCGTGAGGGCACTGAGCAGGATGCTCACGACCAGGCTGAGCGGCTTCAGTCGACGCATCAGCTCACCGCACCCGTCGAAGGGCGTTGGCCACGGCAACGGCGCGAAGAGGTGCAGCCGCCTTGTTCTGCGACTCGAGGAATTCGGATGCCGGGTCGGAGTCTGCGACGAGGCCGGCCCCCGCCTGCACGCGTGCGACGCCTCCGGAGATGGTGGTCGTGCGGATCGCGATGGCCAGGTCCAGATCGCCGGCGAAGTCGAAATAGCCGACGACTCCGCCGTACAGGCCGCGCTGTGCGACCTCCAGCTCATCGATGATCTCGAGGGCCCGCGGTTTCGGTGCGCCGGAGAGGGTACCTGCCGGGAAGGTCGCGGTGAAGACGTCCAGCGGCGAATGTCCTGGGGCGAGGTCGCCCTCAACGCTGGAGACCAGGTGCATGATGTGGCTGAACCGCTCGACCTGCATGAACTCCGTGACCTCGACGGTGCCTGGCAGGCAGACCTTCTGCAGGTCGTTGCGGGCCAGATCGACCAGCATCAGGTGTTCAGCGCGTTCCTTCGGGTCACTGATCAGGTCGTCGGCGAACGTGCCGTCTTCGTCCGGAGACGCGCCGCGCGGACGGGAGCCGGCAATCGGATGGCTGTACACCCTGCCGTCTTCCACCTTCACCAGGGCCTCAGGCGACGAGCCGACGACCCAGTACGGCTCGCCGTCCGCGCTGGCGAGGGAGAGCAGGTACATGTACGGGCTGGGGTTCAGGGTTCGCAGCACCCGGTAGACATCGATCGGCTCGGCATTGACGTCGTGGTCGAAGCGTTGCGAGATCACCACCTGGAAGACGTCACCGTCGTGGATGTAACGCTTCGACGTCTCGACAGCGGCAGCGAACTCGCTTTCGGTGGTGCTTGAGATCGGAGTCGGCTCCTGAGACAGGTCAACCTCGGCCAGCCAGGCCTCAGCCGGTTGCGCCAGCCTGGCCTGCAGCGAGCCCAGGCGATCCTGCGCGTCGTGCCACAGCGCATCCGCGTCATCCTCGCCATCATTCAACGCGGTCGCCACCAACAGCACCGAGCCGGTGCGATGGTCAACCACGACCAACTCCGAGACGAAGCTGAACGCCTGGCCGGGGATGTCGTAGTCGGCGGGCGGCACGTTCGGGAGCCGTTCGATCTGGCGCACAGCCTCCCATCCGATGAACCCGACCAGGCCACCGGTCAGCGGAGGGTGACCAGCGACGCTGGGGGTCGTCCAGCGGGAATGAAGGTGGGCGACGGCCTCCAGCGGGGCGGTCGGGAACCCGGCGCCGAGGGCGCGCTCGGCAGACACTCCATAGTCGAGCCAGGTGGCGGCGTGCTCGGTCTGGGTCAGGACGCCGAAGGACGAGACCCCGATGAATGAATAGCGTGACCAGATGCCACCCTGCTCTGCCGATTCGAGCAGGAAGGTGCCGGGGCGCCCCTCCGCCAGCTTGCGGTAGATCCCGACCGGTGTCTCCCCGTCCGCGAACAGTTGCCGAATCACCGGGACGACCCGGTGGTCGTCGAGCAGCTCGTCGAATTGTGCGCGAGTGGTGGAGGTCACGGTGATGTCCGGTGGCTGGAGTGGTGAAGCGGGTCGACGTCGAAGCAGGAGTGTGCGCCGGTGTGGCAGGCGGCTGCGACCGGTTCGACGCCGACCAGCAGCGTGTCGGCATCACAGTCGAGCGCCGCCGACACCACTCGGAAGTAGTTGCCTGAGGTTTCGCCCTTTCGCCAGTACTCCTGGCGTGAGCGCGACCAGAAGGTGACCAACCCCTCGGTGAGCGTACGCCGCATCGCTTCGGCGTTCATCCAGCCGAGCATCAGCACGTCCCGGGATTCGGCCTCCTGGATGATGGCGGGCAGGAGGCCGTCGGCGTTGAACCGGGCGCGCTCGACAGCAGCACTCTGGTCCGGGTTCTCTGAACTGGCCATCGGTAGCCTTACTCCCTCACTATGACGCCGGCCGATGCCAGCTCGCGCTTGACATCGCCAACGGTGACCTCGGCATTGTGGAAGACGGATGCTGCCAGCACGGCGTCCGCGCCGGCAGCGATCGCCGGCGGGAAGTGTGCGAGCGCCCCTGCTCCTCCGCTGGCGACCAGCGGAACCGTGCAGATTTGTCTCATCGCCCCGACCAGTTCCAGGTCGAAGCCCTGCTTGGTGCCATCGGCATCGATGGAGTTGACCAGCAACTCGCCAGCCCCGCGCTCGATGGCCTCCCGCGCCCAGGCCAGGCCGTCGAGGTCGGTCTCGGTGCGGCCCCCGTGGGTCGTCACGACGAAACCTGATGGCATCCGCGTCGAGCGCTTGAGGTCGAGCGAGAGTACCAGCGCCTGCGATCCGAAGCGGTCGGCGATCTCGGCGAGCAACTCCGGGCGGGCGATGGCAGCACTGTTCACCCCGACCTTGTCGGCGCCTGCGCCCTGCAGGCGGGCCACATCGTCGACGGAACGGACTCCCCCGCCCACCGTGAGCGGGATGAACACCTGCTCGGCAGTGGCGCTGACCACGTCGTAGGTGGTCGAACGGTTGTCCACGGTCGCCGTGACATCGAGGAAGGTGATCTCGTCGGCACCCTGCTCGTAGTACTTGCGAGCGAGTTCGACCGGATCGCCGGCATCGCGCAGGTTCAGGAAGTTAACGCCCTTCACCACCCGCCCGGCTGCGACGTCGAGGCAGGGGATGACGCGTACCGATACGTCCATCGGCTAAAGCCTGGCGGCGTGGATCGGGCTGACCAGGATGGCGCGGGCACCCAGGGCGTAGAGCTCGTCCATGATGTGGTTCATGCCGACACGCTTGACCATCGAGCGAACGGCTACCCAGTCCTTGTCCCGCAACGGGGAGATCGTCGGCGACTCCAGCCCCGGTGTGATCGCCGACGCGGCCTCGATGAGTTCGGTCGGCAGGTCGTAGTCCATCATCACGTACTGGCGCGCGACCAGTACTCCCTGGAGTCGGCGCTGAAGTGTCTGCAGGCCTGCTGGGGCAGCGGGCGCGCTGATCAGGACCGCTGCGGACTCGAGGATGACCGGGCCGAAGATCTCCAGGCCCTGGGCCCTCAGGGTGGAACCCGTCGACACCACATCGGCAACGGCGTCCGCCACGCCCAGCTTCACCGCAGATTCAACGGCGCCATCCAGCCGGATGAGCTCGGCCGTGACGCCGTTTCGGGCCAGGAAGTCGCCGACCAGCCCAGGGTAGCTGGTGGCCACCCGCTTGCCGCCCAGATCACTGAGTTGGCTGAAGCTGGTGCCCGGTCCGGCGAAACGGAATGTCGAGCCGGCGAAGTCCAGGTGCGCCACCTCGACGGCTGCCGAGCCGGAGTCGAGCAACAGGTCACGCCCGGTGATTCCGGCGTCGAGTGCGCCAGAACCGACATAGGTGGCAATGTCGCGGGGGCGGAGGTAGAAGAATTCCGCGTCGTTGCTCGGGTCGGACACGGTCAGCGCGCGCGGATCGCGGCGCCCAGCGTACCCGGCCTCGTGGAGCATCTCTGCGGCGGTGTCGGCCAGTGAGCCCTTGTTGGGCACTGCAATGCGGAGCATGGTGTCTTTCTGTTCAGCGTCGAGACGGTCGATGATGCGTGTGCGTGTCGCCGAAAGCAACGCGCCGGGCATCACAGATGTCGGTAGACGTCCGCCGTCGACAGGCCTTTCGCGAGCATCAGCACCTGCAGGTGATAGAGAAGCTGGGAAATTTCCTCCGCAGTCTCGTCATTCGACTGGTACTCGGCTGCCATCCACACTTCGGCCGCCTCTTCGACGATCTTCTTGCCGATAGCGTGCACACCGGCGTCGAGCTCCGCAACCGTGCCGGAACCCGCCGGGCGTGTCTGGGCCTTCAGCTCCAGCTCCTCGAACAAGTCGTCGAACGTCTTCACAGCATCAAGGTTACTAGCTCTGCCGACCTTACCTGCCACGCGAGATGTTCCTCCGGGCAGATCAGCTGACGCCCAGGAGGTCGATCACGAAGATGAGGGTGCGGCCGGAGAGCTGGTGACCTCCGCCGGCGGGGCCGTAGGCGAGGTGCGGTGGGCAGATCAGCTGTCGGCGTCCGCCGACCTTCATGCCGGGGATGCCCTGCTGCCAGCCGGCGATGAGGCTGGTCAACGGGAAGTTGATCGACTGGCCACGGCTCCACGACGAGTCGAATTCCTCGCCTGATTCCAGGTCGACGCCGAGGTAGTGCACGTTGACGGTGGCGCCCGGTGTCGCTTCTGCGCCATCGCCCACCTCGATGTCGGTCATGACGAGGTCGGTTGGCGCTTCACCGTCGTAGAAGTCGATCTCCGGCTTGGTCTTGTTAGTTTCACTCATCCGCCAATTCAACCACTCCCGGCATCCTCCGGCCCCCGAAAGTGCCCGTTCCGGAGAATAGTGCCCGGCGGAACGTGCGCAGATGACCGGAACGGGCACTATTGGTGGGTGTGGGATGCAGCGGCGCGGCGCAGGGCATCGATCTGCGCGGCGCGGTCGGGTGAACCGAAAACGCTGGATCCGGCGACGAAGGTGTTGGCGCCGGCTTCGGCTGCGATGGCGATGGTGTCCTGGTTGATGCCGCCGTCGACCTGGAGCCACACGTCCAGTCCGGACCGGGCAACGGCTTCGGATAGTGACCGCAGCTTCGGCATGGTCTCTTCCATGAACGATTGACCGCCGAAGCCCGGTTCCACCGTCATCACCAGTACCTGGTCGAACTCGGGGAGGAGGTCGAGAAGAGGGTCGATCGCCGTTCCCGGCTTGACCGCGATCCCGGCCCGGGCGCCGATCTGGCGCAGCCGTCTCGCCAGTGCCACGGCATCGCCGGCGGCTTCGGCGTGGAATGTCACCGAATATGCGCCCAGTTCGGCATAACCCGGCGCCCAGCGATCGGGGTCGTCGATCATCAGGTGCACGTCGAGCGGAATCGGCGAGACGTCCTGGATGCGGCCAACCATCTGTGGTCCGAAGGTCAGGTTGGGCACGAAATGGTTGTCCATCACATCGACATGCACGAGGTCGGCGGATCCGATCGCGCGCAGGTCCTGCTCCAGGTTGACGAAGTCTGCCGACAGGAGGCTGGGGTTGATGCGTACGGTCATGCCCAGAGCCTAGCGAGCGTCACACCGGCTGCTTCTGCAGCAGGCTGATGAACATGGCGTCGGTCCCGTGCCGGTGCGGCCACAACTGCACACTGGTATCGGATGTTCCGAGGTCCAGTGGTGCGACGGCGATTTGCTGCAGGATCTCCGCAGTGTTGAGCTGCACGACTGCGCCTGATGCCTTCCTCACGGCGTTGTCGACGACCAGCCTGGTTTCCCCGAGATGGGGTGAGCAGGTGACGTAGGCCAGCAGCCCTCCAGGCTTGAGAGCAGACAAACCGGAATGCAGGAGTTCCGTCTGCAGGCTGGCCAGTTCCGGCACGTCGCGGGGCTGCTTGCGCCAGCGCGCCTCAGGTCGCCTGCGGAGGGCCCCGAGGCCTGTGCATGGCGCGTCGATGAGTATCCGGTCGAACTGTTCTGGCAGCGCCTCCCCGATGCCGGTCCCGTCCTGCACGAGCACCTGGGGAGGGTCGGTGAAGATAGCCAGCGCATTGCGCACCAGTTGGGCCCGCGCAGGCACCACTTCGTTGGCGACCAGGGTTGCGCCGGCCGCGAGAGCGTCTGCCGCCAGCAGCGCCGCCTTCCCACCGGGGCCGGCACAGAGGTCGAGCCATCGTTCCCCGGCCACGATCGGCCTGGCCCGGCTGAGCGCGAGCGCAGCCAGTTGGGAGCCTTCGTCCTGCACCCTGACTCGGCCCTCGCGCACGGCAGGCGTGTTGGCCGGATCCCCGCCGTCACTGACGGCGGCAACCGGGGAGAACCTGGCCTTGCGATCGCCGGCAACTTCTTTCACGGTGGCGAGCCCCGGCAAGGCCGCCAGGCTGACCTTCGGCGCCCGGTTGTCGGCTTCGAGGAGCGCCTCCAGCTCGTCAGCGCGGCCTTCTGCGGCCAGTGCCTGCCGGAAGGCGCGAACGATCCACACCGGATGGGAGTGCTCCAGTGACAAGCGCTCATCTTCGCTGCGGGGGTCGCTGAGTACTCGGCTCAACCACTGGTCCGGAGCCGTTCTGGTGATGGTGCGCAGAACCCCGTTGACGAAGCCTGTCGCGGAGCGGGAGGCGACCTCGCGTGCCTGGCTGACGGCCTCGTCGACCGCGGCGTGCGGGGCGACGCGCATCGACAACAGCTGGTGGCAAGCCAGGCGGAGCACATCGAGCACAGCAGGGTCGATGTGCTCTGTCGGTCTTCCAGCGGCGATGGCGATCACGGCGTCGTAGTAGCCCTGCTTTCGCAGGGTCCCGTAGGTGAGTTCGGTGGCGAGCCCGGCATCCGCGCCGTACAGCCCGGCTCGCTCGAGCTTGACCGGCAGCAGGAGGTTGGCATAGGCATCCGACTCGCGGACGGCGCTGATCACGTCGAAGGCCACCCGGCGAGCGGGCTGGACACGCTGGATCCTGGGCTGTTGCCCGTCGCGGCTCATCGGCTGGACCCCTGATTCTCACGCTGGCGGCCGCGCCACCAATCGGACGCCGGCATTGCCTTCTTCCCGGCCGGATGCACGGTGATCAGCTCAAGCGGGTCCGTTGCCGTACCGACCATGGGACGCCCGTCCGCTTCACCGAGTTCGCCAGGGGCGAGCCCAGGTGCCCCATGCGCTATGGCGGCTACCAGCACTTTCACGCGGGTGCCGTCGACCTCGGTGAACGCGCCGGGCTCCGGGGTGACGCCGCGAATCTGGTTCGCCACAGTGGACGCCGACCCGGTGAAGTCGATCTGGCCGTCCCTCAGCGAGAGTTTGGGAGCCGGCGTGACATCGCCCTGCTGTGGCTCCGCCCTGGCCGTTCCGGCGGCGATGGCGTCGACCACCTGCAGAAGAAGCTGCGCGCCACCGTCAGCGAGCGACGCGAGCAGATGCCCCGCCGTCTCGTGGGACCCGATCGGCTGGGTGTACCTGCCATAGACGTCGCCGGCATCCAGCTCATCAACGAGTTGGAAGACGGAGGCGCCGGTCACATCGTCGCCGGCGATGATGGCCCGCTGCACCGGTGCCGCACCGCGCCAGCGCGGCAGCAGGGAGAAGTGGAGATTGATCCAGCCGAGCTTCGGGGTCGACAGCAGAGGTTCCCGCACCAGGCCGCCGTACGCCACGATCACGCCGAGGTCTGGCGCCAGGGCATCAACCCCCGCGGTCACGGCCGCATCGAGCCGGTTGGCCTTGATCACCGGCAAGTCCAGCTCGGCAGCCGCGGCAGAGACCGGCGTCTGGGTCAGGATCCTCTTTCTGCCCTGAGGAGAATCGTCCCTGGTGATGACCGCCGCCAGCTCGTGGTCGGAGCCGGCGAGCCGACGCAGGCTCGGCACCGCCGCATCCGGGCTCCCGGCAAAGACCAGTTTCATTCCGCTCACGGGCGTCCCATCAGTAGGCGAACGGCTCTGAATCGTCAAACCGCACTTTAAGTGTAGGCAGTGCCGACGAGCGTCCTTCACCCGGGGGAACCCTCTTGCGCCTGGTGGTCGCATTCCGGATGACCGCGGAGCGAAGGATGCCGGCGACCTGGAGCCCCACCCCGTAGTCGAACCGCGCGATCGCCCGCACTCCGGTTTCCACGGCGGTTGGTCCGAGCACGTCGACGCCGGTCAGCTCGGCGACCTCAGCCACCGCAGAGTCCACGGCGTCAGCGCTGCCGGTGATCGTCGCGACCCGCACGGCCGGGGGGAAGCGCAGCCGCCGGCGGTCGGAAAGTTCGGAGTGCGCGTAGTCGGCCAACCGCCAGGTCGCCATGGCCGTGGCCAATGCCCCGCCGACCCCGACCAGGATGACCGGGGCACCCGGGGCGGCCAGCGCTGCCGCGTTCGACCACCAGCGCAGGCAGTCCTCCCCCACCCGCAGGGCCTCGCGGGCGAGCATCCGCTCACCGTCGAGCAGAAGCACCGCCCGGTAGCCGCCGTCGGCGACCGGCTCAGCGCCCCTGGTCGAGATGACCAGCGCGGGCGCATCCGGCACGGTGAGCAGTGGCCGGTCGCCGTCAGCGACGATGACCTTTACGCCGGGGAATGCCCGCCCCAGGTCCTCGGCCGTGCGGGTGGATCCCTGTCCGACAAGTCGGTAGCGGTCTCCCTCGCAGTTCTGACAGGACCAGTTCACTGCGAGGGCGCCGCACCAGTGGCAGGCGGGGGTGGAGCGGGCCGATTTCATCCCCAGCGGACCCTCACAGGCCGTGCAGCGAGCCGACTGGCCGCAGCTGTCGCAGGCCAGCCTGGGCGCGTAGCCCGGCCGTGACACCTGGACCAGTACCGGTCCGACGCGGAGGGCTTCACGGGCCTGTTGCCAGGCGGTCGACGGAATGCGGGCGGCGGCCGCCTGCGGGTTGTCCGCGCCCTGCCCAGCGGTCGGGATGACCTTCGGCAGGTAGGCGCGCTCCGGGCTCACCTGGGTCGCCCAGCCGTGCTCGACCAGCCGCTGGACTTCGGTGCTCCGAGCGTGTCCGGCGAAGACGAGCGCACAGCCCTGTTGTTCCTGGCGTAACAGGGCGGCATCCCGGGCGTGCACGTACGGGCTGAGGGGTTCAGCGTGCAGCGGATCGGAGTCGTCCCACAGGGCGATCAGGCCGAGGTGGGTCGCCGGGGCGTAGACGACCGAGCGGTTGCCGACGATGACGCGGGGGCGGCCGTCCAGGCAGGAGAGGAGGTCCAGGTAGCGTTCCGGGTTCGACTGCCTGGCGTCCAGTCGCACGATGCGGTCCCCGGGAAGGACAGCGGCCAGTGCGGCCTGCAGTTGCTCCTGGTCGCGGTAGTCGGGCACCGCGAGGATGGCAGACTTCCCTGCGGCCACCACTTGTGTCGCCAACGCCGCCAGTGTCGCCGCCCAATGCCCCACCCAGGAACCGTCGGCCAGCTGCACCAGCCGCGGCACCGCATCGAGGGCCACCCTGCCGCCGGCCTCGAGAACTGAACTGAAGGCGTCCGCTGCATAGTCGTCCGCGGCAATCGCTCGCACGACGCTGAGCTCCTGCGCCTCTCCGGTCAGCCAGGTCTTCTCGACCCGAACCTGCCGCTTGGGGACGGCCAGCCGCACGATGTCGTTGGCGTTGCCCGCCGCCCGGTCGGCGAGGCGACGGGCGAGCGCGTACACCTCGGGGGCGAGCACCGGGATCGGCGACACGACGGAGTCGAGCTCGCTCAGCACGCCGGTGTACTCCACTGTGTCGACCAGTTCGACGATGAACCCCTCGGCCACCCTGCCGGCCGAACGAAGTGGGACTTTCACCCTGACCCCTGGTACCGCTGTAGCCGACAGGGCAGGGGGGATCGAGTAGTCGAACAGCCGGTCCAGTTGCGGCAGGGCGGAATCGATCAGGACCCTGGCTATCGGTGCCGAGCCCGGCATCGCTACGATCCCGCCATTGCTACAGGCCGGCCACGCTGCGCAGCTCGTCGACGCGATCCAGGCGCTCCCAGGTGAAGTCGGGAAGCTCGCGGCCGAAGTGGCCGTAGGTGGCGGTCTGGGCGTAGATCGGGCGCAGCAGGTCCAGATCACGGATGATGGCGGCCGGCCGCAGGTCGAACACTTCGTTGATGGCGCCGATGATTACCTCGTCGCTGACCACACCGGTGCCGAAGCTTTCGACGTACAGGCCGACCGGGGCGGCCTTGCCGATGGCGTACGCGACCTGCACTTCCAGGCGCTCGGCCAGCCCGGCGGCGACCGCGTTCTTGGCCACCCAGCGCAGCGCGTACGCCGCCGAGCGGTCGACCTTCGACGGGTCCTTCCCGCTGAACGCTCCCCCGCCGTGGCGGGCGGTGCCGCCATAGGTGTCAACGATGATCTTGCGCCCGGTGAGTCCGGCGTCACCCTTCGGCCCGCCGATCTCGAACTTCCCGGTGGGGTTGATCAGCAGCTTCGCCGCTGACGCGTCGAGGCCTGAGGACTCCAGAACCGGGTTGATGACGAATTCGGCCAGGTCGGAAGCCAGAGCGGATAGCGACACTCCCGGTGCGTGCTGCGTCGACATCACCACCGTGTCGATGGTGCGCGGCACGAAGCCGTCGTAGCCGATGGTGACCTGGGTCTTGCCATCCGGCCGCAGGTAGTCGAGCAGCTGGTCCTTGCGCACCTCGGCCAGCCTTTCGGCGAGGCGGTGAGCCAGCCAGATCGGAAGCGGCATGAACGACGGGGTCTCAGTGGTGGCGAACCCGTACATGATGCCCTGGTCGCCTGCGCCCTGGTGGTCGAGGGGGTCGCCGCCATGGCCTTCCCGCTCTTCCAGGGCAACGTCGACACCCTGGGCGATGTCGGGTGACTGGGCGCCGATCGACACCGTCACGCCGCAGTTGCTCCCGTCGAAGCTCACCTCCGATGAGTTGTAGCCGATCCCGGTGATGACCTCGCGCACGATGCGCGGAATCTCGACGTAGCCCTCCGTGGTGACTTCACCGGCGACATGCACCAGTCCGGTCGTCACCAGCGTCTCGACCGCCACCCGGCTGCGGGGATCCTGCTCGAGCAGGGCATCCAGGATTCGATCCGAGATCTGGTCGCAGATCTTGTCCGGATGTCCCTCGGTCACGGATTCCGAGGTGAACAGGCGAAGCGGGGGGGTCATCGAGGGGCCCTTCCTGGTTAGAAAAATCGAGCCTGGTCGTCGTGCGATCGACGGGCGCGCTCAGGCGAGCAGGTCGAGAACACGATCAGCCACCGACGACTTGCTCCCGGTGGCCTCGCTCACTATAACGCCGGCGGCATCGACGATTGTGATCGAATTACCTTCTGTGGCGAAGCCCTGCGACCACCCGACCGTGTTGAGGACCAGATAGTCGCACCCTTTGCGGGCGATCTTCTCGCGGCCCAGCTCGAGCAGCCTGGCCGGGTCGGATTCGGTTTCGGCCGCAAAACCGATGATGGTCTGCCCAGGGGTGCGGGCGGCCGACAGCCCGGCGAGGATGTCCGGATTCTTCACCAACGAGATGGACATCCGCTCGCCGGCGGTTTCTTTCTTGATCTTGCCCTCGGCAATGGCTTCAGGGCGATAGTCGGAGACAGCGGCGGCCATGATGACCACGTCGGAGTCCGCAGCCACCTCGGTGACTGCGGCTTCCAGATCGGCCGTCGAGCTGACCGGGTGCATTCGGACGGATGCCGGGACGTGAGCTTCGAGGTTGGCCCCGATCAGCGTGACGGTGGCCCCCCTGGCGGCTGCCGCGGCGGCGATGGCGATGCCCTGGCGCCCGCTGGAGCGATTGCCGATGAACCGCACCGGGTCCAGTGGTTCGCGCGTGCCGCCAGCGGTCACCAGGATGCGCTTGCCGGCGAGGTCCTGCGGACGGACGGCTCCGAGCGCGGCAGCGACGATGTCATCCGGCTCCGCCATCCGGCCGGGGCCGGAGTCAGTTCCGGTCAACTGGCCCGAGGCTGGTCCGACCACGAAGACGCCGCGACTGCGCAGGGTGGCCAGGTTGGCCACGGTGGCGGCATTGGCCCACATCTCGGTATGCATGGCCGGGGCGATCACCAGTGGCGCCGTGCTGGCGAGGATGGTGTTGCCCAATAGATCGTCAGCGAGGCCGCCGGCAAGCTTGGCGATGGTGTTGGCGGTGGCCGGGGCGATCACGATCAGGTCGGCGGCCTGGCCGATGGCGACGTGTCGTACCTCGGCGACGCCTTCGTACAGTTCGTTGTGAACCGGATTCCGGCTGATCGCTTCAAGTGTTGGGCGCCCGACGAACCGGAGCGCGGCAGTCGTGGCCACGACGTGGACGTCGTGACCGGCGAGCACCAGCGATCGGACAACCCCGACGGCCTTGTAGGCGGCGATACCGCCGGTGATGCCGACGACGATGTTCAGGACTGGAGATGCCACAGTGCCATTGTCGCTGATATCCGCTTGTGTCAGCGAACCCGGCTATTCGGCGAGCGGCTTGGCAACCAGCTTGTCGTCGTTGATCTCGTGCAGTGCGACCGACAATGGCTTGTCGTCGATGGTCGAGTCGACCAGCGGCCCGACGTTGTCGAACAGGCTTCCCTCGTGGAGGTCTGCGTAGTAGTCGTTGATCTGGCGGGCCCGCTTCGAGGCGAAGATGACCAGCGCATACTTGGAATCGACCCTCGTGAGCAGCTCGTCGATGGGCGGGTCGATGATGCCCTGTGAACGTTCGACCATGGTGGTTGCTCCTTGAAATCTAGTGGGATGCCGTGCCGCGAGGTGCGGCCGGGCGCGCTAACGCCGCCGGTCCGGGCACGGACATCAAGTCTACGACTTCCTGCGCGGCTTCGCTGACAGTGTGGTTGATGACCTTGTAATCGAACTCGCCCTGGGCGGCCAGTTCGACCTTCGCGGTCTCCAGCCGGCGAGCCTGTTCAGCGGCGTCTTCGGTGCCACGACCGATCAACCTGCGGACCAGCTCCTCCCAGGTCGGTGGCAGCAGGAAGACGAGGACGGCTTCGGGCATGGCCCGTTTGACCGACCGCGCGCCCTGGATATCGATCTCCAGCAGCACACTGCGGCCCGCGGCCAACGCCTCCTCGATCGGCGCCCTCGGCGTTCCGTAACGGTGGGCGTTGTGGACTGTGGCCGTTTCCAGCATTCGACCGGTCGCCTCGAGGTTGTCGAACTCCTCGTCGCTCACAAAGTAGTAGTTGACACCGTGCAGTTCGCCCGGGCGCGGCTTCCGGGTGGTCGCGGAGACGGAGAGGTGAACGCCGGGGTAGTTCTCACGGATATAGCTGGAAACCGTGCCCTTGCCGACCGCGGTGGGGCCGGCCAGCACCACCAGGCGCGACGGTCGGCGCCGTTCCTCGCGGGCCTCCCTGGTGGTGAGCCAGTCCCGGAGGGCCCTGCGCTGCCTGGTGCCCAGGCCGCCGACCCGTTTGGAATCGGCGATGCCCAGCCGCTCCATGATCGTGCCCACCCGGATGGGGCCGAGTCCGGGGATGCTCCCGAGCAGCTCGCGCACCCGCAGCGATGCCTCCGGCCTGGCGGGCTCCCCCAGCCAAGCGGTCTCGGCAACTTCAAGCGGGGTGCGCCGGTGCTGCGAAATGTCCTGCTTGACTGCGGCTCGCGCCCGACGGGCGGCGACCGCTGCCCGGGATGCTGCCGTCCGGTCGACCTCCGGCGGGGCTATGCGCGGCATGCCAGTACCTCTGCGGCCTGCTGTGCGATGGACGCCCTCAGCTTCTGCGGGCCGACGCTCAGGATGCTGCGCGACACACTGACCAGCACCGCGGGCGCCGCCACCCCGAAAAGTTCGGGAAGCTGGTCGATGCGCGCACCCTGATGCCCGAACCCGGGGGCGAGAATCGGGACGTTTCGCAGCCCGGCGAAGTCGATTCCGTAGGCGGATGCGTCGACGGTGGCGCCGATGACGACGCCCACCGACCCGAGCCGGCCGGGAGAGCGGGTCGCATTCCAGTCGGCGGTCTCGCGGACGATCGCCTGGGCGACGGACTCGCCGGCTTCGGTTCTGGCAAGTTGGATAGAGGCCGCTTCGGGGTTCGAGGTGGCGCCCAGCACGAAGATGCCCTTGCCGTGCTGTTCGGCAAGTTCCAGTGGAGCCCGGAGCGAGCCGACCCCTTGGTAGGCGCTCACCGTCATCGCGTCGGCTTCCAGCGGGCTGCCAGGGGTGAGCCAGGCTTGCGCATAGGCTTCGACGCTCGTTCCGACGTCTCCGCGTTTGGAATCGGCGATCACCAGCAATCCGGCAGAGCGGGCGGCGGCCAGGACACCCTCGAGTGCAGCGTACCCGGCCGACCCGAACCGTTCATAGAATGCGACCTGCGGCTTGACGACCGCGACCTGTCCGGCGGCGGCCTCGACCACGCGCAGCCCGAAGTCACGCGCGCCGGCCGCGGAGTCCGCGAGCCTCCACTCGTCGAGAAGCCAGGCATGCGGGTCGATACCGACACACAGTTGGCCGTGCTCCTGGGCGCCGGCGGCCAGGCGGGAGCCGAAACTAGTCAATCAGTGCCAGCCTTTCCGCTCGGTCGATTGCGTAGTCCTGCAACGATCTCACGTCAAAGCCTTCCCGCGTCATTTCGATCGAATGCACGGCCGCGCCCAGCTGGGCGATCGTGGTGTACAGCGGCAGGTCGGCGGCGACTGCTGCCGCCCTGATCTCGTAGCCATCGGCTCTGGCGCTTCGGCCGCTCGGGGTGTTGATGACGATGTCGACTTGTTCGTTGGCGATCAGTTCGACGATCGAGAGCTCGCCTTCCACCGTCGACTCCCCCTGGTCGTACTTGCGCACGACCTGTGCTGAGATGCCGTTCCGGCTGAGGATCTCCGCCGTGCCGATCGTGGCGAGGATGCTGAACCCGAGCTGTTGCAGGCGCAGTACCGGGAGGATGATCGCCCGCTTGTCGCGGTCGGCGACAGAGACGAATACCGCCCCGCCCTGCGGGAGCCGCACATAGGCGGCCTCCTGGCTCTTGGCGAACGCCCGCGGGAAGTCGGAGTCGATGCCCATGACCTCACCGGTGGAGCGCATCTCCGGGCCGAGCACGGAGTCGACGATGCGGCCCTCCCTGGTGCGGAACCGCTTGAACGGCAGCACAGCCTCCTTGACGGCCACCGGGGAATCCATCGGAACTACTGAACCGTCCTGCTCCGGCAGCATCCCGCTGTCGATCAGCTCGCGGATGCTGGTGCCGGTCATGATCAGCGAGGCGGCCTTGGCGATCGGCAGGCCGAGCGCCTTGGCGACGAACGGCACAGTGCGCGATGCCCGCGGGTTGGCCTCGAGCACGTAGAGCACGCCGGCACCGATGGCGAACTGCACGTTGAGGAGGCCGCGAACGCCGATGCCCTGAGCGATGGCCAGGGTGGCCTCGCGCACCCGGTCGATGACCTCGCGACCGAGGGTGACCGGCGGCAGAGTGCAACTGGAGTCGCCGGAGTGGATTCCGGCCTCCTCGATATGTTCCATGACGCCGCCGACATAGAGCTGATCTCCGTCGTAGAGCGCGTCGATATCGATCTCCACCGCATCATCGAGGAAGCGGTCCACCAGCAGCGGATGCGACGGCCCGATGATGCCCTGGCCGGACATCCGTTCGAAGTAGTCGGCCAGTGACGGGCTGTCGTAGACGATCTCCATGCCGCGGCCGCCGAGCACGTAGGACGGGCGCACGAGCACCGGGTAGCCGATCTCCTCGGCGACAGTGACAGCTCCCTGGTAGTCGATGGCGGTGCCGTTGCGCGGCGCCAGCAGCCCGGCGTCGTCCAGCAGGCCCTGGAACAGGCCGCGCTCCTCCGCCAGGTCGATGGCCTCAGGCGAGGTGCCCAGGATGGGCACTCCGGCGGCCTTGAGCCCCTTGGCCAGGCCGAGGGCCGTCTGTCCGCCCAGCTGCACGATGACACCCACCAGCTCACCGCTCCGGCTCTCCGCGTGGATCACCTCGAGCACGTCTTCGAGGGTCAGCGGTTCGAAGTAGAGCCGGTCGGAGGTGTCGTAGTCGGTCGACACGGTCTCCGGGTTGCAGTTGATCATGATCGTCTCGAATCCGGCGGCGGAGAGCGCGAATGACGCGTGCACGCAGGAGTAGTCGAACTCGACGCCCTGCCCGATCCGGTTCGGGCCGGAGCCCAGGATGACCACCTTGCGACGCTCGCTCGGTATCACCTCGGTCTCCTGGTCGTAACTGGAGTAGTGGTACGGCGTCAGCGCCGGGAACTCCCCCGCGCAGGTGTCGACAGTCTTGAACACCGGGCGCAGGTCCAGGCCGTGGCGGATGCTGCGCACCTCACCCTCGTCGAGCCCCCTGAGCTCGGCGATCTGGTGGTCGCTGAAGCCGTGGTCCTTGGCCAGCCGCAGCGTGCTGAAGTCGAGCTCCACGGAATCCGCCACCGTCGCTGCGACCTCGTTGATGAGGATGATCTGGTCGATGAACCAGGGGTCGATCCCCGTCGCCTCGAAGACCTCCTCTGAGGTCGCCCCAGCCAGCAGCGCCTGCTGCACCGTCACGATGCGGCCGTCGGTCGGCACCGAGGACGTCTTCAGCAGTTCTTCCCTGGTGCGCGGGTCGCCGTTCCAGTGGAATGATGATCCGCGCTTTTCCAGGGACCTCAGTGCCTTCTGCAGGGCGGAGGAGTAGTTGCGGCCGATCGCCATCGCTTCACCCACCGACTTCATGGTGGTGGTCAGGGTCTGGTCGGCTGCCGGGAACTTCTCGAAGGCGAAACGCGGCACCTTGACGACCACGTAGTCGAGGGTGGGCTCGAAGCTTGCCGGAGTGACCCTGGTGATGTCGTTCGGGATCTCATCGAGGCGGTAGCCGATGGCCAGCTTCGCCGCGATCTTCGCGATCGGGAAACCGGTCGCCTTGGACGCCAACGCACTGGAGCGGGACACGCGGGGGTTCATCTCGATCACGATCACGCGCCCCGTCGCCGGGTCGATCGCGAACTGGATGTTGCAGCCGCCGGTATCGACACCGACGGCGCGGATGATTTCGATGCCGATGTTCCGCAGGTTCTGGAATTCGACGTCGGTCAGGGTGAGCGCAGGGGCGACGGTGATGGAGTCGCCAGTGTGCACGCCGACCGGATCGACGTTCTCGATCGAGCAGACCACCACCGTGTTGTCCGCGGTGTCGCGCATCAGCTCGAGCTCGTACTCCTTCCAGCCGAGGATCGACTCTTCGAGCAGCACCTCGCTGGTCGGGCTCTGGTGCAGTCCGTCGGTCACCATCCGCACCAGTTCGGCGCGGGTGTAGGCGAATCCGGAGCCGAGCCCGCCCATCGTGAATGACGGGCGGATGACGAGCGGATAGCCCAGGTCTTCGGCGAACGCGACCGCTTCATCGACAGTGTGGGCGATGTGCGAGCGTGCCACGTCCGCCCCGCAGGCCAGCACCAGTTCTTTGAAGATCAGGCGGTCCTCGCCCTTGTTGATCGCCTCGAAGTTCGCTCCGATCAACTCGACATCGTACTTTTCCAGGATCCCGTGGTCGTGCAGTTCGATGGCAGCGTTCAACGCAGTCTGGCCGCCCAGGGTGGGGAGGATCGCATCCGGGCGTTCCTTGGCGATGATCGCTTCGATCACCTGCCAGGAAATCGGCTCGATGTAGGTGGCGTCGGCGAAATCCGGGTCGGTCATGATGGTCGCCGGATTCGAGTTGATCAGGATGACCCGGACCCCCTCCTCGCGGAGTACGCGGCAGGCCTGGGTCCCTGAATAGTCGAACTCGCAGGCCTGGCCGATCACGATGGGGCCGGAGCCGATCACCAGTACCGACCGGATATCTTCGCGTTTCGGCATTAGTTCTCCTCGCTGGTCGAGGCAACGTGCGAAACGACCATTTCTCTGAATCGGTCGAACAGGTAGTTCGCGTCGTGCGGTCCGGCGGCAGCTTCCGGGTGGTACTGGACGGAGAACGCGGGGATGTCGAGCGCCCTCAGTCCCTCCACCACGTTGTCGTTCAGGTTGACGTGACTGACCTCCACCCGGCCGAATCCCGCCGGTGACTCCACGGCGGCGCCGATCGGGGCGTCCACCGCGAAGCCGTGGTTGTGCGAGGTGACCTCGACCCGGCCGGTCGAGCGGTCCACTACCGGCTGGTTGATGCCGCGGTGGCCGAACGGCAGCTTGTAGGTGCCGAAACCGAGTGCCCGGCCCAGAAGCTGGTTGCCAAAGCAGATCCCGAAGAACGGGATGCGCTCCGTGAGCACAGCTCGCAGCAGTTCGACGTGGTCGTCGGATGCGCCAGGGTCGCCCGGCCCGTTCGAATAGAACACCGCTGTCGGCTTCAGTTCAAGCAGTTCTGCCGTAGTCGTGGTCTGCGGGAGGACATGGACGTCGAATCCTCGAACGGCGAGGTAGCGCAGCGTTGACGCCTTGACGCCGAGGTCGAGCACGGCGACTCTTCCCACCTGCTCCCCCTCAGCCGCCAGCAGGTAGGGCTCGCGCGTCGACACGGTCGACGAGAGGTTCAGCCCGGCCATCTCCGCCGCCGACCGAACAGAGTCCAGCTGGGTCTCAAGGGGCAGGGCCGCATCCTCCCCTGAGAAGATCCCGGCCCGCATCACCCCGGCATCCCGGAGCCTGCGGACCACTGCCCGCGTGTCGATGCCGCTGATGCCGACGATTCCGTCCTGCACCAGCCGATCGTCGAGGCTGCCGGTGGCCCGGTAGTTGGACACCACCCTGGCCGGATCGCGGACGACGAAGCCGGAGACCCAGATCTGGGCGGACTCGTCGTCTTCGGGGTTCACACCGGTGTTCCCGATGTGGGGAGCCGTCATCACGACGATCTGCCCGGCGTAGGACGGATCGGTCAGGGTCTCCTGGTACCCGGTCATCCCGGTCGCGAAGACGGCTTCGCCGAGGCTGGAGCCGGTCGCCCCGTAGGCGGATCCGCGGTAGTTGGTGCCGTCCTCGAGAACGAGTACGGCGGGTTCGTGCCTGGTCACTGGGCGCGACCTCCTGTCTGGGAAACGTTGGCGTGCAATTGCTGCGCGGATTCGAAGAATTGTGCTGCCAGGGCGGGATCACCGATGCGGAGGTAACTGTCAACCTCGGTGCTGTCGGCAGCAGGCGCGCCGAGCGCCCAACGGATCAGCACCAGGCCGCCCTCCTCCACCGCGCGGTCGATGGCCCAGGTGGCTTTCTCGACTGAGCGGATGCCGGTGGCCGGGATGAAGATCGTCGGTTGTCCGGGAATGGACAGCGTCAGGCCCCGGTCGGTGACTCCCACGCTGGCGCGAGCGCGATAGCCGAGGCCGCCTACGGCGATCCGGTTCAGCGGTTCTCCGGCCAGCGTGGTGGCGACGTAGAAGGCGGCCACCTCCAGAGACACCGGCCCAGGGTCATCCGGAAGCCCGAGGGGGCGAGGGAGCTGCGACTGGCTGCGCTGTCGCCGGCGCCAGCCGAAAAGCATCAGGGCAAGGAGAAGAAGCAGGAATGCCATCACCACTGCCATGAGAATCGGTCTATCCATGATGGGCTCCATCCGCGGTCGCTCGGTGCGCGGCCACCGTCTCCGGGTCGATGAGCTCGCCGTCCAGTACTGTGGGGTTCCCGCGGTGGATGGTGGCGATGACCTGCCCCGGCAGCGTCCGTCCGACGAACGGCGTGTTGACACTTCGTCCGCGCAGCATGGCTGCCGAGAAGTCTCGGGCCTCCGTCGGGTCGTACAGGGTCAGGTTGGCCGGCGCTCCGGCCACGATTCCGTCGGCGTAGCCGGCTACCCGTCCGATGCTTGCAGGTGCCTGGGACAGGACGCGGGCGACATCCGTCCAGGCGATATGACCGGTATCCACCACCGCGGCCTGCGCGACTGAGAGCGCGGACTCGAGCCCGACCATGCCGAATGCGGCCGCGCTCCACTCGCATTCCTTGGCTTCGAGGGGGTGAGGCGCATGGTCGGTGGCGATGATGTCGATGGTGCCGTCGGCCAGGCCCTCGCGAAGCGCCTGCACATCCTCGGCGCGGCGCAGCGGCGGGTTCACCTTGTAGGTGGCGTCATAGCCATGCACCAGTTGCTCGTCGAGCAGCAGGTGGTGCGGGGTGACCTCTGCGGTGACGGCGATGCCGCGGGACTTCGCCCAGCGCACCACATCCACCGATCCTGCGGTGGAGAGGTGGCAGATGTGCACCCGTGAACCGACGTGCTCTGCCAGCAGGACGTCCCTGGCGATGATCGCCTCCTCGGCGACGGCCGGCCACCCGGCCAGGCCCAGCTCGCCGGATAGGGTTCCCTCGTTCATCTGGGCGCCCTCGGTCAGTCGCGGCTCCTGCGCGTGCTGGGCGATGACGCCGTCGAACGCCTTCACATACTCCAGCGCGCGACGCATGAGCAGGGCATCCGAGACGCATTTCCCGTCATCCGAGAAGACACGCACCGCCGCTCGGCTGCTGGCCATCGCACCGAGCTCGGCGAGGTTCTCCCCCAGCAGCCCTGCACTGACGGCGCCGACCGGTCGCACGGTGACGTACCCGGCCGCGTCGCCGAGCGACTGGACCTGTTCGACCACCCCAGCGGTGTCGGCGACCGGGAAGGTGTTCGCCATGGCGTGCACCACCGTGAAGCCGCCGATGGCGGCCGCTCGCGAGCCGGTGAGGACGGTTTCGCTCTGCTCGAACCCGGGTTCCCGCAGGTGGGTGTGGAGGTCGACAAGGCCTGGGAGCGCGATCAGGCCGGCGGCGTCCACCCGCCGGGCGCCGGCGGCGTTGAGGCCGGTGCCGAGTTCGACGATCACTCCGCCATCGATGAGGATGTCGGTCGAGGTCCCGTCGGCCAGCGCTGCTGCCTGAATCAACGTGCGCATATCAGTCCTCCACCGTTCCGGACAGCAGCAGGTACAGCACTGCCATTCTCACTGCCACCCCGTTCGCAACCTGCTCCCGCACTGTCGAGTGGCGTGAATCGGCCGCTCCGGAGGAAATCTCGAGCCCGCGGTTCATCGGGCCGGGGTGCATGACAATCGTATCCGAGCCCAACCTGGACAAACGCGCGTCGTCGAGGCCCCAGCGCCTGGCGTACTCCCGCGGATTGGGGAAGAACGCGGCGTGCATCCGCTCGGCCTGGATGCGCAGCATCATCACGACGTCCGGAGCCGTCGCCAGCGCGGTGTCCAGGTCGTAATGCACCTCCACCGGCCACTCGGCTGCTCCGACAGGCAACAGCGTCGGTGGGGCGACCAGGCGCACCGCGGCGCCCAGGGCAGAGAGCAGCCAGACGTTGGAGCGGGCGACGCGGGAGTGCAGGATGTCGCCGACAATCGTCACCGTCGTACCGTCCAGCCCCTTGCCGCGGGAGGCAGCCCCGTGCAGCCTGCGGCGGATGGTGAAGGCGTCGAGCAGGGCCTGGGTCGGATGCTCGTGGGTGCCGTCTCCCGCGTTCACGATTCCGGCGTCGATCCAGCCGCCGTCGGCCAATACCCTGGGTGCCCCTGAGGCGCCGTGGCGCACGACAACCGCGTCCGCCCCCATGGCGGCAAGTGTCTGGGCGGTGTCCTTCAGGCTCTCGCCCTTCGACACGCTCGAGCCTGTGGCGCTGAAGTTGATGACATCCGCGCTGAGACGCTTGGCCGCAGCCTCGAAGGAAATCCTGGTGCGGGTGGAGTCCTCGAAGAACAGGTTGACCACGGTCTTGCCGCGCAGGGCCGGGAGCTTCTTGACCTCGCGACCGGCGACATCCGCCATGTCCTCTGCGACATCGAGGATGGCGATGGCGTCGTCCCGGTCGAGGTCCCTGGTGCTCAGCAAATGCCTCATTCGCGCACCTCCGGGTCGTCGATGGTGATGGAGTCTTCTCCGTCCACTTCGACCACCCGCACGTTGACGCGTTCGTCGCGGGACGATGGCAGGTTCTTCCCGACGAAATCGGGGCGAATCGGCAACTCCCGATGGCCCCGGTCGATGAGTACGGCGAGCCGCACCGCCTTCGGCCGCCCGAGGTCGCCGAGGGCGTCGAGTGCCGCCCGGATAGTGCGCCCGGAATACAGGACGTCGTCAACCAGTACCACTGTCGCGCCGTCGATGCCTCCTGGGGGGATCTGCGTCGGGGCCGGCGTGCGGACCCTCCCGCGGGAGAGGTCGTCGCGGTACATCGTCACATCGACTGCACCCGCGGGGATGTCCTCCCCGGAGATCTCGCGCAGCCTGGCGGCCAGCCGCCGCGCCAGGTGGACGCCGCGGGTGGGGATGCCGAGGAGCACCAGCCCGGACGATCCCCGATTGGACTCCAGGATCTCATGGGAGATACGAGTCAACGCTCGAGAGATATCAGCTTGCTGCAACACGGTGCGTGTGGGCAATCTGACCTCCTTCCCCGCCTCTCTGGACGGAACTTAAAGGATGTCTGTTCCCTCCAGCATAGCGGTGGGCCGGCGGTGCTAACCCCAGCGCTTCAGCAGGTATCTTTCCAGCAGTCCGATGAGGGCATCCGTCGTCTTGCCCAGGATGCCGAGCAGGATGATCGTGAGGAACAGCCGGTCGACCCTGCCGTTGTTCTGAGAGTCCACCAGCAGGAAGCCGAGGCCCATCGACGACGCGATGAGCTCAGCGGCGACCAGGAACAGCCAGGCCTGCGCGAGGGCGAGGCGGAGCCCGGACACGATGCTCGGCACGACCGCGGGGAGCTGGACCTGGCGGAGAAGTTCGAATCGGCCCAGACCGTAGGCCCGGCCAAGCTCCACCAAATGCGGGTCCACATGGCGCAGCGCGCCGGCGACGGTCGTATAGACCGGGAAAAGGGCACCGAGCGCGATCAGCGTTACCTTCGAGTCCTCGTTGATCCCGATATAGAGCACCAGCAAGGGAACCCAGGCCAGGGACGGCACGGCCCTGAACGCCCCGATTGTCGGGGCGAGCAGGATGGCTCCGCGGCGGGAGAGCCCGACCACCGAGCCGAGGACCAGTCCTGCGACGGCGCCGACCACGAAGCCGATGATGACGCGCTGGGTGGAGATGGCGATGTGGAGCCCCAACTGGCCGCGATCTCGCAGGTCGAGGGCGGCCAGCCAGACAGTCTCCGGAGCCGGAAGCCGATAGGCCGCCACCCAGGCGAACTGGGTGATCGCGATCCACCCGGCCAGCAGCGCGACGGGCAACAGGAGGCCGCCGCCGATCACCCAGCCTTTGCCACTACGCCGGCTTCGATCTCGCGTCGTCTCGAACGGGTCCGCGTCAGTGCCCGCAGCCGAGTGGTCGGACCCGGAGGTGTAGTGGTCAAGGGTGGGCCGTTCATCCGTGATGGTCGACACGATCTATCCGATTCGGCCGGGATCGGACGCGGCGAAGAAGGTGTCATTGAATAGGGAGTCCAGGGCCGTGTCGATCGACTTCTGGTCAGCGACGTCGCCGGAGTCGACGAAGATCGGTCCAACGACTTCGAGCACGTCGCGCTGCTTCTGCCCTGGTGCCCCGACGTCGAGGTTGGTGCGCTCAAGGAGCACCTTGCGGGCTATCTCGATGGAGATTCCGGAGTAGTCGGCGAGGATCTGCGCCGTCTCCTCCGGGTTTGCCGCAGTCCATTCCCTGGCTTTCTCATAGGCATCGACCACGACCTGGGCAAGATCCGGGGATTTCGTCAAGAAGGGTTCTGTGGCGTTGAGGAAGCCGTAGGTGTTGAAGTCGATATTCCGGTAGATCAGCCTGGCGCCGGATTCGACCTCCGCGGTCGCCATGATCGGGTCGAGCCCCGACCAGGCATCAACGGCACCGGAGAGGAGCGCCGCTCCCCCATCGGCGTGCTGAAGGTTCTGGATGGTGACCTCGTCGAGCCCAATGCCCGCCTCCTCCAGCGTCTGGAGCAGGAAGAAATACGGGTCGGTTCCCTTGGTGGCGGCGATTGACTTCCCCCGCAGGTCTCCGACAGAGTCGATGCCCGAGCCGTCCGGTACCACGATCGCCGACCACTCCGGCTGCGAGTACAGGTCGATCACCTGAATCGGCGAGCCGTTCGAACGCGCCAGCAGTGCGGCAGACCCTGCGGTGGATCCGACGTCGATCGCGCCGGCCCGGAGAGCCTCGTTCGCCTTGTTCGATCCGGCCGATTGCAACCAGGTGACCGTCACACCGTCGAGTTCGCCTTCGAGCCAGCCCTTCTCCTTGATCACCAGGCTCAACGGATTGTAGGTGGCAAAGTCGATGTTCAGCGTGTCGGACGTCCATTGCCCGGTCGCGGAAGCATCCGCCTGAGCCGCGGAACCTTCACCGGGGACGCAGCCGGTGAGTGCCAGCATGCTGGACCCGGCTATGGACAGGACGGTCAGTGCGGGTGTCAGTCTCATGCGGTGTTCCTCAGTTCGTTGTCACTGCGGTTGGATGAACGCCGAGGCCGCTGAGCAGCTCGGCACGCAGGTGCGCGAGTTGCGCATCCCCGCGGTCTCTGGGGCGTGCCCCAGGCACGTCGATGATCGAGCGGATGCTGGAGCCTGCGGAGGCTGCGCCCGGCTCCTCACCGAGAAGCACCACCCGGTCGGCGAGGTAGAGCGCCTCGTCGACGTCGTGAGTGACGAGCACGATGGTGGCGGGCTCCACCGCATGGATATCGAGGAGGAGGTCCTGCATCTTCAACCTGGTCAGGGCGTCCAGCGCTCCGAACGGTTCGTCCAGCACCAGCACGCCGGGTCCGCGGGCGAGCGCCCTCGCCAGCGACGCGCGCTGGGCCATGCCCCCGGACACCTGGCGCGGCCGCAGGATACTGGAGTGTTCCAGGCCGACCAGGGCGAGCAGCTCAGCCACTCGGCGGGTTCCGGCGGAGCGGTCGGAGTTCCTGGGCAGGCCGAGCGTGACGTTGTGGGCGATGGACCGCCACGGCAACAGGCGCGGCTCCTGGAAACCGACCGCGCACCGCTGGTCGATCGCCGTGACCAGGGACCCGTCAATGCTGATCTCGCCCACCGTCGGAGTGTCCAGGCCGGAGATCTGGCGCAGCAGGGTGGACTTTCCGCAGCCGGAGGCACCGAGCAGGACGACGATCTCCCCCGGCGCGATCTCCAGGTCGATGTCGTGGAGAACGACGCGCTGCGACCCGAATGCCTTCCCCACCCCGTTCAGGACAACGGAGGAGGCCCGAGCACGGGTGCCGAGGAGGGAGGCTGTGGGATTGGTCACAGCAGGAGACTACGAGTGTGCCTCATCGACGACGAGAGCCGTCGTAACAGTGCGAAACGCGGGAGCGTAACGCAGGGAAACCTGACGGCGCCGGTCACCCGGGCCGAACGTTGCCTACTGGCCTGAAGGTGCCGGCCTGATCTGCGCTATGCGACCCAGGAGGCCGTTCACGAATCCGGCCGAATCGTCGGTGCTGAGTTCTGACGCCAGCTTGACCGCCTCGGAGACCGCGACGGAGTCCGGCACCTGCTCGTTGAACATGATCTCCCAGATGCCGATGCGCACGATGGCGCGGTCGAGAGTCGGCATGCGGTCGATGGTCCAGCCCTGGGCGTAGGTCTCGATGAGCTCGTCGATCTCATCGCCATGCTCGGTGATGCCGACGACGATGTCCCTGGCGTAGCGCCAGGACGCCTCGCGGTCGGGCTCGGCCTCTGCCCGGGCGGACTCGACGGCGATAGCCTCGTTCAGCGAGATTTCACGGAGGTCTGCCCCGTACAGGAGGTCGACAGCGCGTTTGCGCGCTTTAGTGCGAGCGCTCACTAGTCGTTGACGCGGCCCAGGTAGTCGCCGGTGCGAGTGTCGACCTTGACCTTGGTGCCCTGGTCGAGGAACAACGGAACCTGGATCTGGTAGCCGGTCTCGACGGTGGCCGGCTTGGTGCCGCCGGTCGAGCGGTCGCCCTGCAGGCCTGGCTCGGTGTAGGTGATCTCGAGGATGACGGATGCCGGCAGCTCGACGTAGAGCGGGTCGCCGTTGTGGAGCGCGATGGTGACGTTCTGGTTCTCCAGCATGAAGTTGGCGGAGTCGCCGACCTGCACTTCGCTGAGCGTGATCTGGTCGTAGTCGCTGGTGTTCATGAACACGTAGCCGTCGCCGTCCTTGTACAGGTATTGGAAGTCGCTGCGGTCGACAGTCTCGGTCTCGATTTTCGCTCCGGCGTTGAATGTGCGGTCGACAGTCTTGCCAGTGCGCACGTTCTTCACCTTGGTGCGTACGAACGCGCCGCCCTTGCCCGGCTTGACGTGCTGGAACTCGATGACGGTCCACAGTCCGCCGTCCATGTTGAGAACCACACCGTTCTTGATGTCAGCGGTAGAAGCCATGCGTGAGTTGATCCGTTCGATTGGGAATGTCCTGCGACGAGTGCGCCGGAGGGAGAGTTTACCGGTTAGACGCTCCTGCGCCGAATGAGGTCGAGTGCGAGCAGGTAGGAGTCGAATCCGAAGCCGGCGATGACGCCGGACGCGACACCGGAGATCACGCTGGTGTGGCGGAACTCCTCACGCGCGTGCGGGTTCGAGATATGCACTTCGACCAGGAGCAGCCCCGCCTTCGTCACCATGGCGGCGGCATCCCGCAGCGCGTACGAGTAATGGGTGAACGCCGCTGGGTTCAGGATGACCGGTGAGCCGGCGTCGACCGCTTCGTGCAGCCAGCTGATCAGCTCGGCTTCGTCGTTGGTCTGGCGCAGGTCGATGTCGGTATCGCCTGACACGGCGAGAGTCTCACGCAGGTCGCTCAGCGAACCGGTTCCGTAGACATCCGGTTCCCTGGTTCCCAGGCGATTGAGGTTCGGGCCGTTCAGCACCAGCACATGCGTCATTCGGCAAGCCTATCGAGCATGCGGAGGCAGAGTCCTACCCCGTGCGCTGACGGTCTCGTCGGTGTTCTCGTCGGTGTTCTTGTTGGAGGTCGTTGAGGGCGGCGGATTTGTGG